>CANJZQ010000072.1 GCA_947479535.1 Oligoflexales bacterium | reverse complement strand
TGCCGCGCTTGACATGGAATCACGTTCCAGTGCCAACAAGTATTGATGTTCAGCCTTCAAAGGATCATTGGCCTCCAAGTGAAGGTCCCCAATTTCAACAAGCAGATGGATGCTCTGCCGGTTCTGCTCGTGTCTGCGCTGAATGACAGCCAATGCTTCATCAAATCGCCCAAGCCGACGAAGGCAACGACTCAAATTGACATGAGCCCGGTGATAATTCGGATTCAATTCACAGGCCTTGCTCCAGCGCGCCAAGGCATCTTGCGGCTTGCCAGCCAGAACAAAAAGGCTGGCTTCCAAATCAAGAACCCTCGCTGGTGCCATCACCCCAACCGATTCAGGCTTGGCAATAAATCCCCGGGCACGCTCAATCAATGCCTCATAGGCCTGTCCGCTGAGGGCCCGTTCCGCCGAGACGGAAGATGCCGTGGCAAAATCACTTTCATCAGAACCATGAAGCCGACGGGCCACAATCTTGTCCCAAAAATGCTCCATGGCGGTATCGACATGCCGCAGCAATGAACGCCACTGCGCATCGCTTCTGGAATCTGTCGACCGTTTATCGCCGAGCGCGGTTGCTGCAGCCTGCCATTGCCCAAGAAAATCGCGTGAGGCACGGGCTAAATCGATGTCGCGATTTCGCAAAACCACAAATCGGGTGATACCGAGCTCACCAAAGTAAATCGCATCCTCCCGCAGAATATTTGCAGCGAGGATGACCACACGATCAGAAACGCCACCGCCGCCAAAGAGTTCCGCAAGCTCCTCGACAATCGCTCCGGCCGGACGCAGGCGGCACGCCCAATCCACGACAATGGGCCGACCGTTATCGAGTCTGGCGCGGCTGTCTTTAAGTGAGACAGACGATGGCAGGCCCAAGGGCGAGAATCCGGCCCGGTGCAGGTTCTGTTTTGCGAAATCCCACACCCAGTCCTGATCATCAGACAAGATCACGGCTTCGGTAAAAGATTTTCGGTTCGTCAGTGACATGAAACTTCCAATCCTGCATCCGTTCAAAGCCACGCACCCACAACATCCTATCGTCAGGGAATAGCGTCAGAGTTAGGCAAAAATTGCCTGTAACCCGTGGGCCTCCTTTGAAGGGATGGTAAAAAAGCGAGACTTGTCGCATGATCTTGCAAGGATGAAACCTTCGCCTGACATCATCATTATTGGTACCGGACCGGTCGGATCATGGATTGGCCACGAATTGCGCATGGCTGGACATGAAATTGGCTTTGTCGACCGCGGTCAAACGGCGCGCGACCGGCGCTGGACGGTGGAAAGGGATGGGATCGTCCATGAGTGGGCGGCCCCTGTGGACCCGAGGCTTTCGCAAGTTTCAAAAGTCATCTTTGTGACCACCAGAGCCCACCACCTCGACGAGGTCTGGAACGAGCATTTTCTCAGACTGCCAGAATTGCCAGGTCGCACCGTGATCGTCTGCTGCAACGGTGACGTTGAAAGGATCTTGGAGGCGTGGCAATCCGCACGACCGGATATGACGTTTGAATTCGGGGTTGTTACGGCGGGCATCGCAGAAAAAAGTCAGCATAACTTTGTGCGGGGCGACCGTGACGGAAAACTATTTTACGGCCAGATTTTGAAGGCTAACTCGCACCAGGGTCATGAAAAAACTCCGGTTTTTTCGCCAGAATTTATTTATGATCACGAGATTCGCGAGAGAGCCAGAAAGAAATGGCTATTCAATACTGCCGCAAATACTTTGGCTGGCGCCTTACAACTGCCCCGCAATGACCTCATGATCCATGCCCATCGCAATCTCCTGCGGGAACTATTCGATGAAGCCTATGACCTGGCGTGCGAAAGATGGGACATTTGGCGCAAGGACGACCGGCGCAATCCGGGACACAGGGAAGCCTTGTGGCTTGAATTGTGCCAACTTATTACCGACACTGGCGCAAACGAAAACTCAATGAGCCGCGCTGTGCGCCTGGGAACCGGGACAAATGAAGCCAAATTTCTTGGTGGAGTTGCCTTTGGTCATACGGGTTATCCGGAAATCAAACGCATGACCAGGCTTCTGCTCAAGGACGGACCATCTTTTCTGGCCTGACGTGCTTGTCAAACTCTTCGGCAGAAATCACGCCCAAGGCCATGGCAGCCTCCCGTAAGGTGGTCCCCTCATGATGGGCTTTTTTTGCAACCTTTGCTGCATTGTCATAGCCGATGACTTGATTCAATGCCGTGACCAGCATGAGTGAATCATTCAAGTGGCGCTCGATCACTTTTTTATTTGGTTCGATTCCTACCGCACAGTTGTCATTGAAGCTGTGCAATGCATCACTCAACAACTTGCACGACTCCAACACGTTATGGATCATAACTGGCTTGAAAACGTTGAGTTCAAAATGACCGTTGGCGCCAGCAATTCCGACGGCAACATCATTCCCCATGACCTGAGCCGCCACCATCGTCAGGGCCTCAGACTGGGTCGGATTAACCTTCCCCGGCATGATGGAACTACCAGGCTCGTTTTCCGGTATCGTGATTTCACCAATACCACAGCGCGGACCGCTGGCCAAAAGACGCACATCATTCGCAATTTTCATGCAGGCCGTCGCAAGAAGGCGCATCGCACCACTGGCTGAAACCATGGCATCATGGGCAGCAAGGGCCATGAACTTGTTGGGCGCTGTTCTGAAAGGCAATCCCGTCAATTGCGCAATCTTGGCTGCGACATTTTTTGCGTAGTCAGGATGCGTATTGAGTCCAGTACCAACCGCACTGCCACCGAGAGCAAGATCCATCAGACCGTCGAGGGCTTCGTGAAGGCGTTTCTCAGAAAAATCCAATTGCGCGACATAACCTGAAATTTCCTGGCCAAGGGTCAGTGGCGTGGCATCCATGAGGTGGGTGCGACCAATCTTCACGATTGGGTCAAAGGCTTTGGCTTTCCCATCAAGCGTCGCTCGCAAAGCGTGAATCGCAGGAATCAGGTCATTCTTGATCGCCTCCGCAGCAGCGACATGCATCACCGTTGGGAAACAGTCGTTGGAAGACTGGGATTTGTTTACATCGTCATTTGGGTGGATCGGCTTTTTACTGCCCATTTCGCCACCGGAAATTTCAATCGCACGATTTGAAATCACTTCGTTGGCATTCATGTTGCTCTGGGTGCCGCTTCCCGTCTGCCAGACGACGAGGGGAAAATGCGCATCCATCTTGCCAGCGATAACCTCATCGCAGGCCTTGACGATCAGGGTGCATTTTTCACCTTCAAGTTTTCCAAGTTCCTTGTTAGTCAGCGCGGCAGCCTTCTTTACCAGACCGAACGCCCGGATCATGACGGGAGAAAACCGGTGCCCACCAATTTTAAAGTTCT
>CANJZQ010000071.1 GCA_947479535.1 Oligoflexales bacterium | reverse complement strand
ACACCTGAGGCAGCGCGCCGAGTGGCGGCTGCCTTGCAAAAATATTTATGACCCTTTGTTGTAACCCGTCATCCTGAGCTGCGTCTCGTCATCCTTCGCTGCGCTCAGGATGACGGACTAAGAAAGGATCCTTCGCTGCGCTCAGGATGACGGAAAAAAAAGCGGCCAGTTTCCCGGCCGCTTTTGCGAATCTTATTTTGAACCAATCTTTATTTTCTGCCGGCGATCGACAGTTTTGCGAAGGTTTCGGCATCAACATTCTTCTCGATGTCATCGAGAACCAGATTCATCGGGATTGCCATGTTGTAACCGTCTTCGCCACCCCAATGGAGGGCAACGGCATAACCAGTTTTGCGGTCAAGCACTGGTGAACCGCTGGATCCGCCTTCGGTGTCACAGGTGTGGCGGATCGTCATCCGCCCCCCCATTTCTTCGGGGGCGATTGTGTTGATTTTGCAGTCTTTCGAACGGTCGATTTCTTTCGTGCGCGCTGCTGGATGTCCAGAAACGATCAACGGTTGTCCAACCGCGATTGCGCCGCCCCACATCGTGACAACGCCACTGTCATCGGCGCTCTGATTAAGGTCAGACATCAAACCCTTTGGCTTTTTTGCTGGCTTCGGGGTTTTGATCGCCGTTTTTGCTGGCTTCACCTTGTAGATGGCGTAATCAAACTTTTCATTTTGCGCCAGGGCTTCCACGCAGCTGAATTGCGGGTGTTTTTCGCCAGAGCGGGCCGTTTCATAGTCGAGTTCAAAAACCAGGTCGCACCCTGCGAATTCCCAGCAGTGGTAATTGGTGACGAACAAGTCTTCAGCGACTCGCCAGCCAGTGCAAAAACCTTGACCGGTCAGGTCTTTGACAAGCGCAATCGGGCGCGTCATGTCGTAGTACTTGGAAGACTTTGCAGCTTCGATTTTTTCCAGATTGTTTTCGCCGACAATGCGGCGCTCAAAGAACCAGCCTGGCATGTTGGCCGGCTGTTCGATGATGTCTGAACCAGGAGCTGCAAGGGCTACTGGATCCATGCCAGTCAGGCCTGTGAGGATCGCGACAGCAAACGCCGTGCGTATTTTGCTCGAGAAGAAGACGTTCGTCCTTGAAATGATGCCCGCCATGGTGCTCCCTTCCATCCGGAAACCAGCGGCAAGGGCCGGTTTGGCTACGATAGGCCACCCATGGCGATCCTTGCCTTGGGCGAATCCAACATTTTGAAAAAATTAACGAAAACTTTGTTATTGGAGAGATCACCATAAAACTGGCTGGGTGGTCAACATCTTTTTGGCAGGTGATTTTTTTGTTCGTACCAGTTAGTTCCTTATGTCGTCCATGTTTAGATGCTCCCGTTCCTCTGGAGGCCTTTATGGTCGGGGATTCGCAAGATAATTCAAAGCATCGCGTCAGCCGGTTGATCGACCGGTTCTCGAATTTGCCAGCGAGCAATTCCGGGGCGATCTCGACCGCCGACGGTTCCTCCGGCTCGCTTTCAAGATCGGGTGTCTGCCAGATGAAGTTTCCGCAATCGTGTTGCGGCGGCACTGGTTATGTCCTGTTTGCGGAGAATGCGACGCTTTCAGCCCGTGTGTGCGACTGCATAAAAAAGTGTCCCGTGTGCCAGGGGCAGACCAGGATGGTGATCGACGGCACAGCCCGCTCCTGCGTCGAGCCTTCGCCACGCAAGATCGCCGGAATCATGACCAATGCCCAGTTGCCCGCCCGGTATTTGAACGCAGGATTTGACACCTTTACGAACCACAGTGGCAATGGCAGGCAAGTTGCGGCCCGCATGCAGAAATGGGCGCAGACCTTTTCACCAAATGTTTCGACTGGATTGTTGATTGGCGGCAGCGTCGGCGTGGGCAAGACATTTTTGCTGGTCGCCTTGGCAAAGGCTTTGGCCGCGCGTGGATTTTCGGTTTGTTTTGCCGACTTCTTTCAACTCCTTAGTGAACTGAAGGCGGGATACAGCGATGGCAAGGCCGATCCTCACATGATGGCGCCTCTCATGTCCTGCGATGTTCTTTTCATTGACGAGTTGGGCAAGGGACGAAACACGGAGTGGGAGAAAACCATTGCCGATACTCTGATTGCCGGACGTTACAATCAAAAGCGCCCGGTCGTTGCCTCAACCAATTATGGCCTCACTGCTGATGCCACCCAGGCCGTCAGCTTCAACATCGATCTTGAACGTTCCCTTTCGACCCGCAGTGATTTCAGTCCCGAGGTGTTTGGTTCCCTTGAATCGCGCCTCGGCAGCCGGGTTTTTTCAAGGTTGCGTGAGACCATGGAATTCACCGAAGTGACAGGCGATGATTTCCGTCGCCGTGGGGCTCGTGGGTGATTCGCCAGCAAATGGAATCACGGGTGTGCCTTGCGGATGAACCGCGAAGGCTGCAACAGGTTTTTTCTTCACTTTCTGCAAAAATTGAACACGATGATCGCGGATCACAAATTCGCCTGACGTTGCCACCCGACTCGTGTGCCATCTGTTCTGGCAGTTGTACGATGGAAATCCGCGAGTCCCGGTCGATGACGCCATGTCCGATGGGCACGCGGGTGGCGCGCCTTAAGCTGCTTTTGGCAACTTTGTCACCCGAAAATCCATCTTCTGTTTTGCAGCAGGCATCATCGGTGACCCTCTCGCCGGCGCTTGTTGAGCGCTTGCACGCGTCCGTTCTCCAGCGAACTGGCGCGTCGTTCTCCGTTAATATTCCGCCCGTGGCACTGGCGGCCCGCGCGGCTTGGATCTTTGGTGCCAAGGTCGGGGTTTTCCTGGCCAGCGATGAAATTAGCGCGGCGAATCCACCGGGAGCTCCGGAATTAGTTTTTGTGCATCTTGATGGCAAGGCATGGCAGCAGGGTACAGCCGAAGCCATGGAGCAATGGATCAGCTGGTGCCAGAGGGCCGGGTCAGCCCTGTGGGTTTCGGCGCCGGATATGCCCCTGAATTCTGCATCGTCACCCGCAAAGGCAGGGTGGGGAAGGGTTTCGCGTCAGGTCGCGGCCCGCGTGGCAAAAGCTCGGGAGCGCCATTGGACGGGTTGGCTGTCGACTCAGGCGAAATCACGCCTGCTCGAAGTTTGCGAAGCCAATGCAATGTTTGACAAATAGAACGAGCATCGCAAAAATGCGTGTCACCAGTGCACGATCATCTGCAATATCATGTGCATCAGCATGCGCAGCAGCAAGAGGTACCCGATCATGGCATACACGCAGAATTTCAAATCATCCATCGACCTGGCATCTTCGCCCCACTGGGCAGACCATGCGGCGAGGCGGGTTGTTTCATTTTGGGGACCTCGCGATTCCTACACCGTAGCCAGCGGAATCACCCCAAGTGGCACAGTTCATATCGGCAATTTTCGTGAAGTGGTCACAGTCGATCTGGTGGCACGGGCGCTGCGTGGACTTGGCCATAACGTCCGGTTTATTTATAGCTGGGACGACTTCGATACGTTCCGGAAGGTTCCAAAAAATTTACCCAATCAGGAGATGCTGACGGAGCAGCTGCGGCGTCCGATCAGTCGTGTGCCGGATCCGCGCGGGGTTGCCAAAAGTTATTCTGGATTTGGCATCATGGCCTTTGAAAAGGAATTGGCTGCGGTCGGTATCGACCCGGAGTTTATCTACCAGCATGAGCGCTATT
>CANJZQ010000070.1 GCA_947479535.1 Oligoflexales bacterium | reverse complement strand
GAGGAGTGGACTCCCGCCCAAGCGCGACCAATGTACCCACAATTCCAGTTCAACGATGACTGGCAGATTTTATTCGAGGAAAACGCGGGTTTCCTTCGGGTTGAAGAGTGCGTCAAGGCTCACACGGAGATGGCGATAAAAAACGGGGCCAAGATCCTCTACAACACCAAAGTCGAATCCTGGAAAACCTCAAAGGAAGGTTCTGCACACGGGCCCGTCACTGTGACGACGAGCGCGGGCGAATTCCGGTGTAATCGCTTGATCATCACAAGTGGACCATGGGCGCCCCAGTTGCTCAAGCCTTTGGGGCTAAACCTGCACCTGCGCCGCATCGTGCAACACTGGTTCAAGGCCCCCGAGGCCTTTGATGAGCGGCACGGCATGCCTTGCTTTGGATTCGACACGAGCGACGGGTTTTTCTATGGGATGCCGGCAAGGGAAGGAGTGGGGCTAAAGGCCGCTTCCCATTCCCACGGAGTCAACTTTGACGACCCGGATTTCATGGATCGCAGCGACGCGGATCCTGACCTTCACCATCTAAAGGCTTTTATGGCCAGACATCTGACCGGAATGTCTGACATACAATCGATCCGCGCCAAACCTTGCATTTACACCATGTCGGCCGACGAAAATTTCATCATCGACGCCTGGCCCATGGATGGCGGGGGTCGAAGCCAGCAGGTTTTCTTTGCGGCTGGATTTTCCGGACACGGATTCAAATTTGCCAGTGTGGTGGGAGAACTGCTGACAGATCTTGCCTTGGCCGGGGATGCACGGGTACCCTTTGGGTTCTTGCAATTGAGGCCGGGAATCCAAAAGTGACGAACAAAAGAAATTCACAAGCCGTGGCATCCGAAGCTGATCCATTCATGAAGGCCGCCATTGCAGAGGCCCGAAAGGGACTTGCCGAAGGGGGAATTCCAATCGGCAGCGTTCTGGTCATCGATGGACGTATCATTGCGCGCGGGCATAACCGGCGCGTGCAAAATGGCAGTGCCATCCTGCACGCTGAAATGGACTGCCTTGAAGCCGCAGGAAGATTGACGCCAGACGATTACCGGCGTGCGACCCTCTACTCGACCCTGTCCCCCTGCGACATGTGCAGTGGTGCAGCCCTTCTGTACAAAATTCCGCGGATCGTGATCGGCGAAAACAAATCGTTTCAAGGCCCGGAGGATTACGTTCGCAGCCGGGGCGTGGAACTCGATATCCGCGACAACGATGAATGCAAATCCCTGATGGACCAGTTGATTCGCGAAAAGCCAGAATTATGGTTCGAGGACATTGGCGAGCAAAATACATGAATCATTTTTCTGAAATCGACCGGGTATACCGTTATTACTCAACCGACCTTGCCCTGCGTGCGGCTGTCGTTATCACGACCAAATCCTCACGCCAAATCTGCAAGCAGCTTGAAACAACCCCCTCGGCAACGGTTGGCCTTTCGCGCGCCCTGACCGGTGCGGCCTTGCTCGCCGCACACATGAGCGAGAACCAACAAATCGGTCTTCACTTCAATGGCGATGGACCCATTGCCGGAATTTTCGCAGAGGCCACGTACGAAGGCGAATTGCGCGCCTGGTGCGGAAATCCGCAAGTCGATGTGATCCGCCAGCAACAAGACAGCCGTGCACGCCTTGATGTCGCAGACGCTATTGGAAAAGGCATCCTGACAGTCGTTCGTTCTGTGCCATTCGAAAAACAACCACGGGTCAGCACCGTTCAAATGGTGACCAGTCAGGTTGGGCAGGACATTGCTTATTACCTTGAGCAATCAACTCAAATTCCATCCCTTGTCAGCCTCGGTGTCATGCTGGCAGACGATGGAACGGTCCAATGCTCAGGGGGCGTCCTGATTGAATTGATGCCAGGCGTCAATGATGGCCTCATTCCCCGCCTCGAGGCACACGCTGAAAAAGCACCCTCGCTTTCCAGTCAAATCGAAAAGGTCAGCGATCCAATCGAGCTTTTGCAGCTCTACACGGGAAAAATGACCTTGGTCTCAAGCGACCTCACCCATGACCTTCAATTCCGCTGCCGATGCTCTCAAAGCAGGCTCGAGCGGTCTCTGGCCCTGCTCGGCGGCCCCGAAATTGATGAAATGGTAAAAACCAGAAAAGACGTCGAAGCCCGTTGCCAGTTTTGCGGGACGTCCTACACCATTAAGATCGAGCGAATGGAGCAACTCCTTGATGAAATCAGGTTGGAGACCGACCCCTCCAAATTGTGATTCCGTCAAAACCATGACGCAGGGCCAGATTCATTACTCCTATCAGCTCCTTCCCGGTAAAATCCTAAACCGCTAAAGCTCAGCGCACCTGCTCCGAAAACCCTCTAGTCGGCAAGCCCCTTGGTTTGCCCGTCTAGAGGAACGAAGGCATGAACTTACAAAATAAATCCTTTGCTGCATTTATAACGCTTGCCCTGGCAATTTTTTTTGCGGCAGGTTTCAACACCGATGCCAACGCGCAATCGTTGGACATCGTTCCCGGGTCGTACAAGGCAAAAAATGATTCGCGCCCGATTTCAGTCCTTCAAAACAGATTCTTTTTGAAATCACTTCGGCCAGAAGTTGGTTTCATGACCGGGACCATCTTGAACGAATCATACACGAGCACAATCGCAAAGGGGTTGCGACTCGGAATGTTCATGGGTGAGTGGGCAGGCATTGAAATGCAGTGGTTGACCACCTCTGTCAGTGACTCCGCTGATCGCAAGGCCCTGAACAATTTGAAGTATCACCCCCTTGAGGGAGATGCCACTTCGTCCAGCACCATTGTGAGTCCAGATCCAGATGTAAACGCCATACACGGAATGCGTGATCTGGCCGCCGTCGCAGCACCATTTTATGGAAAGCTCAACTTGTTCGACAAGATGATCGTTTATACCGACGTCTATTTAACGGCGGGACTCTCCAAAGTGGAGACGGATCAGGGACAGAAAAATGCAGTTTTGATCGGAGCAGGCCAACGGCTCTACCTTTATGATTCATTTTCTGTCCGGATCGACTTCCGCAACCGAACGTTCGACGAGACACGTGCCGAAGCAAAACACCGCAGGAACAGCTGGGCCGTCGACGTCGGCGCCAGCTACCTGTTTCTTTAAGGAACCGAAAGAAACATGCGAGGCATAATGAAAAAGAGAATGACCATCACCGATGCGATCCGGTGGATCCCATTGGCGGCCATTATTCTTTTTCTCCCTGCTGCAAATGCCGCGGAAACGCAAACAAGCCAAACCTGGTCTGACTTGGCAAGAAAATCACAGGGCGCCGGCTTCAGCATCCTGCCTATTCTGGCTGTCGATACAGCCATTGCAACTGGGACGGTGGCGGCACCCGAGCAAAGCCGCCTGATAAGGATGGCCACCCGCCTCTCGGCCCACAAGGGGACCGGTATCGCCGCAATGGCCCTGTCAGAAAAAATAACGAACGAGGATCAAACCGCGGAATGGCAGTGGTTTTCAGGACTCGCAAAACTTGAAAAGGGCGACCCAAAAGCCGCAGCCGAGCATTTCAGGTTGGTCCGCAAAACCAACAGAAACTACTCCCGTGCCCGCTATCAACTGGCCTTGATCGCCTACAACGAAAAGCGTATCGCCGACGCCGAGGCCGGATTCAAAGAAATCTTGTCATCCAAGGCAGCGCCGGACAGCGACCTCCAGGACCTTACCAAACTTGCACTGGCGAGAATCTGGTACGAACAAAAGAAATTCCAGTCGGCAGCCGCCGCATACAGGACTGTTTCCCGCAACGGACCTCAGTTCAAAACCGCCTTGTTTGAGCAGTCTTGGGCACTATTTATGGCTGGTTTCCCAAGTCACGCACTTGGAGCTATCCACGGCATCGAAAGCCCTTTCTTCAAGGACAGTTTCAACCCAGAGGCAACCCTGTTGCGGTCAATCATCCTGTACTGGATGTGTTTATACTCTGACAGCGATCGCGCGCTTCAGGAATTTATCGCGCGCCATGCCGATCCAATCGACCGCCTTGATAATTTCCTGGCGCGCCAGCAACTGTCGCCTGACGCCGCCTGGGATTTATTCGAAAACATGATTGCTGGAGTAAGCGGCGAATCTCTTGGAATACCAAGGCCGGTGCTACTGACCGCAGCAGGCTCTGACCGAATGATACCCATTCGAGCCGCCCTGGCGCAGACGACACTCGAAATCCAGAAAATCGAAGAGGGAAACTTTTCCACCGGATCAGACGCAAATGACCGGGCAGCCAAGTCGTTGCTGCGGGAACACCTGCGCAAACTCCGCACCTCAACGGGAAAGCAATTTGTCATTGCACTGGAGGAACTGAGATCTCAGTACGAGCAACTTCGTGCCCAAGCTGACTTCCTTTACGTCGAGCTCCTTATGAGTGAGAAAGACAAACTTCTCGGCAAAGAACACCTT
>CANJZQ010000069.1 GCA_947479535.1 Oligoflexales bacterium | reverse complement strand
GCAGGCCATTGCCCATAAAGGCGGTCGAGCTGCAGTTTGGCTGCCAGCTCCTGGCGCTCCGGATCAAGGCGGCTCAGGAGGATCTGACCAGCTTTGCCATAAATCGGACCAAGGTCGTTGATATATTCAAGAAGGGCTGAACCCAAAACTTCCAGAGTCCGGGCGGGATTTCCGGTTCCGTCGATCGCCGGGTCTGACCATAACGACTTGCCCACTGCCCACGGAATACGCAGGGCTGTGAGGCGTGTTGTCGCCCGCGTGACCATGGCAATTTCTTTGAGCAGGGCCAGGGGATTTCCCTCGCGCTCAGCGTTTACCGCTGCACGAAGGGACCTTTTTTGCATCAACTTCGTCCGAAGGTCAGCCGTCACAAGGAACCTCGTCGCCTAAGATCGTCGCCTAACATCAATGACCGCATTGAAATATCTGATATCGTGATACTATATGTCGAAAGTTCTCAGACTTCCACAATACGGAAGGGAATCCATGCACGATAAAGACGTAATCGTAAAAAACTGGCTGCCTCGCTACACCGGAACCCCGCTCGAGGAGTTTGGCAAGTACATCCTCTTGACCAACTTTCACAACTATGTGGAAAAATTCGCCAAGCGGTTTGATGTGCCCATGCGCGGCAAGGACCGCCCCATGCAGACGGCCACAAATCGCGACGGCCTGACCATCATCAACTTCGGAATCGGCTCTGCCAATGCGGCGACCATCATGGATTTGCTGACGGCCGTAAAGCCGGAAGGCGTTCTTTTCCTTGGCAAATGCGGCGGCGTAAAGAAATCAACGGAAATCGGACATTTCATCCTTCCCATGGCTGCCATTCGTGGCGAGGGCACGTCGAACGACTACGTTCCACCGGAAGTGCCGGCCATGCCGTCCTTCAAACTGCATAAATTTGTGTCAGAGAAAATTGTCGATGCGGGCCTTGAATACCGCACCGGGGTCATTTACACGACCAACCGCCGCGTTTGGGAACACGATTCCGTGTTCCGTGAAAGGCTCAAGGAGCTGCGGGTCATCGGCATCGACATGGAAACGGCCACCCTTTTCTCGGTCGGCCTCGTCAACGAGATCGCCCGGGGTGCCTTGCTGCTGGTGTCCGACGTGCCAATGACCCCCGAAGGCGTCAAGACCGAGGACAGCGACCGCAGTGTCACCGCCAATTACGTGGACTTGCACCTTGAAATAGGCATCCAAGCCATGACAGAAATAGGGGTCCAGGGGGAAACGATCAAGCATTTCAGATACTGAGATTGAATCCCTGAAATCCCCTCCTCCATGGGAGTACTTTTAGCATGATCACACCGATTTCCTTGTTGGCCTTTACTTGCACCGGACTTGTTGGGATTTTGGCCTTTTACATGTGGCGCAAGGCCACGGCGAATTACACGTTGCTGGTCGAAACGGCCACAACCTTTGACAACATTCGCCGGGACAACCTGCGCCTCAACGAAACGGCTCGCAACCAGTTTGAGGAGTTAAAGCAATTGCGCACGGGTGCGGCAACGGCGCGCAGCGATGCCGATACTGCCAGGCGCGATCTGGCCGACATTCTGGAGCGGATGCAGATCCTGGAAACAGAATCACGTCGCAGCAAAGAACGACTGTCCCAGGAGCGCCATCAGTTCATCACACAATTGGAAACGGCCAATGCGCAAATTGAATCCCTTCAAAGTCGTGCCGCCGATGCGCAGGCTGTGGCCGACCTCGGTTTAACCAGCGAACTGAAGGCCGCTCAGGAAAAGGCGTCGTCTTTGACGCAAAGTCTGGCCCGCACCCAGGCGGAACTGACGGCAGTTAAGGCAGCCGTCGCCAATGAACTCGAAACCATGCACAAGACCAGGCGCCGCAACACCCAGTTGGAGCGCCTGTACCAAAGCATGCGCAGCCTGAAGATCATGGCGGAAGAGCGCAGCACCAACTGGGAACATGCCCTAAAAGACCTGTCCACGTGGACTTTGAACCAACAAGCCCTCGTGCCCGCCGATCTCATCAAAAAGATGTCCCTTGGGGAGCTGGTCGGTGGTGCCCTCGCCTCCATTGGAAAGTCACTGGTCGAAGTCGATCACGAGCAAGTTCCATCGGATCCAGGGCGGACTGAGCCACACGAAAACGTCACTGCCCGATCCGAGGCTTAATCCATGACCGCTGAGTACCCGGAAGACGCCTGGGAACTGCTCTCCCCGTCCATGACCGAGTCGCGGCGCAGCCGCCTCGTCCGTGCGGCTGACAATCGCACGGGCCACATCCGGCTCGTGGTCCAGGACATCCATCATCCACACAACATCTCGGCCTGCTTGAGATCGGCAGAAGCCTTTGGCGTCGCGCGAGTCGACGTCGTTTGCCTGAAAGAAAAATTTCAACCGTCGACCGTCGCAAAAGGCGTCGCCGAATGGTTGCAAATTCAAAAGCACGACACCATTGCGGGATGTGTTGCGGACTTGCGCAATCAGGGATTTGTCCTGGCCGCCGGTTATCCTGATGCAAAAACCTCGATGTTTGACTTGCCCGTCGATCGTCCGATTGCCGTTGTGTTTGGCAACGAGCACGAAGGGGTCGCAAAGGAATGGCGCGAGCACATCGACATTCCGTTTTCGATTCCCATGGTGGGACTGGTCGAGAGCCTGAATATTTCAGTGTCCGCCGCCGTCACCTTGAGCCAGTTGACGCGCAAGGCCCGCCTTGAACTGGGCGACGAGCGTTACCTTTTGCCCGAGCGTCAGCGCAATGCCTTGTTGTCATCGTGGGCGTGTCAACAGCTGCGTTCCTGGGAGAGCCAACTGGAACACCTTCGCCACCAAAGAAATCAGCGGAAAAATCAGTGAGCTCACTTCGCAACATTCGAGCTGCATTGCTAGTCGCGCTGGCTGGATTGGCTCCATTTGCTCTAATGCCTGTGGCATCATGCGTCCCGCTGTATCAAAAAACGTCTGATGGCCTGCAGCAAGAATTCACCAGCCACATCCCGGCGCGAACCGCGGTCTTGCCCTGCCAAACCTGGCGCTACGTCGAACTCACTCCCGCCGATCGCAAAATCTTATGCGACCGGATGGACGAATCGGTGATGGATGGATTTCGTGCGCAACCCTACATGCGCGGATTTTCCCCAAAGGTCGTCGACAAACTCCTCGATCAGGCGAAATGGCCAACGGCAGTTTCCGAAGGGTTCGGAATCATTTTGGAAGCCACGTCAAAGCCTCGCTGCATCACCAGGGACAAACCAATGTGCGCCGGACCGGCGGCACTTTATGCCGAATCCCTTGGGGCCAACGCAGCCTGGCAAATGTGGCTGGCACGATTCAGCGACGTGCAAAAGCACGCCGACGCCGTCTTGATTCCAATTCTGGTGTCTGCCACTGATGACCGCGGCAATGACCGTGGATTGATCGCCCTGTCTCGATCGGTCCATTTTTCAATGTGGCTCGTTGACACAACAACTGGAAAATTAATCTGGACGCGCAGCAAAAGCGGAATCGAAACGGCAAGGGCCTTGCCGGAAAGGTCGGCAAACTTGAAAGCCCCCGAATGGAGCGAGCCCCTGAAGCGGGCTCTGACCCAGGATTTCTGGCGCGACTACCCGGGCCGTCTGGTGCTCGACTGATCGAATTGTTTCTTGTGCTCTACATAGAGGGATGCAGCCCATGGCAAACGAAACGACACCCAGTGCCAATCCACGAACAAGGCTCATTGCCATGCGCGAAGAATCCCGCGTGGGAGGCGGCGCAGAACGTTTGGCAGCCCAACGCAGCAAGGGCAAGTTGACCGCACGCGAAAGGATTGAAGTCCTGCTCGATGCCGGCAGCTTTGTTGAACTCGACGCCTTTGCCACTCACGATTGCCAGGACTTTGGCATGGGCGAAAAAAAGATCCTTGGCGACGGAGTCGTCACTGGCCACGGCACCGTCCAAGGCCGGGTGGTTTACGTTTTCTCCCAGGACTTCACTGTCTTTGGCGGCAGCCTGTCGGCCACCGTGTCGCGCAAGATTTGCAAGATCATGGACCTCGCCGTCAAGAACGGCGCTCCTGTGATCGGCATCAATGATTCAGGTGGTGCCAGGATCCAAGAAGGCGTCGCAAGCCTGGGCGGATACGCTGAAATATTCCTGCGCAACGTCAAATCATCGGGCGTCATTCCGCAGATCTCGGTCATCATGGGCCCCTGTGCCGGTGGTGCCGTTTACTCACCCGCCATGACCGACTTTGTTTTCATGGTGGATCAAACCAGCCACATGTTCATCACCGGCCCGGACGTCATCAAGACCGTCACCGGAGAACAGATCTCGTTTGATGATCTTGGCGGTGCACACACGCACACATCCCTCAGTGGCGTGGCCGATGGGCAGCACTCGACCGACGCCGAGGCGTTGGAAGCGCTTCGTCATTTCCTGGCCTATTTGCCGTCAAACAATCTGGATGGCCCGCCAGTGACCGCGACACCGTCACCAGCAGAAAATCCGGAATGGCACAGCCAGATCGAGGCCAACGCAAAGAAACTTGCCAGCGTGATCCCTGCAAACCCGAATCAACCTTACTCGATGCTCGAAGTGATTCACGGAATCGTCGACCCGGAATCTTTCACTGAAATAAAAAAGAATTTTGCGCCGCACATCATCACGGGCTTCGGACGATTTGAAGGTCAAGTGGTTGGCATCGTCGCCAACAACCCCGCCCATCTGGCCGGCGTGCTCGACATCAACAGTTCGGTGAAGGGCGCGCGATTTGTCCGGTTTTGCGACGCCTTCAACATCCCCGTTGTGACGCTGGTCGATGTCCCTGGATTTCTTCCGGGCAGCGACCAGGAGAAAAATGGAATCATCCGCCACGGCGCGAAACTTCTTTACGCGTACTGCGAGGCCACCGTTCCGAAGTTGACGGTGATCACCCGCAAGGCTTACGGCGGCGCCTACGACGTCATGAGCAGCAAGCACATTGGCGCCGATGTTAATCTAGCTTGGCCGACCGCTGAAATTGCCGTGATGGGAGCCCAAGGGGCCTGCAACATCATCTTCCGTGGCGAGATCACCGCGGCAAAAAATCCCGACGCGCGCCGCCAGGAACTTGCGCAGGAATACGCGGAAAAATTTGCCAACCCATATATTGCAGCCGCCAAAGGCTACATCGACGCCGTGATTCTGCCCGAAGAAACCCGCGGGCAAATCATTGCAGGCCTGCGGGCCTGTCGCGGCAAACGTGAACGGGGACCGGAGCGCAAGCATGGCAACATCCCGCTTTAAACGCGTCCTGATCGCGAACCGCGGCGAAATTGCGGTTCGCGTCATCCGCGCCTTAAAAGAACTCGGCATTCAAAGCGTTGCCGTATATTCCGATGCCGATGAAAGCAGCATGCATGTTCGTCTGGCCGACATGGCCGTTCGTTTGCCGGGACGCCTGTCCACCGATACCTACTTGAACGTGCCAGCACTAGTTGCGGCCATCAAAACGTCGGGAGCCGACGCGGTCCACCCTGGCTATGGTTTTCTGTCTGAAAATGCTGAATTTGCAGAAGCCGTCGCCGCCGCGGGGGCGAAGTTCATTGGTCCATCGCCAGCCGCCATGCGCCTCATGGGCGACAAGATTGCTGCAAAAACCCTGATGAAGAAAACCGGAGTCCCGGTGGTTCCCGGGTCGGATCACCCACTTGAGTCTCCCGAAGAAATCAAATCCATCGCCAGCCAGATTGGCTACCCGCTGATTTTAAAGGCTGCTGCCGGCGGCGGTGGCCGTGGAATGCGCGTCGTCCGCCGCGATGACGAACTCGCACCAGCTTTGACCGCTTGCCAGCGCGAGGCTCTGGCCTGGTTTGGCAACCCGGCTGTTTTTTGT
>CANJZQ010000068.1 GCA_947479535.1 Oligoflexales bacterium | reverse complement strand
CTTAAATCCTTTGGCAATGTGGTCCTCGGGTACTTTTATTACCCAAGTCCTGCCGCGGCCGAGGCGGCTGGGGCGGCTCCTTTCGAGGGGCTTGAACCGATGGAGTCCTCGGCCGTCCAGAATGTGATCCTGCCGGAAGGCAAAGACCTTTCTGGATATCCATTGATCAACACCTTTGGCATTACGCCGAACATTCCCATGGTCAACATGGCGACTGGTTATCATGGGTTTTTCAACAACGATCCAGACGATGATGGAGTCATCCGTTGGATCAATCTCGTGCGAAATATAAATGGGCGCCTCATGCCAAGTCTGGCGCTCAAAACCGTCGCTAGCGCGATGGGGCGTGAGCCAGTTGTTTTCTTTGATGGTCATGGTATCGAAGAAATTCTCTTGATGAACCCGAACGATGATCGGGATCTGATCAAGATTCCAGTCGATCCCGTCGGCACTGGCAGGGCCATGATCAATCATCTTGGCGGACGGCAGATGGTGCCGCACTTCAGTTTCGTTGATGCAATGAATAATTCTTTCACGCATCAGGAACGCGATCAATTGCAGGGTGCGGTGCTCCTTGCTGGTCCGACGGCAACTGGAATTAATGACATCAGGGCAAACTCATTTGACGCCACAATCGATGGCGTTGAAAATCACGCCGCATTCATTGACAACGTGTTCACTGGAAAATTCATGCGGCGTCCCGCTGCGATCTTCAAGATGGAATTTCTTGGAATCATGGCCCTTGGCCTGCTGACCACGGCCTTTGTCAGCATTCTGCCGGCAACGGCTTCGGCGATCGCGACGAGCTTGTTGTTTTTGACCATGTTTATTGTGGATCGCTACTTCTGGTTCGGCAAGGGTGTGTGGGTCGCAGCCGCGGCTCCACTTTTCACGGTTGGATCCGTGTATCTGATGGTGACGACTTACCGGTACCTGACGGAAGAGCGTGAAAAGAAAAAAGTGAAAGGTGCGTTTTCCCTCTATCTCAGTTCGGATGTCATTGCCCAGGTGCTGGAAAATCCAGAATCTTTGAAACTTGGTGGTGAGAAAAAGGAATTGACCGTTTTCTTTAGTGACGTCCGCGATTTCACAACGATGTCCGAATCGATGTCGCCAGAAAAATTATGCGAGTTGATGAACCTTTATTTCACTCCAATGACAAAAATCGTCCTGGATTCCAAGGGGGTCTTGGACAAGTTCATTGGTGACGCGATCATGGCGTTTTGGGGTGCTCCCCTCGAAGTGCCAAACACCGCAGATGTTGCATGCGAAGCTTCGATCAACATGCTTTACGTGTTGGACCGGTTGCGGGTCGATTTCCCCAAGATGGGATTGCCAGTCGTTGATATTGGAATTGGTTTGAACACTGGTCCAATGTCAGTGGGGAACATGGGGTCTGATGAGCGCTTTACTTACACAGTTATGGGCGACAACGTGAACCTTGGTTCGCGCCTGGAGGGTTTGACCAAGGAATACGGCGTCAAGATTTTGCTGAGCGACCGGACTTTTAAAAAGATTTCACGCACGGACTTTCATTTGCGAGATCTCGACACCATCCGGGTGAAGGGCAAGCTTGAACCCGTTCGTGTCCATGAGCTCATGCGTCCCGATACATTTGGAGTCGGAAAGGAATCGCTGTTGCGCGAGTTTACCGGACACTTCAATGAGGCGCGCGGCCATTACCTGAAACGCGACTGGGCCAATGCCCAGAAATCGTTCATGCAATGCATGATGATACGTCCTGAAGACAAATCATGCGGAATTTATGTCGAACGGATTGCCGAACTCAAAGGCATGAATCTTGACGACACATGGGATGGCGTCAAAACGTTCAAGCACAAATGAATGGATTCGTGCGGGCATTACTCCGGCGGCATGGGATCGGCAATGATGATGGTGCGCCCACGGTCTGCCAGTGCCATCAGAACTTCCCGGCACGAATGTCGTGCGGTGGCATCAAGCCCCCGGAATGGCTCATCAAGCAGCATGATTGCCGCATCCTGTGCGATGACGCGGGCTAGATTGACGCGGCGCTTTTGACCAGAACTTAAATCTGTGGATGCCTTGTTGTGTAAATCTCCAATGCCGAGGGCATCGAGGCATTGCATGGCAATCCCCTGGTCAGTTTGGGTTGGCCTGCCCAGGTGGAAGCGCCAGCGTCCGGCAAGGACCACGTCGATTGCGCATTGCGGCAGGGTGAAATCGTCATCTGGTGGCAACCAGGAAATCATGGCGGCTTTTTCTAGCGCGGATTGTCCGGCTTCTTTCTCTTTTTTCTGCACTTCAATGGAACCGGAGTCAGCTTTCAGCAAGCCGGTCAGGCAAGCCAGGAGAGAACTTTTTCCTGCACCGTTGGGAGCCGTGATGTAATGGATTTTGCCGTCCGTAAAAGCTGCCGAATAGCCATCATCAAGGATTGATCCCCGGCCCTTCAAGCGAAGTTCCGTAACTTTCAATCCGGCACCACTTGCCTGATGGATGAATGGCAATAGTGGATGTGCTGAAGTCATCTTGCTGGCTCCTTGCCTTGCTGACGCCAGAGGCACCAAAGAAAAAAAGGTCCGCCAATCACGCCAGTGATGACACCGGTTTCAAGTTCGCGAGCGCCTGCGGCTGTGCGTGCGATTAAATCGGCAAACATGACGAGAATGGCACCGAGGCAGAAACTTTTTGCTGCGATGGAATTGGATTTCAAACTTCCTGGCCGGTAGGTGCCTATGCTTCGCGCGATGTGGGGGGCAACAAGGCCAACAAACGGCAACAATCCGCCGCCTGTGATTGCAGCGGCTGTGAGCAGGGCAACGGCCGTTACTGCCGTGATTTTTTTCCGTTCAACATCCAATCCAACGGTGCTGGCAATTTGTGAGCCCAACATCATGGTGTCGAGTGCAGGGCCAAGCCGCCAGCTCATGAAGAGGCCAGCCGCGGCAAAGGGGACGGCGCGCATTAAATCGCTCCAGCCACGCCCGGACAGGCTGCCAAGAAGCCATTGCAGCACGGAAACTGCGCGACCAGGGTCATTCAGGGCAATGGATAACAACAGGCTCCCCACCGAGCCTGCAGCGGTGGAAATCGCAAGTCCGCTCAGAATCAAATTTGATCGGAAGGTTAAAACAAGCATCAAGGCCAGCAGGCATCCTGCCAAAGCGGCAATCGGAGCCAGATTTAATGAAAGTCCTGCAACAAGGAGGGCTGTCACCGCCAGGCTGCCGCCGGCCTCAATGCCCAGGACGGACGGAGAGGCCAGGGGATTGCGAAAAAGGTTTTGAGTCAGTGCCCCGGCAACTCCCAGAAATCCGCCCGAAAGCAGGGCCAGTGTGCTCCGGGGTAATCGGAACTGGATGATTGCCTCAGTGCCAGAATCGAGAAAACTTCCGGAAACACCAGTGACAAGGCTCAAGGCAAAGGTTGCCGTCAACGCGGCGATCAGAAATGTCGTGCTGCCCATTTCAGTCTTGTTTTTCATGGGAGTGCGTCTCGCCGGTTCGAAATGTAAAAAGCGTTGCGCAAGGCGGGGACAGCACGGAGCACGTCCGGAGAAAGAGCCAGAAGGTCTGCGGGAGACGGCATCGCGAAGCGACTGTTTTTTACGGCAGGCGTGTCGCGCCAGCCGGGCTTTGTCTGCAACTCGGACCTGAGTTCACTTGCGCTGCGCGTGTCGGTCAACAAGACGATGACGTCAGGTGCCATGGCAGAGATCGCTTCATCGGTGATCCGTGGCCAGCCAGTTAGGCCGGCAGCCGATGCAGCGTTGATGCCTCCCGCAAGCTGCACAAGATCATCGAAAGTCGTTTTTCCTGCCATGACGGTCCCGGAACCATCAAAGCTCAGAACCCGGGGTTTGGCGTCGACGGTATTTGCGCCCGCAAGGGTTCGGGTGGTGCGGGCCTCTGACAGGACTTCTGCTTGAAAGTCATCGGCGACATTCCGCGCAGCAGCTTCAAGTCCCAAGGCGGTGCCCAGCCTCATGATGTTTCCGCGAATGCCCTCCAGGGATTCAAAAGCATCGAGCCAGCAATTCTGTACCGCCAGGCGCTGAAGCGCGCTGGTCACTGCGGGTCGATTAAAGGTAGCGAACACCACCAGATCCGGTTTTAGCGAAGCCAAGGCTTCAAGGTTGTCGCCCACGCGGGCGCTGACTTTGCGGGCTTCGTTCGTAATGTGGCTATAGAGCGGATCGTCGGCAAATTTCGAGGTGGCAATGAGGCGGTCCATGACACCTGCTTTTTTAAGGATCCGAACGAGAAGTTCATCTCCCGCCAATGAAGCTGATGCGACTCTCATGGGTATTGATCCGCTGGGGGGCGGGCAGGGCGATTCATTTTTTGCGCTGTAATTCCAGTATCTTACGAAAAAAAAGAGCGTCAGCAGGGCCGCTGGTAACAAAATCCAACGGAGCGCATTTATATTAATATGTTTAAAATAATAATTCATTTTTAATAAAATCATGTTAATATACCTCCGTTGCTGTAGGAGGCTGCTTATGCGCAAGCCAGCTGTTGTTGTTACCCTGATCATGGCCCTGACCCTTTCTATTACACTGGCGCGCCACTTGGCGCAGCCGGCAATCACCAATGAACGCCCGACGGAATCCCCAAAGGTCGTCGCTGTTGCCGAGGCCACTGTAGTTCCGGCCGCAGCCTTGGCGATGCCCGTGCGGCCGACGATTGCGCGTCACAGTCGCGCCTCGACCACGTCATCCCGAGCCTCGACCACGTCATCCCGAGCGAAGCGAGGGATCCTTTCTTCATCGAAAGCATCGTCAGAAACCCCATCGACTCCGTCATATAATGCAATGCTGGGCAGCCCCGATGCTGCCTTTCGAGCGGTGAAGGATCACGGCACGCACGGGATCGGGACACCGCAATGGATCGATTCCCTCAGTGGGGCAAAGGGCCGCGTTCCAGTGCGCGATTTCGCCGGAGAGGACACCGAAAAGGGGCAAACCTTCTCTGAACCCCTCACCGTGACTGTCGATTCCTTGGGCGATTCCGAGGTCGATTCTGCCCACTAATGACCTTTCTCCCATCAATTAGCCGGTAAATTTTGCCGGCTTGTTCACACTGTGAAAAATAGCGTGTTATAACTGTAGTTGAACTCCGACAGGTTTTTCCCTCAAGGACGAGGTAGAGCATGGGTCTTAGAATCCAAACCAATACAATGGCGTTGACCTCTCAGCGGCACTTGAAGGGCACCCGAGCTTTGCTCGACCGGTCCCTTGAGCGCTTGTCCAGTGGTTACCGGATCAACCGTTCCGGCGACGATGCTGCCGGTCTAGCGATTTCTGAGAAGCTGCGCGCCAAGACGCGTGGCCTCGTTCAGGCTTCGCGGAACGCATCCGACGGCGTGTCGCTGATTCAGGTTGCAGAAGGCGGCTTGAACGAGATCCAAAACATTCTTGTCCGCTTGCGTGAACTCGGCGTGCAGTCCGCGAGTGACACGATTGGTGCCAAGGAGCGTGGCTACCTTGACCAGGAATACAAGTCCCTCAAGGAAGAAATCGACCGGATCGCCAACTCGACCGAGTTCAACGGAACTTATCTGCTTGACGGTACGGGGGGATCACTCGATTTCCAGGTGAACACCGGTGGCGATAACCTCCTGGGTGTTGACCGGATCTCCTTTGATGCTTTCAAGCTCGACGTAAACGTCGACAAGCTTGGCCTTGAAGAGCTCACCGTGAACACGAAGTTTGATGCCCAGCGCAGTTTGGCCAGCATCGACTTGGCAGTTGAAAAAGTATCGTCTGTCCGTGGGCAGCTCGGTGCCATTGAGAACCGCCTTGAATCAACGATCAAGAACACGGCAATCTCGATTGAAAATCTGTCTGCCGCCCGTTCCCGCATCAAAGACGTTGATATCGCAGAAGAGACGTCTGAAATGGCGAAGCAGAATATCCTCATGCAAGCCGGAACTGCCATGCTGGCTCAGGCCAACAGTGTGCCGAAAATGGCGCTTTCGCTGCTGCAGAACGGATAAGCCGGGTTGATTTTTTTGGCGATGGGATACATCGTCTATATTCTGAAGTGCTGCGATGGCAGCCTTTACACCGGGATCACCAATGATCTGGTGAAGAGGCTGCGTGCGCACAACCTTGGCACGGCATCCAAGTACACGCGCGTTCGCCGCCCTCTTGTGGTGGTGTACTCAGAGGATGCTCTGGACAAGAGTGCAGCACTGAAGCGTGAGCTTCAGATCAAGGGTCTTTCCCGGCTGGAAAAACTCAAAATCATCGAAACCTCTGCCCATTCCTAGATTGAGTCCAGCCCCCAAATGAATCCATCTCTCAAAGCACGGTCCACGAGGGTCCGGGTTTCTGGTTTCAGCGCTTTCACCCAAACCATCGCGTGTTGCTCAACCCGTGTGCTCGATTGCTGCAATTCGGCCAGCCGGGACTCCTCCAGGGCCGGTGGGACCAGGATCATGATTTCCTCGAGGTTGGATTTTTGCGCAACAAAACCGGCCGCTCCCATCAGATCTCTGATGTTGGTGCAGCCCCACTCGTGGATGACGCCCTGCATGTCGGCACCCTTGCCAACCATAAAGAAAAAATCGATGGGACGTTGATCAAGGGGTATCGCAGAGTCG
>CANJZQ010000067.1 GCA_947479535.1 Oligoflexales bacterium | reverse complement strand
GGGAACTGAATTCACCCCATCCTATTCACCTGACTTTCCAGATGTCGCCAATGTTAAAACGACCGACACCGTCAACGGTGCCGCTGGCACTTTGGATTTAAGTAATCTCTTGGCCGGTAATATCAAATCCGGCGAGACTGTGGCCGGGGTCGCCGGGAATGTGACATTGCCCGCAGCGTCCGATGTGAAGTCGGGCACGACCTCTTACGGTGCGGCGGGAACTGAATTCACCCCATCCTATTCACCTGACTTTCCGGATGTGGCCAATGTGAAAACGACAGATACCGTAAACGGTGCCGCTGGCACTTTGGATTTAAGTAATCTCTTGGCCGGAAATATCAAATCCGGCGTGACTGTTGCCGGCGTTGCCGGAGAATATTCATTCGTTGCGCCCGACGCCTGGGACCTGCGTGCTGGGACTGTGGTGGGTGATGTCACCGGTAAACTAAAGGTCAACTGCCGTAATGCGGTTAAACTTTCCGGAACAGGATCGATAGACAACACGACTTCCCCTGCAGGTCCAGGCAGCGACATTTGGGACACGATTCACGATTATTACGGCCTTCCTGCATCCACAGATTTCCCGCCAACATGGTCCGTTGCCAACTACTACTGCGGTAATGTTGAAGCAAGTGCAGGTGACGACAATGTCTGGAAGGATGTGACGACTGCGGGAACTGGCGGCGCGAGTTGCGCTGATAATCCCACTGGTTCACCAGAGAGATGCACCATGCAAGACAAGATCAGCGGGTTGAAGTGGAGCAAGCGAGTTACGTCGGGCGTATCTTGGCAGGATGCAATCACTACGTGCAATGCTTCGCTTCACAATGGTCAAACCGCTGGAAGCTGGCGTTTACCCACCCAGAAAGAGCTTATGGACGCGTACGAGCATGGGATGGTTAGTGCGGCTAGCGCCAATTGGATGACGCTTGTAAACATACAAGATACTTTTTGGTCGGCTTCCTCTTTCGATTACGATTACGCCTGGATCGAGCGTTTGGCGGATGGGAGCACCTACACCAACCCTAAGATCGAGGGCCGCAATGCCGTTGTTTGCGTGAGGTGAGTGAGGGGCGACGAGAAGTTGTGGATGGATATCATTGAAGACCGAAATGCCACCTTGCACACCTACAATGAAAACAAAGCCCGCGAAATGGTCGACCGGATCAAGTCCCGGTATTTCCTGGCTTTCGCCGAGCTCCTTGCGAAATGCAAATCAGAGGCTTGAACCATCAGGCGATTTTCCAGTAACTAGCTGAAATATATAGATATTTATGTAATTTCAGATCCACCTCAACGACGCCGACACCCACAGGCGGCTGGGTACTGCCAACCGCCAATCCTTTCTTCTAGGTCGCGGTCAAATTTTCCTGTATTTTCGCAAGGTCTTCCCTCAAATTGGGAATTCTCTGCATTCCGGTTCCGTGTATACACAAACGCCCTGGAGAGAAGGATCTACCAATGCGTCGAGTCGTGGTCACAGGCGTTGGCATGGTTGCGCCAACGGGTAACGAAATTAAAACATGTTGGGGCAATGCCCTTGAAGGCCGCTCGGGGATCGACCGCATTTCGCTGTTCGATCCGTCAAACCTTTCCGTGCAGATCGCCGGAGAAGTTCGCGGGTTAGAACTAGGGGAGGCGCTGGACCCGAAAGAGGCCAATCGCGCCACACGTTTCATCAAGTTTGCGGCTGCGGCTGCGCATCAGGCCGTGAAAGACTCAGGCCTTCCGTGCGGCGAAGGCATCGACGGTGATCAATACGGCGTGTCGATCGGTGTTGGACTTGGCGGCCTCTGGGACATCGAAGAAAACACGATCATTCTTAAAGAAAAAGGCCCGCGTCGCATCTCGCCCTTTTTCATTCCCTACATGATCGCCAACATGGCGTCCGGTGTTGTCTCGCGCATGTACAACCTGAAGGGTCCAAATATTTGCACGACCACGGCTTGCACCAGCGGAACCCACGGCGTTGGCGAAGCGTATCTGTACATTAAAAACGGAATGGCCGATGCCATGGTTGCGGGCGGAGCAGAGTCTGCCATCAGCCCCCTTGGAATCGCTTCCTTCGCAGTCATGAAAGCCCTCAGCACCAACAATGAAAACCCCAAGGAAGCCTCCCGCCCGTTTGACCTGAACCGCGATGGATTTGTGATGGGCGAGGGGTCTGGCGTACTGGTTCTTGAGGAATACGAGCACGCTAAAAAACGCGGCGCGAAAATTTACGCGGAACTCGTCGGATACGGGATGTCTGGCGATGCCTATCACATCACGTCGCCAGCCCCAGAGGGTGAAGGCGCCCAACGCTGCATGAAGATGGCGATAGCATCTGCCAAAATCAATGTTGATGAAATCGATCATATCAACGCCCACGGGACGTCGACTAAACTTAACGACTCGTTTGAGAGCATGGCGATCACCAAAGTCTTTGGATCCCACGCTAAATCCATTTCAGTTTGTTCTACAAAGGGCGTCACCGGACATTGCCTTGGTGCTGCTGGTGGTATCGAAGCTGTTTATACCGCCCTTGCAGTCCATCACGGAGTTGTTCCGCCGACCGCCAATTACCAAACCCCTGATCCGGAATGCACTCTGGATTACACGGTGGGTGGCCCCCGTGAGCGCAAAATTCGTTACGCCTTGTCCAATTCATTCGGCTTTGGTGGGACCAACGGCACCCTTGCCTTCAAGCATTTCGATGGAAAATAAATGAAACAAGATTTAATGAAGCAAAAATCAAAAGACTCTGCCCTCAGCAAAGATTTTCTAGTCCAGCTCTACAAGGACATGATCCTGTACCGGCGTTTTGAGGAGCGCGTCCACGTTGCCTACACAACACGTCGCAAGTTCGCGGGATTTTGCCACCTGCACATCGGCCAGGAAGCCGTGGCTGCCGGCGTGCAGCATGCGTTGCGTCCGACGGACTACATGATCGGCGCCTACCGGTCCCACACCCAGGCCATCGCCAAAGGCATCGAACCAAAAGCCGTCATGGCCGAGCTTTTTGGCAAGGTTGATGGTTGTGTCCGCGGCAAGGGCGGATCAATGCACATGTTCAGCAAGGAAAAACGCTTCCTCGGCGGGCATGGCATTGTCGGCGGACAGGTCCCACTGGCTGCCGGTGTTGGTTTTGCGATCAAGTATCGCGGCGAGCAAGACATCTGCGTGTGCTACATGGGCGACGCAGCGACGAATCAGGGTCAATTTCATGAGGCCCTCAACATGGCCGCGACATGGAAATTGCCGGTGCTTTTCATCATTGAAAACAACCGTTACGGCATGGGCACCGACATTCACCGGACGACCAGTGTGGATCACCTTTGGAAACGCGCTTTGGCCTATGACATGGCCCACTCGCAGGTCGACGGCCTTGATGTCCTCAATATTTATGATGCCGTCAAAGCGACCGCAGATGGAATGCGCCGCGACAACCATCCGCACCTGATGGAGATCATGACGTACCGCTACCGCGGGCACTCGGTTTCTGACCCGGGCGCATACCGGACGAAAGAAGAAGTCGCCGAATACCAGGCGAAAGACCCGATGAACATGCATGGCAAGTTTTTGGTCGCCAGCAAATTGGCAACCGAAGCCGACTTGGCCAAGTGGGATGAAGAGGCAAAAAAGATTGCATCCGATGCGGAAGACTTTGCCGACCAGTCGCCGCCCCCCGGTGAAGACGAGATCTGGCAGCACGTGTACGCAGAATAAGAATAAGAATTAGAAAAAGAATAAGCATAAGAAAAAAAGATCGAGGCCACTCACCATGACAACCGTAACCCTGACGTTTCGCGAAGCCTTGAATCGCGCCATGTGCGAAGAGATGGAACGCGATCCGAGTATTTTTCTGATGGGCGAAGAAGTCGCCCAGTATGACGGTGCCTACAAAGTTTCAAAAGGCATGCTGGCCAAGTTTGGCGAAAAGCGTGTCATTGATTCTCCCATCTCCGAAGGCGGCTTTGCTGGCCTTGGCGTCGGCGCGGCAATGGCGGGACTTCGTCCCATCATCGAAATGATGACTTGGAACTTCGGCATTCAGGCCTTTGACCAGATCATCAATCATGCGGCGAAGATGCTTTACATGTCCGCCGGCCAATTTCCGATTCCCATCGTGTTTCGTGGACCAAACGGATCGGCGCACATGCTGGCCGCGCAGCATTCACAGACGGTCGAAGGGTTCTTGACCCACGTCCCAGGGCTGAAGGTCATCTCGGTTTCGACTCCTGCTGACGGTTACGGCCTGCTTAAATCTGCCATTCGCGACAACAATCCCGTCATCTTTCTTGAGAGCGAAATGATGTACGCCTTCAAGGGTGAAGTCCCCGAGGAAGAAACCCTGATTCCAATTGGTGTCGGTGACATCAAGCGCGCCGGCCATCATGTGACTGTGGTTGCATGGAACAGGATGCTGCACCGGGTGTTGGAGGCTGCCACTATTTTGGCCGCAGAGGGCATCGAGTGCGAAGTGATCGACCCACGCACGTTGCAGCCCCTGGACGAGCCGATGATTTTTGAAAGTGTGCGCAAAACCCATCGTTGTGTGGTGGTGGACGAGGCCAACTCTTTTGCCTCGGTCAGTGCCCACATTTCGGATCGCGTTCACAAAGAATGCTTTGACGACCTGGATGCCCCGGTGGTCCGTGTTTCCAGTGAATTTGTGCCGATGCCGTATGCCGAAAGCCTTGAGGACCGCGTTCTTCCCGGTGTGGATCGCATTGTGGCCGGTATTCGCGAGACGCTTTACTAGATTTTTTGCGCAGAATTTTTTTGCGACGTATTGAAATTCCGTTTGATATTCGGAGACACCAAAGCCATGGCTAACATTGTTGAAATGCCGAAGCTCAGTGACACGATGGAAGAAGGCGCTGTCGCCAGCTGGTTGAAGAAGGAAGGCGACACCGTCGAAGAAGGCGGCTCGCTTTGCGAAATCGAAACCGACAAGGCCACGATGGAATACCAGTCTCCTTTTGGCGGCGTGCTTCTTAAAATCATCGCGCAGCCCGGCAAGACCATGGCCCTGAACACACCGATTGCCGTCATCGGCAAAAAGGGCGAGGCCTTTGACATGAATGCACTGACGGCTGCTGCTGCCGGATCCAAGGCCGCGCCAGGTCCCGCAGCTCATGCAGCTCATGCAGCAAAACCGGCCCCCGTCGCTGCGGCAGCGAAGCCGGCATCTCCTGTTGCTCCCGTAGCTCCCGCCTCTCCGGTCAACACGGGCCGCATCAAATCTTCACCGTTGGCCCGCCGCATGGCCGCTGCCAGCAACGTCAACCTGGCCGGCGTCGCCGGTTCCGGTCCAGCCGGGCGCATTGTGATGCGAGACATCGAGGCCGTTGTTGCGCGCGGTGGGGCAAGTGGATCGACGAATAATGGCGGATTTGTGCCGATGGCGCCGCGCGAAGACCAGACGATTCCCGTCACCCTGATGCGCAAGACGATTGCAAAGCGCCTTCTGGCCGGCAAGAACGACGCACCGCATTTTTATCTGACGCGTTCCGTCAACATGGGCAACATGATGCAGTGGCGTCAGATGCTGAACGACGCCGCTGGAGAAAAAGGCACAAAGGTTTCCGTCAACGACCTCGTCATCTTTGCAACGTCTCGTGCCCTGCGCCATCACCCGGGCATCAATGCCTCGTGGCAAGGGGACAACATCGTTCAATTTGGTGCGGTGCACATGTGTGTTGCCGTCGCCCTTCCGACGGGGCTTGTGACTCCGGTCATTCGCAATGCCGACCAGATGCCGGTCCGCGATATCGCTGCGGCCAGCCGCAGTCTGGCGCAACGTGCCAAGGCCGGTCAGCTTGCCAACGAAGATTACGCGGGCGGGACGTTTACGATTTCCAACCTCGGCATGTTTGGCATTGAAGAGTTCACGGCAATCATCAACCCGCCGCAGGCTGCGATCTTAGCCGTTGGTGCCACGATCCCAACCCCTGCCGTCGATGCCAAGGGCAACGTCGTGGTGGAGCAGCGCATGAAGATCACCATGTCGTGCGATCACCGCGTGATCGATGGCGTCATGGGGGCTGAGTTCCTGAAGACCCTGGCGGGCTTTCTGGAACAGCCGCTGATGATGATGGTTTGACATTACGGTAGGAATTGAAGCAAATAAGAGGGCTTCATCTGCATTGGTTGAAGCCTGATTGCCCCAACCGGGGCAAGTGCCTTACGGCCCCATAGTTAAATGGATATAACGAGCCCTTCCTAAGGGTTAGTTCTTGGTTCGATTCCAGGTGGGGCCGCCATTTCGCTTGTAACTAACCGTAAATATTGATGAAATTTCCGCAAAAACGATTTCATACGTAATTTCATACGTAATTTGTTGGAGGCATAGAGCCCCACGGGTTACAGGGCCGATGTCCTCGCAAACCGTTGTAGCGGAAGGGTTCTAGAAATCTCGTCGTGAGCATTTAGACCGATAAAGTCCGCCGTCTGCTGCTGGATTTTTCCGTCCATCAGGGCCACCACTTTCGCATAACGCTGGGTTTCACGGATGTCGCTGTGACCGAGGGCCGCTTGCACGGCACTCAAATCTCTCGACGCCATAAGGGCCAGGGTACCGAAACTGTGGCGGCAAATGTGGGTCGACCTCCATGGCAGGCCCAGCT
>CANJZQ010000066.1 GCA_947479535.1 Oligoflexales bacterium | reverse complement strand
CTCTGAACCAAAATTGGCTTGGCCCCAGCGCGATGAGCGCAAAGGATGTCGCTCCACTTGTCGCCAATCATAAAACTTTTCTTTGGATCGATATCCAGGGCGACACAGGCATCCGTAATCAATCCAATTGCGGGTTTTCTGCAGGCACATGCGACATTGTAGGGAGCAACATGGCCATCAGGATGGTGCGGGCATGATTTGAACAAATCAAGCGCCGGACCACCGAGCCGCTGAATTTCCGACTGCAGGGCGCTGTGAAATGCATCAACATCAGCCGTGGTAAACTTGCCCCGCGCAACGCCGCTCTGGTTGGTGATCACAACAAGCTTTAAACCTTTTGACTTCAATCGAGCCAAAGCTTGCGCAACACCCTCCGGCACAACCAAGTCTGTAAGCTGGAAAGTGTACCCGCGATCGACATTGAGGATGCCATCCCGGTCCAGAAAGACCGCGCGGTTCATTCGCTGGAACCAGCATTTGTCGAGAGCCACAGCCGGTCCTTTTCGGAAACGGCATAGGGGATCACTAATCTCATGATCTTTTTGTTGAGATCATCGAGAACCGTGCTGTCATCGCCAGAAGATGCCTTGAGGTCGTACTGCTTGAGTTGATCTTCAATTTGCCAATAGATGTCCACCGGCATGAGAAGTTCAATCAGAGGTCCGGTGGTTTTGATCGAATCCCGCTGCGTTGATGCCAGCGAGATCCGATTGGCGATGACGAGGTACTTGCGAATCATCAGCGTTTTTTGGCTGGCTTGGCGGCTGACTTTGCCTTGCTGCCGGGCTTGGCGCTGGATTTTGCCGGTGCCTTTGCTGCTTTGGCAGGAGCGGCTTTCTTGGCTGGAGCCGCTTTTTTAGCAGGCGCAGGAGCCGCTTTTTTGGCTGGAGCAGGAGCTGCCTTTTTTGCAGGCGCAGCCTTCGCAGCAGGAGCCGCAACGGCTTTCTCAGGTTTTTTCGGAGCCGCTTTCACGGGTGCAGCTTCTTTTTTCGGAGCTGCCTTAACATCTGATTTTGCCGGCTTTACCTTCGCTGTGACCACGGGTTCAATGACGTGCCCTTCGGCCTTCAAAGCAACTTTTTTAGATTTCACATGGGGGACTTCAGCCTTCGCTTCAGCGTCTTCAGCAGCAATCTGCTCCATCTCGTGGACCATTTTAAAAAGGCGTTGCCACAAGGTATCATCCTTGCGGAGCCAAGATTGAAATAGTTTCCGTGCCGGTCGATTCACCAGCGCATCGTCCGTAAAATAAATTGAAAAATCGCGAGGCGATTTACGTTGCTTCAATTCAGTCACATGTTGCGCAAGGATTAGAAGTTCAGAACCACGAGCGCGCAAAACCAACGAATCTTGAATCGGCATAATTTCAACTGGCTGCACGGTTCACTCCCATGGAAATTTTAAGGCAACGGACCATCTACGTTTACTGCGTGTGTTGACTTCTTTCTAGCCGAAACACCAAGGACAGGCAAGGCAACCCCGCAAACAAGGACCAAACCTGCGCCAGCCAGGGCAGAAAGGTCCGGGTGGCGACCGAACGCGAAGACCGACCAACCAAGGTTGAGGACCGGAGTCACATAGCTCACGGCCGCATTTAACGCTGCTGGGGCGCTCTGATAGGCCGCGGTGAGAAAATATTGAGCCACACTGGCCATGATTCCCGCCCCAATCAAAAATCCGTAGGTCAGGGAACTTTGAGGCCAGAGGATTTTAAAGCCACTATTCCCGAAGAAAGCGGCAGCGAAAACCATGATGTGCATCCCCAGACCGATGCCACAAAGGTAAAAAATCACTGTGTTTGAAGAATTACTGCGTCCGGCCCGCGCAATCATCAAATAGGCAAAAGCCGCCCAAACTCCCGACAAAAGAGCGACAATGCGCCCCACCGGACTGTGATCGTCAAATCGTGGCTGGGCTAAAAAATAAAGACCAATCGTGGCCCCGGCGATTGCAAGCCAGGCCAGCGCCGAATTTCGTTGGCGCAGCACAAGTGGTCCCAAGGCGGCGATCACAATGCTGTTGCTGGCATGCAAAAAGGAAGTCTCCCCGACCCCGATGGCGTGGATGCCATACATCACGAAAATCAGGGAGAGGGCTCCAAAAAATCCGCGGAGCCAAAGAGATGGCCTGAGATCACCAGGAAGTCGCGACAAATTCCCTGCGAACCCAGCAGCGCTTGCAACAATCAAGATATTGACCAACAGACGCACAAAACTGGCGACCAGGGGCGACCCGTCCGGCTCGAGCAACTGAGCCTGATTGACCATTGCCCCCATAAAAGAAAAGAAGACAGAGGCCATGACCATGAAGAAAAGGCCCTTGCGAGCCCCTTCCTCAAGGGATTTTTCTTCAGGCTTTGGGTTCAACCGTCACAGTCGCTTTCTTGATCGTGACGTCCTCTACGGGGCGATCGCGATCATCGGTCTCCACTTCACCAATCGCCTTGACCACGGCCAAGCTGGCTTCGTCGGCGGTGTTGCCGAAAGCCGTGTACTGCCTGTCCAAGAAGGCCGCCTTACCCAAGCAAAGAAAGAATTGCGAGCCACCAGAATCTGGATCCTGAGAGCGCGCCATGGACAAGACGCCGGCCACATGCGGCGTTTCATTAAACTCTGCCTTGACGCGGTAGCCGGGTCCCCCGGTGCCAACGCCTTTTGGGCAGCCCGCCTGGATCACAAACCCTGGCACGATGCGATGGAAGATAATGCCATCATAAAAGCCGCTGCGCGCAAGGCCAATGATGTTCTTGCAATGCTCTGGCGCCACTTCAGGCAGTAAATCAAGAGATATCTTGCCGGCAGTGGTGTCCAATTGAACCTGGTAGCGATTCGCCGAGAAATCGATGTCTTTCTGGGCAACTTCAACGTCAGACTTGAAATTCTTCTCAAACATTCTGGTACCTTTCTCTTGGCTGGCAGCCCTGATTTTTCATCGGGAAAGGGCCTCCGTCTGGTCAAACTCCCGCCGGGATCATATACTAGAGTGAACTCTTCTCAAGTTGAAAACTCAGTCCTGAAAGGGCCTCATCTTGGACTTCAAACTGGACCTGAAAAGGGGCTTGAAACGTAAAGGCACCGCCCTTTTTACCCTCTTCGCAACCTGCCTGGGCCCATCTGCCTCTGCCAATATTATTGGAAACGACACCCAGAACTTCAATCCGACCACAAACGGGCTTGATTTCGTAACCGTCCAGTCATCCGAAACCCTCGACCCAGGCATCATCAATTTCGGTCTTTTTTTGAACCACGCACGCAACACATTGCCCCGGCTGCGTGACCGGGACACAAACGAATTCCCGGCAGACAGCGGCGACCAGCTCTTGGGGATGGACCTCAATATCGGCGCGGGAATCCTGCCAAACCTGGACCTTGGCCTCTCACTGCCACAGATTTTGGACCAAAAAGTCGACGACACCGATTCTGCACGGGGGCAGTTTTCGCAAAGGGGCAACACCGAGGTCCGGGTCAACGCCAAGTACCGTCTGACCGGAACCGATACCGGTGGCTTTGCCGTGGCAGGCTCAGTCAACTTCAACCGCCTCAAAAACAACCCATATGCAGGTAAAAACAGTAGCCCGACCGTGAACGTCGAGGCCCTTGCAGACACAACCTGGAAGGAATTCGCACTGGCGCTCAACGTCGGCTACCGGTGGCGCGAGAAAGGCGATGAAATCTATGCGGGTAGCCCGATCGATCCATTGGGCAATCAGTGGATCGCCTCCACGGCGGCAAGCTACCGTTTTGACGAATATGACACCAAGGCCATCGCAGAAATTTTCACCAGCTGGCCAGTGGTCAAATCCAGCGACAACACCAATCGCGCCAGTTCTGCCGCGGAACTTCTGCTCGGCGCCAAGCACGATGTCAGCCACAACCTTGCCGTCCATGCAGGACTGGGGCGCGAATTGTCACAAGGGATCAGTTCCCCGGACCTCAGGATTTATGCTGGTTTGAACTGGACCATGGGACCCGAGTTCAACCGTCACAACGAACCGACCACGCCCGAGGAGGCGCAACCAAAGAAAATGCCGAAGCCGGCCACAGACCCGTTCGCGCTGCCGCCCAAGGCCGAAGAAAAAATCGTCGTCAATGACCTCTTGTTTGCTTTTGACAGCGACAAAGAAATCGTCAATGACCCGCATTCGATTCTGGCCAGACTCGTGGCGCATTTGAAGAAAGGTCCAGGCTGGAAAAAGCTGATCATCGACGGCTATACCGACAGCCTTGGCAACGACCAGTATAATTTGACCTTGAGCTACCGCCGCGCCAGCAACATCCGCAAGCGCCTGATCGAACAATTCAAACTCGAACCAAACAAGATCATGGCCGTTGGCCACGGCGAAGAAAACCCAATTGCAAAGAACAACAATTTCCAAGGACGTCGCTTGAACCGCCGGGTTGAGCTGCGCATTTTCCGCAAGTAACGGAGGCATTGACGCCATGAAAAAAATTCTAAAGGCCACGGCCCTGAAAAATCAATTCATGATCCCGACGATCGTCACGATGATCACGATCATCAGCGGATGCCGCGCTGCAGGATACGAGATCATTGACCCTGTGAAAAATCGGGAACGTCCTGCTGGACCGACCGATGCAACCGCAAGCCTTCTTCCATCAGCAAGGCTCGAGATTGTTCAGGCGGGCAAGATGATTGGCGTGACCAGAACCAACCAGGGGGTTGTTTTTCGTCCATCCGCAGACACGGTGGATCCGGATTATGTTGGCAAGAGCCCATGCGCCAATCCGGGCATCAACTCGGCTGAATATCAGATCAGCATCGACGGCCAACGCGTGGCAAGCACGAGGCAACGCGGCTGCGAGCCCCTTGAAGTTCCCTATGCTTTCGCCAAAATCGGGGCGCAAAACGTTACCCTGAAGGTCGTCAGCGCCGATGGCGAAACCGCCACGGCATCGCAAACCGTCCGCGTCGTGGACAATGACCCCTGCTGCGCTGTTCCCGCGCCGGCTGTTTTTGTGACCGCGGCACCATTGGTTGCCTACCCTGCGGAGCAGGTCAGTGTGCAGGCAAAGTGCCTTGCCACCGAGGCGGGTACGATCACCTGGACTTTCGGCGACGGAGCCACTTCCCTGGGCGGAATTTCCACCCACGCCTTTGACAAAGTCGGGCAGTACCTGATTACAGCCACTTGCACCCTTGGAAATGGCCAAAAAGCTCAAGCCACAGTGACCGTTTCAGTGATACCTTCCGGCCGGCCGCGCCCAGCCGGCGGAACACCAACCTTGCCCAGCGTGATTGAGCTCGGAATGCCACCGTCGCAGGTTCCGCCCAACCAGTCGGACCCAAGTCAAAATTGAAAGTCACTTGAAAGCCCCATGACAAAAAACCCTGAATCGAACGCCGCATCGAACCCTGACTCAATCCAAGCCATCGTCACTTGCCCCGACGAAACCAAGGAAGTTCTAGCGGCCGAACTCCGGGCTTTGGGCGTCACCGACATCGATGTCCGCTACCGGGCCGTGGCGTGCACTGTTCCGGACCTTGAAACTTTTTATGAATTGCATCTGAAACTGCGGACCGCCAGCCGGATCTTCCGCGTCGTCAAGGAATTTGCTGCCCATACAGAACAGATGCTGGGCGATCAGGCCAAACGCATCCGTTGGGCCGATTGGTTTTTACCGGAGCGAACCTTTCTGGTTGAAGGCGTTCCAGCAGACCGCGGGCCGGGCGTGATGGGATCGAATGCCATCAGCAAGACGATCCGCGAAAGCCTGCAGGCTGCGTTTGCCCAACACACGGGAAAAGTCCCAAAGGTTGACCTCAAAGACCCGAAGGTCATTGTCGTTGCCTTCATCCAAAAAGGCCGCTGCACGCTCAGTTTGGATACGACAGGAAAAACCCTGCACAAACGCGGCTACCGCACGGAAGGCCATCCGGCCCCAATCAAAGAAACCTTGGCCTGTGCCATTTTGGATTTGGCAGGTTATGACGGAACCCAGCCACTCCTCGACCCCATGTGCGGCAGCGGCACCATTGCCATCGAAGCCGCCTACCGGGGGCTGCGCAAAGCCGCACACATTCACCGCAAAAAAGGCGAGTTTGGTTTTGAGTGGTTGAAGGATTTCGACAACGACATCTGGCGGAAAGTCTCGGACCGCGTTCGTGGCGAGCGTCTGGAATCGCTGCCGGCACCGATTGTCGCCTCGGACATCAGCGAAAAGTATGTCGAAATGGCTCGCGAGAACGCCCTGCGCGCCCGGGTGGAACGCGACATCCAATTCAAAGCCGGAAGGATTGAGGACGCCCGTCCCCACGCAGAGACCGGGATTCTTGTCGCAAACTTGCCATACGGTGCGCGTCTGGCCAAAGGCGATGATGAAGCCTTGCGTCAACTCTACGAAGAGATCGGCGACAACCTGAAAAAGAACTTCAAGGGTTGGCGCGCTGCTTTACTGGTGGCCGAAGAATCGCCATGGAAATTCATTGGCCTCAAGCCCACACGGCGCATCCCCCTCATGAACGGCAGCATCAAAGCCAAACTTTTGATCTACGACATGTACGCCGGTACGAAAAGAAGGCCGAAGGACGAAGAAACCACGACTGATTCCGATTCCTGATGTCTAATATTTTGTCAGGTCGATGTGACACTTTTGTCAGATCGACTCGACAAAATAATAAAAACAGGATAAATGCCTGATAAAATTGAAGTTATCGGAACTCATCGAGTCCCGCCTCCAGGGCGAAGCAAACCTCATTCAGGTCATTATTGGACCACGGCAGGTAGGTAAAACCACCGCCGTTCAGCAGGCTCTGGCCGCTCT
>CANJZQ010000065.1 GCA_947479535.1 Oligoflexales bacterium | reverse complement strand
GCCATCGAAGGGATCATCATCAATCACTTTCAAGCCCAAGCGAATCACCACAAGGGAGCCATTGAGGCCATCAGCCGCCTTGGCTACCCTCTTTTGAAGCCCTACCTTTCACCCTCGGTGGTCATGCGTGAAAGTCACGCGGCCCGTGTCCCACTTGTCTTCTATAAGCCGTCCCATAAACTTGCCTCCGAGTTCAACCAGCTTGCAGGGCTTCTTCGCTCGGCCAAGGCGATCAAAAAATCAGACGTATCAAAGTCAAAGTCAAAATCAGGGCCATCACGATCCTCTCGCAAATCCTCTGAGGCATCTGCGGATTAATCTCCCGTTGTCATTGTTACCCAGAGATTTTTGGCTTTTTTCCAAAACATCGGGCAGCGACACTTTTTGGCCGGCAATATTGCAAATCAAATTCTATGGCTGCTATTCTAACCAATAGTGACTTTCAATTATTGCATTCGCGAGGAACAACATGACCATTATTGGCAAGCGCTCGACTTCATGGAAGCAGCTTGGTGCTGCTGTCTGCATCACTGGCATTGCCGGCGTTGCAGTTTCGGTTCAGGCCCTGGCTCAAGAAGTATCTGATGTTCTCCCCACGACCACGAAACGCCCCACGCACTACGCCGTTGCTCCAGAGTCCGGCACGCTTCCAGAAAAAGTCCTCCGCGCACGGATTCCATATGTTTCTGCGACTTCCACTGGCGCTGCCTACGACATCGATGGCACGAAGGTCGATGGGGGAATCACGGCCAGCGTGATGGCAAGCGGATTGGCGTTGGAATATGGCATTACGGACGAGCTATCGTTCGGCTTCCTAGTTCCGTACGTCATGAAGAACAAAATCGGCCTGAATGGGTCTAATTACCGCAATCAGCGTGGCTATTATGTTTCAAAGCGAAGTGCTTATGAAGCAGCCGGTGCATTGCTTGCAGCAAGTGGACTTTGTACTGCAGGCACAGGTTGTGATGCGCTGATCGACAGTGGTTTTGCTTTTCCAACCGATACATCTGTCAAATTGAGCACAGGTGAGTCGGTCACTCTTAAAGCGGGAGTTCCTGCGAAGATCGGCCTCGATTCCATAATTCTCAACGCTGCAGTCCCGCAGGATGGTGAGACAGGAATAGGTGACGTGGATCTTGGACTCAAATACCGCTGGTTCAACAATGACACAATGGGCCACGCGGTGGGTATCGTTTTGCACACGCCGACTGGTAAGTACGAGGATGTAACCCTTTCTCAGCGTGCAACTGGTCGTGGTGTTATGGAGTTCGGACTTCGTTCAAGCTTCGACTACAAAATCAATGAAAACTACATTGCCGGCTGGCAACACACCATGGATTACGCCGTGGGCAAGGGCAAGATCAAACGCTCCAAGATCGTCGACAACACCCAAATGAACGACATCGATGAGACGGGTGATGGATTTTCGAATAACGAAGAATTCGAGCGTCCTGGGGTTCGCAGCAGCGGTTACGTCGATGTCAAAACGTCACTGGCGCAGTTCAGTCCGATGTTGAATGCGTTTGGCGGAAAAGTTCGCTACTCGTATGATTATGATACGGCCGTTCGTGTTCAGGAAAGCGAGCTTATCCAATCCAACGGTTTCCGCGGTGTCGGTGAGCGTAGCAGTATCCACCAGATCGGGGTTGGCCTGAACTGGGACGGTTTCCAGCTTGAAAACCGCATTCCGGTTCGTCTGACTTACGATCTTGATATGCCAGTCAAAGGTGCAAACAAATCAGTTGCGCCAATGCGTAACACATTCATCACTGAACTTTATTACAAGTTCTGAACCTCTGTTTAATTGGTGATGCGTGATTGAATCGAAACAAATCTAACGAGGAACTCAAGCATGAAGATCAACAGAAAATTAACCATCGGCGGCGCGCTTGGACTTGCGTTTGCCTTTAGTATATTTGCGTGCGGGAAAGTCGATGAAACCAGCGACATTCCGAAGGCTGTGGATGACCTGACGACAGATGATGTGGACGACGAGACCATCAAGGCCGGGATTGCGCGCTGGGATGAGATTCAAGAGGGTCTTGGCATAAAAGGCAAGGCACTAACGGAGACTTCAAGCTTGCTTGGCGACGCCACAGAGGTCGCTACTTTGGTTGGCCTCCATACTAGTTCGCTTTATGCAACCCGCTGCGCTTCGGTTACAGCGTTCTCCCAGTGGGAAGTAGTCCCGACGGCTCTTGACCGGGACGGAACTACCGGCGTCGCGGCCAAGATCTACAAAATGAAGTACAAGCTGAAGGCCAGTACGTCTGCTGCTGAAGAAAACGCGCGCACTGCGTTGGTGGTCGTTCCTGATGGCTGTTCAAGCAATAGTTGTCCGATTGTGCCCTATGCTCACGGTGGCGATCGTGGTCTGAGTTATGCTGATATTGCGGGATTTTTTGGTGATAAGCAGGCAAACCATATTATCGTAGCTCCTACGTTCCCTGGTGAACCGCTGTGTAAGTCAGGTGTTAGCTCTGGTACGGACAAGACTTCTTGCGACAGTGTTGGAGTGGACGAAGTGCCTGTTGGAACTAGTATTCCATGGGACAATGATGTGGATGATCTGATGGGCGTCCAAAATTGTCTGGTCAAATCCTTCATCTCGAAGGCGTCCGGTGGGTCATTCTTCAGTGCACTTGACAACGCAATTGTCACTAAAGTGAAGACTATTTCTACGGATAATACCAAGACGTTTTACGCGCTCCCATTGACGATCATGGCGGGTTTCTCGCGCGGTGCACTGGTTGCTGATTTGGCGATCGCCCGAGCGGGCGCGGCGTTGACAGCTGCCTTAACCTACGTTGGTGGCGGCGGCTCTTTGGCGACCTACGTAAACACCAAAACAGGTGAGCCGGCGAACTCTGCCGGTATCGCGTGGTTCACGACGATTCCCAGTTGCTCAATTCACATGGCGGGTCCTGCTGGATCTACGATGGGTATTGGTCGAGTCCTTGCGGAGTTGGTTGTGAAAGGCAATGTTGAGCAGTCGAATTTGTACGGCCTGCCGGGCGTTCCGCAACTTAATGCTTTGGTCTCCGGATACCGTGATGGTTCAGGTTCTGTTTCAAAATCCGACGTGATCAATATGTTGGCAAAGCGTGACGTTCCTCTCAACGCACCATTGATGCAGGCTTCATTGCGTGACTGGTCCACATTCACACTCGGTGCGTCCTTGGGTGGAACCGGGAAAATGTTGATCATGCATGGCGCCGGAGACAAGGTTGTCCCAACGTCTGACAGTCAGGTGATCGGAAATGTCATGGGCGGTGTTTTTGCTGCAGTGCATGCCGGTACATCGGCTCCGGGGGTTTTGGCGGCACCGGTGATTTTTGAGAAAACTTCGTCGGGAAGCGATCACGGCGATGCAGGATTCCACGCGTCAGTCGCATATCAGCCATCCGCATTCTGGTCCACGGACGCGCTTAACACGTTTGCCACGACGTACCTGGGATGGGGTTCTTACGACGGAAAGACCCCCGCGCAAACACTCGCGGCCTGGCGGACCAACGTTTGTAACCTGTGAGTCTCGAGACAGCTGCCATGGACGGTGGCTGGAACTAGGAAAGGCGCGGTCCGAATCCGCGCCTTTTTCTATTTTTGGATAAGCAGTTCCATGTTTTTTTTGAAGCGATGAGAATGGGCCATACTTGTGTTGATCGGCTGGGGCACCGTCACCGTACGGGGGAAATGCGCAGTCGACCGGCTTATTCCAGCGCGCAGGGTAATCTCTATCGAGGTTCTTCTCTGTCGGTCGCGCCTGACTCACGATGAATGCTGCGACATCGTAGGCCTCATCATCCGTGAGTCCCCCTCTGTCAGGGGAGTTGCCGTGCTCAGTCCCCAGCGGCATGGTTACCTTGATGAATGCTGAAGCCGTTAACAGCCGATTCATTCCGGCGCCGTTGTTGAAGGAATCGTTACCCCACAGTGGCGGATAAGTGTAACCCGCCGCACTGCCTGCCGGTCTAGATCGCAACCCTGCACCATCAACGCCATGGCAGGTCACACAATTTTCTTGATAGACCGTGGATCCCGCAGCGACATCCGCGCGACGGTCAGGGGCCTTGAAGGTAGGCAGTCGGCGCCCCTCAACCTTTCCATCGATCGGAACATCCTTGGAGAGGGAATGTATGTAGGTGACAAATGCCTTCATCTCGCGACTGTTCAGCGGCAAGGCTCTGCCAGCCATGCTCCGTTCCATGCACCCATTGATGCGTTCCTCCAGCGTGCCGACCTCGTTCTAACTCGGGCGATACATCGGAAGAGACGCGTAAATACCGGTAAAAGGAATCGCATACTTTTTGGGGCCGGACCCTTCGTGACACGAGGAACATGCAAGATTATTGCCTGAGTATCGCATCTTTTGATTTTTAACTTCCGGACCGACATGGGCAAACGTCCGGTCCGTCAATTCCCTGCCGTATTCAACCAGACGCACATAATGATCCGTTCTTTTAACCGCTGAATCGGGGATGCTTTTACGGAGGGCCGCCGGATCGGCGGGAGCCGCGTAGGCGTTAATAGAAAACAGTCCAAGTGAAAAAAATCGCAAAATAAAAACCCACAATAGACCCCCAGGATAAAAAAACGCGCGGACAGATTAGACGTCGAAAACTAAGTAAAAACGGGGATTTAGATTTGTTTGGGAAATTCCTGTTAAACTTATAAGACGATCGTCCGATGCCGACCCTAATCCGCGTTTCTGCCGATTTAGTATTTATTGTCTGGGAGATCGATAGAAGATGAACAAGCCATGGCTGAAGCACTACGAGGCAGGGGTTCCGGAAACCATTGATTCGAACCGCTATAGCTCGATCCTTCAGGTCTTTGACGAGTCTTTCAAAAGTTACGAATCACTTCCGGCATTCGCCAACATGGGTGCGACGATCACCTACGGTGATCTGCGTGATCAGGGCTTTAAATTTGCCGACTATTTGCAGAACGAACTAAAACTGCAGCGCGGCGACCGCGTTGCCATCATGTTGCCGAACGTTCTGCAATATCCCGTGGCCATTGTTGGTGCTCTGCATGCTGGTTGTGTCGTGGTGAATTGCAATCCGCTCTACACGCCACGCGAGCTCGAATTTCAATTAAAGGACTCCGGAGCCAAGGCTCTCGTTATTTTTGAGAATGCAATGACGACTTTGGAAAAGGTTATTGCCAATACCTCGGTCAAACACGTGATCACCACCCAGATTGGCGACCGCCTTAATTTTCCGAAAAACCTGATCGTTAATTTTGTAATCAAAAAAGTGAAGAAGATGGTTCCGGCGTGGAATCTGGCAGGGACGGTCACATTTAACGCGGCCCTCGCGAAAGGCAACAGCGGACGATTGCGGGTTCCGAAGTTGACCCACAAGGACTTGGCATTTCTGCAGTACACGGGCGGCACGACGGGAGTCTCCAAGGGCGCGGAATTGACCCACGGCAACGTGGTGGCCAACATGATGCAGGCATTCGCCTGGATCAAAGGTCAGCTGCGCCCGGGCGAGGAAGTCATCATCACGCCGCTGCCGCTGTACCACATCTTTTCTTTGACGGCGAACTTCCTCATTTTCTCTTCCCTCGGTGGTTTGAACGTACTGATTACCAATCCCCGCGACGTGCCGGGTTTTGTGAAAGAACTGAAGAAGTGGAAATTCACGGCGATCACTGGCGTCAACAGCTTGTTCAACCTTCTGCTCAACGAAGAAAGTGTGAAGTCGGTGGACTTCAGTCAGCTGCGTTTGACCTTGGGTGGCGGCATGGCCGTTCAGAGGCCGGTGGCAGAACGCTGGGCGGAGTTGACCAAATGTCCGATCATTGAGGCCTATGGTTTGACCGAAACGGCGCCAGCTGCCTGCGTGAACCCGATGACCAACACCGAATTCAACGGCCTGATTGGCTTGCCCATTTCCTCCACTGAAGTTGCGATTCGCAATGACGACAACGAGGACTGTAAATACGGTGAAGTGGGCGAGATCTGCATCCGTGGTCCACAAGTCATGCGCGGGTACTGGAACCGTCCCGATGAAACAGCCAAGGTAATGACCAGCGATGGGTTCTTCAAGTCGGGTGATCTCGGCTTCATGAATGCGGACGGCTATGTGAAAATTGTCGATCGCAAGAAGGACATGATTTTAGTTTCGGGCTTCAACGTCTATCCAAACGAAGTGGAAGAGGTGATGATCACCAATCCTAAAATCTTGGAATGTGCTGCCGTTGGCGTTCCAAATGACCACTCGGGCGAGGTTGTGAAGCTCTTTGTGGTGAAGAAGGATCCGTCGTTGACGGAGGCCGAGTTGATTGCCTTCGCGAAAGCGAACCTGACTGGTTACAAATGCCCGAAGCATTTTGAATTCAGGACCGAGCTGCCAAAGTCGAATGTCGGAAAAATCCTGCGCAAGGAACTGCGGGTTCCAGTCGCTGAAGTGGCGGGGGCAGGGGGCCTCGCCGTTGTCGGGGGAAAGCGTAACGCGGCTTGAGGGTCTGGTGGACCTGAGGGTGGTGGTATAGGCAATGAAAAAAAGGGGCCCGTTGGGGCCCCTTTTGTTTTTAGTTCAGCCCGCGCAAACCGCGCCGGGTGTAGGGCGCAAGGTCGCCGCTCAGGCCGCTCGGGTGGTTGGCGGGGATCGTGTGGGCCTCTGGTTGGATCGTAATCTCGGGCTGGCAAGCATCACTCTCCAGACAGGCCTTTGCTGTTTCGTAGCCCTTGGCGATTTGTTCCGGGAAATCAAATTGCGGTTGATTCAGGTAATTCCCCATTTCGGCCGTCATCGTGGCTTCCAGGTCCAGGAACCACTTGGCGCGGTCAGCCAGCGGCGTTAATTCCACGAGGCTCATTTGGGACATCAGCTTGTCGACCATCTGAAGGAACGGCGCGCGACCCGTGCTCATTGTATAGATCTGCGGCAGGGCGCGTTTGATGTCTTGGACCGGGACGTCTACCGAGGCGCCGCCCCAATAGGAACGCTTGGTCAAGCGGGGCAGGGATGCGTCGCCAGAGCGAATGATCTTTTCGGGAGCTGGATCCACAAAGGGCTC
>CANJZQ010000064.1 GCA_947479535.1 Oligoflexales bacterium | reverse complement strand
GGTACAGCCAGGCTCTGTCATCCTCGGTGGGCTTGTCCTCAAGCAAGACCACGGAACAAAGCGATGTGGACACATTGCTGCAAAGCACTGGAAACAAAAAGGCCATCAAAGAATGGGCGAAGGATTACATTGGAAAGAACAATGTGTATGCCGTTCTCTTGAGTATTGGCAAACGCATTTGATTTCCGAGTGATTGACGCGGTCGGCGCAGGACCTTCAGGAAATGATCCCGCGCAAGCGTTCGCGGGCGGACGCTGATATGTGCGATGGGTCAGTCATCACGGCGTGGGATGTTGCCGAGGCGCAGGAACACGGATGCGGTGGCGCGGCGCGGTGAGGTTGGGCAGAAACGTTTGCGGCCAGATCCAAGATCACCCTGTTGGCCTTTGCGACATTGCTGCGCACGACAGCCACTACGGCCGCCGCCGAGACTTCGCCTTCGGACTCGTTCCAACAATCGTAATCGGTCGCAAGGGCCAGCATCGCATAATGCAGGCCTGCCTCGCGGGCGAGTTTCGCCTCGGGCAATCCCGTCATTCCGACGACGGTGGCTTTAAGTTGCTCGCGGTAAAAAATGGATTCGGCTTTGGTCGAAAATTGCGGGCCTTCCATGCAAACGTAGGTTCCACCCACGTGGACGGTGCCTTGGGCTGCGGCAACTTTGGCTGTGATGCCAGAAAAGACTGGGCAAAATGGCGTGCCGAAAGAAACATGGCCAACCACGCCGCCACCAAAAAAAGTAGACTCGCGCACGCCTTTGGTCCGGTCGAAAAACTGGTCGGGAATCACGAGGTCACCGGGGTGAATGCCATCGGCCAAGATGCCAACGGCGCTGACCGACAACACGTGGGTCACGCCCATTTGTTTCAGGGCTAAAATATTGGCGCGGTAATTGATTTCAGATGGCAGCAGGCGATGGCCGATGCCGTGGCGCGGCACAAAGTAAAAACGATCGCCATTGCCCGCGTCGGGCTGCAGTTCGAAAACCTTGTCACTCGGCGCCCCGAAGGCAGTTTCAATCTGGTGTTCTGCAACAACACGTGCGCCGTGTATGCCGTAAACACCAGATCCACCGATCACGCCAAATTTCACCAGGTCATTTCGCAAATCATCCCGCCATCTGACTTCGAAAAATCACGCTATTTGCGCGAGAATTTGCTCATCAAATCGTCCATCGTAAAGGACTTCTCAGGAGCCTTCGGTTTGCTCGCAGGCTTCTGCGAATGGACCGGGGTCGGCTGCCTGTTGGAAGATGAATGCGACGACGATGGCGATGACGACGGTCGTTGGCCGTGGGCTCCGCTGCGTTGCGCGGGTGCGCCTCCCGCTGACGACGCAGACCCTTGTTGGGTCTTGCAACTGAGGCTGATCCTCTTGCGTGCCTTGTCGACTTCCAGAACGCGGACTTCAACCACATCACCAACGGCAACCACTTGCGCCGCGTCCGTGACGAATTGATCGGAGAGTTCACTGATGTGGACCAGACCGTCCTGGTGGACGCCGATATCAACAAAGGCACCGAAATTGGTGACGTTGCTGACGGTGCCCTTGAGCTTCATCCCGGGACGCAAGTCATCCATCGTGGTGACATCGTCGGAATACATGAGGCGCGTGCCATCTTCCCGGGGATCGCGCCCCGGCTTGATCAATTCGGCTGCGATATCGCGCAGGGTAGGGATACCAACGGTTTCCGTGACAAACTTGTCCCAGGCAATGGAGTCAACCATCACGCGCTGGCCGATCAACTCGGGCAGGGTTTTGTTGATGCTTTTAGCCACGGTTTCCACCACAGCGTAACGCTCCGGATGGACCGCAGAGTTGTCCAGTGGGTTGGCCGATTCAGGAACGCGCAAGAATCCGGCTGCCTGTTCAAAGGCCTTCGGCCCGAAGCCACCAACCGTCATCAAATCCGTGCGGGATTTAAACACGCCAGACTTGTCGCGATGGGCAACGATGGTCTTGGCCAGGGTCGGGCCGATGCCGGATACATAAGACAAAAGTTTGAAGGAGGCCGTGTTTAGATTCACACCAACCTTGTTCACGCAGCTCTCGACGACTTCTTCGAGGCTCGATTTCAGTTTCGTGACGTTAACATCGTGTTGGTACTGGCCGACACCGATGGAACGCGGGTCGATTTTTACCAGCTCTGCCAATGGATCCTGAAGGCGGCGCGCAATGCTGATGGCGCTGCGAATGGTCGTGTCCAAGTCAGGAAATTCTTCGCGGGCAATGTCGTCGGCAGAGTAGACACTGGCGCCGGCTTCGTTGACTACGAGGCGTTTGACGTCCTTGAGGTTGTGTTCCTTCAGAACGGAAATGATCAACTTGTCGATTTCGCGGCTGCCCGTGCCGTTGCCGATGGCAAGGCATTCGACGCTGTGCTTTTTGATCAGGTCGACCAAAACCAGCTTGGCTTCTTTTGACTTGGGGGAATCCTCGCGACCCGGATCCGGGTAGATCGTGGTCGAGGCCAGGTATTTTCCTGTGCCGGAAACCACGGCCAGTTTGCATCCCGTGCGCAGCCCGGGGTCCACACCCATGACGGTCTTGTTCGGAATTGGCGGCAGCAGCAGCAGGTTTTCCAGGTTTTTGGAGAAGACTTTGATTGCGTCTTCTTCGGCGCGTCCCTTCAGCAACAAGCGCAGTTCGGTTTCGATGGAAGGCGACAGAAGGCGCTTGTAAGTGTCTTCCACCACGGTGGTCAACCAGGCGCGAACCGGTTGGCTGGTCGGTTCAACAGAGATGACGAGGCGTTCGATGTCCTTGCGGATCTGGACCTCATCCACTTCAATTGAAACGCGCAAGACTTTCTCGGCCTCGCCGCGGCGCACGGCCATGACGCGGTGAGAGGCAGCGGTTTGCACCGGCTCGCGGTAATCAAAATAGTTCTGATATTTGGGGGCCTCTGAAGCCGGAGCGTCGTCGATTTTTTTGCTGACGATCGCTCCGGTTTTGAGGCTGACTTCGCGGACCACGGCCCGGATTTCTGCGGTTTCGTTCCAGCGCTCTGCCAGAATGTCCGATGCGCCAGCCAGTGCGGCCGCAGCATCAGGAACCTTAAGGGAATCGTCACGCATGGAGTCCGGCGGGCTGACAAATTGCAGCGCTTCGGTCACCAGCTGTGCCGGGTCGGTCAAGGCGGCGCGCCTCTGGAGCAGAAGCTCCAGCAGGGGTTCCAGGCCTTTTTCTTTCGCGATTTGAGCGCGGGTGCGGCGTTTGGGCTTGAACGGCAGGTACAAGTCTTCGAGTTCCTGCTTGGTTGTACAGGCCTCGAATTTCCGCCGGAGGTCCGGCAGCTTTGCTTTGACTTGTTCGTTCTTCAGGGCCAGTTCTTCAATAACCTTGAAGTACCTGGACTTGGAGTCTTGAAGTTCCGTCAGATAATTGAAGCGGTCGCGGATGGATCGAAGCACCACTTCATCAAGGCTACCGGTGACTTCCTTGCGGTAACGCGCCACGAACGGGATGGTACATCCCTCCGTGAACATGAGCTTCACCGCATTGTTGACCTGATAACCCTGGACTTTCAGTTCGGCGGCAATCGCCGTCACTGGATCTATCGAACGCAACTCCTGCATGGACAAGCCTCCGCTGCGGTTACAGTTGGTTGGTCACAATCGCTGTGGTCGGGAAGAAGTAGGCAATCTCGATTGCCGCGTTCTCCACGCTGTCAGAGCCGTGGACCGTGTTTTCACCGATGCTGAGGGAGAATTCCTTGCGGATCGTGCCTGGGGCGGCCTGAGCTGGGTTGGTTGCACCCATGATCTCGCGGTTTTTCGCCATGGCATTCTTGCCTTCGAGGGCCATGATCACGACCGGACCCGAAGTCATGAAATCGACGAGTTCGCCGAAAAAGGGACGGGCCTTGTGCACCGCATAGAAGCCTTCGGCCTCGCGGCGGGAGAGCCACTTCATTTGCATGGCAGCGATCTTCAGGCCTTCTTCTTCGAAGCGACTGATGATCTTGCCGATCAGGTTACGTTGGGTGCCGTCTGGTTTGATGATAGAAAGTGTACGTTCGACCACGGTGATCCTCGCCAAAAAGAATTTGGAAGGATCATAGCGGTTTCAGTCCGTTTGGCAAGGCTGGAGACGGGGTTAAGGGAGTTTGCCTGTCTAGAAACAGCGCAATTCGCCCTGAACTTTAACAATCCGGGAGCCGCCCATCTTGTGGCAGCGACGGATCGCCTTCATATATTCGCGTTGCTCGATTTCGTTGTTTGGTTCCGAGCCATCTTCGTTGCCAACGACCTGCAGGGTGCTACAGGAGGTCATGACTGGAATCATGGCAGAAGTCACGACAACCGCGGACAAGCCAAGCAGGCTCTGCAATAAACCACTGATCGAACGGGTACCATTGGTGACTTTCATCACAGGGAGCCTCCGTGCAGGAAAGTAAGGACTATTAATATCCTAGCACAGGAATCGCCCAATCCGGTCTACCCGTAGGTGACCGACAGGATCACCATGTCCCGCGGGCCATTGGGGGTATGGATGGTGACGGAGTCGCCGGCCACGCGGCGCATGACAGCCCGGCCAACGGGGGATTTCCAGCTGATTTTTTTTGATCCGGGATCGGATTCGTCTTCTCCGACGATTTGCCACGTTTTAACGGCCCCGTCCTCGTCTTCGAGTTCAATCCGGGCACCGAATAAAACCCTCTCGCCAGATTGGCGGGCGGGGTCGATGACTTTGGCGGCGTCCAGGCGACGCTTTAAAAAGCCAAGGCGTTTGTCGATCTCGCGCAGGCGTTTTTTGCCATAAATATATTCAGCATTTTCGGAACGGTCCCCCTGCAGGGCCGCCTGATGAACCTCGTCTACAAGGCGAGGGCGCTCGCGTTCGGCCAAATGACGCAGTTCGGCGATCAATTTTTCATACCCAGCCGGGGTAATCAGGTTTTGTTTTTCGTCGTAGGTGCCGGGTTCGGTGTTCGTCACATGATTTTCCATGAGTGAAAAATGAACAGCAGGGACAGTGTGAGGGCTGCAAAAACGCCGGCCACCAAATCATCCAGATAGGTGCCAAGTGGCGAATGCATTTCCCGGTCGATCGATCCGATGGGGCCTGGTTTCCAAATATCAAACAAGCGAAAGAGGGTGAAGGCGAGCAGGCCCAGGACGGTTTGATGCAGGGAATCTGCTGTCAGGAGTTTGGGGGCGAGAAATACGACGGGTAGAAAGACGAGGCTCTGGCCCATGACTTCGTCGATGACGATGCGTTGATCATCGTGGGTGGCGTGGGCGTGTTCAAAAACAATCACTGACCATAACCCGATCGCGGTAAACCCAAGCCAAAGCGTCGCGTAAAACAGCGGATTCTCCGACAAGCCCCTGGCCAGCCAAAGCCCCAAAAAAACCCCGGGGATGCTGCCCAAAGTGCCGGGCGCAAAGGGGGATAGACCGAGGCCACCGGCGGTGGCGATCAGGTTTGCGATGCCTGTTGTGATTCGTGTCGAGATTCGTGTCATTGCCGGCCACCTGCGGGGTTCGTTCCGGTGCAGGTTACTTTCGCGGTCTGGGACGCGCAACGGCGGATTTAACTTAAAGAGAGGATCCTTCGCTGCGCTCAGGATGACGGGTGGAAGAGAGGATCCTTCGCTGCGCTCAGGATGACGGGTGGAAGAGAGGATCCTTCGCTGCGCTCAGGATGACGGAGTGGCTCAGGATGACGGGGTGTGGCTCAGGATGATGATCAGGATGACGGAGCGGCCTCAAGGCGCAGGAGTTCATCGCCCGAGGAGACGCTCGCTCCGACCTTCACGGTGACGGATGTGATTTTCACGCGGGCAGGGGCCAGGATGCGGTTTTCCATTTTCATGGCCTCGATCACAAGCAGCAGGTCGCCTTCTTCGACGACGGTGCCTTCGGTGGCGCTGATGCTTAAAACTTTGCCTGTGATTTGAGAGCGCAAGACGGGACTGCGAAGCCCCTTGCCCTTGCGCTTGCTCCCACCATTTTCTGCGGATCCAGATGCTGCGCCCATTCCAGGAATGAATTTAGCTGCCGCAGCCTTGATGCTGCTCGACGTGCTGCTCGATGATTTCTCCCCACCAACCGCTGGTAAAAAACATTCGATGTCACATGTGGCCTCTGCCTCGCCTGCGAACCTTGTGACGCGCATCGTGCGGACCGGAATAGAATGTTCGATTATGGAATGTTCGGCTGCAGATATTTGATTTGCTGTTTTTGATGGATCCATTGACGACAGGCTTAAAACGGAATTCACACGGCTCCAGCGGGCCATATATCCACGACCATCAACCGTGACATGAAAAGGCTGACCGTCGGCCAGATGATCAGGCATCTCGACCACGAGGGGCTCGGTACCTTTTTGATCCAGCTGGATTTGAATTTTCACGGTGTCTCCTGATGTCTTAGGGCGACTCACTCAAGGGTCGCGCAGCATTCTAACTTCTGAAATTTCGCAGAGCGGCAAAGCGCGCTGCATCCGCCCAACGGCTGCCAACCTCTTTGGATGATTTTTCCGTTTGCGATGGTGTTGCGTCGGACGTCATCATGAATCCGATGGCGGCCAAGATCGCAGCCGCGTCATTGCCAAGGTTGCTGGCTGAATTTCTCGCGAAAAAAGCGTCAAACCAGGACTGTTCTTCCTCGAGAAATTTCGTCGTCACGTCGCCTTTGATAAAGGCCTGGTGTTGGAGCAAGGCCTCATGAAACTTCGCAGTGGTGGGCACGCCCGATACCTGAAGTTCCGCGAGGCAGCGTTGAGCGCGCGCCATGACTTCCTCTCGCGTCGCACCCGTCACAATCATTTTCGCAACCATCGAGTCATACTCGGACGGGATGGTGTAGCCAGGATACATGTGGCTGTCGATCCGGACGTTTGGGCCAGCGGGAAATACCAGTTGCGCCACGCGGCCCGGGGCCGGAGCAAATCCCTTCGCCGGATCTTCCGCGTTGATGCGCAGTTCCATGGCGCAACCGCGAAGGACAATGTCTTTTTGGGTGAAAGGCAATTTTTCGCCGGAGGCGATCAAAATCTGCTGACGGATCAAGTCCACGCCGGTGATGCTCTCCGTTACCGGGTGTTCGACTTGAATGCGCGTGTTCATCTCCATAAAATAAATTTTTTCGGGAGAATCACAGATGAATTCAATGGTGCCTGCATTGCTGTAGCCCGCCGCCTTTGCGGCCTTCACGGCAGTGGCGCCAAGGGTGTCACGTTGGGCCTGATTTAAAAAGGGGCTGGGGGCCTCTTCGACCAGTTTTTGATGGCGGCGTTGGATGGAACAATCGCGCTCGAACAAGTGAACGCCGTTGCCATGTTCGTCAAACAAGACTTGAATTTCAATGTGGCGCGGGCGTTCAATGTAGCGCTCACAAAAAACCGCCGGGTTGCCAAACCAGGCCAGAGCCTCGCGCTGGCAAGCGGCCAAAGCTGGTGCGAGTTCGTCATCACGGCGGACGACACGCATTCCACGGCCACCGCCGCCGGCAGCAGCCTTTAAAATCAGCGGGTAGCCAATCTGGCTGGCGATGGATTTGATTTCTTCGGGCGACTCAAGTGGGTGATCCGACCCGGGAACCACCGGAACTCCGGTTTTCTTCATCAGGGTTTTTGCGGCAATCTTGTCGCCCATG
>CANJZQ010000063.1 GCA_947479535.1 Oligoflexales bacterium | reverse complement strand
GATGCCGATCTCGTTTGTTTTGGTAAGGCTCTGGGCGGCGGCATGCCCCTTTCCGCATGTGTTGGAAAAGAGGCCGTGATGTCGGCTTGGCCCAAGAGCACGGGCGAGGCGATTCACACGGGAACTTTCTTTGGCCATCCCCTTTCGTGTGAGGTTGCGGCGGCGTCACTGCGCGAGATGAAGCGGCTTGATATTTGCCGGCTTGCCCGCGAGACCGGGGCGTGGCTTTTTGAATTGCTTTCCAATCAGTTGATGGGCCGCCCTGATATCGAAGAAATCCGGTGGGGCGGTGGACTTATGATTGCCATCAAGTACAACGAATCAGCAGGGGTTGCACCAGGTGCTGCGGCGATGGACCGCCTTCGTGGGCTTGGAGTGATCGCCTTGGCCTCTGGCAGCGGCGGCACGTCATTGTCTCTGACTCCGCCTCTCAACATTTCACGCGAAATTCTTGCGCGAGCCGTCGCATCATTTTGAACGAACCCCGTCATTCTGAGTGAAGCGAAGAATCCTTTCTTCTCCCCGTCATCCTGAGCGAACGCGAAGGATCCTCTCTTCTCCCCGTCATTCTGAGTGAAGCGAAGAATCCTCTCTTAAAATTTTTTACCCCTGCCTATTTTTTCACCGTCACTGTGACGGTATAAAAATAGGCAGTTTGAAAAGGGCAAAGTGCTCTTGTCGGAAATTCACACACGCTAGCTGACGTATCTCTTCAGCACTCCGCGGTCGCACTTCTTTGAACTTCTTAAACGGCCCCGGGGGCAATCCTAAAATTTAAGTACGAAAGAACGGCTAAAGATATTTTACGAATTTGCCGATCTCTCCTGCCGATCCTCAGGTTCGGTTGAAAAATCTAGGGGTAAGTATGAATAACTCAATAATTCAGATTAGTTGCCTCGTGGCTTTACTGATGGGATGTGGCAAAGTGAATCAAACACGTCTCGGCACGGTCAATGAAAACCAGGCGGCAACGCCCGGGTCAGATTTAAGCGCCACCGGCGTGTCTAAAACTGCAAATGGAACCACGTCTAGCGCAACGATCGATACGCTGGATTTTTTCATCACCAAACATCCCGAAAGGGCTCTCCTTGCAGCGGACGATACCGACGTCAACCAGATCGTCATCGATGATGGGTCATTGAAAGAAGTCTATCTGATGAAGTGGGGGCCTCGCTCGTTCATCAAATATCATTGGGATGAGAGATACATCTATTTTGACGAAGAGCACGAGATGGACTTCCCGAGCGTGAAACCGGAACGGGTCAACTATACTTTTACGCCGGGGAATTGGATGAATCGGCAGATGAAAGTGGGAGACCGCATTGACGGGACCGACGTTGTTGGAAACATCGGCACGATGATTACGCGATTCGACACGCCGCACACCTGCAAGGTAAAGAACTCAGAGCGTTACTATATGAGCACGATCTTGGAGTCGCATCAACCAAGCTATAACCTCGGAGGTGACCTAGGAGTCCAAGACATCATCAACCTGCGGATCGAGCAGCTTACCTACTCAGAAAAAGAAATGTATTCCAGGGAATATGGTCTAGTCCAATGGCAGCGCTGTACCTTGGACGGTTCTAGCTGCGACAAGACGGTGACATGGAACAGGTTTTCGCCAAGACCTCCAAAAAAACTTCTGCGGTCGGCTTCTTGTACTTGGGAAACTAGGCTTACCGACATCCAAAAGATCCGCAAACTTTCCGTCGAATCCTTTGGAGTCATGTCTAAAAACGACGCTGCCGTGAGAAATCAGCTCAAGTATTTGGCTGACGGGGGTTCAATCGCGACTATCGAAGAGCGTTTCCAGATGATCCGTAATACGTGGATTGCCTATTTTGGCGCTCCTCCGCCTAACTATTCCTGGGTCGACATTGGAATGAACTTTTTTCTCAAGGACGGCGGCACACCGGAGCAATATCGAACGGCAGTGAGAGATGCCGTGAAAACCTTAAATGAAGCGCGATCCGGGGCCAGATGAGCTGAGACTGCGTTGAGGGCTGCCGCCCCAAGCACAGTCAATTATCGCAGCCATCCTGCGCCGCACTCCATCATCCTGAGCCTAGCGCGAAGAATCCTCTCTTAAACTTTTTTACCCCTGCCTATTTTTTCACCGTCACTGTGACGGTATAAAAATAGGCAGTTTGAAAAGGGCAAAATTATCGGTACCAGTTCACGAACGTCTATCACTTAGACTTTTAAATTATTTAGCGAAAGCGATCCCGTTCCTACCCCTGCAGTGAAGCCAGGTTTTTTTTCAGACTAGAAAGCTGCGCCGACATGTTGTCGAGTTGTGCTCGCGTTGTGACAATGACGTCCTCTGGCGCGCGTGCCACAAAACTTTCATTCCCCAATTTGGATTGCAGGCCGGCCACAATTTTTTCGACGCGACTGACATCGGCGGAAAGGCGTTTCACTTCCTTGGCGACGTCCATGATGCCCTCTGCCGGAACGTACGCCTCAAAACCTTTCCCGACATAGACCAAGGCCGGGCCCTTGCTGCCACCAACGCCCGTTTTTACGACGAGTGATTTGAGTCCGGCGAGACGACGTACGAGGCCGCCCTCGGTTTCAAATAAAGTTTTCAGCGATCCCGTTGACGTATGAACGAAGGCATCCAAGGCATCTTTGGGCGGAATGCCAGCCTGGCTGCGGATCGACCGGATGCCAGTGACCAGGTCTTGGAAGCTGGCCCAATCGGCCGCCGCCTCGGGAAAGCGCATCAACTGCGCGGCATCGGGATATTTTGTCACGACAAGGCTCGGGCCGCGCGCCCACTGCGGGTGGACCGGCAGGTGATTCCAGATCTCTTCGGTGACAAAGGGCATCACTGGGCTGGCAAGGCGCATGATGCCCTCAAGGACGTAAACTAAAACGGACGTTGTTTGCTCACGGGCCGATTCGTCTTCGCCGTTCAAGGTTTCCTTGGCCACTTCAAGGCCCCAGTCGCAAAACGAACCCCAAATCAGGTGATACATCAGCTCAACGGCTTCGTTGACGCGGTACTGTTCCAGGCAGCGGTTGATTTGCTCGCTTTTCGACGCGAGCTCTTCAAGCAGCCACTTTTCAGGCAACGTCAATTTTTCTGCGTCCAATTTTTTCAGCGGCTTTTTCGGGTCGACATATTTCAATAGAAAACGCGACGCGTTCCAAATCTTATTCACAAAACGAGCGCCCGATTCAAAATCGGTGACTTCCATCCGGATGCGACCGCCAAGCGGCGCCTGCGCCGTCCCCGTAAATCGCACGGCATCGGTGCCATGCTTTTCAATCACTTCCAACGGGTCGATCCCGTTGCCCAGCGTCTTTGAAAATTTGCGCCCCTGCTTGTCGCAAACGGTCGCCGCAATGTAGACATCCTTGAATGGAACTTCGCCACGCGTCTTGAGGCCAACCACCACCATGCGGGCGACCCACAAGAAAATAATTTCAGACGCCGTGACCAGGACATCAGTCGGATAAAAATACTTCAGATCTTCTGTTTCTTCCGGCCAGCCAAAAGGACTGATCGGCCACAGCCAACTCGAAAACCACGTGTCCAGCACGTCGTCATCTTGTTTGATCTTGGTGCTGCCACAGTGCTCGCACTTTGACGGGTCTTCCAGTCCGGTGGTTACGCCTTCGCAGTCGGCGCAGTACCAGATTGGAATCCGGTGGCCCCACCAAAGCTGGCGCGAAATGCACCAGTCTTGAATATTTTCCAGCCAGTGCAGGTAGGTTTTTTTCCAGGCGTCTGGATAAAATTTCAGTTTCCCGGTTTGGGCGACTTCGATCGCCGGCCCGGCGAGTTCCTGCATTTTGACGAACCACTGTAAGGACAAGCGTGGTTCCACCACGGCCTTGCTTCGTTCCGAATGAGGAACCGCGTGGCGCGTCGGCTCGTCCTTTTCATAAAGGTCGAGTTCCTTGAGGGCCTTGATCACTTCCTTGCGCGCAACAAAGCGGTCCATTCCGCGGAAACGCTCGGGCACATTGTCTGCCATGGTGGCATCAGGATTCATGACATTGATGAAGGGCAGTTTGTGACGCTTGCCAATTTCAAAGTCATTTGGATCATGAGCTGGCGTAATTTTCACAGCACCCGTGCCAAATTCACTTTTGACATAGTCGTCGGCAATGATCGGAATTTCCCGGCCAACGAGGGGCAATTTAATTTTTTTGCCGATCAGGTGCAGGTAGCGCTCATCTTCAGGATGCACGGCAACGGCCGTATCCCCCAGCATGGTCTCCGGGCGGGTCGTTGCGACGGTGATCGTCGTCTCGGGATCATCCGCCAGAGGATATTTGATGTGATAAAGCGCCCCAGTGATTTCCTTCATTTCGAGTTCGTCGTCGGAGATCGCCGTCTTCAAAGCCGGATCCCAGTTGACCAGACGCTCGCCCCGGTAGATGAGTCCGGCGCGGAACAGGTCGACGAAAATCGCCCGGACCGCCTTGGACAGCCCCGGATCCATGGTGAAGGCTTCCCGCTCCCAGTCGCAGCTGAAACCCATGCGGCGGAACTGTTCAGTGATCATCCCGCCGTATTTTTCTTTCCACGCCCAAAGCCTCTTGTCGAATTCAGCCCGGCCCAACTGTTGGCGGGTCTTGCCCTCTTCCGCCAGGACGGCCTTTTCCACCATCATTTGAGTCGCAATCCCGGCATGGTCGGTCCCCGGTAGCCACAGGGCATTGAAACCCTGCATCCGGCGCCAGCGCACGAGAATGTCTTGGACGGTGTAAGATGTTCCATGGCCCATGTGAAGTTGTGACGTCACGTTGGGGGGCGGCATCAGGATGGTGAACGGTTTTTTGGACTTGTCGACCGGCGCGTGGAAATAACCGCCCTTCATCCAGGCGTTCCACCATTTGCTCTCGTACTTTTTTGGGTCGTACACTGGATCGAGTTCAATCATTCTGGGCCTCTCAGAAACTTTAACCACTCGGGGTTCGTGATTGTCTAGTTTTTGGGCTTAGCCGGCAATGGTTTTCGCTGTCAGCCAGATGACTTGGAGGGTCTGCATCCGTGTTTCGCAATCTGTCCCATGCCAACCGCGAAATGCTCGCCTTTGCAGCCCTGGCTGCCCTTTCATTTGCCTTGCATTTCATCCATTTAACCCAGCCTGCCCAAGTGGTTTTTGACGAGTACCATTTTGGCAAGTTTGTGAACGCCTACTGCTGCTCCCACGAGACCATTTTTGACATCCATCCACCTCATTCCAAACTGGTCATGGCCTGGATCGTCAAACTCTGGGGCTACGACGGAGGGGTGGGCTTCAAGACAATCGGCGAGTCGCTGGCCGGGGCTCCAATCTTTGCTTTCCGCCTTTGGCCCGCATTGGTGGGATCTTTGCTGCCTCTTGTGGCATTCAAGCTCCTCCGCCACTGGCGCGTTCCTCTGGCCTGGGCCTTTACCGGCGGATTTGCCCTGGCCCTTGAAAACGGCATCCTCATTCAAACCCGGATCATGGCCCTCGACGGCCAACTGCTGCTTGGCAGCCTGCTCAGTGTCTTGATGTGCGAGAAGATGTTAGCCGCACGAAGATCCAGCAAAAAAATTCTATTTGGCCTTTTTGTGGGACTTAGCCTGGCCCTGACCGTCAGTGCAAAATTCACGGGATTGGCCGTGATCGCAATTCTTGGCTTTCAACTTGTCCAGAATTTTATGCACTCCGGGATGAAGTGGAATTGGACGAGAACCTCATCGGCAGCCGCCCTTGCCTCCTTGGTCGGCTTACTGGGCCTTTATTTGGCGGGATGGTGGCTGCATTTTCTCTGGCTGACCAAACCCGGTCCAGGGTCGGCCTTTTATTCTGTGACGGGAAATTTTCTGAACGACGTTTTTGCCCTGCACAAAATCATGCTGAAGGCCAACAACGGCATCACAACAGAGCACCCATGGACCAGCATTTGGTGGGAGTGGCCCATCATGCAAAAGCCAATTTACTACTGGGTGGATCAAGGGGCGAGCATCTACTTTGTCGGTAATCCAGGCGTTTGGTGGGGGTGCCACCTGGTCTGCCTGGCTCTTGTCGGATTTCGCCGGACGATGCAGACGAACCTTTTGGCGTTGGGTTGGATCGCCTCCTTTGTTCCGTATGCCTTCGTGTCGCGCGGCCTTTTTCTTTACCATTACCTGCCGCCGCTCATGTGGGTCATCTTGTTGGCGACGGTCCTGCTTTCGCATCAATCCAAGTCCGGTCCGATCAAACCATGGCATGCCATGGTTTTAATCGTATGCGGATTTTTGATCACGGCCCCGGTGACTTTTGGTTTCGTCGGATGGAAGGAAATTCCAGTGGTGATGCTAAATTTACGCTGACTTATTGGGCGGCCGTCTGAGTCGTGTCTGACTTATTAAATTCCAAAACAGCCTCCAGGGCTTTGTCGACGTCGCAAACGGCGCCTTCGCAACCATATATTTTTTGGATCCTCTCAATGTCACCCGTCGAGACGTGCCGGTTGGTCAGCCCTTCTCCGATGTAAACATAAGGATTCATGATGGAGACGGCATCCACGTCGCTGCTGATGTGCGTCAACCCGAGCAAGTGTCCCAGCTCGTGCAGGGCCAACGTCTGCATGTCCACTGGATCTTTGAATTGTCCGGTCGCCTCGACATAGGCACCTTTAATGCTTAGCGAATTGCCCAAGACATAATCCTGCACATTAAACCGGATGTCGGCTGTCGAAATCGCGGCTGAATCTTGATTTGAGTTGTTCCAAATCGTTGTCGCTAGAACGACGTCTGGCTTGCCCGTTTTTTTCCAGTTCGCGTCCAGATACTGCCCGTTCACGGCATCTTTCAGCGAAGAATACAGATCAGGAAAACTATCGCCGTCGACCCCGTCTTGAACTCCAATGTATTTGAACAGTGTTTTTCCCGTCGCAATTTCCCACGTCTTCATCGCGGCAAGAAGACCACTTTTTTGTTCCGGGTCCATGCTATTGCCGACTTTAAATTCGATCGGAAGTTTGACCCATCCGTGAGGCGAGTGCAGGCCATAGAGCGGCGAATTTGGGTTGCCTGAGTCAGCGCTCACCTGCGCGGCATCGTGATCTTCCGTCAACGACACGCGGTACATTTGCGCGCCACAGGCAATAAAATTGCCGAAGATGAAGGCCACACTGCCCACCGCAAAACCGTATCTGACACCGACGTTCATGAATCCCCCGATGGTCGTCCAGCCCGAAACGAATCGACACTCTAAAGATCGTCCGCGTTCCAGAAAACTTTAGTCAAAACGCAAATTTACGAAATTACAGCAGTGATTTCGGGTGATTCTCCTTGTATAATTCCCCTATGGAAAAATCATGGACCGAAAATGAAAAACGCGTGATTCAATACTTGGTCGAAGAGTCCGGCAAGCTTCCGGAAATCGAGAGAGCCCTGCTGTTTGGATCACGCTCCCGCCGGGATGGTGGCGAGCGTTCGGATTTCGACGTAGCGATCTTTGCGCCTGGTTTAAGCCACAACAAGTGGGCTGTGTGGGCCGACGAAGTGAAAGAAAACGCACCGACTCTTTGTGGGTTGGATCTTACACTTGTAACCGATACGCTAGCCCAGGGTTTTCGCGAGGCCATCAACAGGGACGGGTACTGCATTTATGACAAAAATCAGCCTTCAGAGCTCAAGTAGCTTTGAAAACCTAAAGAAATCCTTCCAGAATTTGACACGATCCTTATCAACTCCGGTGACTGAACCTCGGGATTTGTCCGGAATCATCAAAGATTTTGAAATGGTTTACGAATTGTCCTGGAAGGTGCTTAAGAAAAAAATCTTGGAAGATGGTCACCAGTC
>CANJZQ010000062.1 GCA_947479535.1 Oligoflexales bacterium | reverse complement strand
TCCGTCGAGTCGGTATTGGGTGTTTGGAGATCTGGCGACGGCATCCTTGATGCGCGGGCTGAGAAAATCATTGCTGACCTCCTTGTCATCGCCAGCCAAAACACAGAGGCGTTCAATCTCATTTTCGAGTTCGCGGACGTTTCCTGGCCATTCATGATTAAGCAAGTCTTCCATGCAGTGGCTCGACAAGCTCTTCACAGGCTTGTTGGTCTGTTTGGCATAACTTCCAAGGAAGTGTTCTACCAAAAGTGGAATGTCCTCCCTACGATCACGAAGGGGCGGCACAGTCACGTTGATGACATTCAGCCGGTAAAACAAATCTTCGCGGAAGGTGCCCTGCTTGACCATGGCTCCCAGATCGCGATTTGTTGCGGCCAGGATTCGCGCGTTGGAAGAACGCATCTCGTTGCTACCAACCGGAGTGAACGTTCCTTCTTGAAGGACGCGCAGCATCTTCACCTGCATCGCCATCGACGTCTCGCCAATCTCGTCAAGAAATAGAGTCCCACCGTCAGCCTCTTCAAAAAGGCCTTTCTTGTCCCGGATGGCGCCGGTGAACGAACCCTTCACGTGGCCAAAAAGTTCTGACTCGAGAAGGTTTTCGTTGAAGGCACCACAGTTCACGAGCAAAAACTTTTTGCCCTTGCGCTGGGAATTGTAATGCAGGGCCTTGGCAATCAGTTCTTTACCTGTCCCGTTTTCGCCTTGCACAAGGACCGTCGCATCGGACGGGGCGACGCGCTCGAGCATCCGGTAGAGTGACTGCATGGCGCCGGACTTGCCAATCATCGAGTCAAATCCGTAGCGGGTGCCAAGTTCCTTGCGGAGGTCAGCGACCTTCTTTTGGGAATCTGCGACGTTCTTGTTTGCCAGTGCCATTTCATCGACCACGAGCTCGATGAGTTCCGTCAGGTAGGCAACCTCTTTGGAACTTAGAACGGGAAGCTTGTCCACTTCGGCTTGAAGTTCCGTGGCACGACTGGGAAAAGTGCGCTCTAAATAGGATTTGATCAGAACCCGCTGCTCGGCAGCCGTTTCCTCGACCAAGAATCCATCACCGAAGACGCAGCCGAGGTATTGGTTGTTGACGCGGATTGGCACTGAAATGGCCGAAAATCCAGCGTGGCATTTAAACAGACGTGAATCCTTGCTATTCGTGGCGTCGACCGTGGTTTTACGCGCGGTACCCAGGCAACTCTGAAAACCTTTTTGGTCACCCGTCACAGCCTTGCAAACAGAATTCAAGGGATTGAAAAAACGACCTTCCGGCACGCCGCGAAGAAAGCCCTTCGTATCGGTAAAGTTCAACTGGATATTCCACCAGCGACCCACCAAGTCACGCAAGCTGCGAATCACATGCAGCTTGTCAAACTCATCCCACTTGACGGATTCTGAACCTGATGACGAACTTGGCGATGAACCCGATGATGACATTGCATGACCCTCGTCGTGATGTGGTGCGTCAACGGACGCTCACTCAGGTCATCGGCAGAAATGTAGATAGTTTTAACAGTATAAAAAAATCAATAAATACAACTACTTGAGATTCAGCCTGCAGCCCCGACGGTCAAAGTGTCGCTTTGTCAGGCGTGTGAATCATCTACATTATGTCGTTCACTTTGACACCAGAGGGTAGGGCAAAGGACAGCGGAGTGAGTCCGCGACGGTCTGGATTTGAGAAATCCACCGACAAACTTGCCTTGTTGCGCAGGGTAAAATGAACGCGCGAAACAAAACCAGCGTCCTCGTCGACCGTGAGTTCCAGATTGTCGATCTCATCGTTGTCCGTATTTGCTGGTTTGAACTGCAGGTGAACGAACTTTCCGTCGCGTTTTCCGGAGACGAGCTGATAGGTTTTGAAAATGGAACCCACATTAAGAACAAAATCGACCACACGTTTTACTTCCTTCGCCTGCTGCCCTTTTGCGCTGTAACGCGCAGCGACGTTGTCCCTCGGCAAAAATTTGATCAGGTCCTTGCCGTTGAAGATCGTTTCTTCATTGATCGGTTCACCAAGGACCCAACGGAAACGATCCGGCTTTTGAAAAAGGGCGTGCCCCTTGACCACAACCGGGCGATTTGGCCGCGATGGACTCGTTTTCTTCTGCACCATGTCCACGCGGAGGCATTCGCTGGACTGAAGTTTCTTCTGGAGAACATCCAGATCAGCCCTGCTGAACTCAGCCAACGCCTGGCCAGCGAACACCAGAAAGACAAGAGTAAGAGTCAGAACAAATTGACACGGAATTTGGCGCTTCATCCGATTTTCTCCATAAGAAAGCGAATTGTTTGCATGGCGGCATCCTCGCGGATCGCCGTCCGCGTGCCCGTCAATTTCAGCAGTCTGGCTTCAACCCCGGTTGGACCAGCGACGGCACACCAAACGGTGCCAACTGGTTTTTCCACGGTTCCACCGTCCGGACCGGCAACGCCTGACACTCCCACGGACCATGTCGCCTTGAAGCGCTCGCGCGCGCCCGTTGCCATGGCCTTGACCACCGGCCCGGAGACCGCGCCATGCTTGGCAATGAGGCTCGGATCGACCCCCAACATGGCTGCCTTTGCATCGTTGGAATAGGTGCAAACACCACCCTGAAAAAAATGCGAACTTCCGGCTGGCATCGTGAGCCAAGTCGAAATCATCCCACCCGTGCAGCTTTCCGCCGTGGCTACCGTGCCGCCGGATGCCCTAAGTCTGTGGTACAAGTCAGATATGGCGACCAATATTTGTTCCGGAGAGATGCCGGGTCCGGTATCGTGTAAATTCTTAGATATCGTGTCCATGTAACAAGCGTTTCCAAGTGAGCTGGGATCACAACTCACGCAGGAGGTTGAAATGGTTGCCCCCGGAGTCGGTTCCGGCCATGACTGGTCACACTACTACGCCAGCGATGCTCCGACCAAGCTAGACTTTTCCCAGGCCACTAACATTGCCGCACGGATCGAGTCCGCATGCCTTCGTTTTGCCAATAATCCAGCCGTCACGGCCATGGACGCGACACTGACTTACCGGCAACTAGACCGGCTCGCAACGCGCTTTGCCGTCTATCTGCAACAGGAAATCGGTCTGAAAAAGGGCGACCGCATGGCCATCATGCTGCCCAATATCTTGCAATTCCCGATTGCCTTCCTGGCGGCACAGAAAATCGGCGTCATCTGTGTGAGCACCAACCCGCTCTACACGCCGCGCGAGATGCGGCACCAGTTTTCTGACAGCGGCGTCACGGCCATTGTCGTCATGGACCTTTTTCTCGATAAACTCGAGCAGGTCATCAAAGACACTCAAATCAAACATGTGATCGCAACGGGAATCACAGACCAACTTCCTATTTGGAAGGGATTTGCCGTCAAGGCGGTGATGCACTTCAAGAAAATGATTCCAAAACACGAGCTGAAAATTCACGCCTTCAGAAGGGCTCTGTCGAAAGGAAATGAGTCCCACTTCCAACGGCCTGAATTGAATCTTGATGACGTGGCTTTGCTGCAATACACGGGGGGCACGACTGGTGTTTCAAAGGGGGCAATGCTCACGCATCGCAACATCTTGGCCAACATGCAACAGATCCGTCATGCGGCTTGGGGACAGATTGATGAAGGGACTGAAATCGTACTTACCGCCCTGCCGCTCTACCATATCTTTGCCCTCACGGTAAATTTCTTGTCATTCCTGGCACTGGGCGAGCACTTGATACTCGTGCCAAAGCCAGTTCCGATTTCAAACACCGTCAGGTTGTTCAAAAAATATGACATCACCGTCATGACCGGCGTCAACACCCTCTACAACACCATGACCCACGACAAGGATTTCAAAAAACTTGGCGTGCGTTCGATCAAGTTTGCACTGGCTGGCGGGATGGCGCTTCAGGAAAGCGTTGCCAAAGCCTGGCAATTGATCACCGGCAATCGAATTGTAGAGGGTTTTGGCCTCACGGAATCCTCTCCTGTGACTCACGTTAATCCATTGGGACAAACTCCCCGTGCTGGTTCCATAGGTATTCCCGTCCTCGGCACCGATGCGATGGTGGTGAATGAAAAGGGCGAACCGGTGCCTACCGGAGAATCCGGGGAACTCATTGTCAAAGGGCCGCAAGTGATGGCTGGCTACTGGCAACGCCCCGATGAAACGGCCGCCTCCATCAGGGACGGCTGGCTGTGGACCGGCGACATCGCAAAGATGGATCAGGACGGCTACTTCTTCATCGTTGACCGAAAGAAAGACATGATCCTCGTCTCGGGATTCAATGTTTACCCCAACGAGATCGAAGAGGTCATTGCGTCGCACCCGAAGGTGCTTGAAGCCGCGGTCATCGGCTTGCCGGACTCTTCCTCTGGCGAGAGCGTCAATGCTTACGTCGTCGCGAAAGATCCGAGCCTGACGGTTGCAGAACTGCGCACCTTTTGCCGCGACCAGCTCACTGGATACAAGCGCCCACGCCATATTCAAATTCGCGACTCCTTGCCTAAAACAAATGTTGGAAAAATCCTGCGCCGGGAACTTCGCGAAGAAGCGCTGGCAAAAGGAACAAAAGCCAATGCAGAGGAGCCTGCGACTTGATTCGCACGAGCTGCCTCATTGCTTTGCTTGCCTTGGTTGGCTTCAGCTGCCCAAGGCCATGCCTTGCGGCGAGTAAATGGAGCACTGCTACTTATATTGGAGCCGGCACCATCCAACAGCCCTCAAGCCAGTATTTTTTGCTCGCCTACAGCGCTGCCGTCTCCCTCGAATACAAGCCCTCGAAAGCAGGGGTTTCCTTTGTCACCATTGGACGCCCCGTTTATTCATCGTCAGGCTATGAAGACCAGGACTTCGGTGGTTTTGCTGAATTCCAAAAAGTCGTCGCAGAACGGGGAAAATTCGCCCTCGGCGCGGGATTTGGCTTTGGGCAGATGCGTGGCTATATCAAATCAACAGACGAAAATGGGGGACGCAGCGATTTCCGGATGAATGGACCGTCGGCCACAATTGATTTGCGCTATTCGGCAAAAAAAGACAGGTCTTTCACGGCCAAACTTAGCCATACAATCCTGCCAGGACTCAGCACGGCGGCCCAAACCAAGGCGTGGGTGGCTTGGCCGTGGTCGATTGTCATGCTTGGCATTGGATACCAGACATGAGCAGAACCCTGAACTCAGTTGGAACAGCAATTCTACTGGCTTCGATGCTCACGGTTTCCTTCGCCGCCACACGGGCGATGGCCGTCGACAAACCACTCAAAGTCTCCCTGCAATACGCTGCCTTTGCTCCAAATGCCGGCGGGCAAATCACCTATGGATTTCGCGGGCTGCGCAACAACCGTGAAATTGCGATTTTTCAAAACCAGTATTTGACGGCAGGATCTGAACCCTTGCTTGGCGCGCTCTATGCGTGGCGGTTTCCCATTTGTGACGAATCCTGCATGATCCATCTTCACGCACAGGCCGGAATCGGCGTCACTTCGGCAGGCCCATTGGTAGAATTCCTGTGGGGTACTGAGATCCCGGTGCTGCCATTGGCACTGAATGGCGGTACAATTCCCTATGTACCCATGCTGCGCTTTGACATTGCCAGCCATTGGATTGCAACGCGCAGCCGCCTTATCACCTGGAGTTATCCTTTTTGGATTGGCGTCACCTTGCCCTTTTAATTTCCTTGGCCGGATTTTCTGGTGCGGCGACTGCTTATCCAGTTCCAGTTGATTTTTCAGGAACACTTTTGCGTTGGAAGATTTTGGGTGCGGACGACCCGGTCTATTACGAAATCATCAACGACTCCACCATCGACATGGAATTGGCCACACAGTTGGTTTCATCATCTACGGGCATCTGGTCGAACGTGGAGGGATCCGACCTGCGTTTGGCCAGCGCAGCTGAAACTGCGGGATCGTCACCAAAGATCACCGTCTATTTCAATTCTGCGTTCGATGGTGGAAATTTTGCCGCAGCCTATGCTGCGATGGATGAATATGATCTGGATGGCAACCCTGCCCACTGTTCGGTGCACATTGCGATTCGCGGCGGAGAGCAGACTTCAGATCTAGAGAAAACCATCCTGCACGAACTTGGTCACTGCCTTGGACTTGGACATTCACTTTTTCCAAAGGCCATCATGAGCTACCGGCTGGAGGAAAACTCGTTCGCCCTGGATGTGGACGACGTGGCAGCCATTCGCCGGCATTACGCAGCTGATGGGACTGGCGCAGCCCTTCCAACCGGTTGCACCATCGGGAAAAAATCGGGAAGTAATAGTCAAACATCTAATATTACTTGGTTTATTGATCCATTTATCCTTCTCCTTCCTGCGATCGCTTGGTTGACGGGACGGCGCTTGCGGGGCTAAAACGACCCTGACCCGGCAAACACCGCACCAGGACGTTCGTTTATGACCCTAATGCAGCCTGCACTGCCTGATCTCTTGAAGTCGATGTCTGACGAAGACGTCCATGAGCTCATCAGCGAATCCAGAAAAAAACTTGGCGAGCGTTGCGTGATCCTGGGTCATCACTACCAGCGGGACGAGGTCATTCGTCACGCCGACTACACGGGCGACAGCCTGAAATTGGCAAGGATCGCACGAGATTTAAAAGAGACTCCTTACATCGTTTTTTGCGGCGTTCACTTTATGGCGGAAACCGCAGACATCCTGACAACGGGGCAGCAGCAAGTCTCCCTGCCCGATCTGCAGGCCGGCTGCGAGATGGCCGACATGGCAGAGACGTGGGACGTCGAGGCCTCTTGGGCTGAAGCCGTGGCTGCCGGTGCGGGCACGATAGTTCCCGTGACTTACATCAATTCAAAAGCAAGCCTCAAAGCCTTTGTCGGTGATAACGGTGGCACGATTTGCACCAGTGGCAATGCGCGTGAAGTGATCGACTGGGCCCTTGCGCGGGGCGAACATCTTTTCTTTTTTCCAGATCAGCACCTTGGGCGAAACGTTTGCAAAGCCATGGGTTTTGATACCGAAAAAGACATGCTGCTTTGGGATCCAAAAAAACCACTGGGCGGGCATTCGCCGGAAAAAATCCGGGAAACCCGCATTTGGCTTTGGCAAGGACACTGCCCCGTCCACGCCCTCTTTACCCTGCATCAGATTAAAAAACTTCGTACGGAAAAACCTGGCATCAAAATCATTGTGCACCCCGAGTGTGCCATGGAAGTCGTTGATGCTTCCGACATGTCGGGATCAACCGAACAAATCATCCAGGCGATTGAGGCATCGCCCGCAGGAAGTATTTGGGCGGTCGGAACGGAAAAACATCTGGTTGAACGCCTTGCGACGAATAATCCAGACAAGGAAATCACAAGCCTCAATCCTTACACGTGCCTTTGTGGAACGATGAACCGGATCACGTCGCGCCATCTCGCCTGGGTTTTGGACGACCTCGTGAAAGGCAAGCCCCTGCGCAACCCGATCACCGTTGACAAAAAGACAGCCTCCTCGTCGCTCGTGGCCTTGGACCGGATGTTCAACCTGCACTGACCCGAACTAACTATCCACGCTAAGGAAACCAAGATCCATGGCCATCTACATCGATCATTGCGGAACGACGCCACTGGCGCGTGAAGTGCGCGACGCAATGGTTGCCTTCATGGACAGCGGATCTTTTGCAAATCCAGCGGCACATCATCATGCAGCCGGAAGGGCAGCTTACATCGCCGTTGAGACCGCGCGCGCCAGCATCGCAGCCCACTTGAACGCGAAACCAGAGTGGGTGCATTTCGCTGGTGGCGCCAGCGAAGCGAACAATATCGTCATCCACGGATTCGCCAAACGCTTTCGCCTTCACGGGTGCCGCATCCTGGTTGGCGCCACAGAACACAAGTCTGTTCTTGATTCCGCCTTGGACCTGAAAGATTCGGGCTTCTGCACGGTTGAAGTTCTCCCAGTTGGCAACAGCGACGGGCTGATCAATATAGATGTGCTTGCCGAAAGGCTTGCAGATAATCCGGCAAACAAACCCACTTTGGTCGCCGTGATGTGGTGCAACAACGAGGTTCCTGCGCGCAATCCCATTGATAAAATCGCCAACCTTTGCGCGATATACGGCGCATTCTGGCACTGTGACGCGGTTCAGGGACTTGTTCGCGAAAAATGTGACGTTAATGCCTTGGGGGCATCGTCCATCGTCTTCGCTCCCCATAAGATATATGGCCCAAAGGGCATTGGCGTTTTAGTCATCCCAGAAAGAAACCCCATGCTGCGGCTTGAGGCACCCTTTCAAGGCGGCGAACAAGAGCGGCGCTTGCGACCAGGTACGCTCAACACCCTTGCCATTGTTGGAACGGCTGCGGCGATGGATTTGCATGAACGCCGCCGGGGCGAACTGCTTGAACATCTTCGCGCGTGCGACGATGCCTTTATCGAAGTCATGAAAACAAAAGTCCCGGGTTTCAACCTGACCATTCCGCAGTCCCAGAAATGTCCCGGCATTGTGAATTTTTATATCCACAACGTGGATGCCCAAAGCCTGGTTCATGACGTGTCTGAAAAAGTTTGCGCCAATCGCGGCGCAAGCTGCTCGGGTGCTGGCGGTGAAAAGGTCCGGCATGTGCCGGCTGCCCTTGGCCTGCCAGTCGAAATCGCCGCCAATGTCATCCGGGTCAGCTTTGGTTTTGTCAGCAGCGTGGAAGATGCGCGCCTGGCGGCAGAAATTTTTGCGGCCGCCGCAACCTGAATACACTGTCGTCACCCTGAGCGTGGGACCCGTCATCCTTATTTAAACCGTCATCCTGAGCGAAGCGAAGGATCCTTTCCTAAACCGTCATCCTGAGCAAAGCGAAGGATCCTTTCCTAAACCGTCATCCTGAGCGAAGCGAAGGATCCTTTCTTCCGCATTGAAGAAAAGATTCTTCGGCC
>CANJZQ010000061.1 GCA_947479535.1 Oligoflexales bacterium | reverse complement strand
TGCGCCTTCTGTGTCGCGCCCATAATAATTTGGCGGCAAAAGACGTGATGGGAAAACAATTTATCGAATCGTATTATGCGCGGGGCTGAACTCGGGAACGCCCGGGACTTTCCGCGGAAAGTCGCAGGCAACGGCGGGGAGGGGGTCGAAGCCCTCGAGGGTGACAGGGCAGGAATCTCGAGGGGGTCGCAGAACCGACTCAGAGCGGTGACAGGAAGATCGCTGAATGATCGATGAAGGATTCGATGGTCGTCCCATCCGGTGAAGGATCGATTGGGGCAGCCGCCTATGGGAGGCACCGCAGAGCGGTCATGCGCTGCATGGAATTTAGTGTCGAAAGTTCGGGGTCCATGGCGCATGACGCGACTGCGGGGGGCACCATGGGCGAGCGCCGGCCCAATGAAGCCTTCGCATGCAGGGTCAAAAGAAAGGATCCTTCGCTGCGCTCAGGATGACGGGAACGCGCGGGATGACGAGGGTGAAAGTGGAGCGGACGACGGGTTTCGAACCCGTGACCTCGAGCTTGGGAAGCTAGCGCTCTACCAACTGAGCTACGTCCGCGTTAGGTAAAGTTATAGCCCTTCTGATGGCCTGCCGCAACAGCTTGGTTTCGGCGGGGAAAATGCACTATGATGGCCTTGAAAATGCTGTTGGTCAGTGGACCACAGTGCCTTTTGTTATGTGGAATCCATGGAGGAACCCATGCCCGCAGGCCACAATCCCGAAGAATTCCGGTTCGCACCCGAGCCCAGTGCGCCCTTGGCCGAGTCTTTCAGCCAAGCCGGTGTCATGCTCAACCGAACCATCGAAGAAATGTCGCGCCGCATCGTTGGCCAACGCGACCTGCAGAAGAAAATGCTGATCGCCCTGATGGCCGACGGGCATATCCTTCTTGAAGGCCTGCCGGGACTGGCAAAAACGACGGCAATCAAAACCCTGAGCGACGTAACCCGCCTGAATTTTCATCGCATCCAGTTCACGCCGGACTTGTTGCCGTCGGATGTGGTGGGCACGCAAATTTACGATCCCCGCAGCAGTGGTTTTTCCATCAAGCTCGGACCCATATTTGCCAACTTGATCCTGGCCGATGAAATCAATCGGGCCCCGGCCAAAGTGCAGTCGGCTTTGTTGGAAGCGATGCAGGAGCGTCAAGTTACGTTGGCAGGCGACACCCTGCCGCTGCCGCAGCCATTTTTAGTCATGGCCACGCAAAATCCGATTGAGCAGGAGGGAACCTACCCGCTGCCCGAAGCCCAACTCGACCGTTTTCTGTTTAAGATTGTCATCGGCTACGGGACGCTGGAAGACGAAATGGAAATCATGGCGCGCGCCGTCACGGAAGAGGCGCACAAGCCGGAGCCGATTTTGTCTGATAAAGATATCGTCGGTTTGCAGAGCCTGGTTAAAAAAGTTCACGTTGCAGAAAAAATCAGGCGCTACATTGCAAATGTTGTCATCGCCACCCGCGATCCCGTCTCGGCGAAAATCCCGGATTTGAAAGCCCTCATTGAAGTCGGTGCATCACCGCGGGCATCGATCAGCCTGGAAAAGGCGGCGCGCGCGCAAGCCATCATGGAGGGCAGGTCCTACGTCACTCCGCAAGATGTGAAGGATGTGGGAATGGAGGTCCTGCGCCACCGGATCATCAGATCCTATGAAGCCGAGGCCGACAACGTTGCCACGGATGATTTGGTCCGCCGCATTTTCGATCACGTTGAAGTTCCTTAAAATCAGGTAACGCCCATGCTGAGCCCGGAGATCCTCCGCCAAATCAGAATGCTGGAACTGCGAGCCGGACGTGCCGTAACGGACGTCATGGCGGGGCAGTATGTCAGTACTTTTAAAGGGCGCGGAATGGAGTTCGACGAAGTGCGCGAATACGTCCCGGGCGACGAAGTGCGGCTCATCGACTGGAATGTGACGGCGCGCCTCGGCACACCGCATATTAAAGTTCTGCGCGAGGAACGCGAGCTGACGATGATCATCGTGTGTGACGTCAGTGCCTCGCAGTCGTATCAGGGTTTTCACCGCGCAAAACGTGACGTTGCCGCCGAGATGGCTGCCGTGATGGCGTTTTTGGCGTCGCGAAGCCAAGATCGCGTTGGGCTGGTGTTGGCGTCGGATCAAATCGAGGAATACACGCCGCCCCGTAAAGGACGCGGCCACGTTTGGCGCATGATTCGCGAGGTATTGACGTACCAGGCGCGAGGGCGCGGGACGGATCTGGACAAGACGCTGCGTTTTGTCGATCAGGTTCAGAAACGTCGCGCGCTGATTTTTGTGTTGTCCGATTTTTTGGATGGCTTTTCACCGGCTCTGGGACTTTTGGCCAGACGCCATGATGTCGTTGCCGTCCGGATTTGTGATCCCCAGGAACGCAAGGCACCAGAAGAATCTGGACTGATTGAAGTTGCGGATGCGGAATCCGGTGCGCGCGTCACGGTCGATACGTCGGACGATATTTTTCAGAGCGAATTTGCCCATTGGTGGGCGACTCACGATGCCGACTTTGGTCGTTGGATCCGCCGCAGCGGTGCGCGCACTTTTGATGTGAGTACCGCGGGGAACACCGTAAAGCCGTTGGCGGATTTTCTGGCGGGAGGCGCGCGCCGATGAATCCTCCTCATGGGTTGAAACCACGCTACGAACTAGGCGTCGACTGGATGCAGGTGGCTGTCATTGCAGGGGCGGTGATCCTTTGTGCCGTGGCCGCATGGGTCATTTGGAAATGGTGGCAGCGGCGGCAGGCGGCACGTCTGGCAGAACTTGCCGCGGGTGCCGGAGATGCTGGGCCGGGGCGAGTGGCCGGATTATTTGAAACGTTGCGCGGACTGAAGCCGGCGGAGCCCTTTGACACGAGGGCGCGCGAGGAATTTTACTGGCGCCTTGGACTGGCCTTTCGCACGGCCGTCGAGTGGCGCACGGGAATCAGCGCGACGTCCCAGACGATGCGCGAATTGCGTGAACCGTTGCGGAAACGCCTGCCACTTCCAGGCAAAGAGACGGCGATGGCTCTGGAATTGTTGGAGCGGTCAGAAGGAATCAAGTTTGCCGGTGATCTGGCAACACCGTCTGAGGCTCTGGCGGCGCGGGACGCCACCGTCAAATTGATTGCCAAATTATTTCCCGGAGAAGGTCGTAACGAATGAACCTGTTTGGCTTCACTTTTGCCGATCCCATCTGGCTTGGGTTGCTGGTGGTGCCCTTGTTTTTTTTAATCCGAAATCTGATCCGGTTGAAGCGTGGCGGCGGCGCAAAGGCAGCCATTGCCGTTGGATCGGCGGCACCATGGCGTGCAGCCTGGGCCGCCACATTGAAGCAGCGTCCTGTTGCGGGAATTGGCGTGGGCGTGAGCCGGGTGATTCCGATTTTGTTTCGGGCCGTGGCGTTGGCGCTGGTGGTGATAGCACTGGCGCGACCTCAAACGGGGCCGCGCGGAAAAAACCGTTCCGTCGAGGGACTGGACATTCAATTGGTGATCGATACGTCGGGCAGCATGCGTGCCCAGGATTTTGAACTCGGTGGCCGACGCCCGACTCGACTTGAAGTGGTCAAGGCTGTCATTGAAGATTTCGTCATGACGCGCCTGGATGACCGGATTGGACTGGTCGTTTTCGGGACGGAGGCTTTCACGCAGGCGCCGTTGACTCTGGATCATCAACTGCTTCAGGAATTTTTAAAACACATTGAGATCAGCATGGCGGGCGATGCAACGGCGATTGGAGACGGGCTGGCGACGGCGGTTAAGCGCCTGAAAGACATGGATTCCAAAGGGAAAATCGTCATCCTGTTGACGGACGGGGCCAACAATGCCGGGCGCATTGATCCCGTGACGGCGGCCGAGGCTGCAAAAGCACTGGGCATCCGTGTTTACACCATTGGCGTGGGCAGTCGCGGCAAGGTTCCCATCACCATCAACGGGCGCACGACGCAAGTCGAAGTCGATATTGACGAGGCCCTGTTGGAAAAAATTTCGCAGATGACCGATGGGCGCTTTTACCGCGCGACCGACACGCAGGCGTTGATTGATGTTTATCGCGCGATCGACAAACTGGAGAAGACGGCGGCGCGGGCTCCCGTCCGTGACGTTCGGCGGGAACTTTTCGCAAGTTTTCTTTGGCCGGCGTTGATTTTACTCGGCCTCGATATTTTATTTGGGGCGACGCGGCGGCGCGTGGTTCCCGGCTGAACATGATGCAAATGATGATGTGGTGGCGATAACGGCAATGACTTTTGGTTCGCAAAAAATTTTATGGCTTCTGGTTCTGCTGATTCCAACATTATGGATCATGCGGTTCGCGTGGGCGCGTGCCAGCCGGCGCATGAAAGCCTTTGGTGCCGTGGGATTGGCGCCGCGTGATGCCCTGCGGAAAAAAATCCGTCGCGAACGCGTCATGATTTTGGCGGCAATGGCTGCAATCATGGTGGCGCTGGCAGGGCCAAGGGGCGGTTTTGACGAAGTGGAAATCCAGTCCAGCGGATCCGATATTTTCGTGGCGATGGACTTGTCGAATAGCATGCTGGCCAGTGATGTCCGGCCGTCAAGGTTCGACCGGGCGCGCCGTGAGGTTTTTGATTTGCTGGATCATGTTGCGACATCGGGGCGATCCGACCGTGTTGGCTTGATTGGTTTTGCCGGAGTCAGTTTCGTGCAATGCCCGTTGACATCAGATACGGCGGCACTGCGTGAGTATTTGATGCTGATGAATCCGGCGGACATGCCAGTCCAGGGCACCGATGTCGGCGGGGCGATCACCACGGCCCTTGCCGCGATGGATGCCGGTGGCGTGGGGCCAGATGTTGCAGCGACGCGGGCGATTATTTTGATCAGCGACGGCGAGGATCTGGCGGGTGAGGCGGCGGCGGCCGTGAAAGAGGCCAAGGCCCGGGGCGTGCGGATTTTTACCGTTGGTGTGGGCACGGCGGAAGGGGCTCCGATTCCTGATGCACGTGGGGGCGGGTTAAAAAAAGACCGGCGCGGCAATGTCATCGTGTCCCATTTCGCGGGGAAGTCCCTGCGCGAAATTGCCGAAGATACTGGCGGCGAATACGTCGAGCTTGGATCTGGGGGACGCATTCAGAATTTGGATTTCGTCACCGTCTTGGGTGAGGTGGTGCACGAATCTGGAAAAGTGAAATTGTGGCATGAAAAATTTCAGTGGCCTTTGGCCGTGGCAGCAGGGGCCCTGGTGAGCCTCATTGTGATCGGCGGATACGCTCCGGGGGGCGTGGTGGGTCTTGTTTTTATTTCGTTTTTATTACAGCCGGTGATGTTGCCGGCAAGGGCTGAGGCGGCCGAACAATCCACAGCGGATTTTTTTAGTCGGGCGCAGCGGGAACGCTTGCAGACATACAACGACGGAATCGACGCCCACGAGCGCGGGGATTTTGAAAAGGCGCGGGAGCTATTTAAAAAGGCGGCCGGGGGCGATGCCGTGAAGTCGCCATCGGATGGTGAGGTTTCTGCAAGGTCGCTTTACAACGAGGGTAATGCAGCCGTTGGTGCGGGCGATTTGGATGGGGCTGAAAAATCTTATGAAGAGGCCTTGAAGTTGGCACCAGACGACAAGGAAGCGGCGGAAAATCTGACCTGGGTTAAAGAACAAAAGAAGCAGCAGAAAAACCAGAACCAGCAGCAAGATGATGGCAAGGACAAGCCCAACGATAAGCCTAACGAGAAGGGCAACGAAAAAAAGGATCAAAGTAACGGTCAGGCCAAAGATAATGTTAACGACAAGGCTAGCGACAAGGCGAACGACGACAAGAAGCCTGGCGGCGAGCAGGACAAGGGTCAGAATAAGAGTCAGAATAATAAGCCTCAGGATAAAAGCGAGGCCGGGCAGAAACCGGCGGATGAGAAGCGCGCGCTGACCCGCGAGGAAGCCGAGCGGATGTTGAATAGCGTGGATGACGTCAAATCAAAGTATTTGTATTTTGTGTTGCCCAAGGATCAGCGGGAAAAAGCGGCAACGCCTCCGGAAAAGGACTGGTGAAAAGTCGTGAACGCTTTGAATAAATGGCTGCAAATCGCTGCGGTGATTTTTTTTGCTGGATCACCGACGGCATTTGCCGGCAGTGCTGCGGCCTTACTGGACAAGACGCAGGGGAGTGTTAACGACCAATTTTACGTGACACTAACCATAACCGGAAAGCTAAAAACCAACATTGAACCGCCTGTGATTGAAGGCTGCGGGAATGACTGCGAAGTGGCCCAGGCTGGCGTTTCCCACAACATGCAGTGGATCAATGGTGAGTTTAGTTCGGAAGATCAATACACGTTCGTGATCCAGCCCCACAAGGGTGGAAACTTCACGGTTCCATCGTGGAAACTAAAAGTCGATGGCGAAGAGATCAGCACCCTGCCGTTGAAGTTTAACGTTACGGGATCAGGAGGCGGGTCTGGATCAGTACCCGGTTCGCCGAATCAGCCGGGCCAACCAACCCAGCCCGGCTTGCAACAGCAGCAGCAACAGCAGCCTGATGCCCCGGGTGACGAAATTTATATCGAACGTGAGGTTCCCGAGCGATCGCCGTATGTGGGCGAGGCGTTTGTCAGCACGATCCGCGTCTTTCATAAAATCAAGATCACAGCAGCGGCACCAAAGCGGGAAAGTGCACCGGAGTTCCGGATGCTGACCGTTCCCGGCGACAAAACCTATCAGCGTGTGATCAACAATGTTCGGTATCAAGTCATCGAATTCAAGGAGGCCCTGATCCCTCTTCGGGCTGGAACCCACACGCTGCCGCCCTATAAATTACAGGCGACAGTGATGCGGACCCTACAGAAGATGCCAGGGGGCAGCGTCTTTGATTTTTTCTCGAATCAATTTTTTGGCGGACCGGGCGGCCTTGGTGGGATGTTTGGGCGCGAGGAGAATGTGGAAGTCCGCGGCAAACCGACCAAAGTCAGGGTTCGTGAGTTGCCAGCAAGTGGTCGGCCTGAAGGCTTTGCGGGGCTCGTCGGGCAGTTTTCCTTGCGGGCGGATACTCTTGTCCGCGAGGTTGCCCCTGGTGACAGCATCACTGTGGCGATTGGAGTCGAGGGCCTCGGCGCGCTGGACACATTGGACCAGGTGGCAAATCGTTTGAAGGAGGCCGGCAAGGTATATCCAGACAAACCAATCTTGAAGGAAGAATTTGTCAACGAGGCCGATGGGACAACGCTGCTGCGGTCGCGCAAAGAATTCAAGATGGCCGTCGTGCCGTCGGTGAACAGCGGCAAGTTGGAACTGGGTAAGGTTTCTGTGCCGTACTTCGATACCAGCAAGGATTCTTATCAAGTGTTGGTCGGGGATTTTGGTGCCGTCGACATCAAGGCTGGCGTGGTTGCGGCCGGCGTTCAGGGAACGGCGAATGACGATGCGTCGGGCAAAGCTGCGGGTAGTGACAGGGGTAGTGACAAGGCCAGTTTGCCAGAGGGCGCACCGGAACGACTTCCTTCAGGTCTCATCACACTGCTGTTGGCTGCAGCCGGTTCTGGTGTTGCAGCGTTGCTTTGGCGCAGGCGCCAGCATGGACGTCGCTCTGCACCTGAAGTCGAATTGGATGTGACGCTTTTGGAATCCGGTGAAACCTTGCCGGAAGTCGCCACACAGGACTCTGAAAAATTTATGGATGCCGCACGAAGGCAGGCCGGTGCCGGGATGATTCAAGAGGCGTTGATCAGCATTGAGCACGGTTTGCGCGAAGTCATCGCATCCCGCGCCGGTCGCAGGGTTGATGCCCTCACACCGCGAGAAATCCGTGGGCTGAAGATGGAATCTGTTGAGGGCCTGGAGGCGTTGGCCGTTCTTGATCAGGTGGAGGCTCTGATCTTTTCAGAGCGCATGGTCACTAAAGACGAAGTCATGCAACTGATTGAACGCGTGCGAAACGATGCCCGTGGCGGATCATGAAATCACGATAATCGCGCTCGGCCTGGACGGGATCGGTTCCGTCCCACGAAGAATATTCACATGAAAGTTCGAGCTGTCTGAGTTTCAAATGGTAGGGGCCGCGCTGCCCTAAAACTTCAAACCTTGCCCGCGTCTCTGGGTTGATATCCTCAACAGAAATGTATTTTGAGACGGCGTCACCAGACTGCAAGGGCACCGTGATTTCAAGAAGCCAGTTGCGATGGGACCAAAAATCCATCCAGGAAATTTCGCCCCATTCAAAAGCCTCGCGCATGGGACAGCCCCTTGGCGCCTCGATTCCATACATCGTGAACTCACCGTGCGTTTCATCCAGGCCGGCAATGGCCATGAGGATTACAGTTGATTGATCAGGCGCATCAATTTCCTCGAGACTCCATGCGTCGACCCTATCATAAGGTTCCGGTCGTCTCGTTTGAGAAAAGTCTTTGCAGCTCCACTGCGGAGGGGAATTGTTTCTAAATTTTGGTTTCACCATTGTCCTCCCAAGAGGTCCTTCGGAAGACAAAATCAACTGATATAGGGAACACTGCGTAAACTTGATCAATCCGCCCCAGTTGCTGCGGAAAAACCTAACGAAAACATGGCGTTTAGATGGTGTTTGTGCACTTCTAAAATTGTCGCCGGCAAGGCGTATTTTATTTTAACTGAGCCTGATTTTGTTGTGACTGATCCGATGTAATCTATTTTCCCCGCCCAATTGATCTCACTTTCGGGAACCCAGCCAATCACCTGCAGGACCATTTTCACCTCGCGGATCAGCTGGTGCATGCTCACGGCATCTCGAGTAATTTGGTTGCCTCGTCATTCTGAGGCCAGAGGCCGAAGAATCCTGTCCTCAATGCGGAAGAGAGGATCCTTCGCTGCGCTCAGGATGACGGGTTGGTGCAGGATGACGTGTTGAAGAGAGGATCCTTCGCTGCGCTCAGGATGACGGGTTGGTGCAGGATGACGTGTTGAAGAGAGGATCCTTCGCTGCGCTCAGGAT
>CANJZQ010000060.1 GCA_947479535.1 Oligoflexales bacterium | reverse complement strand
GCTCAACTTTCTCCAGCCAGTCATTGAATGCTGATTCAAACGGAGGCTTGTCCTTGCCGTTTTCCTTGTCAGTGACTTTGTCCTTGCCAATTTGGCGGTGGAACCGCTTTTTCGCCGTGCCTTTTTCAAGCTCAGCCGTTTCAGCATCGTCGATTTTTTTTGACAGGACGCTGCGGTCAAAGAATCGTGCCACGGCATTGTCGAAACCAGAAATGGCATCTGCCTCAAGAAGAATTATATTTTTCCCGTCTGGGCTCAGTGCGTAACGGTCTGTGGTTCCAAAACTCTGACTTCCCAGTTCGATGCTCCATGATTTTTGTTCTGCGGTCGCGGAACCTTGTTTTAGCTTAAGTGTCAAAGTTGCGGATGGCGGTTTCAGGCCAAATGCCTGCCACTGTTCGGCGCTTAGGTTGCCTGTGGCTGCTACGATGCGCTTCGCTTCCAACGGGTTGAAAAAATTGAGGGCGTCCTCAAAACGTTCGCTCGCAAGAAACGAGTCCTGCCCGTATTGAATCCAAAATCGTCCATCGGCCTCGCGGCGCTGGGCCGTCATTGTTTGATTTGCGCCCTTCCAGACCACCTCGTCAATCGATGCTGGAGTGATTGAAGTGATGTGCACTTGCCGGGCGTCGCTGCTGAATTTTGGAGTGCTTGCCCACCAAGCCAGTGCAAGGCTCGCCCCAAGGATTATCCCGTAGATGAAAATATCGGATGTGATTTTTGATTTCATTTTTGTTTCCTGCTTCAGCTTCAGTTTGCGGCGGAATTGGTTTTTGAATTGTCGCTGCGACGGCGTCCCCGTTTGCCAAGGCGGATACTCCCGGCGCCCGCCAAAAGGACAGACAGTGGGACAACCACAATCGATCCATAGAACCAGATGAGATCCTGATTGTCGGTTTGGCGAATCCTGACATCATCTTCGTTTGCCAGCTTTCCGCCAATGGCCTGTTCGCCAGCCAGCCATTTCATGGAGTCAGCAATCAACGCCAGATTTCCAGGATTTCGGATCAGGCCATCCGAAAACGCTGCGGAATCCGCAAAAATCACCATTTTGGATTCTTTTGCGGCCGCCCCGTCTGTCATTGATACTGCGGCAACGCCCAGGGCGGTGGCTCCTCTTTTTTCGGTTTTTTCGTCAAATTTGTAATTCCGGTTCTTGTCGATAAATGAATCTGCAAGGGACCTGACGGTTTCGGTGACCCGCCATTTTTGAGCTTCTGGAGCATCTCGATTTAAGGTGATCGAGCCAGATTCAAATACCAGCACGGCAATTTTATCATCATTGCGCGACAGCGTTTTGATGGATTCATGACCAGTGAAAGATGTTGTGAATAAAAACCAGTTGTCGACAGGGGAACGGCTTGCGGCAACATGGCTGCGCTCATTGGCGACCGGATGTGGATCAAAATCGATACCGATGCTGGCAAGCCACGCTTGCAAGTGGTCTTGATTCTTGTCGGGGTCAAGGCTGAGCAGGATCGCCCCACCACGACCAGTAAATTCCTTTAGGGTTTCAATTTCTTCCTTCAATAATTCGGTTCTGGCGCCAAGCAGGATCACGGCCGTCGCATCGTCAGGAACGCGCGTGGCACTGCCTTCCGAGATCCCGAAGGACTTGATGTTCCAATTCTGGTCGCGGAAAAATCCTTCCACCAATTTAGATGAATCAAGAGGCGACATATTGGACGTGGTGTTCGGTGTCAGTTCCCCGTGTCCCCGCATGACGTATGCATTTTTAGGTTTGGAAGTCAGCATAAGCAGCAGGCGCTGGACCTCGCTGTCGAGCTTTTTCAGGAGTGGCCGGGCTGCCGTCAACGTCGGTCCCAGATCCATGCGTTCCTGGCGCGTACCAACCTCGGCAATCAGGACTCCGTTGCGGCTGGTTTTGAATCGGGCCGCATTGATGGGGTCAAGATCCTTGTCCACCACTTTCAAAGTAATGCGGTCGCTGGCCAATTGCGCAAGGCGTGTGGCGTAGCCTTCGACCCAAGGAAGAACCTCGTTGTCGCGCGGGTAAAAAATGGCAATCGTGATGGGTTCAGTGCTGGCCTTTGCAATATTGATCGTGGCTTCGCTGGGCTCTGTGATCTTGAGGTAACTCCAGTCGCGGCTGACATCCCTGCGCACTGCGGCATAATTTATCGCAACCAGGGCACACAGCAGCAAGCCCATGGCGGTCCATGAACGACCAGCCCGGGAGATTCTGGCTGGATCAGCATCTCTGGTTCGCTGCCACGCTGCCAATTCGATCCCGATGCCAGCAGTCAATGCGGTGACCAGTGGCACGGTCCAAAGCCCAAGAAGCAAGCGTCCTTGTGCCGTCAGTCCTGTTGCATCTTTGGTGGCATGTTGCCACCCAGCCCATACAGCAACGGCCAGCAAGACGGTGATTTTCCATGCGGCTGGCCATATTTCACAACCCGCGGCTTGGTGATTGCCAGACTTTTCAAGGTTTCGCCAACGCCACACATGAAGAGCCATGGCACCCAACATCAAAAGTCCGGCGGCGGTGCGCATGGCAACAAATCCGCTGCTATCAGAAAAATAGCGTTCCGCAGAAAACAAGGTAATAAGGCCGCTCATGAACATGGCGGTCATCACAACGGTATTCATCCCTGCCACCTCCGCGATTCAATCGCCCGGACTGAACATTCCAGAAAGAAAAAAGTGACACTCACGTAGTAGACAACATCACTGAGTTTCACGATTCCCTTGGCAAATGAATTGAAGTGACGGTTGTGCAGGGCCAGATGACTCAGGATTTCCTTGAAGGGTGGACTCGAGATATCGGCAACAATCCAGAGAACCAGCATGGTCACGGTGATCATCGTGCCAACCACGGCTGCGGTCAGTTGATTCGGTGCCATGGCCGAGGCGAACAGGCTGATGCTGATTGTGGTTGCGCCGATCAGAATCAGGTTCAAATAACCGGCGGCCAGGTGTCCACCAGAAATTTTTCCCTTCATCATGATCAGTGCCGGCAGATACAACGAGACAACATGCAGAATCATGACAAAGATGACGGCAGACGCGAATTTTCCGTAAACCATTTGCCTTTCGGTCACCGGGCTCGTGTACAGAAGTGTGATCGTCCCGTTTTGTTTTTCTTCGGCAATCAGGCGCATTGCCAGCAGTATTCCCGCCACAATGGTGATGCCGCTGGCAAAATAAAAGAAATCGCCCAGAACGTCGGCCGAGAGTTTTGCCTGCTGACCCATGGCAAAGGCATTGAATAGCAGACCGTCGATGAACAATGCTGACGCGACGATGATCCAGCCCATCCATGTGTTGAAAAAACTACCCAGTTCGCGCCGGGCGACGAGCCATAGTTTATGCATTTGAGTGCCCTTTCCGATCGGTCTTTGTTGCGCCGTGATTGTCGGGGCTATGGATGAGCCGCATGAAAAGAGATTCCAGTCCGTCATCCAAGCGGGTAAGGCCAGCCAGGCCAATACCTGACGCGGCACCAGACTCAACCACCAGCCGTGCGATGGCCGGGCGATTTTCATCGGATGTCTGAAGTGTGATGTTGCGTCCTGAGGCGTGCACATTTGTGACGCCGCCAATCTGTCCAATGCGCGCTGCAAGGGCGGTGACTCCGGTTTCATCACCTCCGGCGAGTTCGACGGATACCGTTTGACGAGAGTGGATGCGGTCGCGAAGTTCGCGCTCGCTGCCTTGTGCCGTCACACAGCCCCGGTCAATGATCAGGATCCGGTCACAAGTCCGGGTGATTTCAGACAGGATGTGGCTCGAAAGTATAACCGTATGGTCCTGGCGTAGGGCGTTGATAAGGTCGCGCATTTCAACAATCTGCAAGGGATCAAGGCCGTTGATTGGCTCATCGAGGATTACGACCTTTGGGTTGTGGACAATGGCCTGCGCGATTCCAGCGCGCTGCCGGTAGCCGTGGGACAGGGCTCCAAGGGGGGTCCATGCCACGTCAGTCAAATTGGTCCGTTCGATGGCACTGCCGGCGGCAGATTTTGCGGTTTTGCGGTCCAGGCCCTTCAATCCCGCGACATATTCCAGATACGCCCGAACGCTCATTTCGTCATAAAGGGGAGGCTGGTCTGGCAGGTAGCCAATCAATTTGCGAACTTCGTGTGGTTCGTCTTCGATCGAGTGTCCGCCGACTTTGGCGGTGCCTGCTGTTGGCAAAAGCATCGCGCCAAGGATTTTGAGCACGGTGCTTTTACCGGCCCCGTTCAATCCAAGCAGCCCGACGATTTCGCCCTTTTTGATTTCAAACGAAACGTTGTCGATAGCAGTCTTACCGTCGTAAATCTTTCGTAAACCCTGAACCAGGATCATCGGGGGGCCCCTTACAACCTGATGAAATAACTTTTGAATTCTTCTGTTTCTGTTCCGGATCGTTGCAGTAACCCGACCCGGGTGTCAATGGTCTAGGCATTTCCAACCATTTGTCCAACGAATGGACGGGGTTAAGGGAATCTGGGGATATAATAAATTCATTAAATATGGGTACTTATATCGAACTGAGGGATTGGCTTGAGGTTTGCAATTTGGGGAGAGGATCAAGCAAAAAGTCGCATCAAGCGGAGATGACCATGAAACTGGCGAAACCGGTAAAAACCCTGACGAGTGTCATGTTTGTTGTGGCGAGCCTCCTCGTTGGATGCCAGCCTCGGACCAACGTCAACAGTCACCTTCGCGACCTGGCATACGATTCCAGTGCAAAAAATATTGCCCTGGTTTTTGGCGCAGCCAATGGCCTTCCTGGCATCACAGATGATTTGAACAACATGAAGCAGGTTCTCGAAGACCCCCAGGGTGGCAATGGATTTCAGGTCATCATGGTGAATGATGCCACCCGTGACCAGATTCTCAATGCGACCAAAGAGGCGGCCGTGGCTGCCGGCGAAAATGGAACGATCTTTTGGTACTTCACTGGTCACGGCGCTGAGAGCGGTCAATTGATGACCACTGGCGGCATGCTGCCATTCGCCGAAGTTTCTGATGCCATTCGCTCCGTGCGCCAGACCCCCGTAAAACGCATGTTCGCTTTCTTCGATTCTTGCTTCAGCGGTCAGATGGTTGACGGCAGCGCGACGGTCAAGCGCCTGGCTTCTAAAAATTTCAGCGATGGGATTTCGGATCAAGTCATGAAGGATGCTGCAGAAAATTATGCCGATGCCGCAGCAGGCAGCTTCTTTGATCAATCTCCGATTGTGAAAATGGGACCCAGCGCTTACGAGCAGCTGATTGTCATGTCTGCATCGCAGCGCTACGAGACTTCTCTGGCGGGTTCCGGGGGCAGCGAATTCACAAACGCATTGTCCAACGTTTTCCGTGCACTGAAATCAAGCAAACCCAATGCAACGATTGGTGAATTTCTTGAGGGTGTAAAAACGGAGACGACCAGGTCAACTGGTGGAAGCCACACTCCAGCCTATCGGGTGATGCCAGAGCAGGGAGTGATGGGGGACACCTTGTTTGCAAAGCCCCGTCAGCAAAATCTGCAGAACAACCCTGGTGTGCCTCAGGTGGCCTTGAAGATGGTCGTGGCAATCGGCCCTGGCGATGCAACTTCTAATGCTGCCCGCCTTTATATCGGGACTGACGCCTCGATCGCTAAAGTCGGCCTGTGTTCCGGGCGTAAGGATGCATGTTTGCGTAACCCGCAGGTTTTCTTGGATTTCCGTCTGGCGCAAGCCCAGAACGTCATCGCCGAAATCCCGGCTGGCGGCGTGGTTTACGAGAGCGCCAAGCCGATCGTGATTGAAGGTTCAAAACCAGTGACATTCCTTGGATTCGATGCTAACGGAAGGGTCGTCGCAACACGTACGATCCAGTTCCGCAGGAATTGACCCAACCCAAGGTTCAGGGCCTGCCTATTGAAGGGCAAGAATGTCAATCAATCCGAGTACTTTGATTTTTTTGATGACGACGTTGATGGCAACGTCGTCATCTCTCGTTGCAGCCCCAATTGCAGCTCCAAGGCGGAGCCTGATGATGCAACTTCCTCAAGTGACTCAGCATACTCCCTACCACTGTGGCGCCGCCTCCTTGCAATCCGTTCTCGCCTATTACGGCATCGAGTATTTTCAGGAAGATCTTGGCCAGAAGTTGGGAACAACTTTTGACAATGGAACTCCGGTCTCCAGCATGATTCGCCTGGCCAGGTCAGAGGGGCTGGGTGCCGACCTTCATGAGGGTATGACCCGCATCAAGTTACAGAGGATGCTTGACCAGAATCATCCTGTGATTCTGGTGATCCAGGCTTGGGCCGGGGCCGATGTTGATTGGAAAAAAACCTGGGACAGCGGGCACTATGTTGTCGCAATTGGTTACGATGCCAACAGGGTTTACTTCATGGATCCTTACCTCGTGTCTTCTTATGCTTGGATTCCGTGGGAAGAACTATTTAGCCGGTGGCACGATGAGGGTCTGGATGGAGTTTTAGAGCGTGGTGGGATTGAAATCACTCCCAAGAGCACGATGAAGGCTCCCCCTCCTGAGCTCGTTCGAATGCTCTGAGGCGATTGAGTTTCTGCCCGTAGCGGGCTACGATTTGTCTATGAATAAAAAGACAGATCAAAATCATTCCGTCAGCCGGCGTCAATTTTTGGTTCGTGTGGCTTCCTGTGCGGCGGGGGCTGCCCTGCTCCCTGTTTTGGATTCCTGTGGGCCCGCAATAGACGGCGTTGTTTCAGGAAGAGAGCTGGGTTCTGCTGGTGACGACCAATTCGTCACTTTATACGACACTTATGCGGTAGCAACTTATTATGATGGTGGCATCGGTCCGACCACGGGAACGGTCACCGTAGCCATGGTTGACGCCAATGCCGAATCGAAGATGGAATTTTGGCACGGGCATGGTGGCAAGAGTCACCATTACACGATCACGCCGGCACATTTTCAATCGATTCGTGATTTGAAGAAAACCTGGATCGAAACCACCACGGTTGACGGCCACGCTCACAAATTGTTCATCGATCCTGTCGATCCGCAATGGCGGGTTCCTGGGGCGAAACCGGTCCGGATCAAAAAATCACGGCCCTGATTTTTTGCCGAGCACCGATTTATTGGGGAGATCCAGGATGGATTTTCGATTTCATCGGCTATCAGGCTTCGGCCTCTTTGCCTGTCTTCTGATTTCAACGATTCCTGGTGACAACGCGGAAGGCGCCAGCGGCGTCGGCATCGTTCCAAAAATTCGCGAGTTCTGCCAATCATGCCACGGTGTCGGCGATGCCCGATTTATAAAATCATCGAATGATGCCGAAGTGTGGGCGGGACTTTTTCGTGAGAGGGCTCCAAAGAGCGGTAAAATTTGGGCCGAGGCAATGATCGAAGTTCTGAGCTGGCCATCGGATGCTCCGCCTCCTTTTGATTCTCCGATTCAACCTGGTCGCGACTGGATGCCCAAGGGATCCAAACGCATTGCCCTTGCCGATGACACAACAAACAATGAACCAACGCGCAAGGCCATCATCAGGGAATTGCGTCGTGGGCTCGCCGGCAGAAGGACGGGAAATGACCGGTCAGTTTGTGAGCCTTCGCCAAAACTGAATGACCCCAAGTTGAACGTCCGCTCTGGCTACATCGATTTCATCAACCCTACCGAACTCGCTGCGTTCAAGGCACTGCTGCCAAAGATCAAAGACGCTTCCCTCAATGACGCCATGATGAATCCTGATACGATGTGGTACGACGAGGAAACGATGGCCTTTGGCTATCAGGACAGTGAAGAAACAGTAACCGGAATGCGCGCAAATTGTGTGGGTCGGGTAACCGGGGAAAATAATCCCGGCAGTCCCGATATTTTTAAGCTCACCAAATACTTTGGTCCCGATTACCGATTTCGTGAACCCTTCCGGAAGGCTGCCGGCACCAATCCAGTCGATAACGTAAAAGTTATTAATTTCTGGGCTCCACCCCGTGACAAGTCCGGCAAGGTGATTCCCGTCAAGTATTGGCGGAATTCAAGCCGTGGGCGATGGCGCTGGGCATTTCCGAGGGACACCATTTTCGGCGAAGTCCTTTATGAACAGGATTCGATTGGAAAATGGCATGTTTTTGAAATTCGAACCCGCAAACGCTATCTGGACGGGTGGGGCGTGAACATGTTTCGCCCGTTTCGCACCGCCTCCGAAATGGCAGTGGCGGTCCGCACCCTGCGTCCCAACTGGCAAACCGATGGCAGGATCGTGCAGCTCGTTCGCCATCTCGAAGATCCCGATACGTTGCGTCCCCACAGCATGAAGTCCCAACCATTTGCGAAATTATTTCCAGAGATCCAGGGTGCCTTGGATGAAATCCCGGACGTATCCGACGAGCGTCTGACGTCTGAACTGCTGCATCGTGAATTTGTTTCAGTCGAAGGGGCCATCTGGAAAGAAAATGGCAGCCTCATGACGTTTGCGCCAGCATCCCAAGGCGATTTTTCGATTGTTCCGCGTGGCTACGAGATGGGATTGATTCCCGTCAACGACATTTCATGTTCGCGTTGCCATACCGAAACCGGACGACGCCTGGGGCAAGTGGAGTTCGATATTATCCTTTACGGCGAAGTTTGGGGTGAGGATCAGATTTTTACGTGGCACTTGTTCACCCCGCACCGGCAGATTTTTGGGACCTATGATGACGCTGATGGTAGCCGCATCGTGAATCCAAAAATGGTCCGGGCTGGGTTGTTGGAGGAGGGCGAACCCGCAGGGAATTCGCCGGTCTGGAAACCGCTGCCGTCAGCATACGATAAAGACTTATAATTACAGGATCTTACAGAGTCCTGAAAGAGGGCGTGCCGCATCGGGCGCTTTTCTTGCCTAACTACTCAATTTATCGGGAATTTTTCCGATGATGGAGACATGAGTTGGCAGTCAGAAATACTATTCCGATGGTCCAGGATTTACGCATTTCCAGTTTTACTGGGGGTGATGTTGTCCGCTTGTGGACTAATGGGTTCTGCTTCCGTCAGTCCAGTGGTCAAGCACGGTGCTGCCATGGCGGCTCTCGAATCCCCGGACGACGTGGCAAGGGTTGCCGCTCTTGTTCCGCAAGACAACAGCTTCGCAAATCGATCGGACTACGCATCGCTTGTGGTCGCCGGAAATTGCATCAGTGGATCTTATGCGGTATCAGCAAAAGTTCAAACCGCAGCGATTTCATTGGTCATGGCGTGCGCTGATGATGACGGAAAATTTTCGGGTACTTTGGATCTAAGTCCGCTCGACGATGGCGAAGTTGCAATCCAAATTGCATTTTTAAAGTCAACCAGCAGCACGACGCCGATTTTTACCATCGAGCGTGTCGTCATAAAGGACACCGAGGATCCATCAGCCTTTACCATTCCTTCGTCATTGACTGAGGTCAATAAGGCCGTCGCTTTCACGGAGGTTGAAGGGGCGGCATTATACAACGTGACATTTACTCCTGCTGGGGGCGGCGCTGCCATTGGCCCGATCTCATCCACGACCCCTTCGGTTCCAGTCTCCTCTTTGATCATCGGGACCACGTAT
>CANJZQ010000059.1 GCA_947479535.1 Oligoflexales bacterium | reverse complement strand
GGAAAACTAAAGGAAGCCCTTGAAGATCTCGAACGTGAAATGATCCGCCAAGGTCTGGAGCGTACGCGCTGGAACAAGTCCAAGTTGGCTAAAGAACTTGGCATCAGTCGGGCGGGCTTGATCATGAAAGTCGAGAAATACGGCCTTGAAAAACGCGGTGAGCGAGCCGGGGTTGCGTAATGAATGGGGATCCGGGTTATTCAATTCGCGGCCGGTTGCTGGTTTTATTTTTCGGATTCTGCCTGATCTTGGGTTCTGGCGGCTGCAAGTCCCGTGGCCGCGGCAGTCTGCAAGACGCTCTCGTCCGGTCTACAGAAGCCGCCGAAGCCTACCGGATTGTCGAGGGAACCAGGGCGTATCTGCCGTACGAGTACTCGGCCGACGGTTGTTACGCCCGTGCCACCTACATGCAGATGGAGCTTTTTGCGGCCAATATTCCGTCACGGGTCGTATTCATCCGCACGACCTATGACGAGGCCAGTCAAGATTGGAAGGTCGACGCACCGTTGCTGGATCCTGCGGCGTGGGTCTATCATGTGGCGCCCGTTATTGTGGTCAACGGTCATGAGATGGTTCTAGACCCAGCACTTGCCCCAGGATCCACGGGCGGCGCGATGAGCTTGAGCGATTGGCTTTCCACCATGAAGGCCAAGAAGTTTGTCGAAGCCCCGGCCGCGGCGCTGAACCAGAAAGTCGCTGAATCCGTCGATCGTTTTGTTCTGTCGCGTGCCTCCAATCCGGACCAAGGTCCAATTGATAGCGAAAACGTCCGTGGCCAGGTGATCCACAACGCGGATGAAATGCCGGCGTTTAGCTCAGAGTCTGCCCTCTATAACTTCAAAACCATGGATGATTACTTGATTGAGGCCGCATCGATGGGGCGGATCACCAACGGTGAACTGCGGGCCCGTCGTGACCTTCTGGTCAAGCGAACCGTTGAATTGGCTGAAGTCCTTGAATCGCGCAATCGGGCCAGTGGACCAGGCGGTGATCTGGAAGGAATTAAAATCACAGTCGACATGTTGAAGTCCGCGCAGTCGGATGCCCAGACCCCAGCTGGCTCTCAGCCGTAACAGCGCACTTTCCGCGGAAAGTGACACGATGCACACACGAAGCAGAGAAGTGATAAAAAAGCATAGTTATTTTTAGTCACTTTATTATTATTTTTATTATGTTATTAAATTTCCCATCATTTTATCGTTTGAGGGGTCATTTATGCATAAATCACTGAAATTGTTGTCAGTATCCTTGTCGGTCTTCGCCTTTGCAGCCACCGGCGGTGCCGCCAACCGTGACGGCGTCGCCGAGGCACTTCAAAACAACCTGATTGACCGGACCTTTGTCACGCAAAGTGCCAGCTCGAGCCGCGATGCATCAGGTGAAGAGCATCTTTCGGAAGTGGCCCGCCGGTGGACCTTTGCCAACCTGTCGAAATCCAGCAAAGGCCTGGCATTTGACGCCGTGGTGAACATTGCGCAAACGGATACTTTTACGTCTAGTGCTGGTGACAAAACCGTTCGCCGTCGCGACCGGGCCATGGTGGTTCGGTTTGAGGCCCAAGAGTTGACCTCTACGGGCGACATCGTCGGCTTTGCCCGTTACGTCAGCTATGCCGGGATGGAAGGCAAAGACCCAACGGGACGGGGCATGAGCTTTGCGATCAAACTCCAGGGCGACCTGATGCGGATGATCTATAAAGATGCAACCCCTTCGGAAACAGCGTCTGGTGCTGACGGGACCCTTCAACTGATCCAGTGCGACCATCAAGACGACTTCAAATTGGCCGGTGCCAACACCACCCGCAAGTTTGCCCAGCGTTGCTACAAAGTCGATCCAGCCACCTTTGCACGCGGCGAAGCTCTGACGCCGTATATCTCTGAAGACACCATTCAGCAGTAAAGCAAACTGTCGCCGTCCTGAGCGTATTTGTCGCCGTCCTGACCCTCACCTCGTCATCCTGACCCTGAGCGTAGCGAAGGGGAAGGATCCTTTTTTAAACTGTAAGAAAGGATTCTTCGGCCTGCGGCCTCAGAATGACGGTCGCTGTTGTTCTTCACGCCTCGTGATCGTGAAGCTCCGCGTCAAGGGCGCGGGAGAGTTCATCGGCTGGTATGCTTTTAAATTCTTGAAAGAATTCCTGGGCCTCGTCTTGCGCCAAGTCAACGCGGTCGGCGTACAAGTTTGAAATATGAAATGTTTCCAATTCGCTTGCACCAAGGCTGGCTGCAATCAAGGCCGCTTGCTTTGTGGTCAGATGTTTTTTTTGCGTGGCGCGATGGCGCTCTGTCGTTCGGTAATTGGTCTCGCAGAAAATTTTGTCGACACCGGTAAAGGCATGTTGCAGGCGTGAGAGATTTTCCTGGCTGAAAATAAAATCAGTCAAGTATGCCAGTGGCTTGGTTTGAACGCGGTTCAGGATTTTTCCACTTAAATCTCCAGCCTGCCAAGACCTGCCATTGATTTCGAAAATTCTGGCCGTGTCATGATCAGACATCGCCATTTGCAGTTCGCGGATCCACGATCCGGCCTCCAGCCCATGGGCGTCCAAGGCGCCATCCTGGACGTAATACCGACTCGGTGATTGCAGCATGTAAGCGCAAACCGATGTGCCATGATCGACGACAATCGTTTCCACGCGGGTGCCGTCTTCCAGGATCATCGCGCAGGCGGCCGGTCGTGTGGGAAGGGGCGGATCATCGGGAGATATTTTAAGGCTGTCGCGCTTTTCTGAAAGCGGGACGAAACCGTGGTCGCTTGAAATAAGGGCGCTGGTCATCGCGCCAGAGGGATCAACTTCATGAACCCGAATCTGGATCTGCCCAGGTTCCAGCAGGTTCCAGCAATAGCCGTTCATTTTGCCCTGGACGTTTTTGATCAGTCCCGGTGGCCCACAAAGTTCAAAAGGTTTGAAGTGCGCAACGTTGACGCGCAGCAACCGGTCAAAACCGATGAAGTGGTCCAGATGCGTATGCGACACGGCAATGTGGCGGACCTTCAGGATTTCCTTGTTGCTCAAATTCGAGAGGTCGCCCAAGTCCAAGAGGAGGGCTTCCCCTGTTTTTTGTGACAGGCAGTAAAGGACCGGATCACCGCTCGGTCCGTTCGGGATCTTCGTCTCAAAAATGTGGCTGGCGCGGGTCACCGTGCATACACCCCTGGCCGACGATCAGAAATCGCAGGAAGTTGCGCGCGGTAACGGGCCAGGACTTCATGGCTGACCGGTGCGAAAGCATTTCCAATGCGGTCGCCCGTGTCGCAAATCTTGTGCCCCCACGGGTCTACAATCATCGAATGGCCGTAGCTGTTTTTTCCGGGGGCATGCTCCCCCGTCTGGTTTGCAGCAATGAAGTACGCCTGATGCTCAATGGCGCGCGCGCGGATGAGAACCTCCCAGTGGTCCATCCCCGTGCGCTGGGTGAAGGCCGCAGGCATAACGATCGCGTCAAATTGCGCCTTGCGGGCCAGCATGGCAAAAAATTCATGAAAGCGCAGGTCGTAGCAAATCGCCATGGCGACCTTGAATCCGTCGACTTCCAGGACAACGGCCTCGTCGCCCGACAGATAGCCATCAGACTCACAGTAGAGTGGTTTTCCGTCGGGAGTTTTCAAGTTGAAGAGGTGGACCTTGCGGTAGCAGGCGATCTCCCCGCCGTCGCGTCCAAAGACGTAGGCAACGTTGTAAACCTTACGCTCGGACGGGGACTTGTCAGGCCGTTCTGCGATCGACCCCCCGAATAAAACAATGCCGAGTTCCTTCGCCAGACCCGACATCATCTGCCAGGCTGGTCCGTGAAAGGGCTCGGCCTCTTCATAAAGGGTGTCGTAGGGGCCTTGGTAGACAAACATTTCCGGCAGAACCACCCAACCCGCGCCCGATTTGGCAGCATCTCGCACCAGCCTTTCGGCCTGCTTTAAATTGGCGGCGCGGTCCCGCGTGGTGGTCATGCTCGTGACGGCAACCAAAATTTGGTTCTGGGCCATAAAAAGTGATTTCCTTGATTGGAATGACGTGGTACCCGGCAATTTTTGCCTGATCTCCGTTGATAATCATAGCCTTGTCGGTCGGCTGACTAAACTTTTTTCACCAGATGCCGACTGCTCTGATGGGAGGACACCATCATGAAAGCATTTATTTTCTTGGCTGTTTCAATTTGGAGTGTTCCGGTGGTTGGAATTGCAGCCAATGCTGCTTCCCAGGAACTCGCCCCCCTTCATGTTGAATCATTTTTGACTCCGTTTGGGAGTGGCGCAACAGATATCCTCGTCTCGCTGCGTGGCGAAGGGGTGGCGTCTTTGCTTACCGGGGATTTGTTGGTCTCGGAACGCCCGGTTCTGGACCAGACCGTTGGCCGGGTGCGATTCGCGACCGGACACCTGAAGGTTGCCAAAGTTGACGGCGCCCGCGCCTTGGCCACAATTCAGGCCGATGGTCCCGCTGGATCGTCCCGTGTTCTTCGTCATTTCAACAAGGTCATGGCAGGGGATATGGTCCGGGCGGTCGCCGTTGCGATCAAGCCGGCATTGGCCATCACGCCAGAGGTCACAATCGACTACAACACCCTCTTTGCCGATCCAAATGCCGGTTCTGTTGTCCTTGAAATGTCGCCTTCGGGCCGCGAGGCACTGGCGGCTGCGGTTGAATCGATGGGATCAGTTCGGACCAGTCTGGTGGCGGTCGAGGGCTATACCGACCCAAGTGGCGATTCCGAGTCCAATCAAGTTGAGTCTTACGAGCGGGCCATGACTGCCAGAAGGTTTCTCGTGGAAAGCCTCGGGTTTGATCCAGAACGGGTGAAGGCCTTTGGGATGGGCGAGCAAGAGCCCGTCGATACCAGCAACCTCTCAGGTTCTGCCGAGAGAAACCGTCGCATTGTGATAAAGGTCATTCCGGAGCCGCTCAATTCCTTGGGTATTTAATGCCGGAACTGCCAGAAGTTGAATGCCTTGCCCGTGCCGTCCGCGAAGAAACACACGGATGCCGCTTTACGGGCGTGAATTTTTTGCGCCCGGACCTGCGTGAGCCAATGCCGATTGACGCAATAAGATCGGCTCTGGTCGGGGCGAACCTGCGAAGTGTCCGGCGCCGTTCAAAGTACCTTTTGATTGAAACAGATCGTGGCACTGCAATCCTGCATCTTGGGATGAGTGGTCAACTGCTGTCGATGGACAGTCCAGATCCAGTCAAGCCGCATACCCACGTCATTTTTGAGTTGAGGAGAAAGGATTCTTCGGCTGCGCCTCAGAATGACGGGCTGACTCAGAATGACGGGCTGACTCAGAATGACGGGCTGGCTCAGGACGCCGGGCTGGCTCAGAATGACGGCGGAAATCCCAAGTATCTGCATTTTGTGGATCCGCGCAGGTTTGGCCGGTTGACGGCCGTCCCTGCGGGGACCGACTTGTCGGCACATCCATGGTTGAGCGAACTGGGTCCAGAGCCCCTGGAAATAACCGCCGATGCCCTCGCAGAGCACCTGTGGCGCAAAAGCCGCGGCCGTAAAGCTGCGGTAAAGCCTTTCATCATGGATGGCGCAGTGGTTGTCGGGGTTGGAAACATCTATGCGAGTGAATCACTCTATCTCGCCGGGATCAGGCCAGGACGCGCTGCAGGGCGCGTGACGCGCCAGGAATACCGCATTTTGGCCAATGCTATTCAAACCGTTCTGGGGGCCGCCATTGAGGCGGGCGGGACATCTTTTCGCGATTACCTTCATTCGGACGGTTCAGAAGGCTCGTACGCCTTGCAGCTCAACGTGTACGGTCGCTCTGGTGAGGCCTGTCGAAAATGCCTCAGTCCGGTCAGGGAAACCCGCCATTTAAACCGCGCCACCTACTTCTGCGGTACTTGTCAAAAATGAAAATCTTTTATTTTTGTCCTGTGATTACGATTTTCTATAATATTTTTTAAAATAAATACTAAAGCTTTTTATTAAATAACAAATAACTATTGTCGAAGAACCTCCTGTCAATAGCGGTTGTTTGATTTGTTAACAGTTCCTTGCTTGAGGAACACGAACGAAACGTAAATTGGAGGAATTTGATCATGGGTCTTCGTATTAAAACAAACATTGCTTCCCTTCAGGCTCAGCGCGGCGTTGCCACGGCGACCAATGCAATGAGCGAAACGGCAGCCCAGTTGTCCAGCGGTTACCGCATCAATAAAGCGGCAGACGACGCAGCAGGGTTGGCGATCAGTACTAACTTGACCGGCAGGGTCCGGAGCCTTGAGCAGGCTTCCCGTAACGCAAGTGACGGTATTTCGCTCGTGCAAGTCGCCGAGTCTGGCATGAACGAAATGTCGAACATCCTGACCCGTCTGCGTGAACTGGCAGTGCAATCTTCATCCGACACCATCGGGAACACGGAACGCTCCTATGCCAACCGCGAATACACGCAGATGGTGCAGGAACTTGACCGGATCGCCAACAGCACCGAGTTCAACGGTGTGAAGCTGCTCAAAGGCGCCGAAGCAAACGTCGGTCAAAACCTTTTGACGATTCATGTGGGTGCTGGTGACGGCAAGGCCGAAAACACCGACTCCATCAGAATTAATATCGATGATATGAAGTTGATTCCGGGTGAAGATTTCGCCCTTGGCCAAGGAGCTGAAATTGGGCCGGTGGCTGTCGGGGATTCCTTCGACCGCGAGACGGCAGTGGAAAAACTCGGTGTTATCGACACCGCCATGCAGCGCCTGGCCTCGACTCGTGCAAACATGGGTGCCCAGCAGAACCGTCTGCAGTCAGCCGTGACGAGTTTGAGCTCACAGGTTGAGAACTACAAAGCAGCCAACAGCCGTATCCGTGACGTTGATTTCGCTTCTGCAAGTGCGACCTTTACCCAGTCCAAGATCCTTCAGCAGGCTGGTGTTTCGGTTCTTTCGCAGGCGAACTCGCAGCCGGAAGCAGCCCTCGCGTTGCTCCGCGGTTAATCTGGCATCGGTTTCAATTATTCCTCAAGCAAGTAAGCCGGGGGGCGTTTTCAAGAGCGCCCTTCGGCCCTTCGCTTTTCCTCCTGTTGACATCCCAACATTCATACGACTATAAAGTGGCGCTCCTAGTGGACATGGGCTTGTAGCTCAGGTGGTTAGAGCGCACGCCTGATAAGCGTGAGGTCGGCAGTTCGAGTCTGCCCAGGCCCACCATGTTCCCCTTCCCCAACCCAATCTTTGGGTAAATTATGGATTTCACTGAAGAATTCAGAAAATCGGTCGACCCTGAACTGCTGTTCAAAGGGCGGCCGGGTGATGTCCGTTTGGGCGAATTGGTGTCCACCACATGGCCTTTGGTCGGTGTCACGACCAGGATTTGCATCGTCGGTGCTCCAGATGATCTTGGCGTCCACCTGAACCGGGGCCGGCGCGGAGCTGCCGGGGGGCCATCTGGCATCCGCCGCGAGCTTTACCGGATGACCCCTCCCATGGACAAGGCCTTCGAAGTCGATCCAAGTGTCTTCTGCGATGCCGGCGACATGGTTCCTGGCAGTGATATCACCGTCAACCACCGCCATGCCCAAAGCCTTTGCGAATTGGCTCTGAATGCCTCTCGTGCGGTCGTCGCCCTTGGTGGAGGCAATGACTACTCAGCACCCCACGCAAGAGCCCTGCGTGAAGTTTCAGCCGCCCAAAAAGACGCCACGGGAACCATCGGGATCTTGACCGTTGATCCTCATCTTGATGTCCGTGAACGCGAAAACAATTTGCCCCACAGTGGGACTCCCTACCGGGACTTGATTGACGGTGCCACGATCGATCCGCGCAATCTGGTTGAATTTGGCGCAAGAAAAAATCGCAATGCAGCCAGTCACTTAAATTGGTGCCGCGAGCGCGGAGTGGTGATTCGAGATTTTTCCGAATTGCGTCGTGCCGAACGTATGGGCGTCAGAATTCCTGATGCCTTTGCCCAGGATCTTGAGCGTCTTGTTGCCCGTTCTGACGATGTGATGGTTTCATTCGATCTAGACGCCTGTGCAGCATTGACCGGCGTCAGTGCCCCTGCGGCCATCGGATTCTCGCCATCGGACCTTTGCGAAATGGCGGCCATTGCTGGCCGCCACAAGAAAGTCAGGCTGTTTGAAATCGTAGAGTGTGCGCCAGATTTGGATCCGTCGGGAATGACTGTGAAAGTCGCAGCGGAACTGGTCTACGCGTTCATGGAGTCCCGGTTTCCTCTTTCATGACACTCGTGCTGCGGTAGCCAAAAGATCCTTTGGCCTTCAGGTCTTCAGCGGCATCCCAAGCATCTGCAGCAGCCATTTCCCACGCCCGCTTGAATGACGGCGGTGGATCGCGGAGCAGTTCTCCTGGCTCCAGATAATCAAAAAGTTCTCCGTAGTGTTTGATGTCAAATGGTCCAATGCGGTGCATCAAATGCCACGGACGCAGTTGCATCGTATGCTTCAAACCCATGGCCCCTAAAAGTTCCGCGACGGACTCGATGGTTTGTTCGTGAAAGTTACGGACCCGGACCCGCTTGTCCTTGATGTCCAGCCCCTTCATCAGAGTGATGTCGTTTGTGGCCACTCCTGTCGGGCAATGGTTGGTGTTGCACCTGAGGGCTTGAATGCAACCAAGGGCCATCATCATGCCGCGGGCCGAGTAGCAGGCATCGGCGCCCATTGCGATTTTCGAAATGATGTCAAAGCCAGTTGTGATTCTTCCTGCGACAAGGACACGAACGTGCTTGCGCACATCAATGCCGACCAGGGAATTGTGTACCAGAACCAGGGCCTCGTTGAGCGGGCATCCCATATGATCTGAAAACTCTGAAGGAGCGGCGCCGGTGCCGCCTTCTCCGCCATCGACGACAATATAGTCGGGCAGGATTTTGGTCTCATGCATGGCCTTCACTACGGCCAGAAATTCCCGGCGCTTGCCGATGCAAAGTTTGAATCCAACTGGTTTTCCGCCGGAAAGTTCGCGCAATTGCTGCACCCATTCCAGAAGACCGCGCGGTGATGAAAAGACAGAATGCCCAGGGGGCGAAAGGCAATCTTTCCCCATCGGGATTCCGCGAATGGCAGAAATTTCAGGTGTGATTTTTTTGGCAGGTAGCACCCCGCCATGGCCAGGCTTTGCGCCCTGTGAAAGTTTAATCTCAATCATTTTTACATTTGCGAGCACCGCTCGTTCACGAAATTTTTCCAGATCAAATTTTCCCGAGGCATCGCGACAACTGAAATAACCAGTCCCGATTTCCCAAATGATGTCACCCTCTGGGGCCAAGTGGTGCGGTGAAAGTCCGCCTTCGCCGGTGTTGTGGGCAAACCCGCCCAATTTAGCGCCGCCATTCAAGGCTCGAATCGCATTCGAGCTCAAGGCCCCGTAGCTCATGGCTGAAATGTTAAAGATGCTGGCTCGGTACGGTTTTTTACACGAGGGTCCGCCGATGGTAACGCGCAGAGCTTCGGGATCGCAGTGCACGGGAGCCAAGGAGTGATTGATGAATTCATAGCCTTGCTGATAGACGTCCAGCATTGTGCCGAATGGTTTCGTTGCCACTTCCTTTTTG
>CANJZQ010000058.1 GCA_947479535.1 Oligoflexales bacterium | reverse complement strand
CACATAACCCGGATTGGGTTGCTCAGCATGCTAGGTCACTGCACGGCAAATTGATAGAATTCTTGAGAAAACATGCATTTCCATGGCGGGCAACGGGAAAATGAATTCAAGCCGTTATTTAATCGGATTGCTTTTGGCTGCTGGTGGCTTTTTTGGGTGCAAACTTGGCACCCAGCCGAGCACAGTCAGCCACAGAACCAACTACAAATACATCATCCCAAGTGAAGTCGCCTTCACCAGGCTCGGCGACGGCAACTCTGTTCAAATTCAGTTTTCGACCCGGGAAGACTCCCTGTGCGAACTTTTCTACTATTCCCAGGACCCCTCTGGACTGCCCTCGGAAGACGCCCCCGTTCGTTCCCCGTGCAGCGGGGGAGACACACCGCGCACGGAATTCAATGAGACTTTGACCGGCCTCAACGCTGAGACCGTTTACAACTTTGGGATTTTTGTTTGGACCGTGGCGAGCACCAAGGAAAAGGGTGAGGTGCTTTTGGTGCGGGAATCCACGGGAGAAAGCGGTGCTGTGCGCAACCGTGATGGCGAGTATGAGGAAATCATGTTGGCCCGCTTCAACGCACCGTTGCGAACCGCCGAGGTTCAAAAGGCGCGCCTCGATCCTCCTCTGCCGGCTTCCGCCATAATTGGCCGAAGCCGTTCGAACCTTGGATGTGGTCCAGCGCTGGACGAGTTGGCTTGGACGAGCCGCTCGGCCAACGGCAGGGATGGTTTGTCCTCCCTTGCGATGCGGGGGTTTGCCACGGGCGAGGCGGCAGAGAAGGATTCGCGGCTCATTGCGGTCTTTAATGCCCTGCAATTTGGCAATCCTGAGTGGGAGTGGACCTACCGGACACCGGCCCGTGAAAATATCCTGGTCAAGATCCGCCCACCCGCAAGGCTTACGGCAGTCGAGGTTTCACAGAGAACGAGAACGACCCTGCCGGAAGTAAAGCTGTCCGATGCGGAGGCCTCTATCCCGCTTGATTCCGGTTACCCTCTAACGATTGCCTGGCAATGGGAAAACCTTCCGGCGAACGCCTTTCTGCATCTGCGCATTGGCAAGGCCGGAGAAACGGGATCCCTCCTCTGCACCTTTGATCCCAAGGCGGGTCGAGCGAGTGTTGAACCAGCATTCTTTAATGGATTGCCGCCGGGAAAACAGTCCCTCGTGTTGGAACTTGAATCTCTTGTTTTCCATGCCACAACCGGATGGTTTGTAAGGTCGATAGACTGGCGCTCGATCAAATTGGAGAAGTCATGATCCGGAAAATCTGGTTTTTTATTTTCATATCGCTGGCTTTTTTTTCGCGGCAGGCGTTGGCTCAAAAAACCTCCAAAGTCTTGCCCGACAAGGGTTGGGTCCTCGTGACCTATGAGAACACCACCAACATCAAGACCGGACAGTTTGCCTGCTTTCTGGATGATGCCAACACCACGGTCGCCTGCGGGAAAATCGTGAAGGTTTCAACCACGGTGGTCGTGGTCAAAACCTCACCCGTCAGTGCGGCCGCGCAGGTAAAGCCCGGCTTCAAAATGCAAATTTCTGCCACCCAGCCGGCGGGGGTTGTCGCGGAAGGCGGCGCGGGAGAGCAAGGCAAAAAGAAAAAAACTGGTGCCAACTCCATTCGATTGGTGACGGCCCCGGGACTGGGTGTCGTCAGTGTTGCAAAGGTTGGCTATTTGCCTCCTGGCTTGGGGGCCTCGGGGGTTTCCTTGTGGGAGGCAACCAAAAATCGGATTTCCGTTGAAAAGCTCAGTGCCGGCGTTGAATTTTTAAGTGGAAGGTGGGGCCAATTTGGTTTGCGGTATGCAATATATGGGGACAGCGAGATGAAGTTCTCCAGCGGTCTAGCCTTGCAAACAGATTACGACGAAACCAACAGGCAAAAATATGTCGAGGCCTCTCACACCGTGTCCGCCTTCGGCGGGTATTACAATTATTTATTTAAGCGTCGGGCTCCCGGGATGAGTGGGCTCACCCTTTCCGGAGGCCTTGATTTCACCTTGTCAAAGGCACAGGTGGATGCAGCTCTTCACGACGAATCCGACGGTTCCAGTACTAGTCTGGCGACCATTAATTCAAGCCTTTCCGTGCTTTCACTGCTGGCTGGAGCCGAGTACGGTTTTCATCTTGGAAAGTCTTTTGAACTTGGCATTGGAGTCAGGGCGCTCCTCCCCGTTGCCGAGTTGGGTCTCACTCAAACGACATCCGTTAGCGACGCAAATAGTTCCAAATCATCCGACGAGTCGGCCGATTTAATCAAAGCCCTGGACCACAAGAAATCCACCTTTGGACTTCTGATTCCAATCTTCGTTTCCATGTCCCTCTAAAAGATCCCCCAGAGCGCAGCGCGTCATACCGAGCCGGTGCTTGAGCCATCATCCCGAGCCGGAGCCGTCATCCTGAGCCGGAGCCGTCATCCTGAGCCGGAGCCGTCATCCTGAGCGAATGCGAAGGATCCTTTCTTCCGCGACGGGAAAAAGGATTCTCCGGCTTCGTCTCTGTAGGCAGATTCTCGACTTTCCGCGGAAAGTCCCATTGTCTGGCACCGTCAATCTTCTGAAAATCTGCCCGGATAATGGCCATTGATGGCGATCGAAATTTTAAAAAAAAGATCTGAAGAAAGGATCCTTCGCATTCGCTCAGGATGACGGGGGGTGCGCTGGATGGCGAGGGTGCGCCTCGAAATGACGAGCAGCTTAAAAGTTGAACAAAAAGACGAAGCAAAAAACGACCTGCCGGTTGATCAATGACCAAAACGACTTGGGCGTAAATACTCAAAGATGGGACTTTCATCTTTTGTTGCGATGGCTTGCGCTAACGACTGGGCCAAAAAAGGGGCCAATTGCAGACCATTTTTGTAAAAACCCGAAAACACCCAAAGGCGTTTAAGGCTCCCCGGTACGGCACCACAAACAGGGGCCCGGTCACTGGCGCGAAGGCGAACTCCCCACCGGGGCGTCCACGTGAGGGGGGCCGAGGCAGCATTCCCGGCCATCAGGGAAACTTCGTATGACATTGATTCTACAGGGTTTTTCTTTGAATTGCTGCCTTTTTTATAGGTCGTCGAACCAACGATCAGAGATCCGTTTTTTCTTCGACTGAGGGAAAAGGCGCCACGCACAAAAGACGACACCGGATGGGCGGGGTGACTGCCGCCGCACTCTGGCGAAAATAACGGCAAAATAAAAGGCGAAGGGGCAGCGACTTCGGTGGATGAAACAAAGGTCTCACCTTCGACCTGGCGCCAACCAGCGCCATGCAATTCACCGGAGCCCTCCAAAAGGGTGGGGGTGCTTGCCCCCGCCGCGAAAACAACCTGAGAGGCCGTCACGGATTCCCCGTCATCCGTGATGATCTGGACCCGATCGGAACCCAAAAGGCCCACCGAAGAAACAATTTTGGAGACGGCGTTAAAGCGTGTTCCTGCCTTGAGCGAAGCCGCCTCCAAGGCTTTCATGGCCTCCTCCGGATCAAACCAAAAATCTCCTTGATGCAAGACTCCATAGGCTTGGTGGCCCGGGCTTGAAAAGTGGCCTGGAACGGGGCCAAAGACACCTTGAAAGCGGCGGTGGTAGGCCCGGTCTATTCCCTCGCGAAAAGACTCCAATGTTGTTGCCACCTCGCCAACACCGCCGCCGTGGAAAGATATTTCCAGGCCAGACTCGCGGGAAACCGACTTCAACCAAGACAAAAGGTGACGATGTCCTGAAAGCTTTGCCGCAAAAATATCGTCCTTCGCCAAGACCAAGCCCCTGGTGGTGCTAATCCCTTGGGCCACAGCGGTTCCAGAGCCGATCAGTGCCTTTTCCGGACCGATCAGGGTAACGGATTTTGATGTTTGATGAAGGAGCTCTCGTGCAAGGGAAAGTCCCGCAATGCCACGCCCGATGATGGCCACATCAAAATGCTTCACACCGACTGCCAGAGGAGTTGAAATAATTCGCGCCGGCAGTCTTTGATGGCTGGATTGATTCGGCCAGATACCGTCCTGTTGGTTAAGACGATTCCATAACGCAGCGGTTTTTCCGGATGATCGGCGGGCGTAATCCAAAAGGCTGTGCCAGTGAAGCCCAAGTGGCCCATGGATTTCCCGCCGCCAAAAGGCTTCGCTGCGGGGTCGCCGCCTTGACGCCAACCCAGAAGGGATTCGTTTTCCGGGCCACCAATTTCAGAGGCCTGTGCCGCCAGCATGGCGCGGCCCGAAGGCGACGCCGACAACCCCTTTAAGAACTCGATCAAACCATCGCCTGTTCCAAACAAGCCTGCGTGGGCGCAGCGCCCCCCAAGGGCCCAGGCATTTTCATCGTAAACTTCACCCACCAGGTCACGCTCGCGCACTTTACAAAAGCCGGTCGGTACCGCCTTTTTCTGGCGGTCGTTTTGGGCCAAATCGGGCCCGTAGGCGAGCTGTATAGAAGCTGTGGACAACCAGTTGGGTTCCTTGCATAAAAAACTAAAAATATCTGCAATATTAGCGCTGTAGGACGACTCAAGGAGTATCCCCAGGGCCAAAAAACCAACATCCGAATAAACGGGTTTGCTGGGCCCGGTGGTGCTGGAATCCTTCGAGGCTTTGGCGTAGGAAGCGACGGCTTGCTGGAGGGGCCGGCGAAATGGAGCGGAACCCGACTCCGGGGTGCATTGGACGTAAAAGTTGCGCCAGGCTGGAAGGCCAGACTCGTGGCGCAGCAGTTGGCGTGGGGTCATTGCCAGCAGGATATCTGGCACACCGGCGAATCGCTCGGGGTGCCGCCTTGCCATGGGGGCTTCCCGAATCGGCAGGTCCATGGCCCATTCATTATTTTGACAAAGGTTAAAAGCCGCCGGTGTTGCCACCAGTGCTTTCGTCATGGAAGCCAGGTCGAAGATGTTGCGGCCATCCGAAGACAGCAACCCACGCAATGAGGGCAGGGGTGCCGTAAGGTCGCCTGCGGCGGCGAAGGCGTGGGTGAACAAACCCTTTTGGCTCCAAGCCTGCAGGGCCGCATTTAACTCGTTTTCAAGGGCTTCAGCCTTTGCGCCGGGCATCAAGAAGCTCTTTCAAGACATCGTTTACCAGTTGGGGGTTCATTTTCCCCCCCGAAACCTTCATCGTCTGTCCCACGAAAAAACCAAACAGCTTGTCGCGGCCCCCAAGGTATTCGGCGAGCTGACCAGGATTGGCATCGAGTACATTATTTATGACGCCGCGAATTTCACTTGTGTCGGAAACTTGAACCAGACCTTGCTCTTGAACCATGGCTTTTGGTCCATTGCCTGGACCTTTTTCCGCCATCTCTTCGAAAAGTGTTTTGGCAATCCGGCCAGAAATGACGCCTTTGCCAATCAATTCGATTAGTTCGCCGAGGTGATCTGAGGTGATCGGTGGGTTGATGAAATCCCAGCTTCGGTTGTTGGCCTCGCGCAAGTATTCGCTCGTCACCCAGTTGGCGACAATTTTTTCAGTCACTGCGCCATCAACGCGCTTGACCACGGCCTCATAAAAATTTGCCAGATCCTTATCGGACGTTAAAACGGCCGCATCGTAGGCGGACAATGCGTGCTGCTCTTGAAAACGCCGCGCCATCGCTTCGGGAAGTTCCGGCAATGCCTTGCGCTGCTCCTCAATGCGGGCAGCGTCGATTCGAAGTGGCAGTAAATCCGGCTCTGGAAAATAGCGGTAGTCGTGGCTTTCTTCCTTGGAACGCATGGCTTGGGTTTTTCCACTGGCCGCATCAAAGAGCATCGTTTGCTGAAGGACTTTTTCGCCGTGGTCGAGCAAATCTGCCTGGCGCAGGATTTCGTATTTGATGGCCCGTTCGATGTTCCTGAATGAGTTCAGGTTTTTAATTTCACAACGTGTCCCAAACTTCTCTTGCCCACGGGGGCGAATGGAAATGTTGGCATCGCATCGAAATGAACCCTCTTCAAGATTTCCGTCACAGATATCGAGAGAGCGAACGAGAGAGCGAAGGCGCTTGAGGTAATCCGCTGCGTCCTCGGGATTGCGGATGTCTGCTTCGCTGACAATTTCGATCAAGGGAACACCGGCCCGGTTCAAATCAACGTAACTTGATTCGTCGCCGTGAACGTTTTTTCCAGCGTCTTCTTCGATGTGGGCGCGCATCAGGCGAACTGCCTTGCCGCTTGCCAGTATCATCTTCCCGCCGGTGCAGTATGGCAGATCGAACTGGGTGATTTGATAACCCTTGGGCAAATCCGGATAGAAATATTGCTTGCGGGCAAACACGCTGATCTCGTGAATGTTGGCTTCAACGGCCAAGGCAAACCGAATGGCAAAGTTCACAACCTCTCGGTTAAGAACCGGCAAAACCCCGGGATGCCCGAGGCAAATGGGACAGGTATTATGGTTTGGCATCGCGCCAAAAGAGGTGGAGCAGCCACAAAAAAGCTTCGTTTTCGTTTTAAGCTGACAATGGACCTCAAGGCCAATCACCGGCTCATAGCGATCAAGAACCGTTGACTCTTGGGACTTGTTGACCGGGGCCTCAGATGGCCGGCTGGTCTTTGTGCCATTCTGTGGCGCGTTCATACGCGTGGGCTCCAATGAGCAAAGTCTGTTCGTTGAATTTTGGGGCGATCAGCTGCATTCCGACCGGCAGGCCGGCGTTGGTTCGTCCACATGGAACTGAAATTCCAGGCAGACCGGCAAGATTCACCCCGATGGTACAAATATCTGAAAGGTACATAGCCAAAGGATCCGACAGCTTTTCACCCAACTTGAAGGGTGGAGTGGGGGAAGTCGGAGTCAAAAGAACGTCCACACCCGAGTCAAAGGCAGCCGCAAAATCGCGGGAAATCAACTCCCTCACCTTGTTGGCCTTGGCGTAAAAGGCGTCGTAGTAGCCAGACGACAAGACAAACGTTCCGAGCATGATCCTCTGCTTCACTTCCTGACCAAAACCCTCGCTACGAGTTTTGCGGTAAAGTTCCTTGAGGCTTACACCGGCTTCTTTGGTCCGGTAGCCGTAGCGGATTCCATCAAAGCGAGCCAGGTTGGCCGAGGCTTCGGCGGTGGCAATAACGTAGTAGGCGGCAACGCTGTAGGAAATATTGGGCAACCGAACGCGTTTGATTTTCGCGCCGGCCTTTTGAACATCTGCGATTGCACGCTCAAGGCAAACGCCGACTTCCGGGTCCAATCCGGAATCAAAGAACTCTTCCGGGATTCCTACGGTTTTTCCCTTCAAGCCATCCGAATGGCTTGCCAAGGCTTTTGCAAAACCGGCGTGGGGGTGTTGAACCGACGTCGAGTCTTTCGCATCGAGGCCAGTGAGCACATCCATCACCATGGCAGCGTCTTCGACATTACAAGTAAGCGGCCCGATCTGATCCAGCGAAGAACCAAAAGCCACCAGACCAAAGCGACTGACGGTTCCGTAGGTCGGTTTTAACCCAACGATGCCGCAAAAGCTGGCTGGCTGGCGGATTGAGCCACCCGTGTCTGACCCAAGGGCCACTGGAGCGAGCCTGGCTGCAACTGCTGCCGCAGATCCACCCGAAGATCCGCCGGGCACATAATCCAAATTCCAAGGATTGCGAACCGGACCAAAGGCCGAGTTTTCGTTTGAGCTGCCCATGGCAAATTCGTCCATGTTCAACTTGCCAAGGACAAATGCCCCGGCATCGCGCAGACGTCGAATGACGGTTGCGTCGTAGGTGGCGACATAATTCTCAAGGATCTTTGAACCGCAGGTCGTCTTGGACCCGCGGACACAAATGTTGTCTTTTATCAAAATTGGAACACCGGCAAGGGGCAGCCTGTCGGCGCCTATTTCCTTGATCCGCTGCGCAGAGCCCTTGGCCTCCGCCAATGCGGCGGCCTCATCCAGGTGAAGGTGGGAATTGAGTTTTTGCGCGATGTTTTTGGTTCGCTGCAAATAAGCTTCTGCGACCGCCGTTGGGGTCAACGATCCGGCCCTAATTTGCTCAACAATGGATTTGACGGTGAGATTGACGGTCATGGTTTTTCTTTTTTACTCAATGATCCTTGGAACCTGAAACGCTGTACCAATCCGTGCCGGTGCCTGCTTCATCGCTTCCTCTACCGGGAGCGAATCAGAAACAAGATCTGCCCGTTCGGGGGTCGAAGATCCCGGCACGCCGCGGGCAGTGTCTGGGCGCCAATCCTGGCCCAGGGACTCGTGGACGCTGTTGAGCTGTTCGACGTAGGAAAGAACTTTACTGAGGCGCTCTTGATAGAGGCCTATTTCCGGATCACTCAGAGAAAGTTGCGCAAGGTCTGCCACCTTGCGCACCAGTTCGCGATCTACTTGGATTTTGCTCATTCCGGTTTCTCTTCTGGTTTAGACTTCTTCGCCCTCAAACTGCATCACCTTGCAACAGCTGATGACCCGTTCACCCTCCTCAACATTCATGAGGCGGACCCCCTGGGTGAGGCGACCGATAACACCGATCTCTCCGACCGTAAAGCGCATGATCTTGCCGACCGACGTCATGATCATCAAATCGTCTGTTTCTGAAACCTGGCAGATTCCAACCACCGGTCCGTTTCGATCCGTGACCTTGATGGTGTAAATGCCTTTTCCGCCGCGCGATTGGACCCGATATTCCTCAAGAGGAGTCCGCTTTCCGTAACCGTTTTCGCAAATCGAAAGGATGGTGGAATCGCCAGTGATGACTTCCAATCCGATGACACAGTCGTTTTCTTCCGAGAAACGAATGCCGGTCACGCCGCGCGACGCGCGACCCATTGGGCGGGTGTCGTCTTCGTGGAAACGGATCGCCTTGCCCAGTTTTGTTGCCATGAGCAAGTCGCTCTTGCCGTCGGTGATGGCGCACGCCACGAGCGAATCGTTGTCTTCCAGTTTCAAGCCGATGATGCCAGTCGTGCGGATGTTTGCGTAGGCCATGAGCTCAGTCTTTTTAATGTAACCCTGAGCCGTAACGGAAACGACAAACTTACCCTCAGAAAATTCCTTCACCGGCATAACGGATACAACGCGCTCTTGCTCTTCGAGCTTGATGATGTTGGCAAAGTGCTTGCCGCGGGCGCGAAGTGGAGCCTCTGGGATTTGGTAGACTTTGATGTCGTAAACGCGGCCCTTGTTGGTAAAACAAAGGAGCGACTGGTGGTTGCTCGTGATGTAGAGGTCCTTGACGACATCCTCTTCCTTCGTGAGCATTCCACTCTTACCCTTGCCGCCGCGCTTTTGCGCCCGGAACTGATTCACTGGTGTGCGCTTGGCGTAGCCACCATGGGTGATGGTGACGGCAACCTCTTCGTCGGCAACCAGGTGCTCCATCCGGATGGCGTCGGCTTCGGACGCAATGATTTCCGTCCGGCGTTCGTCTCCGTGATTCTCTTTGAGCTCGGCCAGGTCGACTTTAATGATTGTGGTTACGCGTTCTGGACGATCCAAAATATCCCGAAGGTCAGCGATGGTTGCCATCGTCTCGGTGTATTCTGCGACAATTTTATCTCTTTCAAGTCCAGTCAGCTTGGCCAGACGCAGATCCAAAATAGCTTTGGCCTGAATGTCTGACAAAGAATACGTCTTGATCAATTCGGCATGGGCAATTTGGCTGTCCCGGGCACCGCGAATGATCGCCACCATCTGATCGATATTTTCAACGGCGGTT
>CANJZQ010000057.1 GCA_947479535.1 Oligoflexales bacterium | reverse complement strand
GGAAGACAGTCACCACCATGCGTCACATGATGGAGATCTGTTCCGCATGGCCATGTCATATCCGGGCGATTGCAACCCACGCCGTCCGAGAGGCTCACAACCATCAAAAACTGATTGAAGCCGTTTTCAGGGCGACACGAATCCGGATTGAAGTTGTCGATGGCGATGAAGAGGGGCGTCTCGTATTCCTCGGGATGAGGCAGGGACTGGCTCTTGGAGACAAGTCTGTCCTGGCCGTCGATATCGGTGGTGGCAGCACGGAAATCCTTTTTGGGCGTGGGCACAAGATCAATCATGTGTCGTCGCTCAAGCTAGGTGCAGTCAACCTTAGTGTCGAACACGGGATGATGGAAAAGGCGGATGCGCGGAAGTTGGCCAGCCTTCGAGAGGCAATTGCAGTCAGGTTGGAACCAACGGTGGAAGCCACCCGTACCCAGCGCTTTCAAATTGCCGTGGCTTCATCAGGCACCGCCAAGGCACTGGCATCGATCAACCCCCAAACAATGAGGGTTCGCCCTGGTAACGATGCAAATGGTTTGGTGCTCAAGGCGGCAGACTTGTTTGCAATCACAGATGCTTTGAACGTTTTGCGGGATCCCGCTGCAATCAAGGCGAAAACGGGACTAGATTCCGGACGCAGCGAGATCATTCTGGCCGGTGCTGAAGTGCTCAGTGCGGTGACCCGGGAACTTGGCGTCAGCCAGTGGGTTTTTTCGTCTTATGGACTCAGGGAAGGGGCAGTGATTGATACCTGGCAGCGTCTGGAACCAGACCGCCAGATCGATCGCATCGACGTTCGCGAGGAAAGTATTCGTTCCTTCGCCGTAAAGTTTCAAGTGGACCGTTCGGCTTCGGTCCACACGGTTCGCCTGGCGCTGCGGATTTTCGATCAGATTTCTTCGTGGATTTTTTCCCATGTCACTATGGAAGACCGCAAGCATTTGCGTCGTCTTTTAGAAGCTGCCACCCAAATTCACGATTGTGGCAGATTCATCAGCCGGCAGGCCCACCACCGTCATTCTTACTATCTGATTGCGCACAGCCATCTATCCGGATTTACCCAGGATGAGCGGATTTTCATGGGACTAATCGTCAGGTTCCACCGCAAGTCGGTGCCTCCTGTCGTCATCGACCCTCAGTTGGGGCCTGACCTTGCTGCAGACGAGTGGGCGGCCATGCGGATTTTGGCGGGAATCCTCCGCCTGGCTTCGGCCCTCAACCGGACCAAGCGCCGCAGGGTTCGAGATGTGGTGATCAAACGTCGGGGCGACAAACTTCAAGTATCCGTAATTACATCTAATAGAGCCTCTTCTGCTTTGGACCTTCTTAAGGCGCGCAAGGAAATCGAAGCTTTGGAAAAATCTTGGGGCATCCGGATTTCTCTCGATTCCTGACGCACAACCCTGCACATTGTCAGCCATGAGTTCCAAGCAAAACACCAAATCAGCATCCAACTCCAAGTTCGCGGCAGCCCCTGCGTATCAGAGCTTTCGCCAGCAATTCGGTGCGTTCTTGCGAGATCTGGGTGGTTCACCATGGCCGGCTTTGATCGTGTTGCACGGAGACTCTGATTTTTTTCTTGGTAAGTCACTTCAAGCACTGCGCGAAGCCTGGCAGCGCTGTCTGCTCCAAACCACTTCAACAGAACTTTCCGAGCCCCCAGAACTTTCAGAAACGGCCGTGATCAATTCCGTCGATGCTGCCGAACTCGCCAAAGATGGGCTGTTGGACCTGATTCTCAGTCAGGGTCTGTTCGAAGAAACCCAGCTGGTGGTCGTAAGGCGTGGCGAAAAGAAATCCGATGCCGGCAAGTTGATGGCGGCCCTGCCGCCTCCGTTGTCGCATCGATGGTCAAATCGCTTGATCATGACGTTTGAAAAGGCGGTTTTGCCGGCCGAAGTGCAACGCCAGGTGACCCGCCTTGGTGGCCACGTGATCCACGTTGCGCAACCGACGTCCCAAGCCGATTTCATGCAGTACATCCAGATCACCTCTCAGCGTGCGCGCTTGCAGCTTACGGCCGAGGCTCAGCAGATGGTTTTCAGCTGCTGCGGGCGGGATGTTGTGGTCATTGAAAACGAGATCAACCGCCTCGGCCTTCTTTTTCCTCCGGCCGGCGGCAAGCCTGCCGACCTTGGGACGGCTGAAGTTTCCAGCGTGCTTGGGGTTTTGCGCGAGGATGAGGTTTTCCGGCTGGACGAATTGTTGGTCAACCGACGCCATGCCGAGGTCGAGGTCTTGCTTCACAGCCTTATGGCGCGCGGCGAGAGTGTTCTGGCGGTGATCGGAGTTCTTGCCCGCCACTGCCGCAATGGCCTTGCCATTCAGGACGAGATGGCCAGGCGAGGCGCCTTGGATGTTTCAGGTATGGCGGCCAGACTTCGCCTGCCTCAGGCCGTCATCCGTAATTTTGTCCGCTATGTTCCGGGCGTGCCGCGCGCCACTTTTGAGGGGGCCCTGGCGGCTTGCGCCCAGGCCGACGTCGAATTGAAGACGAGCGGCTTGCCGGATGGCCTCGCGCTATCTAGAATCGTGGAATGCTTTCAAACCAACTGAAATTTAAAATCCTGTTGTTGGGCGCCCTTGCCGGGCGTTCTTTGTGCGCCCAAGCTGGCGGCGTGACGGAAATCTTTTTGCCGCGATACCAGGCCGAGCAGATGGCCTCAGACCAGCCATTTACCGATCTGGCGGTACGGCAAGGTTCAGAGGAATCGCCTGGAGGATCCAGGGGCGGAGAGGTCTGGTTCGTCGGGCGGACATCGCTATGGCGCTGGCAACTTGCCGATCAGTCGGTTCGGCGGTTTCGTCTGATAGAAAAAAAAGAAAATGAAAAGGCCTCTGCTTCCGATCGCGCTTCAATCCAACCTTTTGTAACGGCTCGTATGGGGCTTGAGGGGTTGCACAGGATTCTTGTCGAGCAGGGAACCGGATCTTTCCTGGTTTCGTCCACCGATGGAATCTTTGATGTCGATCCAAACTCCGGTCGTATTTTGCATTATCCGTTGCCAGCCCGGGTCAAGCCGGTGACGACCGGGCTCTTTGGTTTCGGTGACCACATCATATGGACCACGGCAGAGGACCTGATTCAGCTGGATCGTTATGGCAAGAGGCTTCATGTGATTGCCCTGCCGTCTGCAATGAAATCAGCAGACCGTCTGCAGTGGTCCCCTGCCCTAAAGTCCTTTTGGCTTGCAAGGGGCCAATCTCTCAGCACTTTGTCGCTTTTGCCCGGTTCGAAAGAAAGCCAGGCATGGTTGGCTCCGCAGCCCCTCATCGGGATGACGGGAGATCAAAACAGCCTGTTTGCCTGGACGGGATCTTCAGCGGCGCGGTTTTCGGACGCCGGAACGTCGGCTGGAAAGAGTCTTGATAATTTAAAGGTTGCCAAGGAACGTCAGCTCAACCTTATGAATGCCGCCGCAGGAACTCATGCGTATTTGTTCACCGACGGGACGCTGGAGGTTTACGACTTGGAATCCCGGCAACGAGAGGCATTCAAATTGCCACTTCCCGTCGGACGTGACGCCGCTTTTGTGCAGAGCATGGTCTTGGGTGGGCCAAAGGGAAGCGCTCAAGTGGCGATTCTGGTGGCAGGCAAACCCCGGGTTTTCTCCTTGGCAAAAGACTTGTCTCTTTCGTCGCATGAGGCCAATGTGAAAGAAGAAATTCAAAAGGACAAATGACGCATCATGCGAATTGGGCTCGCCTCCATCCCCAACTGGTTTTTTGCAGCCCTTTCGGCTTTTTTCTCTGTTGTCAGCTTTTTGTCCTGCTCTCACATTCCGCAGCCAGTGTCACTGGACCTGATGAGCGGACCCCTGGTGATTGACGAAAAAAATCCAGCAGACGATGAGGATTTTGATTCGCCTCAGGAATCTTTAGCCTATGTGGCTGATTTAAAGAGGCAACTTTCCTCAATCGAGGCAGGCACTGCCGGTAGTGAAGAGGATAAAATCCGGGTTGCGCCGGTCCTCAATGTCTTGCGAGCCCAGATTGCCGAGATTGACGGTAATGCCAAATTGTCTGCTGCTTCATGGCGTGCTGCGTTGCAGACCAGCCCGGGGCAGGGTCGCATCGCAAAAATGGTTTTCGATCATTGGGCCCGGCATCTGACACGTCACGCCAAGCCCGGAATCGATGTTGTCGTCCTCGCACGAGACGCCTTGGTGTCTGTTGGTGGTGGTCGTGAAAGCCCTTATTTATTAGCGCAGAATCTATTAACGGAGACCGACCTGGCACGCCGCCTTTACCAGATGGCTCCAGACAGGTTCTCGTTCAATGAAGTTGCGGTGTCTGGGGCTCTCGACGCCGCCATGCCACCGACAACGCCTCCCGCTTATGGTGACGATAATGCGGAAGACCCGCTGTTGGTTGGGATGTTGCGCCAAGCGTGTGCCGCACGACTTCCGAATCAAATTTCCGCTTGGAATGATTGGGCCAAACCTCTCAAACAACCATGGAGAGGCTACTGGGACGGCACGATGGCTGATTGCAAGGGGCATCACGGCAGTGCCGTTGAGGCATTGACGGCAGCGATCGCCGCGACAGACGAGGGCGACGTCAATGAAGAAGAAGATGCAACAGCAGCAAGTCTGCGCGTTGAATTAAACAGCCGGCTTATCAAGGTGCGACGCGCTCTTGGCGATCGCGAAACCCTTGGTCCCGACTATCAGAATTTGATCGCCGCCTGGCATGCCCGGAACCTTTCCGCCAAGGCAATGGGACTCAATCCTGCGACCTTCACCCTGCGACGCATCGACGACACCATCTGGGCTGCAAGACAACGTGCACTGAATGCGGATCTTGAAGGTGCAGAAACAATGGCGCGTGAGGCACTGAATCTCATCAACAAGGCTTTTCCGGATCCTGCGTTTGTTGCTCCAAACTACCGTCGTGATCTGGCCAACCTGCGCTGCGATGTATTGCACTTCAGGGCGTTTCGGATCTCTTACGAGCGTCGTGAGTGGACGCAGGCTGCTCTCCTGACTGAAGACGCACTCCAAACCCTGCCAATCACACCGGAGTGGTCGCGGCGCCTGCAGCTGCAAGCGGTCCTTTATGACTTTGCCGCAGGACAAATGGCCCTCGCCCGCAAGCGCCTTGAACAAATCCTAAGTGACGCGGCCGACGATTCCACGAGAGCCTTCAGCCTGTTTTGGCTGGCCCGTGTTTTTGAGCAGATGGGGCAAAAGACCGAGAGTGATTTTTACATGCACTCCTTGCTCCAGGAACAGCCGCTCAGTTATTACACAGTGGTGGCTGCCCCAGCCGCTGGGCTGTTGGCCAATGACGCCTGGTTGAAGAATTTTGGTGACCTTGAAAAACTGCGGAACCGCCTTGGTGCCGTCAGCCTTGCTGAAAAGGCTGATATCGGGAAAGGCAGTGGAACGTGGCAATCCTCACGACGGCTCGCTGAAATTCTCGTGAAGGGAAAGTCTGGCGGACGTTGGGCCCGGGCGGCGGTCGCCGATGCGGCAGAGTCAGTGGCAAAAGCCTCTCGTCCAGATCGAAACCCCGAGGCCTTTTTATATTTGTCCCGGCTTGCCTATTCGGCGGGGGATTACGGCCGGACCATCGAATTGACCTCGGCCCTTTCTTCGGCCGTGGATGGATTTTGGGCGCGTTATCCGGAACAGATTTTTCTCATTTTCCCGTTTCCAATGCTAAAAACTTTTTCGGGTGTGGCAAATACCGGCAACCGCGTCACTTTCATGCTGGGGCTGGCGCGCCAGGAGAGCAGTTTCCGCGCAGAGGCTCAAAGCGCCGCCCGGGCTTTTGGATACATGCAACTGACTCCTGCCACGGCCCGGCAGCTGCTCGGAGATCAGGCACCGGCCAGTGACGATACCATTGAGACCATGCTACTGGACCCGCAGACCAGCATCCGCCTTTCGGCCCGCTACCTTGAGATTTTAAGCCAGCGTTTCAGTGGTTCGGATTTACTGATGGCTGCCGCTTATAACGCCGGGGAGCATGCGGTGACCGGTTGGCGCAAGCACCGCGAGGTCGAGGACCAGGCCCTTTTTATCGAAAGTATTCCCTATAGCGAAACCAAGGGGTACGTTAAGGCGGTTCTTCGTAACGCGGCGATCTACCGGCGCCTTTTGCCGTTGACTCGGGAAAATTTGGCCGGCAATAAAAAAGATCCGTAATCAAAGAGGTTTACCGATGAGCAGCAAAAAGCAAGTCCACGTCCCCAACCCTGAAGATTTGAAGCTGGAAGCCGGCGGTTGGATCAGCATGATCGCCATTTTGTTTCTTTTTCCGGCCCTTTTCTTTCTATGCGTTTTCTTCCCGATCTGGGTTGGCTGGACCCCGCGCTGGTAAGTCCATGAAAAGCCTCTCTTGTCTGTCGCTCCCGGCTTTACTATAAGCCGGGTGTCGGTGTTTTAAAGCACGCCGCGTGGCTCAAGCGAGGGTAAATATTGGACTCCATGGAAAACACATTGCAAGCCAGCTCCGTCATTGCTGACGCCGGGTTCAAAACCCCGATGGCCACAGCGACCTGGCGAGACTATTTTCAACTGACCAAGCCGACCATTTCGATGCTCGTGGTGGTGACGGCGGTTCCAGCGATGCTGATGCCGGTGATGCGCGGGACCAACACCGTCGGGGCAACTTTACCTGTGGCAATGGCCGCCCTGCTTGGCACTTGGCTGGCCTCGGCTTCGGCTTCGGTTTTCAACCACTTGCTGGATCATGACGTAGACATGAATATGGGTCGCACCCGCGGTCGCCCATTGCCAAGTGGCCGTATTTCAAACCAGAGGGCCTTCTGGTTTGCCGCAGTTTTGGGTTTGTTTAGCTGGGTGATCCTTGATTTTCTCGCCAGTCCCGTCAGCGCTTGGACTGCAGTGGCGGCGAATGCTTTTTACGTTTTGGTTTACACGGCATTTTTGAAAAGGCGGACGGTTCAGAATATCGTTATCGGTGGTGCTGCCGGTGCGGTTGGCCCGCTCATTGGATGGGCCGCATGCACCAATGACATTGGGTTTGTTTCGGCGTGGCCCGCTTGGGTGCTGTTCGCAATCATTTTTCTTTGGACCCCGCCCCACTTTTGGGCGCTCGCCATCAAGTACAAATCCGATTATGCGGCGGCCCATATTCCAATGATGCCAGTCGTCCGCGGTGAGGCGGCGACCCGCTGGCAAATGCTGCTTTACACGATCTCTCTCGTGCCTGCAGTTGGCAGCCTTTACTGGTACGGCGCTGCTGGAATGGTTTACTTGATTCCATCCATGCTGCTGACTTTACTCTTTGTTCGCTATGCTTGGCGCCTTTGGCGAACCGGCGACAGCGCCCTGGTTATGCCACTTTTTCATTACTCTTGTTTTTACCTGTTTGGGATCTTTGGTAGTTTGACTGTCGACAGGCTTCTTGGCTTGTCCGGCGTTTTATAAGGAATGGCGATGCCGTCCACTTCGATCAGACAACTCATTGACGATGTCGTCTTTGGTCGCGATGACCGGGCGCAGAACCGGAATCGTTTTTGGCTTTACGCTGGGTTTTCTGTTCTTTTTCTCGCCTTGCTCGTGGCGGTCTCCGTCCTAAAGCCAGGTTCTTAGTAAGCGGGGCACGCGCTTTTATGCCGCGAGTCGTCATCACAGCATCCAGTTTTTGTAAAAATGAAATCCTGTGCGCTGAAGTCGTGGCGGCCATGCCCGATGTTGAAATTGTTTTTCATCCCCTGAACTCAAAATCCAATCCCCTCGAAGTCGCAGCAGCTTTGAATGGTTTCGATGGTGCCATCGTCGGTCGTGAGCCAGTCACCAGTGCAGTTCTGATGCAAGCGCGTCCGCCCCGGGTCCTTGCCAAATATGGTGTGGGGATGGACAACATCGATCCGGTGGTCTTTGGCCGGATAGCGGTGCTTGGTACGCCCGGCAGCAATGCCTTTGCCGTGGCGGAGCATACCCTTGGATTGATCCTGTGCCTGACTCACAACATCGCGTCGTGCGACCGGCAGTTGCGGGCAGGCCATTGGTGGAAAAACGGCGGGACAACCCTGGCTGGCAAGTCTGTTGCTGTGATCGGGGTAGGTCACATTGGCTCCCGTGTCGCCAGGCTGATGCGGGCCTTTGATTGTCAGGTGCTTGGTGTGGATGTCCTCGACAGGTCGGATGTTCTGGCTGAAATAGGTGCCCGGCAATTGGATCTGGAGTCTGCCATTGGAATGGCTGACATAGTGACCTTTCATGTTCCCCTCACCGAATTGACGGCAAGGATGGTGAATAGAGAGTTTCTGGCGTCGATGAAGGCAGGTTCTTGGCTATTAAACACCTGCCGCGGAGGAATCATGGTCGAATCGGAACTTCTGGAGGCATTGAATTCAGGCCATCTGGCTGGGGCCGGTTTAGATGTATTTGAAGTTGAACCAACTGAAAATACGGAGCTTATTCAGCATCAATCCGTTGTTTGTACTCCACACACCGCCGGCAATGCCCGGGAGGCAGTTTTGGCAATGGGGCGAGCTTCTATAACAGTTATTGCAAGTAACATAAAATTAATATAAAAGATAAAAAAAATTAAGGTTTCTATATGATTGATCAAATAAAAGAGATCATCGCAAAAGATATCAACCCCCAACTCGAACTCCATTCGGGCGGGTGTGAGCTTGTTGACGTGGAAGATGGAGTCGTTACGATTCGTCTTTTTGGTGGTTGTTCCGGCTGCCCTTCGAGCCACATCACCTTGTTCAATGGCATCGTTCCCATTTTGAAAGACAAGTTACCAGAAATCCGGGACGTGGTTCTCGGTTGAGGGGTTTTTCCTTGAGAGTGATGCCTGCCATTGCCAAGGTCATTTCCCGGCTCTGTTCCGTATGGTTTCTTGCGGCCTTCTTTCCCCCTGCAATTAGTTTCGCGGGTTTCGATACGGTAATGCCGCTGGAGCCGCTGGTTTATACCGGTGCTTTGCACAGCACGGGGAGCGAACGTTCGATGTTCGCCCGGATGTTTGTCATTCCAGGCGGAAACAATGGTCCTTTTGAAGCTCATTTGATTCTCTATCATGGCGGTTTTGACAATCGCGAATACGTCCCGATCATTTTCGATAAAGTGGACCGTCAGGAAGACGGCAGCTACCTTTTGACCTCAACGCGAATGACCGGTGGTGGCATGCCAATGAGGCATCCCGTCGTCGAGATCAGCGTACCTGGTGATGAGGTTATTGAAGGCATTTTTGATTCGGGCGTTCAAACGCGCGCCGGGGTCCTTAGGCTCGTTAAAGGCTGGGAGTTGGCACCAAATACCATGGCTGGCCGCAGGATCGTTCCCGCCTTCGAGGGGCGTTACTTTGGCGACTGCCTTGGCGGTCCTCGCAGCGACATGTTGACTGGGCTTGAGCTTTTTAGCACGCGATCGCAACTTGAAGATATCGCCGTGATGCCGGCCACCGACACAGCCGTTGAAGCCAACATCTACAAGGGTGGTACGGTTTGCCGTGATCCTGACGGTTTTGGCCACGACAAGGATCTTTCATGCTCAGGGTTTTGGTCGGGTCATTACGATTTATATACGGGTAAATTAAATCTCTTTATTACGCCCGCATGGAAGTGGTCTTGTGACTTCGATGAGGTCAACGACGTTCTCACATGCGACACGCCGCGATTTGGACGCCAGTGCGAGCTTTATCGCCTTCGTGACCGCCAGGCGACGCCGCCAGACGCAGTGGGCAAGGAACCCTTTGGGTTGGGCGATACCAATCCCCAAATGGTGCGGATCAAGTCTGACCTGCGAAAACAAGTTCCAAAACCGGATGCTGATCCAACTAAAAGGTCATGCACGGATTTACGCAAAAAGATTCCTGGTCTCTTGAATCAT
>CANJZQ010000056.1 GCA_947479535.1 Oligoflexales bacterium | reverse complement strand
GTAACTACTGGAACCTCGATCAAGGATGCCGCCGGAAACAACGCAACGCTCACACTGCCGTCACCTGGCGCCAGTGGATCGATGGGCGCCAACAAGGCCATTGTAATCGACACGGCGGCACCAACCGTATCAGGAGTCACGTCGTCCACTGCTAACGGCAGTTACATATCGGGTGGAGTGATCTCCATCCAAGTCAATTTCAATGAAAACGTGACAGTCATTGGCACGCCGACCCTTGCCTTGAATAGCGGGGCCACTGTGAATTACGCGAGTGGCACAGGAACTTCGACTTTGACATTTACCTACACCGTCGGCGGCTCGCAAAACAGCGCCGACCTCGACTACTTGAGCACTAGCGCATTGGCTGTGACTACGGGCACCTCGATCAAGGATGCCGCTGGAAACAACGCACCGCGTACACTGCCATCGCCTAGTGCCCTCGGATCGCTGGGCGCCAACAAGGCCATTGTAATCGACACGGCTGCACCAACCGTAGCAGGAGTCACGTCGTCCACCGAAAACGGAAGTTACATGTCGGGTGGAGTGATCTCCATCCAAGTCAATTTCAATGAAAACGTGACAGTCATTGGCACGCCGACCCTTGCCTTGAATAGCGGGGCCACTGTGAATTACGCGAGTGGTACAGGCACTTCGACTTTGACGTTTACCTACACCGTCGGCAGCTCGCAAAATAGCGCCGACCTCGACTACTCCAGCACCAGCGCCCTGACTGCCGGCACATCGATAAAGGATACCGCTGGAAACAACGCACCGCGCACACTGCCGTCACCTGCTGCCAGTGGATCGCTGGGCGCCAACAAAGCCATTGTAATCGACACCACGGCGCCTGCGGCACCATCAGTTACGGCCAACCAATCTTTCACAACAACTTTCAATGCGAGTATCAGTGCAGCATCTGATTTCGCCAAGTTCAGGTACGCCCTCGATTCAATTAGCGTGCTTACATGCGCGACAACAGCTTCGGCTGTCCAAACATCAACCTCTAATCCCCTGTCGGTATCAATAACAGCAGGGTCAAACTGGGTGCTTCAGGCAATTGCTTGTGACACTTCTGGGAATGCGTCGTCCGCCACGACTAGGAGTTACACGTATGTGGCGCCAACTCCGACACCAACTCCAACACCGACTCCGACAGTCGACACCACGCCGCCTGCTGCGCCGATCATCTTCAGCATCGCCTCGCTGACGGTATCTCCTGCGACAACGAACAACCTAAAACCGCCAGTCGTAGGAACCGCAGAGGCCAACGCGACCTTGACGCTTTACCGGACTGTCTCTGGCGTTTCATCAACGCTCGCCACAGTCAATGTGAACAGCATTGGCAACTGGTCATGGACTTCAGGAACAAATCTTTCGGTGGGCACCTACTACATCACAGCCAAGGCGACTGATGCGGCAGCAAATCTAAGCCCCGCAAGCTCGATGTTTACTTTGATTATCCAGGCCAACTCTTGCGCAGATGATGCAATTCCCGCTGCACCGGTCATAACCAGCATTGCCGCGGACATGACATCTCCCGCATACACCAACAATCAGAAACCACCAGTCGTTGGAACAAGCGAAGCAAGTGCTCTAGTCACCGTTTATAAAACCGTAAAAATCGAAGGCGTCAGTGTCACATCCACCTTGGGAACGACGACGGCCAACAGCTCTGGGGACTGGACCTATACGCCCGCCTCGAATTTTGCGGAAGGTTCATACGACATCACGGCAAGGATAACCAACACGAGTGGCGTCAACGGATTTGAAGGCACACCCTTCAAGGTGATCATCGACACCACGGCCCCAGACGCCGCGCCAACTATTTCGCCGGGGACTCAATCTTTTTCCGACAAGGTATACGTCTCGTTGAACGATCTTAATTGGACGACTGATTTCTTAGAGTTCCGCTACGCCTTGGACAACGTCTCTGCCCTTAATTGCACCACTACCTCTAGCTCGGTGATATCTAGCTTTGCGAATGGCACCCTATTAGTTATCTATTCAACCGCTGCAGTGACGAATTTACGGGCAATCTTCTGTGACAAGGCCGGAAATGCATCGCCGGTTTCTTCAGCGGTGTATACGCGATCCGGCAGCGCACCAACCGATACAATCCCACCGCCAGTTCCAACCGTCACTTCAATCAATGGTGGTACCGGTAGCTCGTTCACTTTGCATACTGATTCATTAAGTAATTATGTGAACTACGGTTATTCTTACTTTGATATTGCTGGCACTGCCGAAACTGAGTCCATGGTAACGGTTTATGCTAATTCAAAAAAGGTCATGACAACTCAACTTTATAACATGGGATCTTTTTCGACATCAGACAACTGGAGCATAACCTCGCTGCGTATGCTGCCTGTTGGAGACTATTCCATCACCGCCACGGCAACGGATTCTGCGGGCAACGAAAGCGCCCATAGCGCGCCGAAAACCCTGAAAGTCGTTGGAATGGCTGCCCCCTGCGGCGGCAGATACATGACCGCATATTATTACATGCCTGGTTTAGAAGACGGGAATCCGGTCATGGGCTGGAACACCCTTTTGAATGGTTCGGGAACGATTGCCCTGTATCCATCAGTAAGTGGCGCGTCTGGCGGTCACTCCTTTTCTGACATCGGTGTGTATTTAAAAATCACAAACGAAGACGGCGTAGACAAAGTCTATGGGCATATCGGCGACTGGCAGGACCAAATGTCACAAACCGATACCACCGGATGGACTCAAGTTACGCCTTCATACAGCACTTCGGTCTTGAAACGTTTCGAAATTCCTTACTCAAACGTCGAAAATACACTGACAACGCCTACTTCTTTTCTGAACGGGCCCGCACTCGTTCACGTATTTTGCCCAAGGGAAAAAGACGATTTGCCGCACAATATTACCAGCCTGGAAGGCAGGTTTTTACCACAAAACTGCACACAACCCCGTTTCACGGGAGAGGCGGCAGCATGTGGACTTACCAATGTTTCTCCTTCTTTTAGCCTGAAGCAGGAAAGGCCGGTACTCATCGACGGATACAACACTTTGTTCGTGGCACCGGAATTACCGACGCTTCCGAGCACGGGAAGGTTTACGTCCGCTGAGGTGACTGGGAGTTGCTGGATCGCCAATAATTATTACGACCGAAACGATGCCTCAACAGGAGAACTTACTTATTTTGCGCGGCAAGGCTGGTCATTCTATTACAGCGCGACCCCAACGCTCTTGATGTCCTGGTATCAAGCTGTCAGAGATTGTTCTACCAATTTATGGAACCTAATATATGGGGGGTGGCCTTATCCATATTCAGGTCCATCCATCGGACAGAATGAGGTGGATTGGAGAAAGCCTGTTTCGTTCTGGGTTGATTCTGGGGTTGATCCCGGCTTCTACTGGCGTGCCAGCTATGTCATGAAGGGCAACAAGCAGCAGCCCGACAAGACCCATTGGTGGTGGTATGGCGGCGAGCGAGTGCACGCGTCAAAACTAACGACGTTTGAAGTCGACTTGAAGCCGGGTTTCGTTGCGACGCCGGACTGTAGCTGTGGCCTCAGTGAATCCACTGTCTCGACGTGCAGAGATATGAACGGAGGCCTCCGTCCAACGCTGGCGTTCAAACGATCGACTTATTATTATTATGGTTCACGGCAATATGTCGCCTGCCCCGGATATGAAGAGCCGTCTGACGGTGTTGGGATGTGTGGCGGTTCAAGCAGCAGTACGACCGGTGGAACGACAACCACCACGACCGGCGGGAGTGATACGACCACCACGACCGGCGGGAGTGATACGACCACCACGACTAGTGGCGGCAGCACAACCGGCAGCTCGAGCAGCAGTTCGACCGGCACTACGACTGACAGCACGACCGGCACTACGACCGGCAGCTCTGGCGGGGATTGCGGATATGAAGTCTATGAGGGGCAATACAACCCACAGACCTGCGATATTTTTTGGTGGCGTGACCCTCAGTTTAATTGTTCAGCAGGATGTCAAAGTAATTTCGCAGTCTCATTACCCGCAACTCCGAACTGGCTTGAAAACGCCACACAGTGGACGCCCGCGACGTGCACTCCAGAGCCATGGAACAACGACACTGTTTTGGGATGCTGCGGAGGAAACCACCAGGTTAATTGCGTTCCGAGCAGCAGTAGCAGTTCGAGCAGCAGTAGTTCGAGCAGCAGCTCGACTGGGGGTTTCGATATGGGGTGTTCAGCGACTCAAACTTGCACTTGTATACTTACCGACGGATTCTGCAGAGACGGGATGTCGCAGTGCAACATGACGACCGAGTGGCAGCGGACGTACTGCAGCACTAGCTCTAGCAGCAGCTCTAGCAGCAGCTCGAGCGGTGGTTACTAATGTGGCTACGACTCTATGGGCATGTATTATTGCTACTGAATGGCTCTCACGTCATCCTGATCCTGCTTCCGTCATCCTGAGCCGCTCTGTCATCCTGAGCGTTAGCGAAGGATCCTTTCTTAATCCGTCATTCTGAGGCCGTAGGCCGAAGAATCCTTTCTTCTCCGCCGCGGGACAGGATTTTTCGGCTTCGTCTCTATAGGACTTATTCTCGACTTTCCGCGGAAAGTCTCATTGTCTGGCTTGTTCAATCTGTAGAATAAAATGGATTCAATTCCATTTTCGCACAGGTCGCCCATGCCAAGAGTCTTCAGAGATTACAGCGTCAATCAGGCGATGCTTTTTGGTCCGGATGTGCGTGAGTGGCTATCCGATGCACATCCATCCCACTTCATCAGCGACGTCGTAGAGAAACTGGACCTTACCAAGATTTATAAAAGCTATGAAAGTAAGGGTCTTCGTGGTGTACCGCCAATAGATCCCCGACTCTTGCTGAAAATCATGATTTACGGTTATTCCATCGGCACTCGTTCTTCACGAAAACCTGAGAAAGCCACTTACGAATACGTCGATGTGTCACAATTTAGAGAAAACGCAAAAGGCTAAGGCCTGATCGGCGTATTCTGTCGCTCACTGCACTACAATTTCTTTCATGAAAAATATGGCGGTCGGTTTTTTAAAAAAAAATTCGAAGAAAGGATCCTTCCCCTTCGCTACGCTCAGGGTCAGGATGACGAGTTAAGAAAGGATCCTTCGCTACGCTCAGGATGACGGGGGTCCGATCAGGATGACGGGGACCTACCCTTTACTGCAGAAACAGATCGAGGCCCTGGCGTGTGATGATTTCTGCGCCCCCCGGCTGGCCAGCTGGCTTCGTGAACGCAGGCTTGTTGGTGTCGCGGCCGAAGGTCATCTTGCGCGCCGGCAAACATACCTTACCGCGCTGCAAGCACGAGACGCCGCGCTGGTAACCCAACTCAATCTCTTCTTTGTAACGGGCTGCAAGGGCAGGACCGTCAAGGGCAGAAGGACGAGCCAACAGTTTTGCCTTCTGGGCATCCGTCGGGAACGACTCAAGGTCCAACCACCAACGTGAGTTCTCTTGGAGGCTATTCAGATTCACGTCATACCAGCTGTGCATGATGGTGACTTCTGCAGTGCTGTAGTCCCAACGGCCGGTGCCCAAGGCACGGGCAGCCGGGAAAAGACGTTTAACGTCCTGGACCACGCCGGGCATTGCGAATCCACCGTTGTAGAAGCGACGGGTTTTGACGACGCCAGGGGTCTCAAAGCGAACGAGTTTTGAGTCGGACGGTTCTTCAATCGGGATAAAATAAGTCGGCTCGGCGATGCTGGCCAAAACGGCGAGCTTCATGTCTTCCGCCGTTTCCATCACACGCACGTCACAAAGGCGCTCTTCCTGGGTCAGGTTCTCTGTCAAATAACGGAACATGACGGGATCGGCAAAGTAGGTACAAATCTTGCCGACCTTTTGCGACTCAAAACTGAGGACGCTGGTCCGCTGAGAATAGGAAAAATCGCTGATATCAAACGAACGGGCGTGATCGCCATTGCCAGTCAACCAGCGGCGGTTGTCATTGATGTCTTGATTGGAAGCAACGATCACTGTTGGAATTTGCGGAACGCATGTGCCGTTGCGGGTGATTTCATCAACCAAAGGAGAGATGGTGCTCAACGGCGAACCAAATTCCTTGCCAGATGTGATCGCAGAAAGGACTTCGCGTAGTTTTGCTGCGATGTCTTCTTTTACCAATTCCGACGGAAATCCACTGACGATGCTCTCTGCGCCCTGGATGGCCTCGCTCGTGAAACCGCGACAGCTAAACCAGGCTGCCAGCAAGGCGCCACTGCTGTTTCCAGTCACGACGACATCACCGGCCGCCATGGCCTGGGCATTCGATTCCGCACGCAGCATCGAAATGCGCTCGTAGGAAGCCTTGGCCACGCCAATATCCCAGGTCAGGGTCGTGCCCTTGCCCTGGAAGGCATAAACCAACTTTGGATCAATGGAATCAGAGCGATCACCAGCAATCTGCATGCTCATGCCACGTGAAGTCGTAATGGTCCGAAAGCCAACGCCCTGCGCCACCGGCTGCAGGGACTCTGATTCGGGGGCTGGCTGTGCCGGAGCCTTATCGCCGTTTGAACTCGAACCGCACGAGGTCAAGGCGAATGACATGGCAGATGACAGGACAATAATCCGTGCGCCACTGGTGATTCTTTTAGATGACATGATTGGCCTCAACTCCGCTTGATCTGACTGATGTAATCTGACTGCCACGTTCTTTATTGCAATGCTGCTACTGAGCAAAAAACGACCGGACATCTGCAAAATACTTCGTAAAATCCTTTTCACCGGTGATGTCGAAGTACATCACGCTGGATGGCTCTGGATCGTGAACCATCTGCAGGCCATGGCCGGCTTCGTGGTAGAAAAGTTTGCGAATATCCGTTTTGTCGGCATCTTTAATTGAATTGATCTTCATCCGAACGAAATCTTCGTCGAGTTCAAGGCGCATCGAATAACTGGTGGTCCGCAGGGCTTTTGGTGCCGGCAAATAACTGCGGCGTTCTTCAGTCTCAGAAAGCCACTGCCCCCAACCCACTTTGCCTTCACGCATGTTCAGCCCCTGCGTCAAAGAGATGGGGCTGTTGGCCTCGCTTTCGACCGTCGTGTAGTGAAGGGCCTCGATGCCGGCTTCTGTATTGTATTGGTGGATCAAACGGCGAAAGCTGTCGTGCATGCCGCTGTCGGCACCGACGCAAGTCAGGACGAAGTTCCTGACCTCTTTATCTTGGGTGGGCAGGCCACAAGACGTCAGGCCTGGGGCCACGACAAGGCATGCCAAAAGAAAATTACGAATGCTGAAACGCAAATTCGACACAGGCAACCCCACAACAACAGCCACGGAAAACACAACAGCAACAAGAACTACGACGAGCCTGATGGTTGAGGGGAAGTCTCAGATGGACCAACCCCAACGCTAGAGAGACATTATAATAATTGTATTACAACGTCAATATATTTTAATAGAAATTATGAATTTATTAGAAAGTCTTGAATGATATCTGACACGGGGAGGCGCCTGGGTTCAATAGGCGTTTTTGCTCAGGAACCCCCTGAAAACAGTGAGAAAAATGATCCTCAAGTCCAGCCAAACCGACCAGTTCTGGATGTAGAACAGGTCGCATTCGATCCGTTTTTCAAGGCTGGTGTCGCCCCGCCAGCCATGGATCTGGGCCCATCCCGTGATCCCCGCCTTGACCTTGTGGCGCAGCATGTAGCCGGGAATCTCACGGCGAAATTGATCAACAAAAACGGGGCGTTCTGGTCTTGGGCCCACCAGACTCATATCCCCGCGCAGGACATTCCAGAACTGGGGAAGCTCGTCCAGGCTGCTGCTGCGCAGAAGCCCTCCGAACCAAGTGGCGCGGTTGTCGGTCGGCTTGGCCCACACCGCCCCCGAGGCCTTTTCGGCATCCACCGGCATGGAACGAAACTTCAGGATCGAGAAGCTGTTGCCATCCAGACCCATTCGGGTTTGGCGATATAAAACCGGTCCTGGAGACGTGAGGCGCACGAGGATCGCAACCATGATCATGACTGGCCCAAACAAGGCCAAACCAAACAAGGCCCCAAAAACGTCGACGCCCCGTTTGATCAGGCGCCCGATCCCGGCCAACGGGGATTCGTTGATGCTGATCACCGGGCGACCATCAACCAAGGCAATGCCAGAGGCAAACCTGGTGAAGCGGCTCATATCAGGAATGATCCGGATATCCGGAACCTGATCCGCAATGCCGGCCAACTGATCTTCCACGACACCGAGCAAACGATAGGGCAGTGCCACCACCATCGCATGCACTTCCAACTTCGTCAGAAGTGCGATCCAGTCGCTTGGCGCACCAGAGACACCGTTGCCTCCGCCGAGATCCTCCAAGAGGACAGTGCCCACGCAGCGAGACTGAACCAAGTCCATTTCTCCAGCAGCATCCATGGCATGACTGGCCAAACCCTGCGTCGAAACGACCAACACATTGCGCACCGGACTCTTGCGGCGATACCAACGAAAAAGTTTGCGGGTCAGCGACCTCCCGGCGATCAAAAGCAATGGCTGCAGGGCGGCAAACATCACCATCACAATGCGCGAATAACGGTACTCTTCGTAAAAGTAGGTAAAGGCGACAAAGGCAAGGGTGGCCAGACCACAGGAGGGAATGATGTCGATGGCTTCAAGAACCGCAGAACGGCGCCCCTGGGAGCGCTGGTAAAATCCACTGGCAAAAAAGATTGCTGCCCAGATCACGACAATGAAAGGGATCAGTTTCAAATACATAGCCAACGGTGGAACGCCCTTCGGTGTTTCCAAAAGGGCAAAGCGAAGCTGAAATGCCACAACCCATGCGATGACCACAGCACCCATGTCCATGCCGAGCCTGACAAAGCGAACAAGTTGTTTCTGTTGCTGGTTCATAATCCGGTCAATACCCTATTTTCGGTCTGCTTCGCGTCGATTTTGAATCATTTGCGTCATACGATCGACTTGCATTTTCATCGCACCCTGGAAGGCTTCCGTTGAAAACCGGCGGGCTTGATGTGCCAGTGCTGCTGGATCCAATTCAAACTTCTCTTCGAACCTTGCCATGGCATCAGCCAGATCGTCCACTTCGGGACGGTCAAAGAAAAGCCCACTTCGACCTTCGTCGATAAAATCCAGCGCACCACCGACGCGCTGGGCAATGACGGGGGCGCCAGATGCCATGGCCTCAACCCCGGTGATTCCGAAATCCTCGACCCCCGGAAACAGCAGTGCCTTGGCTCCCCCCATCAGGGACTCCCACGTGGCGTCGTCGGGGCGATGAACAAATTCAACGTTGGATCCGCCAAGGCGCCTTAAAGCCTGCCACTCAGGTCCATCACCGGCCACGATCAATTTTCGGCCAAGTTTTTTGCAGGCCGAAATGGCCAGATCAAATCGCTTGTAAGAAACGGCGGCCCCCGCCACCAGGTAATAGTCGCCACGAGTTGAAGCGCCGGCTCCGCTCTGCCTCGCCTGGGCTTGCTTTTGAAAACGGTCGACATCCACAGGCGGATAGATGACCGATGCGTCGCGGCCATAAAAGCGCCGGACCCGCTGCTGGACAAATCTGGAGTTGGCCACAAATTGATCCACCCGGTTTGCCGATACGACATCCCACAGCCGCAGGTCGGAAGACAATTTGTGGATCATTGATTTCAAAAAAGGAATGCGAGGCAGGCGGGACGTATATTCGGCTCGCTGATCCCAGATATAACGCATCGGCGAATGGATGTAGCACAGATGGCCGGCACCCGGCCCAGGCATCGCACCCTTCGCAACACAAGATGACGTGCTGATCAGTAAATCAAAATCAAACAGCGGCAAGGATTCAATTGCAGCGGGAAGAAACGGCAGCAGAGCCTTGCGCAAAGGGCGCAAACGGTTCAGTCCGCCTGGAAAAAAAATTTCGCGACTGCGAATCGACTCGGGCATTTTTTCTGCGTCGTAGAACAAAGTGAAGACGGGAGCGCCCGGAAAAAGGGGCAGCAGGGCCTCAAGCACTTTTTCGCCGCCGCGGCAAGACACCAGCCAGTCATGGACAAATGCAACTTTCACCATCAAACCCCATTTTGGCTTGTCATATCACGAAGTATCCCCCCAATTCCAGCCAATGGACAATTTCCACCAAACCCTTGGGGCTGAAGAATTTGCCGGGCGAAGTTTGCAGTGAGGGGGCAAATTTTGTTAATCTAGATTTACGCAAACAACACTTGTTTTTGAGTGACTCGTCTTCCCCGGGAAGGCTGCGAAGGACTGGGCTGAACCAAAGAAGCCACCTTCCGGTCGAATGGGCCGTTGTATCCTCACGCGTTTTTGGAGGCAGTTCTACCGTATGAATACCCCTGAGATTCGCCG
>CANJZQ010000055.1 GCA_947479535.1 Oligoflexales bacterium | reverse complement strand
TTGCTTGCACCCAGTGAACCACCGGTTTCATTCGCAAACACAGTTGAGCCCGTGAAAGCAGCGACGAACGTGGCAACGATCAAGATTTTCGTGAGGTTCATTGTACCACCCATCTGCAACACGACGATCGTGAATTAAAGCCCAAGCCGCCCCGGCAAACACTTTGCCAATGGCTGCCAGTTCCGGGTCGTCCATCGAGGCTTCCGCCCGAATTACAATATTCAACTGGTCGAACCCGCGCGCCATTTCCTGAAGGCGCGGCAAGTCATTCTTTGCAGCGGCGAGGGTATCGAAAAAGACGATCCCATATTTGCGCTTGGTAACTTTGATCAGCTCCGGCTGATGATGTTGGCCCTGTTGGAGTTTGTCCGGCACGAATTTAATTGGGGCATCGATCAAGGTGGATCTTGGTTGCGATGGTGCAGGAACAGCCGCCGACGCCTTGCCTTTTCCTGATGGGCGATTCTGGCCCGGGCGGTCACGGCGATTGCCTTGACCTCCGCTGCTTCCCCCTGCAGTGCTACCGCCGCGATTCGGCTGGGCCCTGCCAGGTCCGCTGCCTCGGTTGGGACGGTCTTTACCGCCACTGGATCTTCTACTGTTTTGCATCAAACGTTTCCTTTGGATTCTATTCTACTGCACCGTGAGGCTAACGGGAACGCGGTCCACCAGACCAGCTGGACCAAAATACTGGATTGGCCCTGCGAAACGATAATCGTCACCCGCGGCCCAGGCGCTTCTGGCATCTTCGAAACAGCGAAAGGCCGGTCCATTCAAGTCTACCAGCGTCTTGCGAATGACCGCTTTGTCTTTGCCCTTGCGACGCTCCATGGTCAGCATGGACACGAGGGGTACGCCCCACGCCTGCCAGTGATCTGGTGACAAGGTCAGCCCGTGAACTGCCGCCAGGTAGCCAGTCTGGCCGCTGGCCGCCAAAGCTGCTGCAGTTAGGCCCAAACTCCAGGCATAGTTCGCGTCAAAGTTGGTGGGGGCAGCGCAGCGTCCCTCGTAGCCCAAAAAATGGGTCTGCGAGGAAAACTTGCCGTGATAGTGCCCGTCGGATTTCAATTCACCAAGTTGACTGGCAAGCAGTTCCAGGAGCAGTTTTTCTGTTTCGATCCGGGACAGGGCCACGTTGCCGTGGGGGTCCCGGTCCATGATCAGCTGGCGTTGGATGTCGATGGGCAAGCCAGCGAGGGTCGCTGCTGATTCCCGTGGCAACCGGCCCGCAAGGTATTCAATCTGCGCGGTGAACCCCCGGAGGGATTCGATGTAGTCCTTGTGGCCTGCGATGACTTCGTTCAAGTCGGCGATGAGGGAACTCATTTCGGGAATAAATTCAATCAATCCTTCTGGCACCAGGATTACGCCGTAGTTTTTCCCCGCGGCTGCACGTTCCACGACAACTTGCGCCAAACCTTCCACGACTTGCCGCATGGTCTTTCCATCGCGTGCCATTTCTTCAGAAATCAGGGCAATGTTGGGACGGGTTTGCAAGGCGGCTTCCAGGGTGATGTGACTGGCACTGCGGCCCATCAAGCGGATGAAGTGGTAGTATTTTTTTCCGCTTAACGCATCTTTGGCAATGTTTGCGATCAGTTCTGAGTAGACGCGCACCGCCGTGTCAAAACCAAACGAAGTTTCGGTGAACGGACCGCGCAGGTCGCTGTCAATGGTTTTGGGGACGCCGACAATTCTGGTTTTCGAACCATTTTCCAGCAAGTATTCCGCAAGAAACGCTGCATTTGTATTGGAGTCGTCTCCGCCAATCACGACAAACGCATCGAGATCGTGTTGGGCAAAAATTCTGGCGCAGGTTGCAAAGTCCTCTTGGCTTTCAAGTTTCGTGCGTCCGGTTCCAAACAGGTCAAATCCGCCAGTGTTCCGGTAGGCGTCCATCAATTCTTTCGTGACTGGAAGCGCCAGGTTTTTGAGGATCCCTGAAGGCCCACCAGTAAATCCAATCAGGGTTGAATCTGGATGGAGTTTTCGGATCCCTTCAAAAAGTCCACCCACAACATTGTGTCCACCGGGGGCTTGACCGCCAGAAAACACAGCGCCCACCCGCAGTGGTGCAGTCCTTGCGAGGTCACTCGTTCTGTCAGCTGAAATTTTGAGAAGGCCTTGCCGTGCCGTTTTTGGAAACAACCCTGCAATGTGCGGCTCCAGATCGGCAACCCCCGTCACGCTGGTTACGGCACTGGCATCAAGTTCCATTAAGGACAAAGGTCCCCTTGGTTCGTATTGCCGCCGTGCGATCAGGAATTCAGACATGGTGTCACCGCCTTCATCAAGCCAGGGATTCAAGGCGTTCGCGCACGATTTCAATGGCTTTCGCCGTCGGGACGCGCACTTGTGTCGCAGAGTCACGGTCTCGGATCGTCACCGTATCGGATGTGATCGTCTCGGGGTCGATCGTGATGCAAAATGGCGTTCCGATCTCATCGTGTTTGGCGTAGCGCTTGCCGATCGATTGCTGTTCGTCATAACTGACGTTGAGGCCGTGGCGGCGAAGTTCTGCGACGATCGCCCGTGCTTTTTCGGGTTGTCCGTCTTTTTTGACGAGAGGCAAGACGGCGGCTTTCACTGGAGCCAGACGCGGATGCAGCTTCAACACGACGCGGGTTTTTTCTTTCCCTTCGTGATCGACTCCTTTTTCTTCAGAGTAAGCGTCCAGAAGAAAACAGAGCACGGTTCTGGTCAAACCAGCGGCTGGTTCGATCACATATGGCGTATACCTCCAGCCCGGTTTACCAGTCGCTGGATCGACTTTTTGTTGATCAAAGTAACTTAGTTTCACGCCCGAGGCTTCGGCGTGGCGTGACAAGTCATAATCCGTGCGCGAGGCGACGCCTTCGAGTTCGCCCCAACCCCACGGATAACGGTATTCAATGTCATAGCAATCGTCGGAATAGTGGGCCAATTCGTCGCTGTCATGGCGACGCAGCATGAAATCTTCTTTTTTATTGGCAAAATTTGCGTACCAGTTCATGCGTTCATCGCACCAGTACTTCAGCCATTCATTTTGTGTTCCCGGCTCGATGAAGAATTCCATTTCCATCTGTTCGAATTCGCAAGACCTGAAAATAAAGTGCTCGGTCACGATCTCGTTGCGGAAGGACTTGCCGGTTTGGGCAATGCCAAACGGGATTTTCATGGATTGGCTTTGCTGGACGTTCAAGAACTGCACAAACATGGCCTGGGCTGTTTCTGGCCTCAAGTAAACGGCGGTGCTGCGGACGGCCTCGTCCAGTTTCGTGCGGAATTCTTCCCGGGTCATGTCCTTGCCATGGGCATCGCGAACAAATTCACTGAGGGGGTCAACCGGTCCCATGTTGGTCCGGAACATCAGGTTGAACTGGCGCTCGTCGCTGAGTTGCGGTGATCCGCAGACAGGACAAACGTAACCGTGGGCAGGGACGGCACCCGTGAGGGCATCGCCATTTGCCTTGCCACCTTTTTTAAAGGTGACGGAGGTCCCGGCAGCGACTTTTGGAGCCTTGTCGGCGCGAAAACGTTCTTTGCAATTGAGGCAGTCGACCAGTGGGTCCGAGAACCCCGACAGGTGGCCCGAAGTCTGCCAGACCTTGGGGTGCATCATGATTGAGGCGTCGATTCCGACCACGTCTTCCCGTTTGTAAACCATGCTGCGCCACCACTCTGCGGCGATGTTGCGCTTCAGTTCAACCCCGAGAGGGCCGTAATCATAGCAGGACTTGAGCCCGCCGTAGATTTCGCTGCTCTGGAAGATAAAACCCCGGCGTTTGCACAGGGAAACGATTTTCGTCATCAAATCAAGAGATTCCATCAGTGGTCCCGCTGGTTTTAGGTTTGACCAAATCGTTCCGCATGGTATTCCAGAGGCGTGTGATCCACAACTCCAGAGGGGTGTTTCAATGCTGAAGGACGAACTTTTCGGTTACAACCAGGGCAGCGGGGACCAAATGGCGACTAAATCCGGTAAAAACGACTTCAAAGTTAAAGACATGAGCCTTGCCGACTGGGGTCGCAAGGAGATTGAGATCGCCGAAAAGGAAATGCCGGGTCTGATGGCCCTGCGCGCTGAGTTCGGTCCGAAGAAGATCCTTAAGGGGACCCGGATCGCCGGTTGCCTCCACATGACCATTCAAACGGCTGTTTTGATCGAGACCCTGATCGAACTCGGGGCTGAAGTTCGCTGGTCCAGCTGCAACATTTTTTCGACCCAGGACCACGCTGCCGCCGCCATTGCTGCTGTGGGCGTTCCCGTTTTCGCCTGGAAAGGCGAGACCGAAGAAGAATACGAATGGTGCATTCGCCAGACCGTCATGTTCGGCGACAAGCCGCTTAACATGATCCTCGACGACGGTGGCGATCTGACCAAGTTGGTTCACGACCACCACCCTGAGATTTTGAAGGGCATCAAAGGCATCTCGGAAGAGACGACAACAGGCGTTCACCGCCTGGTTCAGATGTTCGAGGCTGGAACCCTGAAAGTTCCTGCAATCAACGTCAACGACTCGGTCACCAAGTCAAAATTTGACAACTTGTACGGTTGCCGCGAATCCCTTGCAGATGGAATCAAGCGGGCAACGGACGTTATGATCGCCGGAAAAGTGGTCGTTGTTGCTGGTTACGGCGATGTGGGCAAGGGCTCTGCCCACAGCATGCGCAGCCTTGGCGCACGCGTTTTGATCACCGAAATCGACCCGATTTGCGCGCTTCAAGCCGCAATGGAAGGTTTCGAAGTGACCACGATGGAACTTGCGGCTCCGGTTGGAGATGTTTTTGTTACCGCAACAGGATGCATGGATGTCATCACGGAGAAACACTTCGTCCAGATGAAGGACGAGGCCATCTTGTGCAACATCGGTCACTTTGACAGCGAAATCAAAATCGCATGGCTTGAAAAATCCCCGGGCGTCAAAGAAATCAACATCAAGCCTCAGGTGGACAAGTTCGTTCTGCCAAACGGCCGTGCCATTGTGGTCTTGGCCCGTGGTCGCCTGGTGAACCTCGGTTGCGCGACGGGACATCCAAGTTTCGTGATGTCGACGTCGTTTACCAATCAGGTTCTGGCGCAGATTGCGTTGTGGACTGAGGGCGAAAAATATCCCCTCGGCGTGCATGTTTTGCCGAAGCTTTTGGATGAAAAGGTGGCCCGTTTGCACCTGAACAAACTTGGCGTGAAACTCAGCACCCTGTCGAAAGAGCAGTCGGAATACCTCGGCATCAAGGCCGAAGGTCCGTACAAGCCAGAGCATTACCGTTACTAGTTGAGGTCCGGTGGTTCTGACTCATTGGTCCTGAGCGAACCCGTCATCCTGAGCGCGAGCGAAGGATCCTTTCTTCACCAAACGGGGCCCCGTCTTCTTGAAGCGGGGCCTCGTTATTTTTCGTCATCCTGAGCCGCGCTCCGTCATCCTGAGCGCAGCGAAGGATCCTTTCTTAAACGCCAACGGCGTCAATGTAATGAATGACTCAGTGTGGGCGGGGTAGGACTAACCATAACCAGAAATGTTACAGCTCTTTGTACACATTCAAGTTGCCATCCACCATGCCACCAACGGAAAATTCTTCCTGGACATGGGCTGTCGCGGCCAGGGCAAGGCGCTCGCGCAGGGCTGGATCCCTTGCCATGCGCGCCATTGCAGCGGCGAGTGCAGCAGGATTGCGGGGCGGGACGAGGAGTCCCGACTGTTCGTGCGTGATGATTTCCGGGAGTCCCCCGACATCCGATACGATCATGGCACAGCCCGAGTGACAGGCGTCAAGGGCTGCGGTTCCTAGGCCTTCGTCGATCGACGGCATGACAAAAACGTCTAGTGCGGCAAGAAACTCGGGGACTTCTTTGATGAAGCCAAGGAAGCTGACGTGGTGATCCAGTTGCAGGGTGATCCGCTGGGCTTCCAGGCGGTCGCGCAATGGTCCGTCACCAGCGATGACACAATGAAAATCAACTCCTTGATCACGAAGCAGGCTGCATGCTTCCATCAAGTAACCATAACCCTTCTGCTCGGACAGTGCGGCGGTGTTGCCGAAAAGTAACGCCTCTGGTTTCAACCCAAGAAGGTTGCGCATGGCCTTGCGGGCTTCGTCACGGTTTACGTTTTCGTGGGGCGTGGATTCCACCGCGCTGCGCACCGTAACAATGCGCTCTGGGGCGATGCCGGCGGACTCCAAAACCTTTGCTATGGCCTGCGAAATCGCCACATATTTTGCGACCATGGTCGACCGGTATTTGAACGGGGCGTTTGGTTTACCGACGGGGTAATCAACGCGGCGATGGACGACCAGTTGGCGGTGCCGGTCAAGGGCCACAAGGCCGAGGCCGAGGTCATGGGCCTTGGAACTATGAGCATCGATCGTAGTGATGCCGTTGCGCCGACAAAATCGGTCGAGCTTCACCACGGCGGCAATCCAAGCCAGGCGCCCCATGGGAACCGCAATCGATGGAAATTTCTGCCCCAAACGACGCAGGATTTCACTGTCCGGGTCTGCGGCCAAGAACGGCTCGTGGCCCTTGGCGCGCATGCCTTCCATGAGCAGCCTGATTTGGTTTTCTCCGCCACGCCAGGTTTTTTCTGACGCCAGGTGCAAGACTTTCAAGGGCTTTGGCAGATCGGTCAACGGGGGTTCTCCGGATGTAGGCGTGAGCATAGCCAATCAGAAAGAATTGTCAAAATGCCCCGTGGCGGCGACAATAAGGGAAACAAGAATTCCGGGGTGATCATGCGTGCTTCAGCTGCTTCCAAAACAGCAAGTGTTGGCTTTTTAGCCGCAGCAGTCCTGACCGGGACCGCAGCCTGCCGGACCAGGTCTCAAGTCGGACTGGGTGCCCGCAGTATTTTGGCATCCATCGACGGGGTCGACCCATCGGATCTGGATTTGCCGGGGCTTTCCTATAAATTGATTTGTGATCGCGGGAATACGGTCATTGGTCGACCCGCGGCAGCAACTCCAGGAGCGACGCCGGGCGGCAGTTCCGGGACATCCGCGGGGAATCGCGTCTCGTTCCCCGGAGAATCAATTCAAGATGGCGACATTTGCGCCCTTGAAGTCCGCGCCGAAATTCCGCCGGAATCGGCAGCATTTTTCAAATGGCTGTCCAAGCCCGCCGACCAGGCCGTCGGTCTGCTTTATGGATCCAGCAAAGGCCGGGTTCAGGCCGTGGACAAGACCCGCAAGCTCGCCCTCACCATCTACAAGCTATACGCCCGCACCGGCGGAGACACCTTTGCCGCAATGGTGGATGTGGTGTTCAAACCCAACGAGGGCAGTTCGTCCCCATCGTCAGCATCAGCGGGCGCCCCAATGCTGCCGGATCCGTCTCGCATGACAGCATCGATGCATTGTTTGGCGGGAAATTTTGCGACGGACCAGTACCGGCAAGGCGGCACTGCCGATGTCGGAACCTTCCAGTTCGCCATAGAAACCACAAGGGCCATGGGAACCAGTTGCGACCGCCTGACCGTCCTTCAAGACAATGTCGCCGTGTTTGAGGGAAATCTAGACCCCAGCATCCTGAACTTTTCCAGCCCCGCTCGCGCCGAAGTGATTCGTTTTCCGCGTCAGTTTGACCTTTTTCCTGTTGGTGTCGAGGACGCCCAAGGCAACGGCCAGACGAACGGTCCGGCGGAGTGCATGAATTACGACGGAGCGCGTCAAAAATGCCTGGACCGTCGCAATTTCGACCTTCCAAACTCGAAAAACTATTGGGTGGCGAAAGTCCAGGGGCGGCGTCCCGATGGTTCGGCCGACACACTTTTTGTGACCTCGGGCAATTATGGATTCAATCTGGACGAGGGCACTCGTAGCAAGACCACCGATGACATGACGGCAGCACTTTCCTCGGCCTCGCCCTTTGCCCAGCGCCAGAAATACAATTGGTACAGCTCCGCCCTGGACGGCATCCTGCTGGATTATGAATTTGACCAGGCCTTCACTGGTGGCGCCTACCACGCCAGCTTTTCGGTAAACCGGGTTTCCATCGCCGACTTTAAAGTGCTTCACGTGGACCGGGTCTGGACCCACGGTTTTCATGAAGTGGTGGAATCAGAACTTGAGGGCCAGTTCATGGCGCGCTGGCTTGCATTGGTCGGCATGACCAACGGCGGGTCGCGGGTCGAATTTGTGGTGTCGGGACCACGGGATTATTTCCAGTCGCAATCAAAAGCAGCTGGAAGCAGTGTTTTGCCGCGCTATTTCACCTGGGACGCCTTTAAGTCGGATCGCAATCGCACGGAAACGGTGGGAAATCAGGCCGATTTTGCGGCTTACGCGCTGACCACGACGACTTTTGCCCCAGCGAGCTGCAGCATGAGCCTTTCTGCGTTGGTCGAACGTGCGAGTTCCATGACCAGCACCGTGATTGATGCGTCCGGTGGAGTTCGCGATGGCGTATTTGAGTCGTGCCGGATTTCGAAGGTTTCGTTTCCCCGTTCTTATGATAACTGGACCCCATCAGTTCGCTTTTTCTTGTGGGGCTGGAAGGCGATCCTCTGACGGGGCATGCCACAACATAACGAAACCTGACAAAACCTGGCGAAACGTTACGCCATTGGCACGGTTCTGGTAGTCTGTAAGCAAGACTTGCAAGTCCAGCAGCGATGGAGTTCTGAGATGACTCAAGAGATTGACAATAAAAAGGCCAAGCGCCGCCTCGACCATAATCGCGGGATCATCGACCGCATGAACTCGGGCGAGCCTCTCTGGGCATTTGACAGCAAATCCAGCTGGTTCCCGCCGCGACCCACGATCGAAAAGGACCCCAAGGCCATTGGACAGCTCTACGGGACTGGGGTAAACGGAACAAAGCTGAAGGTGGAGTCATCTGGTCGTGGACAAGAATCCTCTGAATCAAAACAAGAATCAGGCGGCGCCAAGCGCCTCAAATCCGTCCGACGCACCGAACGCAGGGACGCCTCACAAAATAGTCCGACCGCGGATTGATCCCCGCAAGCTAAAGGGCTTCAGGGATTATCTGCCTGCTCCCATGCGCATTCGTCAGTTGGTTCTGGCAGAGATCCGGACCGTGGCGCGCCGCGCTGCCTTCCAGGAAATTGCCACGCCAGCCCTTGAATACGAAGAGACTCTTCTCGGACAGGGCGGCGAAGAAACCGACAAGCAAGTCTACCGTTTTGAAGATCATGGGGGACGTAGGGTTGCCCTTCGTTTTGATCTGACGATTCCGTTCGCGCGATTTGTCGCGGAACACCAGGGCGAACTCGTTTTCCCGTTCAAGAAACTTCAAATTGGCGACGTTTGGCGCGGTGAAAATACCCAAAAAGGGCGTTATCGCGAATTCGGCCAGTGCGATTTTGACATCATCGGTGTCGATTCGGTGGCGGCGGATGTTGAAGTGATGTTGGCATTGGCGACCGTCTTGAGTCGCGTGCCTTGCGGCGGCGTGACGATGCACATCAACCACCGTGGTTTGCTTTCAGGCATCCTGACGGCTGCATACGGCAGTGAGATCTCTGCGGCAGATGAAACGAAGGCTCTGATTGCCATCGATAAGCTGGCAAAAGCGGGCGAGGGCGAAGTCTTGCGCCTTCTCGCGGCGATTCCCGCCCACGGTCGATCTTCTGAAGAGGCTGCTTCGTTTGTTTTAAAGGCCATTTCCGCTAAAGGTGCTGATGGAAATGCCGATCTAATGCGCCTTCGCGACCTTGTGAACATGGATAATCCGGCGGCCCTTGCGGCCCTCGAGCCTCATTTGTTGCGCGTGACCACAATCCTCGAGCTGCTGACACGTGCAGCGCCTCCCGTTGGCGTCACTTTTAAATTGGACCTCAGCATTGCCCGAGGCCTCGGTTATTACACAGGCGTCGTGTTTGAGACGACTTTGGACCGTTTGCCGGGCTTTGGTTCGGTTAGTTCTGGTGGCCGCTACAATGATCTGGCCTCGCGATTTAGCAACCGCGAGCTCCCGGGGGTTGGCGGTTCCGTCGGCCTGGACCGTTTGGTTGCCGGAATTGAAGAGCTTGGCCTGGCGGATACTTCTGCCGTGGGCGGCGTGATGGTGGCTGTGGCCTCACAAGACGCGCTGCCCTATGCCTTTGATGTGGTGTCGTTGCTGCGCAATGCCGGTGTCCATGCCGACATTGGCGTGACCGAAGGCAAGGTCGCCAATCAGTTCAAGTATGCGAGCCGCCTTGGCTACGCCCACACGGTCACCGTCGGTGGTTCGGAGATGGCCACCCGCACTGCCAACCTCAAAGACATGACGTCGGGCGAAGAAACCCGCGGTATGCCGATTGCGGAAGTGATCGCGCGACTGCAGTGATTTAGATCAGGAACCACATCAAGGCGCGTAGAGGCTGCCGGTGTTTATGTCTGACGCGGCGCCGGTTGCTACGGCACCACCCCAAATCAGCATTTTCGTTCCAGTCCAAAAGGCTGAATGCAGCCAGCGTGCAGAGGGAGCATCCGTCGATGTGGTCGCGGACCAGCTGTCGTTTGCAAGGTCGTAGATCCCTCCGGAGTTGAGGGTGATTGTGCTGTCGCTTCCGCCCCAAACAATCATCTTGGTCCCAGTCCAGACTGCGGTGTGATAGTTGCGTGCTGAAGGAGCGTCGGTATCGCTCATTGCCGTCCATGCACCCTCACCACCAGTGCCACCTGCGGGATTGAATAGTCCACCATCGTTGAAATACAACAAGCCTGAGAAGCCCCCCCAAACAATCATTTTGGAGCCAGTCCATACTGCGGTATGGTCTTGGCGCGCCGCGGGCGCATTGGTGGTTGTCATTGGTGTCCAAGGATTTATTGACGCCGAAGGATCATAAATCCCGCCAGTATTTTCGTCAGCAATGCCTGTGACATATCCACCCCAAATGATCATTTCAGACCCTGTCCACACAGCAGTGTGCAGGGATCGACCCTTGGGTGCTGAAGGCGATGGGTCGGTCGGTGTCCATGAGCCACCCGCGATGCCAACGTTGGGATCATAAATGCCGCCGGTTCCATACATTTCTGCTACGCCCGAAACATCTCCGCCCCA
>CANJZQ010000054.1 GCA_947479535.1 Oligoflexales bacterium | reverse complement strand
GGCACCCATATACCCGGGGCTTGCTGAAGTCGATTCCCCGTCTGGGCAGGAAGGTCAGTCGGCTTCCGACGATCGAGGGGGCTGTTCCGGCGCCAGGCAATTATCCTGCAGGTTGCAGATTTCAGGCTCGGTGTTCATTGGTGCAGCCAAAATGTCGTGAAATTGAACCGGTGTTGTTGCCTGTGTCAGACCAACATGAGGTCGCATGTTGGCGATCGGAGCTTGAAGCATGAAACAATCCGAGGCACTTCTTTCGGTCAATAATTTGACCAAACACTTTCCAGTAGCTCAAGGTTTTTTGCGGCGCGGCAGCTCTATTGTTCAGGCTGTGAATGGGGTTTCGCTCGAGCTCAAGAAAGGTGAGACGCTTGGATTGGTTGGTGAGTCAGGTTGCGGGAAATCAACCCTTGGCAGATCTATATTGCGTTTGATTGAGCCAACAGCCGGTTCAGTTTTCTTTCGCGGGGAGGATATTACCAAGGCAACCCCTTCCAGAATGCGAACGCTGCGACGCGAAATGCAAATAGTGTTTCAGGATCCGTTTTCTTCATTGAATCCTCGGATGAGTGTTGGAGAAATTCTGGCTGAACCCTTTTTGATTCATCGCGCGGGAAATGGTGACGCCCTCAAGTCCAAGGTTTTTGAATTGTTGAGTGACGTTGGTCTGCCCCAAGAATCCTTTCACCGGTATCCCCATGAATTTTCTGGAGGACAAAGGCAACGAATCGGAATCGCACGGGCCATTGCCCTGCGTCCTCAGCTGATTGTTTTAGATGAGCCGGTCAGTGCCTTGGATGTGTCGATCCAATCGCAGATATTGAACCTTCTTTGCGATCTGAGGGACCGATTTTCTCTGTCCTATATCTTTATTGCGCATGATCTTGCTGTGATTGAGCATATTAGTGATCGCGTTGGCGTCATGTATCTTGGGCACATGATGGAACTGACATCAGCCGATCAACTTTACGAAAATGCCCGTCATCCGTACACGAAGGCCCTGCTTTCAGCCATTCCGCAGCCTGGACCGGGAAAGTACGGTCAAGCCCGTCAAATTCTGTCAGGTGATGTTCCAAGTCCAGTCAATCCGCCCTCGGGTTGTGTGTTCCGTACAAGGTGTCCCATTGCAACAGAGCTTTGCGCTCGTGAGAAACCGGCATTAGTTGAAGCGGGTCGATCTACCACGACCCCACATTTTTTTGCGTGCCACCATGCCTGAAGTTATCTCAAAGCTGATAGTCCTTACTGGTGGTGGAACAGCCGGGCATGTCATGCCCAATCTCGCCTTGGCTCCTGAATTGAAAAGGGCTGGGTTCAGTCTCGCGTATATCGGCTCCCGCGGTATTGAAGAAGAGTTGGTAAAGCACGCAGGTATTCGTTTCTTTCAAATCAGGTCTGGGAAACTCCGCCGCTACTTTGCGTTTGCCAATCTGTTTGATGTTTTGTGGGTGGCAGTGGGAATTTTTCAGTCCTTTCTCCTGATGCTGAGGCTCAGGCCCGCCTGTGTTTTCAGTAAAGGTGGGTTTGTCGCTGTGCCAGTTTCCATAGGAGCATGGCTAGCTGGTGTCCCGGTGGTTTCCCACGAGTCAGATGTGTCCCCAGGTTTGGCAAATCGAATCATCTCTCGCTTTGCGCGTATGAATTTGTATGCCTTTCCCGAGACATCTGGGTACTTGTTTGGTCGTCCATCCCGCTGTGTGGGAATTCCTGTCCGACCTGAGATTTATTTAGGCGAGCGCTCCAAAGGCTTGCAGCTTTGTGGCTGGTCTGTCTCCGACCTGGATTCTCATCTGCCCGTTGTTCTTTTCATGGGGGGGTCTCAGGGTGCAAAATTCATTAATGAGGTCCTGGTCAATTCCCTCCCCGAGCTTCTCAAGTTTTGTCGTGTGATTCATTTGACGGGCCGTGGAAAGACGAATGTGGCGCAACTTGAGGCCCTGCCGGTTGAAGTTCGCAGCCGGTACAAGTTCTTTGATTTTCTGAATCAGGAAATGCCTGATGTTCTTGCAGCTAGCGACCTTGCTGTATGTCGGGCCGGCGCAAATTCGATATTTGAATTATTGGCGATCAGGAAACCGATGATCCTGATCCCGCTGGAAAAAGGTAGTCGCGGCGATCAGGTCCTCAATGCTGGATCGTTCAAAAAACAGGGGCTAGCTGAAGTTTTACGTGAGTCCGAGATCACCCTGGATCAATTTGTTTCAACGATCAGGGGGGCGGTTGGATCCCTTGAGGCAATCCGTACAAAGCTTAAGTCTGATTTTACGCGTGAGGGCGCAGCTCAAGCAATTATTGCGGAATTGAATGCAGCAATCAAAGGCCAAGGCTGACCTTGGCGAGGACGCTTCTTTGTGAAAATGCGTTTCGTGATTCAATCCCGACTCGCATAAATGGTGGTGCGGCCTGTATTTCAATTCCGGTGAAATTTTGCATCGAAAAATCCTCACCTACGGTAGCCCAACCAACGCCAGCATATGGCGTCAAGATTCCCAGAAAACCCCAAGAACACAATAACTCTAAGTTTTGTGATTCAGTTGACGTCATTTCAATATGGTCACCGCTTGCGGATTGGCGTGACCAAAAGGACCTTAGAATTGCTCCGCGAGCCGTGAATGCCGGTAACTTGAACCCTTCAAACAGGGTCCATTGACCATGAATTCCCGCCTGTTGAAATTGTCCGGTTCCGGTGGTTCCCAGGAGGAATCCAAAATCGACTGGTAGAGATAGTCCTTTGGTCACATGGGCTCGGAAAAGCTGTTGAGGATAAGTTTCAAGGTCAGATCCTGAATCGCGAGAAAGAGCCATATTGGGGGCGGAAGCAACCCCAAAACCGATTGCCAGAGACTGAGCACCCTTCGATCCTGCGGGGTCTACGGGTGAATACAAGCATAAGTGATTGCCCCCATCTGGACACTGCAGGCTCGTTGCGGCAAATGTGCTGGGATCCCACGATGTGGCAAGTGCAAACCCGAGGAGTCCGGATAGAGTCCGATTCATGATATTAACGAGACCTTCCGGGAGGTGGTTTTTACTGCAGTCAAAGTGTAAATTTCTCTCCTTCATGGTAACACAATTCAAACCCGTCCTGAGGCCTAGTCGTCTTGTGACACTGAAAAGGGAAAAGTCAAAAATTGATCTGTTTTATCGATCATTTCGACAGTTTCAGTTTCAATGTGCTGGCTTGGTTGACTGGCGGTTCGGGATCCCCTGAAGTGCTTCGGATTCCGGCTGATGATGTACAGCGCGTTAGAAAGCTGAAGGATGCCACATGCCCGGTTGTCTTCTCGCCTGGTCCTGGTAGTCCCCATGAAGCGATTGAGTCCCTTGACCTTTGCCGTTCAATTGTCGGACGTGCCCCTGTATTCGGGATATGCCTTGGTCATCAGATTCTTGGGGTAGCCGCCGGGTGGGAGATCAAGAAGGCCTCGGATCCGTTTCATGGTGCGCGCCGGGCAATCATATCAAGGGAAGATTCTTTTTTTCTCGGGGACTTGCCTCATTTTCATGCCGCAACCTACAATTCCCTGGTGTTGAGTGTCCCAAAACATCAGGAGAATAAATCACTAGAAGCACGGATAGCCGCCACCTGTGAGTTTGGTGAGGTCCAAGCGATAGAGTCTGTTCATGGCGTAAAGGCTGTCGGTGTGCAATTTCACCCCGAATCCTTTTTAAGTGACGATTTTTCGAGATTCAGGGACAGATGGCTTGATTATGCTGTCGGATGGATGGCGGATCAGAGTTCAGTCGCTGCACCCTTGTTAATGCCCTCGTAGCAGAGGACCTTCAGTTTCTCGCGAGGGTTTTCCTCACGCTTCAGTAGCTTCGCGACTTCCATTGTGATTCTTTCGATAGAAGTTTCCTTCTCAACGAAGAAAATTCTGGAAGCTGGCAGAACAAGCCGATAGGAGCCCAGCGACCCTCGATAGGCCAGGGTAACGGGTTCATCTGACTTGCCGCGCTGGCCTATTTCGCCGTTTCCCGAAATGATTTGCTCTGGAGTTGCAATGTGGACGTTCGATCCAAATACTTCACGGGCTACAAAATGTTCAAGGTCGGGACGACGTTCGTCCCCAATGAAAACCTCGATCTTGCTTCGATGGCCGTGCAGGAGTCGCTGACAAAGTCCTTCGTGGCCACGAATACCGTGGGTGTACCGGTAGGTGGCTTCGGTGGATTCTGTTTTTTCTTCGCGAAGGTTGATAGAAATGTTCCGGACCCGCTCAGACAGGCGATGCCGAAGGATTTTCGCTACTTCCTGCTCAACGACGCTCGCTTTAATGGATACTGAGCGTATAGGCAGCACAGCACCTTTTGGGCAGTCGTAATCCCACACCTGGTCCGCAGCGCCATTCCGTGGTCGACAGCGCATGCGCCAGGATTCGCCGTTTTCCGAATCCATGAATTGTACTGCCTGAGATCCAACGGGCAAAAGCAGCGCATGGTCGACGGATTCCTTGAGAACCTGTTTGACCATCGATTTCAACGGGCTGAAGTCTACGACGAAACCGTTGTCGTCAAGGGCCCCACTCACCGACAGGTCGACATGCCAGCTTTGCCCGACGACACCGAGGGATGGATCGAGCAGAGCGCAGTCGATCTGGGTGATGTCCCTGACGAAAAGAGTACCGGAATCGGGCTGTTGCACGGAACCCAGTGTTTCGTCGGTAGTGGTCACTTTGAAAGCCTCTTAACCTGATCATTTGCCTGAACAAAAACCTGAACGGGAGGTTTTGCAGGTTGCCTGTTTAGAACGGAACTGCTTGTGCGTCCAACAAAAAACGCAGATTGCAGGATTTGGCTGAGAATTGTAGGGAATGCGTGCGTTTATGAATTTAGCGTTCACTGAAGGGGCGGTCCACGATGTCGGCAACAGAGAACAGGGTCAGGGTCAGGATTGCTCCATCGCCTACCGGGGATCCGCACGTCGGAACCGCCTATATTGCTTTGTTCAACTATGCATTTGCCAAGAAACATGGTGGAGATTTCATCCTCCGGATCGAAGATACCGATCAGGTCCGAGCCAAGGCCTCCAGCGAGGCTTTGATTCTTGAGAGTCTTCGTTGGTTGGGGTTGGAGTGGGATGAGGGCCCAGACAAAGGAGGGCCCTATGGCCCATACCGCCAGTCAGAACGCACGGCTGCTTACCGTGAACATGCCGAGATCCTTCTGAAAAAGGGGCATGCCTATCGCTGTTTTTGCTCCAACGACCGGTTGACGGAGCTCCGGCGGCAGCAACGATTGCAAGGTTTGCCGCCCGGTTACGACCGTTTCTGTCGTTCTTTGGGGGAAGAAGAGGTCCGAACCAGGATGGCTGCTGGCGAAGGCCATGTGATCCGCTTGAAGATGCCAACCGAAGGTGTGACGAAGTTTGTGGATGAGGCTCGTGGCGAGCTCGAGTTTGAAAACCACCGACTCGACGATCAGGTCCTTTTGAAGTCTGACGGATTTCCAACCTACCACCTTGCCAACGTGGTCGATGACCGTCTGATGAAGATCACTCACGTGATCCGGGCAGAGGAGTGGATTTCCTCGACTCCAAAGCACGTGGTTCTCTACGATGCGTTTGGATGGCCACAGCCAAAATGGTGTCACATGCCACTCTTGCGGAATGCTGACCGGTCCAAGATCTCAAAACGCAAAAATCCAGTTTCTCTTTCCTACTATCGTCGCGCCGGCATTCTCCCGGAAGCCTTGATTAACTTCCTCGGCCTGATGGGCTGGAGTTTTGGCAACGATGTTGAGGTTTTCACGGTCAAGCAGATGATGGAGAAGTTTGACTTCTCAGGTATCAACCTTGGCGGTCCCGTGTTCGATTTGGTGAAACTGACGTGGATGAACCAGACTTACATGCATAAAATGGACGATTCCAGGTTTGTGTCCTATCTGCGCGACGAGATTTTTAGCCCAGCCTACCTCAAGGCATTGAAACCACTGGTTCTTGAACGAATGTCTCGCTTTGAGCAGTTTGTGGATCATAACTCTTTCTTTTTCAGCGGAGCGCTTGATTACCGGAACATCGACATCATCCCGAAGGGCAAGACAGTTGAAGAGTTGTCTTTGATGTTGGGGCAGCTGGTTGAGCTTCTGGATGAACTATACGAATGGAACGGGGAGCAACTTCAGGCTTTGATCGAAAAACACAAAGACGAGATCAAATGGAAGCCTAAAGACTATTTTCTAACTTTGCGGATGATCACGACTGGCCGCAAGGATTCACCACCGTTGTTTGACACGTTGGCAGTGTTGGGACGTGAGATGGTTCGGTTCAGGATCAGGGACTATGTGAACCATCTGGCTAGTGTCACGCCTCACGCTTGATCTGGGCACCAAGGCTGACGAGTTTGCGGTCAATCGCCATGTAGCCACGTTCGATCTGATGGATGTTGTCGATCGTGCTTTTGCCCTCTGCGATGACTGCCGCCATTAGCAATGCCATGCCGGCCCGCACATCGGGAGAGCTCATGCGCGACCCGATCAGCTTGCCTGGGCCAGTGATGACCACGCGATGCGGGTCACACAGAACGATGTTGGCGCCCATTTGCATCAGTTTGTCAGTGAAGAACATCCTGCCTTCGAACATCTTCTCAAAAAAGATACAGGTGCCGATGCCTTGGGTTGCAGCCACAATCGCCACCGACATCAGATCGGTGGGATAGGCCGGCCAAGGTCCGGAATAGATGGATGATACCCGGCCGCTGACTTCCTTCTTGATTACCATTGGCCTGGTTCCGTCAATTTCCAGGCAATCTCCAGAAATGGTCGGATTAATTCCCAACCGGGAAAGTGTCTTAAGGACAAACCGTAAATCTTTTACTCCCGCGTCTTCGATACGGATCTTGCCGCCTGCAATGGCCCCAAGACACAGAAGGCTGCCGACCTCCATGAAATCGGGGCCGATCCGATGGCGGGCACCGTGGAGATCCTTGACACCATGAATGGTAAGGCGGTTGCTGCCAAGACCTTCAATGCGCGCTCCCATAGCATTCAATAGATTGCACAAGCCCACGACGTGCGGTTCGCTCGCGGCATTATGCAGAACCGTGGTGCCATGAGCAGTGGCTGCCAGTAGAAGCAGGTTTTCGGTCGCTGTCACGGAGGGCTCATCCATGTATACATCAGTGCCCTTGGCGCGCTTTATCTCTCCAACGATTTTATGCTCCTGGAACCGCAAACGGCCACCGAGAGTCTCAATACCTTCCCAGTGGGTATCAATGCGACGGGCTCCAATCACATCGCCACCGGGTAGGGGCAACTCTATGGCTCCCATGCGGGCTAACATGGGCCCCATAAGCAGGATGGATGCACGGATGTCTGCGCATAAGATGGCGCTTGGCTTCGTCGTGTTGACGTTTTTCGCAGTCAAATGGAGTACTTCATCGCCCTCCCACCTGACTTCAACACCCATTTCCTCGAGGATCAAACAAACGGTCAAAACATCCTGGATTCGCGGCACCCGCTCAAAGGTAACGGTGTCAGTGGTCAGCAGGCATGCCATGAGGACAGGGAGGGCTTCGTTTTTGTTCCCGGATGGACGTACGGTTCCATTGAGCGGGGCTCCACCTTCAATGATAAATTTGGACATAATGCATCCCTTATTGAAGGAGTTCGATCAATTCCAGGCGGGACAGATTTTTGAAGATCTCTTCGTCTCTGTCGACGAATTTTTCAAAAAGAGACCGTTTGCTGTTGATCAAGCGATCAATTTTCTCTTCCAACGTACCCCGAGTCACTAGTTTGAGAACTTGGACGTTCTTGTTTTGGCCAATGCGGTGAACCCGGTCCGTGGCCTGGTTCTCCTTGCTGGCGTTCCACCAGCGATCGTAATGCACCACAACTGATGCCGCCGTGAGATCGATACCAATCCCGCCAGCCAAGAGCGAGCCGACAAAAACCCGGCAACTTTCGTCTGTCTGGAACTTTTGAATGATGGCCCCGCGATCACGGCTCTGTCCAGTCAATGCAACGTGTCCGACACCAAGGGATGTCAGATGCTTTTTAATGATTTCGATCATTTCCAGATACTGACTGAATATTACAATTTTGTGTCCTGATCCGAGGGCTTCTTCAAGGAGTTCCTTAAGGAGATCGAACTTTCCGCTCGCGTGCCGTTTGTAGTCCCCACTTTTTGTCACAAGGGCTGGATGATCGCAGATCTGCTTCAACAGCGAAATCGTCGCAAAGACATGGAGGTATGGAACAGACGAATTTTCGTTCTGAAGTTGTTCAAGAAGAGGGCGGGCCTTCAGTGCAAGCACTTCTTTGTAGAGTGTGACCTGCTCATCGGACATCCCGCAATGGCGGATATCTTCAATTTTGGCGGGCAGGTCAGGAAGCACTTGATTTTTGGTACGGCGCATCTTGAAGGGGTGCAGCAATTTCTGCAGCGAAAGTTCCACCTCAAGGTTCGCGCCGTCCGCGAGTGGCTGAGAAAAATTACGCTTGAAATAGTCATCGGAGCCCAAATACCCCGGAAGAAGAAAATCAAAGATGTTTTTCAATTCACCGAGATGATTTTCCATCGGCGTACCGGTCAAGCAGACACGCATGTCAGTATTCAGCTGGCAGGCGGCTTGATAGGTAGCGGTTTCGCTGTTCTTCACAAAGTGGGCTTCATCCAGCACGACAACGTCCCACTTCTGGGAGGCGAGCATCTTGTTGTCCCGCAATAATACACCGTAACTTGTAATGACCGTGATGTTGTTGTTTTGGACCTTGGGTGCAAGGCTTGCACGTACGGGCCCGTGAAACTTCATCGGATTCAGTTCAGGAGAAAAAACCCTGAGCTTGTCCTCCCAATGATCCAAAACGGTGGTCGGGGAGATGACAAGGAAACGCCAGTTCTTGGACTGTTGTGCGACGAGGTTCAGCAGGCCCATCGCCTGGTGGGTCTTACCCAAGCCCATTTCATCAGCGAGCAACCCGTGAAGTTTGTTTTGGCGCAGCCACCACAGCCACTTCATGCCGTTTTCTTGATAGGGCCGTAAATTTAATTTTTGATTTTTTAGAGAGGGAACCGCCGTTTCAGTTGAGAACTCGTAGCGGCTTCTGATTGTGTTTAATATTTTTTTGCTGCCAGCGAATTGATCGAACCCCCCGAGAGAAGCCTTCAATCGCATTAATCCAATTGCATTGACTTTGAGGGCGTCACCGGAATCGGTGGTTTCCCAATTAAAATTTGCAACGAGGTCAGGAATTTTTACCCAGACTTTTCCAGTCTTGATGTATTTCCTTTTTTCCTTTTTGAGCTTCCTGATCAATTCGATCATTGAAATGGTGGTTTCACCCGCCTGATATCTTGGATCGAGATTAAACCAGCCGTCAGACTCTCCCATGATTTCGATTGTCGAAAGTTGAGGCGATACCAGAACCACGTCTTCGACGAGTTCTGGCTCGACCCACAAGATTCCGTTCGCCGCAACCGACTTAAACCCGCTCTCTGCCAGTTTTGCTGCGTCATCGCCCGTAAATGTCTGTCGATCAGCCGACTCGGTCCAGCCCTGTCCCACGCCGGTGCGGTCGAGAGGGAAATAGCCGATTCCCGGTACAAAGCAAAAGGACTCGCCCAAATGCAGGGTTTTGGATGGTTTATCCAAAAACGAGCGCGTGACGGCAGGTTCTAGCGCGGCTCGTTTACCGCGTTCAACTTCAATGACTTTCGTTACGTCGCGGCCATTTTTTTTTAACTGCAAAACCAAGCGCCGGTCTTTTTCCATATCGATCGCGAGTGTCTTGACCGCGACGATCGTTTCCTCCCCGTCGAGATGAAGCCGTGTGCCGAGCCTGGCTGGGAATGTGTAAACCCTCAGCTCGGAAACCTCAGCCGCAGCCTTCTTGTGTTGAGGATGGTCTGAAAGAAAGCGTGCGGCCTCATCAAGTGTCAAATCATAGTGAGACACGTGACCTGCTTTGAGTTCAACCCGGACACGCAGCACGGGGCCGCCGGCAAGCAGGGATATGCTGTGCAGTCCTTCGCCCGCCTGCGCGATGACGGACTCAACTGCACTGGCGGATTTTCCGCGCACAGAATTTGCAGAGTCTCTCGCGACGGCTTCGCGTTCTTCAGGCGTTATTCGTTTGGAGCTGTTGGCGGGCGGTTTGACTGGCATGCGACTGTCCAGCAGCCGGACTATATCCTGTCGTTCTCGATCCAGATGCACCGCTATTGCGGCGATGTGTTCGCAGAATTTTCCCTGGACCCTGTTCTTCTTACAAGTGCACTCGAGCCACTGGATCATCACACCAGTTGGATGCATTTTTATTCTGACTTCATGTGGCTTGCTCGAAATGTCACGAATCTTGGCTGTGATGAGGCCAGCTGGAAACACCTGGAATTCCCCGATGCGGCCAGCTTGATACAAATCAACGCCATCAGCCCAATCTTCTTCTCCAATGTGTTGGTAGAAGTGATCGATGAAGCGTGTTTTTTCGGTTGGCTCCACGATGTTGACAGTTTTCTCCCGGGCTCAGTTAGCCGGGTTGATGTGCCAGGGGATCAAATCTTACGAACTCTGTGTTTCTTTAGATTCTATCATATGGAGAGGCCCTGATTAGACCTGCGGGGGAGATCCCTCGGGTTTTTGACGCCGTCCCGTACGAAAAAGCCCCTGAGAGGGGCAAAAATCAGTAGAGAATGCAGGCGACGCCTTCAGCTGAGTGCATTTTAGGCAGCCAAGAAATAACTTAAATAACCGTAAAGATTGAACTAATTAACTATCTTCAAAAAAAATCAAAAATACGGAAGAAAAAGTTTGACCAGCTGAGATCACCTGCGTATACACCTTCTTCACGCGACGCAGCGCTCGAAACGAAAGTCGAAAGCAAGTATCGCGGTGCTCTTTGAAAACTGAATAGCCAAGATTTGTTCGTGAATTAAACAGATTGTTGATCTGTGAGTTCTTCGGAATTCACCGAGCCATTGGCTCGTTAAAGAATCAAAAACCTGTCTTAAGAGCCGGTCAAACGGTTCTCAAGGCAGTATAAAGCAGGATTATAACGTTAGAGTTTGATCCTGGCTCAGAACGAACGCTGGCGGCGTGCCTAACACATGCAAGTCGCACGAGAAAGTTCTTCGGAATGAGTAAAGTGGCGCACGGGTGAGTAATACGTAGGAACATGCCTTAATCTGGGGAATAACTGCGGGAAACTGCAGCTAATACCGCATATACTCGAGAGAGAAAAGGTGGCCTCTGCTTGCAAGCTACCGGATTAAGATTGGCCTACGTCCCATTAGCTAGTTGGCGGGGTAATAGCCCACCAAGGCGACGATGGGTAGCTGGTCTGAGAGGACGATCAGCCACACTGGAACTGAGACACGGTCCAGACTCCTACGGGAGGCAGCAGTGGGGAATTTTGCACAATGGGCGCAAGCCTGATGCAGCAACGCCGCGTGAGTGAAGAAGGCCCTCTGGGTTGTAAAGCTCTTTCGGCTGGGAAGAAGGGTTCG
>CANJZQ010000053.1 GCA_947479535.1 Oligoflexales bacterium | reverse complement strand
TGAAGCCGTCAAGCGTTGAAATACCTTTTGATTTCGCTACGTTAATAGCTTCCAGAAGGGTGGCTGTTAATTCGCTGTCGGGCATGGTCCGAGGGATCGACCCGCGTGTGCCCCAAAGAGTGACTTCCACCAGAACCCCTTCGATTGCTCAAGTTCCCGATATTCTTGATGGTATCATGCAGGTAATCTTTTCCGAAGAATCCTGTCGCCACCGTCTGTTCCCTGTGCTATCTCACTGGGCTTCCGGCGGGTCCGGAGTTTGGTTTAATTTGTTATTTGACTGTTTTTTGGAGGAATCATGGCCGTTTGCGTCCGTCTTCAGCGCCATGGGAACAAGCACCGTCCCTTCTACCATATCGTCGCCACCGACTCCCGCAAGAAGCTTGGTGGAGAGGTTCTTGAGCGCTTGGGTCACTACGACCCTGCTGGCGAATTGTCCACGATCGTCGTCGATGAAGCTCGTATCCGCTTCTGGTACGAAAGAGGGGCAGAGCTGACCAGCACCGTCGCCAAGATCGCAAAAATTCAGAAGATCAAGCTTGAACGCGCAAAAACCCACACGGCTCGCCCCAAAAAAGCCAAGTAATCCGTCACTGGATTCCTTGACTGGCAAAGACGATCGTTGGCTCTTAATTGGTGCCGTTGGCAAACCTCATGGTTTGCGCGGCGCCTTTTTTGTTTCAGGGAGATCCGATCCTCTCCCGAAGGGATGCAAACAGGCTGTTGTTGGTGATTCGCCTTCGACAGGGACTGTTCATCTCGTCGCCACGGCTTCGCTGCTTCAGGACCGCCCCGTCATGGCTTTCACCGACGTGCTTGACCGAACCGCAATCGAAGTGTTGCGCGGCAAGAAGGTTTGGATTCCCCGCGATAGCGTTCCAGTCGATGATTCGACGGAATACCTTTGGTCTGATGTTTTGGGTTCTGAAGTTTTCGATGCGGCAGGCGTATGCCTTGGCCGGGTCGTAGATATGACCAATTACGGAGCGAGCGACATAGCGGTCATCGAGGACAACCACGGTGCACGTTTGGACATGGCCTTTGTCGATGTCTACGTGGACATGTCATTCCGTAGCACGGACAAACGGATCAACCTTCTTGTTGAATCGTCCGTTTTTGCAGAATTTTGGGTGAAGCCCTGATCATGCATTCTGTTTCAATCATCAGTATCCATCCACGTTTCGTCGCCTCTTATGCTGAATTTGGTGCCTTGCGTGCTGCAATTTCAGCGGGTTCGTTGGATTTTCAGAGCGTCGATTTGCGGGATTTTGCCATCGACAGGCACGCCAGCGTCGATGATGCACCCTATGGTGGCGGTGACGGCATGGTCATGCGTCCCGATGTTTTAGCCAGAGCAATTGCTGCCCAAATCCCGGCAGATGGCGACCATTCATCCCTTCATGTGATTTCAACAGCTCCAGGCGCAAAACAATGGGCCCAATCTGATGCGCGGAGATTGTCTGCTGTCAAAAAAAAGTTGGTTTTTATCTGTGGGCGATTCGCTGGCCTCGACCAACGATTCATCGATCTTCATGTCGAGGAGGAGTTTTCGATCGGAGACTTTGTTGTTTCAGGCGGAGAACTTCCTGTCATGGCGATGGTAGATAGCCTGGTTCGAATGCTGCCGGGGGCCTTGGGCAATCCTGTTAGCGCGCATGACGATTCCTTTGGAGAGGGAATGGGCGGGCTCCTTGAGTATCCTTTGTACACCCGCCCCGCCGTATACGAAGGCGTCAAAGTTCCCGATGTCCTGATGTCGGGTGATCACAAGGCGATCCAGAAATGGCGCCGTGAACATGCGATCGCAAGAACGCGGCGCCTTCGGCCCGATCTTCTAAAATAAATGACGATCAGGCACAGGACGATGAGGACAGGAGCGCTGCGTCCAATTTTCTGAGCGCGGTGGTATGAGGTCCGCGGTCGTCTGGTTTTGCAAGCGGCGCGTGATGTGGAATATCGGGCGGCGACATCAGGTCTTCCAGGGGTTCCGATGCGATTTTTGCACTCTCCGGATCCAGTTGGTCTGGGAGGATGGCCCCCAAGCGCGCCAGACGCCGCAGGGTGCGGTGATTTTTCCCCCACGCAGAAGGCACAAGTTTGCGGGCATCAATAAATGCGTGCCAGATCTGCATTTTTGACCCGGTGGAAAGATTCCGGGTTTCCTCAAAATCAAACCAGATATGCGGCGGTCTCATGAATTTAAGTCGCATCAGATGTCCCGCACTTCGACTCAACGTCGATGCAAGTGCGTGGGTGCCAGGTTTTGGATCCTTGGTCCAAATCATTTCCAGATTGCCCTCAAACCGCCGGTCGGCAGCCCTGATGGTCAATTCATGGCTCAAATCAAGTTTGTTCTCGTCGGCCAAAAGCGGATTAGGCAGGTCGTCAAGTTCACCATACCGGTCATAAATTCCTGTGAGCCTGAGCCCGGCTGATGCAAACAATTCAAACCATCGTGAAATGGGCCAGCGCAATTCCTGGGGATGCAGAAACGTGTCGGCCACGCGTGCAGGATTTCCCATCGTGTGCGGTCCAATGGCACGCAACCTGTCGGCAAGAAGCGGAGAGCGTGTCGCGAAGTCAGCTAGGATTTTCCTGCAATTTTTAATCGAATCTAACGGATCGTTGTTGTCGATGCTGAGGTCAATTTCAGCAAAGTAGTCCTGCAACGCGTGGATCCAATCCCGTGCGGGTGAATTGTATACCATGACCCTGAATGTTCCCCCCGGTGCCAGCTGGCGAACCATTCCGACGATTGCTGGAGCCGGATCGTTCATGTGGTGCAACATGCCAAAGGTTTCAATGTGGGCAAAGGTCCGGCTTTCGTCCCCACACCGGTCTAAAAAAGAGACGATGTCGGTCTCGTGAAACTCTGATTTCCCGCGGGATAGCGCGGTTCTGAAGCGGGCGCGACGCAGGCTCCGCCGGGAGAGGTCAACATTTACGGTGGTGGCCTGAAGGGGCTCCCACTTGCGGATGATGTAAGGCAGGATTTCGCCGCAGCCGGCAACGAGTACATCGCCTCGCGGCGGATTTTGCTGCCTCACCCCATTTCGAGGCTGAACAGCCAGACGTCCCGCAAAAAAAGACGATGCCAAAAAACCATCTTGCCAGCATGGGCGCGCCAGCAACGGGTAATTAGGGTAGGGAAAGCGGTTGTATAATTTTGCAACCGCTAGATTTTTATCTGTCGACACCCCATCCAAGGGCGCACCCCATAGCAATCGTGAAAAGTGTTTATGAGCCGGCCTCCGAATCTTATTGCATTTCAGTGCGTATGGCCAAAAAATCAGCATCCAGAACTTCAGAAGCCCAAGAGATTGGCGGAGAAACCATTATGAAGACCTCAAAATTGCATTTGATTGGCAGACATTTCGCCGCAGCTGTGATCACGGCGGCCTCCATTGCAGCGGCCGGTCCTGTCGCCATAGGTGCAGGCCACCCCAAAAAATCCAGCAATATTCCGGAGCGCCGGGAGTTTCCGGTAAACAAGTCGGTCAATGCATGCACTGATTTTTATGAACACGCATGTTCAGAGGTCATTGATGCATTTGAATTACGTCCGGACCGGTCGCGCCATATCTTTTCCTTTAATGATTCGAGCGAACGGTTGTTGGACAAAAAGAAAAAATATCTTTCTGGACTGCTGGTCGAGAAGCGCAAGCTTGACGGCCGGGAAAAGGATTTGCGGGATAATTACCAGGCCTGCATGGACAAGGGCGGCAGTAAAAAAGATGAAACTTCGATTCTTGAAAGGACACTGAAAGAAATCGATGGCTTGAAAAATCCGGCCGATGTTGCCGTCTGGGCGGGTGCTCGACTTGATAGCGGTGAGTACAGTGGGTTTGAGATGGACGCCATCGCCAATCAGGATGATCCAACCAGGGAAGATTTTGTGGTGTTGGCGGAAATGAAAACCCTTCCAGAGCGCAGCTACTACGATAAGGCTGACGTGGTGAAAGATCTCGAGTCAGTCATCTCGGATTTTTTCGTTACCATCAAGCTGCCCGATGCAAAGAAGCGCGCGGCACGCGTTGTCGCCTTTGAGAAATCGTTTGCCCAGACTTTTCCCTTGCCGGCAGAGATGCGAGAACTTTTCAGCAGCAAGCGTTACATCGACAAGAAGGCGTTCGCTGCGCGTCATCCGCATATTGTTATGAACTCTGCGTTGAACAGGGTGCCAGACAAAACCCTTTTGCGCGATATCGCGCCTGACAACTTTGCCTGGATCGATCAGCAATTTGCCAGTGGAGACATTGAAACTTTGAAGGATTTTTATCGGTGGCACGCGGTCTCGGGAATCATGGACGATGCGTATCCCGAGTTTTTCAAAAAATCGTTTGAATTCAGTCGCAAGCACCTGGGTGGTCCAGACAAGCGTCCTCTCCGCGACGAGCGCTGCGCTCAACTGGTGATCAACCGGTTTGGCAAGGAACTTGATTCGGTATTGATTGATCGTGTGTTCCCAGATTTTCCAACCGAGAAATTTATTGCCCTTGCGGAAAAGGTTCGTTCGGAGATCATTCGTGGGCTGCAGCAAAATACATGGCTCGATTCAGAGGGGCGCAAGGGAGCCATTGAAAAAATCAAGACGGCGAAGCTTCAGCTTGTGAAACCCAAGACAGAAGAGGAATGGGATTTTAACCCATCGGTCAAGTATTCGTCCGTGGCCCGGCATTCAAACGGTTTCGGCCTTGCGCGGGCACTGACGGGCCGGATGTTTGAACGTCTCGGGAAACCGCGCAATCGCGATCGTTGGAGCATGTCGCCTCTGACTGTAAATGCGTATTACTCACCGTCAGACAACAAGTTCGTTATGCCACTCGGGATCTTGCAGCACCCGTTTTACGATCCCAAGGCACCGGATCACGTAAACCTCGGTGCCGTGGGTGCCGTGATCGGGCATGAGCTTGGGCACGGAATTGACGACAAGGGTTCTAAATTCGACAATGAGGGTCGTCTGAAACAGTGGATGAGTGACTCTGATTTGATTGAATTCAAAAAGCGTACGGAAGGCTTGGTCAATCAGTTCAATGCCATTGGTCACAATGGTAAATTGACGCTGGGTGAAAACATCGGGGACCTTGTTGGTCTCACTTTTGGCTACAAGACTGCTTTCAGCATGGCCAGCGGGTCGGAAGTCATTCCGCCGAACTCGGCAAAGCGCGATTTTTTCATCCAATACGCCAGGGTTTGGTGTGGCATCGTTCGACCGAAGATGGCGGAACTCATGTTGAAAACGGACCCTCATTCAGCCGTCAAGGCTCGAGTCAACGAGCAGGTGAAACACCAGGTTGGGTTCAAAGAAGCGTTTTCCTGCTCCGATTCCGACAAGATGGTTTTGAAAGAAGAGCAGCGCATTTCAGTGTGGTAACTTAACACGGCAGGAGCCGCCATTGATCCAGACTTTATTTAAATCACTGCGTGGTACGGACTGGGAACTTCTGACAGGCTTTGTCTCCCCGGCCTTTTTCGATGTCGTTCCAACGATTGGAATGGCACGGGCTTTCGGCCGAATTGTGAAAGATTATGCGAGTCCTGGGGAGTTCGAGAAGGCATTGAAAAAGGCGAAAAAAGCACTGCCAAAAATTCCAGATGGTAGGGGTCAGGATCCAGCGGTCCAAGGTCGTGCAGTGTTGGAGTTATTTTTCCGTCAGATTTTTGATTTTGACTCGGCCGTGTTGGATTTGCGGTCCAGTGCTTTTGAATTCAAGGCTGACAAGGTGGTGTGGAAACCAAAGCCACTTTTTTACGTCTGGGATCAAGAATTTGTTTTGGCGATGCGGCAGATGTATCGGGGTTTCTATCGTAACGACGAAGTTGAGTATATCGCTGGCCTTGAAGCGCTTGACCTGGGTCATGCCAAGGAGACCTTTAAAGCCCATTTTGGCGAAGGTGATCAGAGTTCGATGAAGTTCACACTGGCTGCCTTCAAAAAGTCTTTTCAGTCCATTTTTGAATCCTGCAAAAAGAACAAGACGCGATTGCATCCCGACTTTTTTGCATTGGGTGCCTATCTGCTTTGTTTGTACGAACATCTTGAGGCCCTCGATGTTCCACTCGATGTAAGGGGAGCCTTCGATGCCGTTGTCGACTGAATCCGTGACGCCACCGCGTCGCTTGACTGTTGCCATTGCCGGAGCCAGTGGATTCGTTGGACGGGCGCTCATTGACGCATTGTCGTCCCATTGCGACATCATTGCGCTGAGTCGTGATCCAAGCCGGGTGAAGGATGTGAAAGCTGGCAACGAATCGTCAGATCCGGTGATCCAATGGCGGCGTTGTGATTTATTCTCAGCGCTGGAGACCGAAACTGCGCTCGCTGGCTGCGACATTGCCATTTACCTGGTTCATTCGATGTTGCCCTCCGCTAGCTTGACGCAAGGTAAATTTGAAGACCTTGATTTAATGATTGCCGACAACTTCGGACGGGCGGCTAAAGCCTGCGGTATCCGCCGCATCATCTATCTCGGGGGAATCATTCCCGCAGACGATCTATCCCGTCATCTTGCGAGCCGGCTCGAAGTGGAGGAGGTTCTTGCGGAGTACGGCGTTCCCCTTGTGGCGTTGCGCGCTGGACTGGTGGTGGGCCGCAATGGGTCATCCTTTGACATGATGCGCAAACTTGTGGAACGCCTGCCGCTGATGGTTTGTCCGAAATGGACCAGGACAAGAAGTTGTCCTGTGGCGATTGATGACGTCGTTGCAGCGATTGCCAGAGTGGTCAACGATCCCGGTTTGGCGCCGGGTGCCTACGACCTAGGTGGCTCAGAGACAATCACTTACCTGGACATGATGAAAGCAATGGCCCAACTGATGGGCAAACGTCGCTTGATGATTCCGGTTTTTCTGTTCAGTCCGAAATTATCCCGGCTCTGGGTTCGACTGGTGACCGGTGCGCCAAAGGAACTGGTTGCGCCCCTGGTCGAGAGCCTTCGCCATGAGATGATTCCCAGGGATCAATATATTTTTAACCGTTACGGGATTGCGCCCGCCTCATTTCGTGAGGCGATTGCCAAGGCCATTGCTGGTTCTTCCGTGGCGTCTCCGCGCAGGGTCCCCAATACCGTGAGATCGGTAAAAACAGTTTGTTCCGTGCAGCGCCTGCCTTTGCCGGCAGGAAAATCTGCGCTCTGGGCTGCCGACCGTTACGCGCATTGGCTGATCCAATTTTTCTTTCCGTTTATCGTCGTGGAGCGGACGGAGGATGGATCGTTGGTGTTCAAGTTTCGTTTCTTTTTTAAATTCGCAGAAATTAGCCTCCTATACCTGACATATGTCGCGAAAAGGAGCACTGCCCAACGGCAGTTGTTTTTTATCACTGGTGGTGTGTTGACAGATAAACAGGCCAAGAAAGTTGGTCGATTTGAATTTCGCGAAGTTCTTAAAGGCGCCAGTTTTATGGCCGCTATTTTTGACTATTCTCCAGCGCTGCCGTGGTGGGTTTACAAAAACACGCAAGCGTTCGTTCATTTGTTTGTGATGCACTCCTTTCGGCGTTACTTGGCGCGTATCGCACGGCGAGCCGCGCCGCTGTTGCTTTTTACCCTTCCGATTATGTCCGGAATCATGCCGGACCATGCGGTTGGGCGGGTATCGACCGACCTTTACAACCTTTCTGCTGAATCCATTGATGGAACTTTAGTCCCGCTGTCAAAGTACAAGGGGAACGTCGCGTTAGTCGTTAACACGGCGTCCCGTTGCGGATTTACGGAGCAGTATCGGGACCTCCAGGCTGTGTATGAGCAATACAAGGCGAAGGGTTTTGTGGTCCTTGGATTTCCAAGTAATGATTTTTCGATGCAAGAGCCCGGTTCAAACAAGGAAATAAAAAAATTTTGCGACCTTAAATTCAAAGTCAAGTTTCCCTTGTTTGCAAAGGGGAAGGTGCTCGGACCTTCCAAACAGTCCGTTTACAGGTTTTTGACTGATGGCAGTAAGTTCAGCGGTGAAATTAGTTGGAACTTTGAGAAATTTCTGGTCAATCGACGGGGTGAAGTTGTTGCGCGTTTCGATCCAGTGGTGCAGCCATTGGATCCAAAAGTGACTAAAAGGATCGAAGAGCTCCTTTCTACCAAGTGAAACAATATGACCAAGAAGATCATTGAAGAAGAAGGGGTCGAGCGACCTCTGGTTGCGCACCGGATCACAGAGCTGGCTCACGCGATCATGCACCACAAGAAGGCCTATTACTCGGGACATCCCGAGATTTCTGATGCTGCGTATGATGCGCTTGAAGACGAGTTGAGGGCAATGTCACCTGATCATCCCGTCTTGGAGATTGTCGGGGCTGGAACGTTGCCCCTCGCTGCCGCTGGAGCCGTTGCTCGCAAGGTGGAGCATCGCACTCCGATGTTGTCGTTGGACAAGACCTATAATCTGGCTGACCTACATCACTGGGTTGGTGGCAGGCCCGTTATGGGGACGCTCAAAGTCGATGGCAACAGCCTGAGTATTGTCTACGAGGGTGGGCGATTGGTTTTGGCAAAGACCAGGGGCAATGGACGGGTTGGCGAGGATGTTACGGAAAAGGCGGTCTGGATTTCAGATATCCCCCGGACTCTTACTGAGGGCATGGACGCGGAAGTCCGCGGCGAAATTTATTGCACCGAGGGAAATTTTTTACGCCTTGCGGACGAGATGGTCCAATTGGGTCTTGATCGGCCAACGAATCCCCGCAACATCGTGGCTGGACTCTTGGGGCGAAAAGCCCACTTTGAACTGGCCCGCTATTTCTCTTTTTTTGCTTTTGATTTTATTCCTGCCAACGGGAAATCTCCCGGTTTTAAAACCGAAGTTGAGAAATTTAAATGGCTTGGCAAGGTTGGTTTTTCACTTCCACATCCAAAACGATTGTCTGATTCTGCTGACATTGAAGGCTACCTTGATTACGTCAAGGCTTTGATCGCAGAAGACGAGATTGGATTGGATGGTGCTGTTTTTAGTTACGATGACCTGGCGTTGCATGACGAGATGGGACTCACGGCGCATCATCCGCGCTATAAGATGTCATTCAAATGGCAGGGGCAGACTGCCGTTTCCGTCATCAAGGAGATCAGCTGGGCAACATCCCGGTTGGGTATCGTGACTCCAGTTGCGGTGATTGCTCCAGTTTATTTAAGTGGCGCATCCATCACCAATATAACTTTACACAACGCCGCTCATGTCAAAGCTTACAACTTAAAACCAGGAGACCGGATCGAGATCGTCCGATCAGGGGAGGTCATCCCGAAGTTTCTTGGTGTGGTAGAGCCGGCTGCTGGTGACTATCGTTGGCCAGAAAATTGTCCGGAATGCGGGTCCCTTTTGGTGAGTGATGGCATTCGCTTGAAATGTCCAAATGAGACGGCCTGTCCTGCACAGCGCCTTGGAGCGATTTTGAATTGGATTCGCTGCGCAGAGATTGACGATCTTAATGAGAAGCGTCTTCTTCCATTGATGGATTCCGGTTTGGTCAAGTCAATGGCAGACCTCTACAGGTTGCAAGAAAAGGACTTTCTGATCATTCCGCAGACCCGGGAAAAAATGGCGTCAAAGCTTTGTAAGAATATCCAGTCGTCAAAAGACCTTCCTCTGGCGTCTTTTTTGAATGGCCTTGGTATCGAGGGCGCTGGACGCACAACATGGGAAAAGCTTCTCGAGCATTTTCACGGTTTGGATGGGGTTTTAAAGGCAAGAGCCGATGAGATCGCAAAAATAGAAGGTTTTGCGGAAAAGTCCGCAGCCCAACTCGTCGATGGGCTGACTGCCCGCCGGGGTTGGATCAAGGACCTCCTTGAAGCAGGGGTGAAGCCTTTTCAGGCGGATGCTGTTCCAAAGGAGGGGGCGTTGTCGGGCCTGCAATTCGTAATCACGGGTGCCCTTTCTGTGCCGCGCGCTGAAATTGAGGACGCTATAAAAATGGCTGGTGGCAAGCTGTCGGCATCAGTTTCGAAAAACACGTATGCAGTCGTGACCGAAGATCCTGATTCAGGATCATCGAAAATGAAAAAAGCCCGTGAACTCGGCGTGAAGATCTGGAGCGAACGGCAGCTTCGCAGTGCGATTGCGGATAAGGCAAACATCGAGGGTGGGAACAACCTATGACAAAGTCTCTGGATTCATACAGCATTGCGATGGAGAAACTCGAGCGTGGGACGCCGCCTGTGGAGGGATCCGGCTTTTTGGGTGCGGACCTCGATCCGAATGAGGCAAAGGTGATTTTGATCCCGTCGCCCTGGGACGTGACAACATCCTACCGACCCGGAACCTCACGGGGGCCCGAGGCTATCATTGCGGCAAGCCATCAGCTCGATTTGGACGATGGAAGTTTTGGTAAAGTTTATCGCGCCGGAATCTCGTTTCTACCACATCCTGATTTCATTGAACGCATGAACGCGTTTTTACGGATTCGGGCTGAGAAGGTCATGGCTGATTTGTCGGAAGGTGAAGCTGACCCGGGCGACTTGGCGGCTGTTAATGAAGGGTCGGCGGCATTGAACAAATACGTCCGGGATGCCGCCGTTCACGCGTTGGACAATGGTGCCGTTGCTGCTGTTGTGGGGGGCGACCATGCTTCCCCCCTTGGTTTAATTCAGGCACTAGGTGAAAAAAATCCAGATGGTTTTGGCGTACTACATTTCGATGCCCATCATGATTTGCGCAATGCTTACGAAGGATTTCAATTTTCTCACGCATCTATTTTTCATAACGTCATGGAATCCGTGCCGGCGGTGTCGCGGTTGGTCCAAGTTGGCATCCGGGATTTCTGCGAAGAAGAACGGGAATACATGAATTCCCTCGGCTGGCGAGGATCAGTCTTTTATCAGCGCGATTTGTTCAAGCGCAAGGCTCGCGGGGAGACTTGGGACACGGTTTGCAAAGACATCGTGTCGCAGCTGCCACCGAAGGTTTATGTGTCATTTGACATCGATGGACTTGATCCCGTTTGTTGCCCTTCGACTGGCACGCCCGTGCCAGGTGGATTGTCATTTGACGAGGCGGTCTATCTCCTTGAATGCCTTGCAGAATCTGGTCGGCAGATCATTGGCTTTGATTTGTGTGAGGTTTCTCCCGATCCAAACGGAGAGAACGAGTGGGATGCCAATGTTGGATGCCGGATGCTCTACAAACTGTGTGGACTTGTTGCGAGGAGTGGCAATTTGATTTGAGGAGCTTTTATGCAAGTCTCGTCGGAAAGACTTCAAATGCCAGAACTTCAAAAGCCTGGAGCCGGACTGCCTTTTTTTGAGTGGCTGGTTTCGAAGTATTGGGTCATCAATCGACTCCCTTACAAGATTTCATGGGATGAAACTCAAGCCTTCTTCGAGCGGGAGAGCCAGAAATCCATTGAGATCTTTGAGTCAATTCCATTGGTCTTGCGTGAAAAGAGAATTTTGATCGACCGGATTCCTGGTATCGAGGATTCCTCCAGATATTGGTCGTCAGCCATGGTTTTGGAGCACCTGGTCATCGTTGGATCTCTTATGTCTGAAGGCATGGTCTTGCTCAGTCGCGGCATTGCCCCAGAATCCTCTGTTGGAATCGCTGATGTCAAGCCATTGGGTGGTACATCTTCTGAGCAAGTCCTCGCGCTATTCAAGGATTTTCTGGTCACAACGAGCCATCGGATGGCCGCGGAAATTCAAAATCGCGAATCAAAAATCAAATTGGCACATCCATGGTTCGGGCCGATGGATATCCATCAGTGGCATTGGCTCATGGCCGCCCATCATCGCATTCATCGCAAGCAACTTGAGGCAATCAGGGATAATTTATGAACTGCTCCCGTTAACTGCATTCCATTCATCCTCCTCGCCCCGCCAACCCAGTGGGGCGTTTTCATCTCAGCCCCATGATCCCCATATTGTGCCACCACACAAACAGGTCCAATTCATCCTGCAGAGCCGCCGCTTTTTTGCTCCCCTTCCACGTCCTCCGGTTCAAGCGACTCAT
>CANJZQ010000052.1 GCA_947479535.1 Oligoflexales bacterium | reverse complement strand
ATGCTAGCATAACCAGCAGGCAATGTAAATTATCACCCCATATTTATGGCGTGTCATGTCAAAAATGCTATTGTGCTTTTGCTATCAGTAGACAGAGGCAGCAGGCGTGAGCGGCCCAACCATTCGCTTTTGGACGAATGATCGAACTCTGCCGCGAGATACAGGCGCTAAGGGACTATTGGTCCAGGACAACCTCGATCAGGTCCACGTCAAGCATCGTGCCTGCGTCAGCGAAGAATCCTTTCTTCATCTTTTTTATTCCATCGCATCCACTTTGTTCCTGTGACAAATCGCCATTCACCACGCACTTTTTCGGATGGACATAGGCTGCTCTGACCCACGGCATCAAAAATTTCCTAAAAAATTTTCCATCCCATCGTCGAGCATGCCCTTAACCAAAGCATGAAGATCACAAATCCAAGGACCACACCAAGCCACGGCCGGTACTTGTCCCAAGTGGAGACCCGGGCCTCTGGGGCGTACGCGCTGGCTTTATCCATGAATTCCTGGCGTGCGCGCAAAATCCCCTGCGAATCCCCCGAGGGAAACGGTTCGTTGCCACACTGGGGACACTTGTCTTGATCTGAAAAACTGGCTTGGCAGACCTGACATTTCATTATGTTTTCGCTCCGCAGTCCGGGCAGAATTTAGTGGCTGGTTTCAGGGCTCGTCCGCACCCTTTGCAGGGCCGGTCTTGTGCCATCGGAGCACCACATTGCTCGCAGAACTTTCCGTCCCCGGCATTATGACCGCAAGCCTGACATGAAATGCTTTTTGCCTCGGGCGAATTTGACGCAAGCGTATCGGCCACAACTTTCTGGGCGAGCTGTTGAGCCGATTTTTTTGTCTTCTCCTCGTCCGCGTTTGGCGCACATGCTTCGCACATCCCAAAAGCGTGGTTCCAGCATGATTTCGGACAGACCCATTTGCCGCATCCGTTGCATTTCTTGAAAAATACCATGGCCTGGTGCACAGCCGTCTCATACGCCTTGTCACGTTCTTTCCCGCGCAGGCCACGATCAATCGATTTAGCAATTCCCTGGGTCCCGTATCCACCCAGAGGCCGAAACAGACTGAACAGATCCACTGCGGTCTTCAAAAGATTCGCGGAACCAGCAACATACTGGCTCTCAAATCCATCGCCACATTTGTCGCAGTGGAATCGAAATTTATATCCACCCTCGTCGGACAGATCTTTCACATTGCTTACGAATTGGGTGAGAGCCACGATCACCTCAGTTTTTTAATCATCTGCCGATGACAAATTTTCGATCGACGCTATTCTCAAAAATCACTACCACTGCCAGAATAGAATGGATTATTGTCTTCGCCAGTATTCACGGCAGTATTCGGGCGGGCTGTCCACTCTTCGAATTGGCCTGGTGTCGTCGGAACCTGCCAATATGAGGACTTCACGTTTCCTCCTTCGTCATATTCGAAAACAACCCGTTCCACTTCTCCATTCGGTCCAATATAGTTGGTGTGCGTACCATCTTTTCCGTCCTTCATCAGCCAGCCAGGGTACTTATCACTGAAAGTATACCCGTCTGTCTGCAAACGTTCCGACTCTTCACCAAAATTATTGGATTGCCCAGCAGCCGAGGGTAACGGCTGTTCTGTATTGGCTTGCAGACGCCTTTCTTCTTCCTCGATGAACAGAGCGTGGAGGGGCGTCCCCGATCCAACAATGTCTGAAATTGGACGGTTAGATCTCTCCGCGTAATCCTTGAGCTCCTCAAAGCGCAGCCGGTTGGATGAAAAAATAGTATTAGCATTAACTTCTCCGGATTGGTTCCAGTCCGCGATCTTCTTGTCCCAGGAATCAATAGAGTCGCTGTCGGAATTGTTTTGATTATTGACCGGCTGCCCGATCGGCGTGGGGATCGTTATCGGAACCGGAGTTGCCGTTGGGCGAAAATTCTGGGTTGTCACATTGGGCTGGAATGAAACGGGCGGCATGGGGTTTTGGATCCGAGTTGGCACCCCGTTGTAGCGGTCTCCGCTCAACGTGTTGTAGGGCCTTTGTTGGCCAAACAGGAATCTTCGCACGGGTTGCCGTTGCCCGTTGAAAAATCCTTTGGCAGTTGTCTTACTAGCACTTTTGCCAGTGTTTCCCGTCAGGCCCAAGGCATTGCCTGTAGGCGCGTACAAACGTATCGCGGTTTCAAGTCCAGCAGTATTGACCGGTGCAAACTCTCCGTTCGCCATTCGATAGATCAACGAATCAGAAGCATTTGCGATAAGGGTCGACAAGGTGGCGTCATCGGGATTGCCGGACACAGAACGGTAGTTGGTGCCTTCACACTTGAAGTGTCGTTTTTTGTCAAAGCCGCTGACCTTCGCCGTGTCTAACGGCAAACACGGGTTGAAGAAACTGTCCCAGAGGGCAAGCATGCTTAAATCACCTTTGAGGCGCACGGAACCTGCTTCCGCAAAAAACTTTTCGACGGCCGGCGGCTTGGCACCCTGGTCCTGTTTGTTGTACGGGCCGCGAAGGGCAAGGTAAACCCACTGCTGGCGGTGGTATTCCTGGTCGTTTTTCGGATTGCCAGGAAACAAGTACTGCGCCGCCCAAAAGTGCAGCGCATAATTGCCCAGCACTGCACAAGATTTGGTTCCGGGAATCGGCACGCCGTTCGTGTCCAGGATCGACCTGCCGGAATAGCGAGCCCCGTCTTGCGACCCCAGGGCGAAATTTTCCAGGGTCACGACTTCACTCTCGGACGTACATTTGACCGGCAGCATCATCATCCGAATGCTGTTTTCAAATTCGGGTCCATTTCCGCCCGTCGTGGTAAATCTGCGGGCCGGAATCAAGGCAAATCCCTTTCCGCCGCTGAAGATTGCTTTCGTTTGGCTGCCCACCTTCGGTTTGCAGGCGATGGGGCCAATGGCAAAGGACATCATTGTCGCAGCCATTAGCAAGCGACGGACGTAGGGATAACTTGGGTGCGAGTGTGTCATAGCGTCACCTTCTCGAACTGATCGGTTTCAACAAAAGATTGCGAGAGGAAGATCGGCTGAGGCTTGGAAAACTTGATCGTTTTTTAAAAAAAAGACGGCAAGATCATGAACTTCCTCAAGAAAACGAGCTCATATCGAAGAGCTTTTTGCGGAGCTGTTTGCGGGGCTGTTGACGAGAGTGGTAAAATGACCTTGACTCCGATTTACTTCTCCGTAAAATGACTACGACTCCGATTTACTTTTTTGCTGGGGATCACAGCATGTCGAGACTCAAGCATTTGCCAATCCGGATTTACGTGAAATCCATAAAAAAAGATTTGCTTCAAAAGATGGTTTTCTTGGGCGGGCCAAGGCAGGTTGGCAAAACCACTCTGGCTTGCTCTCTGCTTGAAAATTACCATGATGGGCATCCTGGTTATTTGAATTGGGACAACGAGATCTCACGAAAAACAATTCAAAAGGGCGAGTGGTCAAAAACAGAGCCCCTGATCGTCTTGGATGAAATTCATAAACGGAAGGGATGGCAGAGCTTTGTCAAAGGGATTTGGGATACATGGAAAAATACGCAAAGATTTATTATTACGGGATCCGCAAGACTGGATATATTTCGTAAGGGTGGAGACTCCATGTTGGGGCGATACCACTATTATCGGATTCATCCTTTTACATTGCCGGAATTAGGGGGTTCGGACGCAAGCCTCGCCGCCCTGTTTACCTACGGCGGTTTTCCAGAGCCGCTTCTTACACAAGACGAAACGGAGTTACGACGGTGGCACCTGCAGCGGGTGTCGAAGCTCGTACGCATTGATTTAAGGGATCTGGAATATGTCAGCGATTTGGATAAAGTTGAGCTGCTTGCCGAGTCGCTTGCGGCGCGAGTTGGTAGCCCGCTATCCTACAAATCCCTGGCTGAAGATTTAGAGGTTTCCGATAAAACGGTGAAAAGGTGGGTCCAGATTTTGGACTCACTTTATTACTGCTATTTGATTCCCCCGTTTGGATCCACGAAAATCAAAGCCCTTAAAAAATCTCAAAAGCTTTATTTGTGGGACTGGTCTCAAGTCGTTGATGCGGGATTTCGTTTTGAGAATATGGTTGCCTCACACCTATTGAAACTATGTGACTATTGGCAGGATGTCCTGGGACACAGATCGGAACTTCGGTACATCCGTGACGAAAAAGGGAAAGAAGTGGATTTCGTGGTCCTGAGAGATCGAAAGCCTTTATTCGCAGTCGAATGCAAATTGTCAGACTCCGACGTGGCGCCGTCATTGCTTGAGTTCAAGTCCAAATTGGACATCCCGAAATGGTATCAGGTTCACATGGGCACAAAATCAAGGGTTGTGGATTCCAATTATTCCATTCTGCCGTTTGGAAAATTCTGCGAGGAAGTTAAATTGGTTTGAGCCGCGCAAGAAAATCATGCAAAAACCGAATGTTAAGGCGAAGGATCTGGGGAAGGGTGTCCACGGCGACGATCACTGAGGCAAGGGGAACCCACCAAGTTAAGGTGGGTGCCATCAACTTCCCCTTCAGGCTTCCCCCTAACGCACGAAGCGGGGGGCTTGCACACCGGTGAAGGATCTGGCTCCCTTTATGTATGAATCGGTTCTCCTGCACATCAACAACCGACGCCGCGAACACTTTTAATTATATCAGAAGTCAGGCCAATTCGTACGTCAAAAAAAAAGACCTGCCAGGAGCTTGAAAGCTTTTCCTGGCAGGGGTTTTGGACCGTTATTGAAGCAGGTGAGGCGTTACAGATTCAAGCCATTGACTTCATTGAGTTGCAGGACGTTAAATGGCAACCCTTCAGTGTCGCTTTCCTGACCTGTTCCCTGATCTGTTCCTTGACCAGATTCTTGACCCGTTGCCTGGCCTGCGTGGCCTTCCTGGCCGACTTCAAGTGAGGCCTTGGCAAACATTGCCGTCAGGAGGCGTTCGTGGAACCTGGCGTGGGAGGCGACGTGCTCCACGGCAAACTCACGGCCTTCCTCCAGGCCCTTCATGATGTTTGCGATTTCAGGCTTCATGGCATCGTACATCATGGTTGAAAAACGCATGGAGATGTCCGCCTTGACGGAAGCCGAGTCTGGGTTCAAGACCATTTCCAGATGCTTGATTTTGCATCCCGGATGACGGCTTTTGGCGTGATCCATTGCCAAAGTGAAACCCTCACCGACCAACTCAACCTTGATGGATTTCAGGGCGTGAAGTTTCCGCTTCGTTTTTTCCAACAACTTTCTGCCTTCATCCTGCAAGAGCACGCTGGTCTGGCTTTCAACGGCAGGTTGCGAGCTGGCGACAAACGACTTGAGTTCTTCGATCTCGGTTTTTGTCCGTTCCTGGATCAATCCTGCGACCTCTTTCAAATCCTTCGCCTTGACGACATCGGCGGCCAGGCCGCACTCTGATTTGGCGGCAATGCCCTTCATGCCGGATTCCTTGAGCGATTCGCAGTGCTTGAGCTTCTTGTGATTCATCAGTTTCAAGAAGGCCAGCGTATCGGTCTTCAATCCCAGATTGACGTCGAAGCCGACGGAACCCTTCTCGGTGTTCTCGTCGCGATGCATGGTGGCCTTCACGGACAGCGATGCTTCGACCTTGTCTTTGGTCCAAGGTGCTTTTTTGAAAACGAATGCTTTGTCCACTTTATAGGTGTCTTTTTCCAGGTCAGTGACGGCCCCGTCAATGGTGACCACCGCGCTTTCGATGACGCTGCTGTCGGCAATGGCCCCTTTGACTGCCGATGCGATGCTACTGTTGATGCGTTCGATGTCGTAGCCACCGAAAACCAGTGGTCCGGCGATTAGTGTTCCAGTCAGCACGATCGCGGTGGCTCCGGCGGCCGTGGCACCTGCGGCCGACTTCATCCAGAACGGTGATGAGTTCAAGAACTTTCTCGTTGGCATTCTCATGTTTGTTCCCTCTTCTCTTGGAAATTTGCGGTTCGAAATGTGGAGGTCAAACTTTCAAGTTCGAACCTCCTGTTTGTATCCCTTTCGGGGCACTGGATGGCAGGAGTTTGCAAAGCCCGAGCCAGATGTTAGGTTTTGCAGCGGAGGCATCATGGCAAAAAAAATGAAAACCAAGGGCGAGTCTGCCCTGGGCCCCGTCGTGTTTGTGGTGGCGACGCCGATTGGTAATCTCGGTGATCTGAGCGAGCGCGCCGTACGGACTTTGGCGGGAGCCGATGTGATTGCCGCAGAAGATACGCGGCAGACCAGGAAATTGTTGACGCATTTGCAGCAGACGCAAGATGCGCGAGGAATTGTGATGGGATCGCCAGACTTGGTCGCCTATCACGACCACAACGAAGAGCAGCAGGCGGTCAAGCTAGTTGAGCGGATTTTGCAACGCAGCGAGGTCTTGGCATTGGTGTCGGATGCGGGCACGCCGTGCATTTCAGATCCAGGATTTAGGCTGGTGGAGGCCGCACGAGAAGCAGGGATCACAGTCCATCCGATTCCTGGGCCCTCGGCCTTGCTTGCTTTGGCATCAGCCTCTGGTCTGCCAACGGACCGGCTCCTCTTTACTGGCTTTCCCCCGACGAAGGCAAAAGCGCTCCATGAAGAAGTGAAAAGTTGGATTGCAGCCAAGGCATCCGTCGTTTTTTTTGAATCGACGCGTCGCTTAAAAAAAACTCTGGAGTTGATGGCCAAGGATTTGCCTGAAGCCCGCGTGGCGGTTGGCCGGGAATTGACCAAGCTGCATGAGGAGATTTTTACGGGATCCATTGAGGCAGCCGTGGCATGGGCGAGCGCTCACGAATCGATGCGTGGCGAAGCCTCGGTCATGGTGAACGTGCGGTCTGCCCGGAAAACAGCGGGTGCAGGCGCTGACGCTGGCGATGAAACGCAAACATCAGACGGCGAACCCGTCATGATTGAATCAGAAATTTTGCGTCTCCTGGAACAGGGCGCGACCATGAAGGACATCCTTCAGGCAATTGGGGTGCAGGCTGCTGCCACTGGAATCGGGCGCAAGGCGCTCTACAGGATGATCTTGGATAAAATGCATGGTTGATGGCGAAGTTTCGTTCCTGCGCCTTTAGTGGTATTGTTGGCAGATTGCTAAATCCCATGCGAGGAAACCGTAAAGTCATGGATAGACTTTCACCATCCTCTGCTCCCAACGCCACTCTCTCTGGGGCTTTCGGGGCACCGGCTGCAGCCTCGACTTCCCGGTCCGCCGGAAATCGACCTGCCGGCGCGGGCCTGTCGTCGCCTCAAGTCCAGACCCTGTTGCATCGCCCTGAATGGTTGCTGGGAACGCCCCTGCTGCCATCGCGGCATGCATCCATGCTGCCAGTCGAAATGCCCCTGATCATTTCAGTCGGAGGCGGTAAGGGCGGGGTAGGGAAAAGCCTGCTCAGCGCGAATCTCGCCGCAAAGTTTGTCCGAAATGGACTGAAAGTGGTTTGCTTTGACCTTGATTTCGGTGGCCCCAACCTTCACACATACTTTGGCGTCGATTCGCGCGGCGTGACGTTGACGGATGTCGTGGTCACCGGTCAAAAGCGATTTGAAGATATTCTTTTGCAGACTCCATTGCAGGGCTGCACCTTGATTCCCGGCGCACGCAGTGAATCCTGGGGACGCGAAGGTTCCGTTGACCCGGCTGCCATGGGGCAGATCTACGACGCAGTCATTGGGGCCAGGTCCCGGTTTGGGGCCGATGTCGTCATCTTGGACCTTGGTGCAGGAACGCAGTTTCACACCATCGACATGTTCCTGATGGCCCATCTTGGGGTCGTGACGGCCCTGCCGGAACCGACCTCAATCGAGAATGCCTACATGTTCCTCAAGACGGCCCTCTGGCGGCTGATGGACCATGTTGGCGCCCGCTCCAGAAAATTGCGGTCTCCGCAGTTGATCAAATCCGCTTTGAATGCCTCCGACAGCCAAGGTTTCCAGTCTCGCGGTTATGCCGAGAGGATCCGGAGTCTGTCGAATCAAGATCCTGAATTTATTAGGTATTTGTTTGCGGCGCTGGCCGGACGCAAGGCCGGGATTGTGATCAACCAGGCGCGCAATCAGCAGGACGTCAATGTGGGTGGCTCCATGGAATTGATTGCCAGCCGGTATTTTGGGTTCCAATCCCAGTTTCTTGGCTACCTCAATTTTGATGATGTTGCTTGGAAGAGCTTGCGCAACCGTCGTTTGCTGGCTATTGATTTTCCTCAGGCGATCCTTTCGCATCGATTGAATGACATTGCGTCTCGTGCCCTGAACATGTTCGGGATCTGAGATTGCGCCTTCGGAGGTTCATATGGAACGTGAATTCAGCGGGTTACCACCTATTGGTCCTTTGGTTGGCGCGAACGTGGGTGCGGACATCGGACAGCCTCAGAATTACTACCAGATACTAAACCTTCCCTTTGGCGCCACGAAGATGGCGATCCGCGAGGGTTACCTGCGGTTGAAAAACACCCTCAATGGCGACGCTGGCGTGCTTTACTCCTTGATGAGTGAAGATGACGTCCGCAATCAGGTCGAGATGGTGGAAAAAGCCTTCCGGGTTCTGAATGATGAAACCACGCGTATGGAATACGACCGTCAATTGACCGGCCGCCGCAACGCTGCGGAGCCGGCAGGCGATGTTTACCAGGATTTTGGCGGTGGTTGGGACAGCCCACGGGGCGCCCAGGTCATCACGACAAGCCGTTCCACTTTGGCGGTCATCAAGACCGTTTGCGAAGGATCGAAAGATACGACCTCCCAGAGCCAGGTGGACGCCCTTGTTTCCGAGGGTGACCTTGGTGACGGGGAACTGTTTCGTCGCATTCGTGAGTCATTTGGTGTCAGCGAACACGAAATGCAGGAGCGGACGAAGATTTCTCTCGAATATATGCGCTCAATGGAATCGAACAGGTTTGACCGGCTGCCTCAGGTCGTGTACGTGAAGGGCTTCCTGCGGAGCTACTTCCGCTACCTTGGCATCGAAAACTTCGAGCCGATGGTAAAAGCATTCTCAGCGAGGCTCGAGGCTTGGCAAATCGCAAAGAAACGTTAGTCGACTCCCAGCAAAGCATCGCTGCCCCGCGCACCTTTATGATTGAAAAGGCGGACTTGCTCGCATTTGGCGGCAATGTCCGCCTTGATCGTTTTTTGGTCCAGTCCTTCCCAGAGCTGAGCCGCTCTCGCATCCAGGAACTCATCGCGAGCGGTGGTGTGACGGTGAACGGCAAGACATCAAAAGCCAGCCAAAACCTGTGCGGCAGCGAAACGGTTGTGGTGGACATGGGCCAGCTCCGTCTTCGCGAGCTGACTTTAGAGCCGACACCGCTGGATCAACCCCTCGAAATCATTTTCGAGGATGAACACATCATTGTGGTCAACAAGCCTGCGGGAGTGACGGTCCATCCTGGTGCCGGGACGCAAGGCGAGACAACTTTGGTGCATGCGCTGCTGCATCATTGCGGCACCCTTTCCCAAGTCAATTCGGACGATTTAGACACATCCGAGGTTCCGGAGGACAATCCGGAGGTTGCCTCTGATTCTCCTGGAATGCGTGATGAAGTGGCGCTCCGCCCCGGGATCGTTCATCGCTTGGACAGAGACACCAGTGGATGCATGGTCGTTGCAAAAACCGCGTCAGCGCATCGCAGCCTTTCAACGCAGTTTCATGACAAGACCAACTTTCGCCAATATCTGGTCCTTTGCAGCGGTGTGATGCCGGTCGAAGCCGTTGTGCGTGAGAGTTGGCTTGGTCGAGACCCGGCCCACCGGACCCGTTTCCGCTCTTTCGAAGAGGAAGGCCCGGGTCGTAAATACTCGAAGACGGTTTTTCGCCGGGAAGCAACTTTCGATTTTGGAATCACAATGGTAAGCGCGCGGCTTTATACGGGGCGTACTCACCAGATCAGGGTTCATGCGCGCGACTTGGGTATTCCAGTGACGGGGGATGCCAGCTACGGGGATGACAGCAAATTGCCTCTGCAGGTCCGTGCCTTGGCGGAACGCCAGATGCTTCACGCCTGGAAGCTTGGGTTTATTCATCCTGCAACCGGTGAGCGCGTTGACTTTGAGGCGTCTCTACCAGCTGATTTTACAAAACTTCTCTCCGATCTGTTACAGATTGCCCAATCTTGACCTGAACCAAGAATCTAGTCTTTTCGGGGGGTTCTGGTTCATTAAACCTTGAGGCTGCCGATAACTTGGTCAATAATGATTAAGGACTTCCGTGCACGAGGGCAGCATGTGGATCAAGCGCTTGGCTTTGGCCGGCTTTTCATTTTCAGCGATGGGCCTTGGGGTTCCGGCGGAATCATTTCTGTCCAATACAAGTCCTGTGCTTGATGGGCCTGCTTTGCTCGCAGCCGATGACGCTCCAGTCCAATCGTTGGCACCTTCGACGCCTGAAGCCACTGCGCCCCAAACCAAGGCTGCACGAGAGGATTTGATCCTCCTTACCGTTGATAAATCACGCTTGTCTGCGGACTTGAGCACGCTCCCGGAAGCCGGAAAGGCGTCCGAGTTGCTGAAAACATTCCGCATTGCGATTGGCAAGGAAGATGGGGACAAGCAACGGGAAGGCGACAACCGGACGCCCGAGGGAATTTATTTCACGGCCAAGCCGATTGACGGGAAAGCCCTCCCGCAGAAGTACGGTCCAATCGCAATTCCAATCGATTTTCCAAATCCAATTGATAAATTTTCCCGGAAAACCGGATACGGAATTTGGTTGCACGGTGTCGAAAAAGACACCCGTGTGGATCAAGCCAAGGTCACCGAGGGCTGCGTGGCTTTTTACAACTCTGACATCGAGTCGTTGACCTCGTGGTTGCAGCCTGATCAGGCGATTGTTGTGATTGCGCACGATGCGAGTGTGGTGAACAAGGTTGACGACCAGAAGGCCGTGCAGCAGCGCACGGAAGAGTGGGCGGCGGCTTGGAAAGCCAGAGAACTTGAAAAATATATGGCGTTTTACTCTCCCGAATTTGTCAACGCCGATAAAAACCTGAAGGCGTGGCACGCTTACAAACAAGCTGTGTTCGGTACTTACAAGGAAATGAAAATCGACTTCGACGTCATGCGTGTTGTCACGCATCCAAAATACGCACTCTCCGTGATGAATCAGGATTTCCGTGGTGACAAACACTTCACATCCGTGGGTCGCAAGATGCTCTATTGGATGCGGGGAGCCGATGGTCGCTGGTACATCACCCGCGAGGTTTTCGAGAATCGTAAGATCAAGCCCATGAAATTTTCTCAGGCTGAAATTGCCAACTTGTCTTCCCGTCGCTCTTCTGCGAGCATTTCGACGGGAATGGGGACTACCCCGAATCTTTGACGCTGAACTTTATTTTTTATCAATTATGTATGGAGCCGGAAAAATCATGAACATCTTCCGCCGTATCAATTTGCGCGCCGGACTTGCTTTTGCAGTTGTTGGAATCCTCGCGGGTGGAACTGCCTCCGCTGGCGCCGACCAACCCCTCTTCAATTACAAGGGCAAGGCATGGAAAGCCTCGGATCTGACCTCTGGAACCCAGCAGGCAGCTTACGACGTTGAGGTTGAGCATTTTGAGAAATTAAAGCGTGTTGCGGATGCGGCGATTTTTGACATGCATGTGGCGGAGTTGGCCAAGGCAAAAAACAAAAGTCCTCAAGACGTCGAGAAGGATTTGATCAAGGTGAAAGAGCCGTCAGACGGCGAGGCCAAGACCTGGTTCGAAAAAAACAAGGACCGGATTCCTTATCCATTTGAGCAGATCAAGGGCGAAATCAAACGCCTGATCACAGCAGAGCAGACCCAAGTTAAACGTCAGGAGCTGGTTAATAAACTGAAGAAGGAAGGTAAATTTTCTTTGGCCGTGAATGAGCCGGTTGCGCCTGTTTTGGAAATTGACACCCTTGGTTACCCTGCCTCCGGAAATGCCAAAGCCAAGGTGAAGGTTGTTGAGTTTGCAGACTATCAGTGTCCGCATTGCCGCCAGGCTGCTGACGTCATGAAAAAGTTGCTCCCCCGTTACAAGGACCGTATTCAGTTTGTTTTCATGGACTTTCCGATCAATCCATCGGGCGTATCCCGGGTCGTGGCTGAGGGCGCAGTTTGCGCGTCAGAACAGAACAAGTTTTGGGAATACCATAATCTGGCATTCAGCAAGCAGAGCACCCTTAACAAGGATTCTCCAGTGGCATTGGCCAAGGAACTCAAGCTGGAAGAAAAGGCTTTTGACGCCTGCATGAAGTCTGGAAAGGCCTCCGCCCTGGTTGAGAAAAGCAAGCAAGAGGCAGAGCGCTTGGGAGTCAGCGGAACGCCAGCGATTTACGTCAATGGCAAGCGGCAGCTCGTTGCGCACACTGAGGCAGATATGAGCGCAATGATCGAAAAAGCGCTTAAGTAAAATCGTGAACTGCACCCGTTAACTGCATTCCATTCAACCTCCTCGCCCCGCCAACCCAGCGGGGCGTTTTGCTTTTTTCCCCTTTCTACTCCTCCATTTTCATGTCCCCGCAACACACCACATGTCACTGCCCCT
>CANJZQ010000051.1 GCA_947479535.1 Oligoflexales bacterium | reverse complement strand
GAAAAGTTTGATCCTCGCCGCTTACTGCTCTGCGATTTCTGCCATTAAAAATATGGCAGTCCCGTTTTTTTAAAAAAAATTTGAAGAAAGGATCCTTCGCTTCGCTCAGGATGACGCCGTTGTCCTACCAGAGGTCGCCGTCTGCGCCCTTGTCACCGTCCGGCTTCCCCCCGCCAACGCCACGAACTGGCTTTTCCGGCGGGTTATTGAGCCTGGCATCCTTCTTCGGTGTCGGGATCCCTTCCGATGGCTTGTCTGCAGCCTTTTCTGGCTTCTTGTCTGTACCTTTAACGGCCGGAGTGATCTCGTCGACATCCGCCTCATGGGGCCTGATGTCATTAGACGGATCGTAAGCAGACGGATCGTAAGCATCGGCACCCTTGCCGACTCCAAGGCGGTCCGAGGGAACTGGACCAGGCATCTGGCCCGAACCCGCCCCAGGCAGCCCAGCTGAATTTGGTGCGGGTGCCGCGGCGGGCATCTCGCCAAGAACGCTGAGCGGAAGATTCCCACCGGGCAATCTTTTTTCGTCAATGCTGACGGGAGCCGATGCTGGACCCGTTTCAAAGCGGGATCCGTCAGGGGACTTAAATAGGCTGAACAGGCGAAGGGCGCCGTCCCTCTCCGTTGGAACCCGGATCACCGTCGTCACCTGGTTACCAACCGCAAATTCGTTCTCCGGATTTTCCCCGGTCTTCTCAATGTCCGTTGTTCCAAAAACCTCGGTTTGACCAGAATCGCCACCACGCAACACGGTTCCCCGCGGCAAGTCGATATTCAAGGATCCAACGCCGCGCTCGTACTGCATTGGCCATTCGCCGTTGGCGACAATATTAATGTCCGTAGGGTCAACGAGCTCCGCAAACTTGTGCTTGTCGATGATCAATTTCACATAATCAATCCAAACCGGAAGGGCACCGACCGCACCGGTGACCTTTACCCCGCCGCGCTTCATCGTCTTGTTCAAGTCATAACCAACATAAGAGGCAATGGTCATGTTGTTGTCAAATTGCATGGCCTCGCCCTTGGCCTTTGGCATCGGAAAAAATCCAGCGAAGTAAGCATTGTTGTAATCGTTTGTGGTACCAGTCTTGCCAAAAGACGGCATCCGGATCCGCGCAGCCTTGGCATCGGGATTTGCCGCGGCATCGGCAGGATTTGGTCCCGCTCCAACTTGAACAAAAATTTCACCGCGCGCCCTGCGCCCCGTACCGTGGGTAACCACGCGCTTAAGGATCTCGCGCATGGGCACGGAAAGCTGCGGGCTCACCAGTTGATGTTCGATGGCCTTGGGCTCGAACAACTTCGCACCAAAACGGTCTTCGATCCTGCGAATGAAATTCAACTGGTTGGCAGGACCTTCTTTATAAAAACGGTAGATCTTTCCACTGACAAACGTCTGGTAAATCTTGGCAACTTCGCCTGCCGTGACGTCGTTGGTTCCGAGGGGAAACGACAAGACCGGTTCAAGTTTACTTTGAACCCCCATCGCCTGGCTCAATTGAACCAGGTAACGCAGGCCGAGGGTCATCCGCAAATCGTGGTGCTGATAATAGCGGTGCAGGTCGTATTCGGACTGCTGAACCATCACTGCATCGAATCGTTCATTGATCGATTTTTGTAATTTGTTGAACGTATTGAGCGGAAGGTAACCATCCAGCAAAACATCGCCAAGCTGGATGTCGGCCGTCACAAAAACGCCGCTGCTCCAAATCGCCTGGGCATCCAACAGGTTCAGAGCCCGTCCAGGGACCCCTGCAATACGTTCCAAATCAGCGCGGGCCTTGAAGTCCCGGCGAGGATCTTCACCCTCCAAACTCACAAAGTAGCCGAGTTGGGGACGGGCGCCGACCCCTGCAAGAACTTTAAAGCGCTTCCAGATGTGCTGGATTGCGGGGTCTGCAAAAGCACCTTCGATCCCCTTTTCAGCGACCTTCTTGCTGACGTTGGACCAATCGCTGTTGAGTTCCGTCGCGATGCCGGCAAACCGCAGGTAGTTGTTGCGCACGAGCCCAAGGCGCAATGCCTTTTCATAAGCCGGCATGGTGTCCTTTACGCGCCCAAACAAATTCTGAAGTTCGGAAATATACCCCCTGCCCCACCACATTTTATTGAGCTTGCGCAGCATGTCGGGCTGCCCGCCAAAAACCAGATCAGGCGCAACGTCGGCAATGGCGTTTTGCAATTGGAATTCGCGAACACCCTCATTGTCCAACTGCACCCCCGTGGTGCGGGCGACGCGAAAGTGAAAGTCTGGAACGGATTCACCGTTGTGCGGCAAAAGGTCCAATTCGCCCATGAGTTGTTTGAATTGATCGTAGTTGAGTTTGTCGACCAGATGGGCGGCAAGATAAACGGAACCAAGGTTTTCGGACATCGTACCAGCCCAGATCATCGAAACTTCCTTGTAAGGCGACGGATGATCGGGACGCGGGAAATAAAGCCTCGATTGATAAGGGAAAATCTGGCGCTCGTTGTCCAGTCGATCAAGGACCGACCAACCAAGCTGCAGAGCCGCGTAAAAAACCACCGACTTAAAGACGGATCCCGGTTGGCGCTTTGCAAACACGGCCCGGTTGAAACCAAGGGAATCAAACCCAGACACGACGGACCGGACTTCGCCCTTTTCCACGCCGAGAAGACCACCGTTGATCTTCGGGCGCTTGTGCATTTCAAGAACGGCCTCGTGCTTTTCCTTCTCGTACTCCTTCACTTCTGTGAAAAGGATGTCACCGGGACGTACGGAATCCAGAAGTTTTTTCAACTGGACCTGCGGCCCCTGCAGCAGCGGCAAATCCAGCAGCTTCGCATAGCGAACCAGCGCATCATGCGGAATCGTTCCGTTGGAAAGGCCAAACGAAACACGAATCGACGCATTGGTCGGGTTCTTTACGACCTGCTCCACTTTGCCATAGTAAAATTCATTCACGGCCAGATCACGCTGGCGGACAAACTTTTCCGCGGGCTCGGGCGCATAACCGCCAAGGATCGTCTCAAGGCGGGAAAGGTTTCGACGCATAGCCTGCTGCGCACCCTCTTGCACCGGGCAGTCAATCGTTGTGAAAATTTTGAGGCCGGCCGAGTTGAGTTCGTCCACCGACTCCATGTTCAGGGCATCGAGGATTTCCTTGCGGTCCAGTTGTGAGCGGATAAGGCTGACCGTTGCAACTTCTGAAGTGCGAAAGCTGCCGCGATTGAAAGGAACGACCTTGTCAAAGGCCTCTTTGAATTCCTGATCGTTGATCCAGCCTTGTTCCAGCATCCGGCGCAACACGTAGTTCTTGCGCTCAAATGCGTTGCGTATGGCGTCCTCGCGACGCTCTACCGTGTATTTTATAAAGGGGTCATACTTGCCAGGGCCTTTCACCGAGCCGGCAATAAAAGCCGACTCAACCAGGTCAAGATCCTTAACTTCCTTGTTGAAATAATATTTTGCGGCGATGCCGATGCCAGTTCCGTTGCCAGACACGTGAAACTGGTTCAGGTAAAATTCCAGAATTTGCTTTTTGCTGTACATGCGTTCAAGTTGCAGCGCGGCAATCGCCTCACGAATCTTGCGCCCAAGGGAATACTCCCAGCGGTCCATGATGTTCTTTACGGTTTGCTGGGTCAGGGTAGATCCACCCCGGAACCGCCGGCCCTGCAGGCCTTCCGCAAATGCCTTCACGATCGCAACCGGATCCACACCGCTGTGCTTGAAAAAGTTTTTGTCCTCGGCCGCAACGATTGCATTGATCAGAGCCGGCGGAACTTCCTCGATTGGAACGTACCGGCGATGCTCCGTGTTGAAAAAACTACCGATGTGGGTTTGTTCGTCTTCACAGACGATCGTCGTTTCTTCATTGATTCGCGCCATGATCGTGGACTTTTTCAAATGCGCATCGTCCCCGAACAGGACCATCGCATAAACCACTGACATTCCACCAAAGCTGGCCGTGATGGACCCGACAAAAATCGCAACTGCAATCAGTACGGCACGACGAATCACGTGGCTGGTATTTTCAACTGCAACCATGACTTCTCCGGAGAGGGGGGTAACGGACCCTAAGCACGCGATAATGCAAATATATCAATCTTTAACATTATCCCGGATGCGGGAAGGCAAGTCCATAATCCCCCGCCCTTGAGAAAATGATAAGAGCTGCGCCTTTTCCCACTTTGCGGTAAGCCGTTGGGGCTGGAACTTTAAAAACGACAGGATTTTTTTTTGAGCTGGAACCACCCGCCCGATAGCCTCAACCCAGCCCTCGCCCCTGCCGGACGCCGGTCTGACTGGGTCAGTTTGAGCCGTTTTCGCCTGCAGGCGGTGATCGGCGTGTATCCGCACGAACGACTGCACCCCCAGCCCATCGATATCGACCTGGCGATGCAACTGGACACCAGGATTGCTGCGACCACCTTGAATTTGGCCAAAAGCATCGACTATGCGAAAGTCGCACGGGACCTGCGCCTACTGATCCAAGGCGCAAGGTTTCACCTGCTGGAAACGGCTGCCGAAGCCATTGCTGCGTTTCTTCTGGCACCATCTCCAGACCGGGCCTGCCCGGAATCCGTGCAGGTCAAACTGCACAAGCCTTCGGCCCTGGACGGCCTGGCGACCCCATCGGTCGCGATCCACCGAACTCCCGCAGATTTTGCCTTTGTGACTGGGGATTTACCCTCAGAAATCAGGATATTTGCCAGCGCCGACGTGAGGATTTCTCTAATGGAAATCCCGCCGGAGGGCTTTTTGCCGAGCGCTTCCCAGATCTTCATCCCGCTCTGCGAGGGAGATCAGACAGCAGAACGTGCCCTCGCGATCACCCGTTGCGGGGACCGCGAGTTCTTGACCAAGCCAACTCAAGCCTTCGATTTTCAAGAAAATTTTGAAAAAACGCCCGCCCTCAAGGCAGGATTATCAGCGCACGCGATGGCACCCCAGATTTAGGGTCCCGCCCATGTGATCACCCGCCTGGAAGATATACTTGGCCTGAAAATGCTCGGCCGACATGTCCTTTTCCAGAAGGAAATTTCCCCACATGCCGCTTTCGGCGCTGCCTGCGGTATCGACGGCATCGACCTCACGGAACTGGGAATATCCGACATATTTGCGGGGACGGTAGTTGGGATTTTCAACCAGCTCATCAGAACGGAACTTGCCGATCCACGACCCGTCAAATTCCAGATGCCTTGGGTCTGTAACAACTTCACCACGAAGGTCTTTTAGCGTGCGCAGCCCTTCACTGTTTTCGGAAACGACGAATTCAAAATTTGCCGTGGCCTCAAGAAGTCCGATCCCGCGGTGTGCCAACGTCGGACCCGACGCGTAGCACACGACCCTCTGATCAACCCTGGCTGCGCCAAAAGCAAAGTCGACCGGCCCCGTAAGTCCACCAGCAACAACAACAGTCCAAAACAAGTTTCTGATTTTCATGGATAGAATCCTCCTTGGGCCGGACCCAAGCATGACCCATGCCATCCTGCCTTCCAGCAAAAGACGACTCGCTGGGTTAGCGGCCCGATGGGTAAGATTCGAATCCCGTCCACGCGAGCCGTTCGTTCCGTCAGCGAACCGTCACACCGACGCGGTCATAACTGGCGCCATTCCAGACGGAGGCAAAACCAGAGTTATCGGGTGCACACCGATTCCCGGCAAGGAAAACCTTGTCGCATCGCGAGTAACGAAACACACTCGAACTGCCGCTCATCGTGAAGTCACCGCGATTTTGACGGTAAGCGCAATTTCCCGAATCGTAATCCCCCTGCTGGATCACGGAAATCACGTTAAGGCTGGCAATGATATTATTTGCATAAAACCCCCGGGCGAATTCCTGGCGCTCGCACAAGCAACATCCAACATAGGAAAACTTGCCACCATTTCCATCGTCGGCCTCAGTGGCGGTCTCAGCTCCGTTGTTGTTCGTCCATCCACCCGATCCAATTTTTGAACCAATACAGGCACCGAGCTGTGATGTGCCCACACAATTCGCCCAGTCATTGTCTCCGCTCACGAGGGCCTCTTTGATTTGGGCGGCTGCAGCATTGATGGCTCCGCATGCGCCCCGAGTCACCACCGATCCAAGCTGACATGCATTGCTGACCACTTCCGACGCCAACTCCTTCGCAACATCGACAGCAGTGTCCGCCGCATAACCAAGGTCATCGGTACTTGGTAAAAAATTATCCAGATTGACCTTGCCCTGTTCGACCACAATAGAACAGATACTGCCTGCGGTGCGGAAACAGCTTCCGATTTGTGATTTACTGGCTTCCGACGAGCGACCGCCCAGTGCGCCACCACAGGCATTTTCAAAGTCCACAGTGCGTTGTTTTGAAATTGCGTCACCAATGGCCTTGGATGCTCCAGTGCATGCCCAATTAGCCAAATTCCTCTTAAGATCCCTGTTTTTGATCAATTCTGAACTAGCGTTGATCCCCAACCTTGTTGCATACGTCTTGCCCAATTCAACCAAGGTTTGCTTTTCCATCGACCTAACACAACCAATGACGCCTTTTTGGATCTCATTCAATAGCTGCGCAGGGCCGTCGATCTCGGACGTCCCGGGGTCATTAAAACCATCAATTACTGTCCCAACATCATTTGCAGTGTCTTTAACCACTTGCTTGCAAAGGCCACTCTGAAAACCGGCCAGACATTCTGCGGATGAACTACCACCCACAGTTTGGCTCAATTCTGCTGTGAATGAACAAAGTCCGTAGAAGTCCGCAAATTTAGAAATAAAAGTCACCAAATATTGTTCAATCGTGCTGGGGTCGAAATAATCCGAAACGCTTTTTGACTTTGCAATTGTGGATTGTGGTTTGCATGAGTTGAGGCCAATGCTGCTCAACGCGGCAAGACAAAAAATCGCTATCAGAGTTTGATGATTGCGGCGCATGTGGAATCCCCTCCTTGACCTTCAACGCTAACAACGAATGTTGAATTGGTTGTGACATTCACTGTGGCCTCTGGCTTGGACAAATCCAGCTCTTTGCCAGCGAAGCGAATCTTCCGAGGCACGCCGGTTGCCTTCACCGCAACGAGCCAACTGCTTCCTGCAATGTTTGTGGTCGTTATCGTACATGCTGGAGGATCAGGAAAATCTTTTCCCGAGCGGGCAACGCGAACAATACAAGAACTACGCCCACCGGGGCCCTCGACGGCGCCGAGGTACTCCGCCACAGGATTGTCGACCAAATCGTCGACCTTGATGCCCTTGGGGTTTTTTACAACGCGCCAGGGAAACACCTGTTTTGATCCGCCCGATGACTCGGTATCAATCATGTCGAGCATCGCGCGAGAAACGCTACCAGAGGTCGTCATCGTGATGGTAGCGGCGTCGGTTTCGGATCTCGTTGAAGGCAACGTGGCCTTGATGGAACAGCTTGGCGTTGCCATGCCAATCACAGGCGCTGGTTTAATCGCTGGGGTACCGGTGACAGGTTTGTCAGGCTTCTCTGCGCCATGCGCTGGCGCTGTCACTGACACTGACACTGTCACTGCCACGGCGAGCGCTAGCAAAGGCAGCGCGCGCCGAGCCATTAATGTAAGTGAAGCGACGTGCAACCGAAGCAATTTTAAGTGCGCCGACCGTGGCATTGCGACCTCCAGAAACCCAGAAAATTTCCACAAAGATGTGTTATTCCCTCAGTTTAGCATGAACACCCTCGCAGGACACCCACGCCATCTGCACCATGGATTTCTGGAGTTAGAGGGCTGGACGGGCTAACATCAAAAGATGCGCAAACCACGACACCTCATTAAACTCGCAGCCGCGGCCGCCGCATGCCTTGCCCCGCTTCCGGGCGCGGCTCAATCGCAGTCTCCATCTAATGCTCCAACAAAAACCTATGCCGACATCGCGGAAGCCGCGATCCCAGGCGTCGTTAACATCCGGACGACGTCTTACCGCAAGGCGCGCGATCCACAGATGGACATTTACGAATATTTTCTGGGCGGCAAGGTTCCGCAGATGTCGTCCCATTCCATCGGCTCGGGCTTGATCGTCGATGCGCAAGGACACATCCTGACCAACAATCATGTGATCGATGGCGCAGCGACCATTGACGTACTGTTTGCCAATAACCGCGAAAAAGTCCGCGCCCGCGTGATTGGCCGTGATCCAAAAACTGATCTGGCCTTGCTTCAAGTCAGTCCCAAGTCAGCCCAGACGGCGTTGACCCTTGGCGACTCTGACGGGCTGCGGATCGGTGATCAGGTTCTTGCGATCGGGAATCCTTTGGGATTTTCCCATACGGTCACAAGTGGAATCATTTCCGCAAAAGGCCGTGTGATTGGCGCCGGGCCCTACGATAATTTCCTGCAAACCGATGCGACGATTCACCCAGGCAACTCGGGCGGCCCCCTGCTCGACATGCGCGGGCAGGTGATTGGAATCAACACGGCCGTCAGTTCCGAGGGGCAAGGCATCGGTTTTGCCATTCCGGCCAACATGGCACGCCAGGTCATCAAGGATTTGCTGAAATTCGGCAAGGTTCGCCGCCCGTTTTTAGGGGTTGTGGGCAAAAACCTGCTGTCCGGCGATGACCTGGACGACCGGGACACCAAGACCAGCGGGGTTTACGGCTTTCTCATCACCAACCTCGTCGTTGACGGACCAGGTGCCAAGGCGGGCCTGCGCCTCGGGGACCTCGTGGTGGCCTGCGATCAGGACAAAATCACCGATCTGAACCACATGCAGCGCCTGCTGGGCCAGAAGTCCCCCTCAGATCGCTTGCGGCTCAAGGTCTTCCGGCGCGGACGGGGATTTCTCCACGTCGCCGTCCATTTGCAGGAGACGCCCTCTGCAGATCGCCTTCCCGCCGAGCGCGATTTGTTCTAACCTCTCGGGCAATCTCCTTTTGGGAAGGAACTCGCCCGATGAATCAACTTGACCAGCGCACCATTGCCACCCTCAAGGGACTCGTCATTGACGGAGTCAACAAGGCCAAATCAGGGCATCCGGGCGGCGCAATGTCGTCGATGGATTTCGCCTACCTTCTATTCAGCGAGTTTTTGAGTTTTGATCCGGATGATCCAAAATGGCCCGGACGCGATCGCTTTGTCCTGAGCGCTGGCCATGAATCGATGCTGCTTTATTCGATGCTGCATCTTGCCGGCTGGTTGCCTCTCGATGAGCTGAAAAAATTTCGCCAGCTGCACTCCAAAACACCGGGGCATCCCGAGAACATTTTGACCCCCGGCGTGGAATGCACGACGGGACCACTCGGACAAGGTGCTGCCATGTCCGTCGGTTTTGCCATTGCCGCGAGGCACCTGGCGGCGACGATGGATGAAAAACTTTTTGGACACCGGACTTGGGCGCTTCTGGGCGATGGCTGCATGCAAGAAGACGTGACCCTCGGCGCCGCATCGTTGGCCGGCCATCTTGGCCTGACGAATCTGACCTGGTTTTATGATCGCAACCGCCAACAAATTTCGGGTGGGATCGACCGGGCGACATCCGATGATGAAGTTAAAATCTTCCAAGGCTTTGGCTGGGAAGTGATTGAAGTTGATGGGCACGATCACGATGCGTTGCGCATGGTTATGGGTAGTGTTCACGCGCAAACCAGACCGCGCCTGATCGTCGGCGAAACGATCATGGCGAAAGGCTCGGCCACGATGGAAGGCGATCACGAAACCCACGGTGCGCCATTGCCAGCCGACGAACGCTTGCAGACGAAAAAGCACCTCGGCCTGGACCCCAACGTTGATTTTGCAGTGGATCCTGAAACCCAAGCCCACTTTCAACGCCGCTTTGGAAACTTGCGGGCCAATGCCAAAGGATGGCGCTCAAAACTTGCGCATCGCATCGAAACCGATTCCGCATTCAAATCCGCCTACGATACGGCGTTCGGCAAAGAGGATTTTAGCCACCTCAAGAAAACCACTTGGCCCAAAGACAAGGCCGTCGCCACGCGCAATGCCTTTGGCGATGTGCTGAAAGATTGGGTCGAACAGATTCCAAACCTGATTGGTGGCAGTGCGGATCTGGAACCATCGAACATGACGGGTCCGTTTGCCAAAAAAGTTGGCGATTTTTCCAAGGCGAATCCGCGCGGCAGGAATTTGGCTTTCGGCGTCCGCGAGTTTCCCATGTCGGCAATTTGCAATGGAATATCCCTGCACGGCGGACTGATTCCCTTCGACGCGACCTTTTTGACTTTTTCAGATTACTCGCGCCCGGCCTTGCGTTTGGGTGCGATCCAGCAGTGCCGCGTGATCCATGAGTTCACCCATGATTCATTTTATTTGGGTGAAGATGGTCCGACCCACCAGCCGGTGGAACACGTGATGACCCTGCGGGCCATTCCGGATTTTTATCTGATGCGCCCAGCCGACGCCTTGGAAACTCAATTCATGATGGAAGAGGCGCTAAAACTTCACGCGCCGACGGCCATTTGTTTGAGCCGTCAAAAACTTCCAATTTTGCCCCTCAGCGACGCCAAGGCTGAAGAGGCGCGCAAAGGCGCTTACGTGGTCCGGGATTCCGCAGATTTCAATTTGATGATCCTTGCCACTGGATCCGAAGTGAGTCTGGCGATGGACGCGGCGGTGATTTTGGAAAAAGAAAATCCTGCGCTCAAGGTTCGCATTGTCTCCATGCCGTGTTGGGAAATTTTCGAGAATCAACCAAAGCCATGGCGTGACTCTGTGATTCCTCCAACCTGCCAACGCCGCGTGTCGATCGAAGCCGGTGTGACGTTGGGATGGCAAAAATACACGGGCAGCAGCGACACAGGACTTTGCATCGGCCTCGACCATTTTGGAGCAAGTGCGCCGGCAGAACAGTTGGCAGAAGAATACGGCTTTACGCCGGCAAAAGTCGCAACGCGAATCAAGAACTGGTTGGCATCGTCTTGATGCCCCTCTCGTAAGCCTGAGCCTCACTCCGTCGTCCTGAGGCTCACGCCGTCATCCTGACCCTGAGCGTAGCGAAGGGGAAGGATCCTTTCTTAATCCGTCATCCTGAGCGGCAGCGAAGGATCCTTTCTTCGATTTTTTTTTTTAAAAACCGTGACCACCACATTTTTTATGGAAGAAATTGTAGGGCGGAAAGTCGAGAATCAGTTCTACGGAGACGGAGCCTGAGAATTCTCTTCCGCGTCGGAGAAGAAAGGATTCTTCGGCCTTCGGCCTCAGAATGACGGGTTAAGAAAGGATCCTTCGCTGCCGCTCAGGATGACGGACCGCCGCTCAGGATGACGGACCGCCGCTCAGGATGACGATTACGGGCAGCGAAGGATCACTAATTCAGTTTGCGATAATTATTTTTTGAACAGCTTGTTGGCAGCCTTCTCAAGATCCTTTGACTTGACCTCGGGGGCTTTTGGAGCAGCCGGAGCCGGCTTGCTTTCTGCTTTCGCTGCATTGGCCTTTTCACTCACGGCGTCCTTGACTGCTGACGCAGCCTCGCCAACCTGCGTTCCCGTGTTTCCGACGGCAGCTTTGATCGCATTGATGCCGGCCTTGGTCTGAACAGAAGTCACCGGAACAAAACCTTCGCGTCCATCGGAAAGCTTTACCTTCCAATAGCTGCCCTTGCGATCCGTCGCCGTCAGGTTTTCGCCTTTTTTCAAGGTCGCAATCACTTCAGCTTTGTTGTCTGGATCCTTGCGGACCTCAACACCATCGGCAACGGTTTTCACTGCCGTGGGCTTTGCTCCGGCTTTGGGAGCCGCAAGGCTCGACGAAGCAAAAAGAATAGCGACGGATGCAAGGATGCTTTTGAAGAAAAACTGTGCGCGCATGGAGGCTCCTCGATGAGGGGTTGGACTCCTACAAAAATACCACAGTCTTATTTGATTTCGATGTCGACCTTGAGAGCATGCTTCCGGCCGCCAGTTTCAGCAGCCTCCATGGCAAAATGGATAGGCTTGGAGAAATCAGACCCGGCAATTTTTTCCGCCTTGAAATCACTGGTCCCAAAAATCCACTTGGACTTTGTATCCTGAGACTGAAGCAACTGACGCATCGTCAACGTTTCACGCGTCCCGGAATCGTTGCTCACAGAGGCATCGACATTCCCTGCATCCAGACTCACAGGAACGGTCAGCAGTTGCACGGCACTTTCCGCCAATTGGCTGGCCTGGGACACAATCCGAACCCGCGAAGCGTCATTGGTTAATTGGGACAGATACACTGCCGGATCGTATGGCAGGGACACTGCTGCAGATTGCAACAACATGGCATTGAACACCATCGCAGGAAATTGACTGCGCAGTGAAGCCGCCGCATCCACGCCAGCCCTGAAGTGAACATCTTGATTCATTGCAGCCGCTTGATTCATCGCGTTGATGGTCGCATAGGGATCAAATGGATCGATGAACACTGGAGTCGTCATGATACCCCCGGCCGTCGGCAATCCATCCGAAATGAAGTACATGATCTTGGCGGTCTTTGTTGACGCGGCCAGTTTCTGTGCCGCCAATTCAAAGGCAGCCCTGTAATTCGTTGAGCCAGAATTGCTGCGACAGAGGGCCTCGGCGCTTGGCTTGAATTGGGCCAAGTCAACCTCACCCGAGACTTCTGCCGCCGTCGTGCCGAAGCCAACGATGGATGCGGACACCTTGTCGTCCTTGCCGCGTGAGGCTGTCATTTTTTCAATGATCGCAGAAACGGCTTTGGATCTGCCGCAGCTCGCAGCAGCACCAACGCCCACAGTGGGATCGTTGGTCCTCATGGAATCAGAAAAATCCAAGACGAAGAGTAGATGAACGCTGCTGGAAGAAACCGGGCAAAGTTCGCCGGAAAGTTGAATCTTGCCGCCGGAGGCCGCAAGTAATTTTTTATCGACTTGAATCTTTGTATCGCCACACTTGATTTGAACGGACATGGCGTTGGCGCCACCCACACCAGCGCGAGACCCAGAGGCTTTGAATGAAGGACTCTGACCGCATGACCAAGTGAAGGCGATCGACATCGTGGCCAGAAAAGTCCCCGACAATGCCCTCAATTTCAGAAGCCTAGCGACTTGACTTGCCATGGTTTGAAGACTCCGGGTTGATG
>CANJZQ010000050.1 GCA_947479535.1 Oligoflexales bacterium | reverse complement strand
TGGCAAACTGCCGTTTCATACTGATCGTCTTGACTCGCATAATGCGCGTCATAGATGCGGCTGAAAGTTTCGGAATACGTTCGGGCAGCAACAGAAAATTCTTGCCGGCTTGCTGCGGCAAAATGCTCCAGGTCGGGAAGGATTAAATTGCGCAAGGTTTTCTGGGCATTTACATCGGCCCCGCCTGTCATTGCGCCGGCGGCACTGGCTTGTGCCACCAGTTCCAAAACAACATTGGCGACGCGTGTGGTCAGGGTATCGGCGATCATCGTGAATTGCGTCACGCCCGCGCGGCAGGCGCTGTTCATCGGTGGTATGGCGATCTTGTAGACTTTGTTGGCGTTGGATACCGGATCAATCGCCCTCACGGTTGCGACATAAAGCGCGTCCGATTCCAGTCGGGTCATCCGGAAGTACAATCCAGACGCGGGGGCGGGGGCCAAAGCGCATGATGCAGTGGCTCCAACATCAACAAGGGTGAAGGCATCGCGGTCGACTTTTTGCAGCGTCATGGTGCATGAATAGCTGCCGTCAAGGCGCATGGGCCGCAAGTTGGAATTGTAATTGGAATCGGACGCGAATTTGGCTGTGGAGTTTGGCGTGAAGTTGGGAATTGGAATTCCTGCCAACGCCAATCCACCGCCGGTGACGGCCGTTGGCTGGCCGGCGATTTTGAAATCGTCCTCGCTGTCGGACTTGCCGTAGGCATCTATCGATACTTCTCCACCGTCGGCACTGGCTCCGCCGCCGCCCGATGAGCCGCTTTTGCATGAAATGACGGTGAAGGTAAGGGTTAGGGTGAAGGCGCAGGTAAGGCCAAGGCCGCAGGCTACGCTTGCGACTCGAATGCGCGAAAATGGCGTCCACAGATGTGCCAATTTAAATCTCCTTATGAGGGATCGGAGTTGGCTCTGGTCGCTTTAGGGTATTTTTGAAGAAAGGTTTAAAGGTCAGTGCTTACGGGAGGATATATGGATGCTGGTTTATGGCGCATAAACTCCGCCATCATTGAGAAATGGAATACCCATGCAGGTGCAACGTCCACCCCACACGATCATTTTGTCTCCGGTCCAGACGGCAGTGTGGTAGTTGCGCGCTGCAGGGAGATCGACGGAGTCGGTGTTGGTCTGTGACCAAGAGTAGGCCGCTGGATCATACTGTCCGCCGTCCTGTAGGCGAATGCCGGTGCTGTCGTTTCCACCCCACACAATCATCTTGGAGCCGGTCCAGACGGCGGTGTGGTAGGTGCGCCCGGCAGGCGTATTGCCGGTGATGGCGGTCGCTGACCAGGAGTTGTCAACCGGGTCATACAGCCCGCCGTTATTGAATAAAGTGCTGGCGTCTCGTCCACCCCACACGATCATTTTGGAGCCAGTCCAGACCGCGGTGTGCATTTGGCGCGCCGAAGGGAGATTGATGGAGGCGGTGTCGGTCGGTGACCAGGAGTTGGCAACAGGGTCATACAGCCCGCCGTTATTTAAAAAGGTGTAGGTGTTAGGGTTGTATCCACCCCACACGATCATTTTGGATCCGGTCCATACGGTGGTGTTGCCATAACGCGCCGAAGGGGCATCGGTGGTGGTGGTCGCTGACCAGGAGTTGCCAACCGGGTCATACAGCCCACCATCATTAAAATAGCTGCTGGTGTTGTATATATATCCACCCCATACGATCATTTTGGAGCCGGTCCAGACGGCGGTATGGCTTACGCGCGCGGCAGGAGTATTGCCGGTGATGGCGGTCGCTGACCAGGAGTTGTCAACCGGGTCATACAGCCCGCCGTTATTTAAGGAAGTGCCGCTGCCATTGAATCCACCCCAGACGATCATTTTGGAGCCAGTCCAGACCGCGGTGTGCAATTGGCGCGCCGAAGGGAGATTGATGGAGGCGGTGTCGGTCGGTGACCAGGAGTTGGCAACAGGGTCATACAGCCCGCCGGTATTAAAATTGCTGCTGCCAGTTCCACCCCAGACAATCATCTCGGAGCCGGTCCATACGGCGGTATGGTCTTTGCGCCCCGCAGGTGCATCGATGGTGGTGGTCGCCGTCCAGGGATTAACTGCGTTGGTATAACTGCCTATGCTCGTGCAGGCCGAACCATTTCCCGCAAAATCCACCGCCTTTCCATAAATCGTTGTTGTCGAATTGGATGTTAAACTGTTTGTACTCATCGATGCAGCACTCGATGCAGGACCAATTCCCCTGAAAACACTGGTAGAAACCGGTGTTGTACAGGCATCACTATCGTACAGGGTAACGGTTGCGCCCTCACTCAGCTCAAAGGCTACGGTTGGTGTTAAAGACGATCCAGGAGATGTGGTGGTCACGCTGGCGCAGCAAATAGCCGGCGCTACAGTGTCAATCTTGCGGGTGGTATTCTCACCAGTAAAGGTTTTGGTCATCACATTCAACGAGGGATCAGTGATCGTCCCCGAAACTGGCGATAACGTTGCGACAAGACCATTGTCACCAGCCTGGGTCGTGTAACGGAAAACCAAACTCGTGCTTGTGCTCGATGCGCTGACATAGGAAGCCGTCTTGCTCACGCCACCAATGGTGATCGGCATGGTCGGAGTGCCGGTGACGGTGACGGCCTCGGATGGCGTCACGGTGAAATCCAAGTTAACACCGATGCCTGAGGTTCCCGTGACAAATGGCGTCGTCACGTCAATCCAATTCGAAGCCGCCGAGGGATTGGCAGCTGCATCGTAAACGCAAATAACGGGAATAACCCAATAATCACGGAAGTGGCTCGTGGTCCCGTCCGACAAATCCCCAGTCATCAAGTCACCGCCTCCGTAAGGGGTACTCGACCAATAAGTGGTCATATCTGTCGTTTTCAGCCAATTCTCGCTTGCCGCATCGTATATTCCGTTGGTGTGTGCGGCCACCAGCTCATCAGCTGTGGGCAAACGCCATTCCGAAACCTCGTTGTAAGTCAAATCACTACATACATCGCTTGCCGTCTGCCATGTGAACGCAGGTAGCCTGTTACTCCACCACAATCCAGAGAGTTTATCCTGCATCGTACAGTTGCCAGGGGTTGCGTCACATGACGATTGCGTGGTTCCACTTGGCGCTGTCAGACTGACACTGGAAATGGTCGGTGCCGCCGTGTCGTTGGTGTAACTGCCGATGCTCGTGCAAGTTGACGCGTTGGTTGCCGCGTCGACTGCCTTGGCATAAATCGTCGTCACAGCGTTCGCGGTGAGGGAGTTTGTATTCATGGTGTTTGCGCCGCTCGTCTTGGCCGCTGCACTGGAAATTGCGGTCGTACAAGCGTTGCTGTCATAAAGCGCCACTGTGGCGGCTTCGCTCAGGGTAAACGCAACCTCCGGCGTCAATGACGTGCCGGGTGATGCCGTCGAAACACTGACCGAAGTGATGGTCGGAGCTGTCGTGTCGTTGGTGTAACTGCCGATGCTCGTGCAAGTTGACGCGTTGGTTGCCGTGTCAACTGCCTTGGCATAAATCGTCGTCACGGAGTTCGCGGTGAGCGACGTGGTAAACATCGTATTCGCGCCGCTCGTTTTGGCCGCCGCACCTGAAATCGCTGCAGAGCAGCCAATCTCACTATAGAGCGTTACGGTGGCGGCTTCGCTCAGGGTAAACGCGACCGTCGGTGTCATTGATGTACCGGGCGACGCCGTCGAAACATTTGCAGAAGTTATGTTCGGTGCCGTGGTGTCGTTGGTGTAACTGCCGATGCTCGTGCAAGTTGACGCGTTGGTTATCGCGTCGACTGCCTTGGCATAAATCGTCGTCACGGAGTTCGTGGTGAGCGACGTGGTAAACATCGTATTCGCGCCGCTCGTCTTGGCCGCCGCACTGGAAATCGCCGTCGTACATGCATTGCTGTCATAAAGCGCCACTGTGGCGGCTTCGCTCAGGGTAAACGCAACCTCCGGCGTCAATGATGTGCCGGGCGACGCCGTCAAAACACTTGCAGAAGTTATGGTCGGCGCCGTGGAGTCGATCGTGAAGATGCCACTCAAAATACCCGAGTCCGAATACCCGTTTTTGATTGCAATCGCTTTGATCGTTAGCGAGGAGGAAACAGAAACAGGCCCCGTGTACAAAAGAGATGAAGAAGACGGCGTGGTTACACCGTCAACGGTATAGTAGATCGCTGCGCCAGCAGTTGATGTCGTGATCGTCACGAACTTGGATGTTCCGTAGGTACCAGGTGACACAACACTAAACGCTGGCGTCACGACCACCTCATATCCCGTTAAAAAAGAAGTCTGCGACATCATCTTGGCATTGCCAGCGCGATCGACGGCAATCACGACGGCGTAGTAAGTCTTGCCCGCAATCAAATCCGACATCTGAACGGCAGTGGAACCGGATTGAACTTCGCGGAACTCGCCAGACGTCAGGGCGTCGGTGATCGTGCTCATTTGGCTTTCTGAGACCCGAACCTGATATTTGATGTCGGATGCCGTCGCAAAATTGTCAGATGCCGTGGGCCAAGACAACGTTGGGGTCAGAGTGTTGTTGCCAGTGACAGAGATCGCCCCGGCGAACAGTGGGGCAGTGAGGTCCACAACGATCTCAGGGGAACGCAGGAGTTGTCTGCTGCCGTTGCGCACTACTGCAACGCAGATGTTCCATCGTCCTTCACCCATTGCGTAGACATCTTTGATTGCCGGCGGCGTGATGTTGGTGATGGGTTCTTGTGTCAGGCAGGTCGCGGTAGAGGCGACGATCGCATAGCCCTTGATGATGAGCGTCGAAGTCTCCGAGATAACCACCGCATCAGCGGTGCTCTGCCCTTCGGAAACCTGCAAGACACCGGAAGCATCCACAGCGGCCGGGGACAAGCCTGCATCACTTTCGAAGCTTATTTCGCAATCTGAAGTGGTGCAGGCTCCGATGGGAGAACTGACAATCGAGGCGGTCACTTTGGCTTCTGGCAGGTTACAGCCAGCCGTCTGGCCGATAAAAAAAGCTAAAAGAAATCTCTTGAACAGGACTTGTCCTGAACCGACAAAAGTGTTGGCGGTAAAACATCGCTTCATACGGATGGCTCCACAGAAAAGCCATCGGCATAATCACCACGAAATAAAGGAAAAAAACGGATAATCGACGCCGGCGTCCTTGTAAGGAAATTCAAAGTTTATTATTTAAATTTGTCTTTCTTTTCGGCTTCTTAGCCGCCGGGGCACCGTCGAGGGCGTAGTCGCCCACATCATCCATCTTGGCAACCATGCGCACGTCATGGGCACGCGACCCGGTTTTTACGTACTCGGCGCCGACGGGTGCAACGAGTTCCGCGTCTTTAGAAGTAGATGCACAGCCTGCCGCGGACGCAATAACAACTGCCGCAATTGCGGCCTTCAAAAATACTTTCATGATGCGTTCTCCTCTAATTGCCTCAGGACCAAATGGCCCTGGCTGGCACGAGGGTCTTCGGCTGGGCCGGGCTTGGCTTTAGGGGAAAATCAATGAAAAGTGAAATTGTTTCGTCGGGACGGATGGTTGCGGTTCTAATTGTTTGGCCTTAACGGCGGTCGTTTTTTTTCCTGCGTGGACGGCACGAAAATGTCGGGGATTTTGACGCTTCCACCGATCTCGCAATACCAGAAAAAAATAATTTTAGCGGCACCAGTGGCGTGTAAAATGCATCCGCATTCGAACGATCAAGAGAAAGCCAACATGAGGCTCACGTGCACAACCATATAATAGGGGTAACCCATGAACTTGGATCAAATAGAAGCACAATGGCAAATCATTAAGGGACAATTCCGCGAGCGTTTCGGAAAACTTACGGATGATGACCTTCAAACTGTGGCTGGAAAAAAAGATCAGCTCGTTGGAATGATCCAAAAGCAATACGCGGTCAGCAAAGAAAAAGCGGAGCAAGATCTCAAAGAATTTGTTTCCAATATCGACCTGACCAAAATTCGTGCTGCGGGCGCTACGGTCGTGTCAAAGATTACCGAAGGCGCCAGCAAGACCATTGGGACAGTAGCGCCAGAATTGGTAGCGAAACCAGCTGCGCCATCGGTCCAATCTGCTGAGCCAAAAGAAAAACCAAAAGCCTCCTGAACGGAAACGGGAATGAATGACCCAACGTGGTGTAATCAAGATACCACGTTGGGGCGACCATAGGCGCAGTGCGAGTTTCACGAAATTTCGATACTCAGGTTGTGACGGGAACGATCATGGTCATGATCGTTCCCTCATTAGGCTTGGACGACGCTGATAACGTGAAGCCATTCCTTGCACATTCGTCTAGCACAAACCCAAATCCCAGGCCGTGCCTGCCCCTCTTGATCGAGCGCGATCTACCAGAGAACAACTGCTCCAGAGTTTGTTCGCTCATCCCGACGCCATTATCTGCGATTGTTATCCGAATTTCCTTCCCATGTAGATCTGTTCCAATTTCGATTTTTCCGTGATTGATCTTCATTTTTGCATCATTGATGGCGTGCAGTCCGTTTCTTACGAGGTTGTGGATGATCAAGAACAACGAACCGGTTCGTTCGCTGATCCGATGTTCTAGGGCCTCTTGGGATGCGTTGATCTGAAAGCGGCAGGGTGTGGTGATCACTTCAGGCCGGATCAACAAGACAATGTCCGACATCAACTCTTTTATCAGGATGTTGTGTCTTGGTGCCTGCTTGTCAATGTCGCGGAGGATCAGGTGATTGATTTTCGTGATGTAGAACAGCGTTCGAGTCAGTTGCTCCCGATCGAGTTCACTATCGGGTGAATTGCTCAGCTGTAAAATATTGATCAGGTTTCCCAACTCATGGGACACGGTCCTGACTTGGGCGCCAATCTGTGCATCCCGCTCGGCATGGACAAGTCGCTCTTGGGCGTGACTCTGAATCCGTTCAATTTTTCGCCTGCGTACCAGTTCGCTGCACCAGTAGGATTCCAGGCGTTCAAAGAGGATACAGATCAATAGCATGGCGAGGATCGCAAAAAGTCGTGTGCCGAGCGGGTCGGAAGGATACCAGATCAAGATCGCTACAGCACCTGCTGCCCAGCAAATAAAGACAACGGTGTTGCGCAGTCCCTTGTTGAACAGATCTGATTGTGCAGAGACGATCAAAATCGTCCATGACGTAAATGTTACCGTTAACGATGGGCTGTAACCATAGAGCAGAAAAAGGTCAAAACCCAAAATGCTGGCCAGCCACCGTGCTGCATCCCAGCGGTCGGTTCGCCAACCCGATTTAAAGTGCCATTCTTCAGTTTTGTTGGATATCCAGGCATTGAGCGCCGCGATCACGACGCCAAGGATCACGATGCCGATGTGGTAGGTTGTATTTTGAAATCCACTTGCATAAAAAGCAATGGTCATCACTGCCATGAGCGGAATTACAACTTTTTTGGTCAGTGTTTTGTGAATCCGTTCAACTTCAGCGTTGATTTCGGCATCGCTTAGCCATTTAGGCGAATCCGCGGCAATGGTCTCTCCGGTCACGGCAGTCCCATCAAATGGAACTTCAACCCCTGTTGTTTTCTCTGTCACCGTCTCCAGCATGGACGCTCCAGTTGGATCGTGTCGATTAAACCACCGAGACAATTTTTCGTCGGACGAATGGTGCGTAAACATTACTGAGTAATTGCGAGTGGAATGGTGGTTTTTAGCTAGTGGCTGGTAGGTTTGGTGGTTGATTTTGGCATGTTAGGCGCTACGTAAAAGGGGGTTGAAAGTCATGAATGTAGAAATTGAGAACAGGTTCTCCGGGTCGAACGAAATTGATGTGAAGTTCTTTAACGGACGAAACTGCCCCGCAGAAATTTTTGAACTCCGGCGAAAGGGATTTGTTGAGGAACGCGGGTTTCTGCCCGACGAGGCTCAGCTCCAAAAATGTTTGGCTCTTGTCCAGACCATCAGCGGAGCGATGAATCGGGCGTACAGCGGATATGTCTCGACGCCGGACTTGGGAGCGATCCCATTTCTTTAGGGGTTTGCGGTGATGATTTTTTGTCCCTGCATGTACGGCACGAGGACGTCGGGGATTTTTACGCTGCCGTCGGCTTGCTGATAACACTCAAGGAGTGGAATCAAAACGCGCGGCGTTGCGATCGCCGTGTTGTTCAGGGTGTAACAGGTTTTGACTTCCCCCGACTTCGTCCGGTAACGCATCTGCAGGCGACGCGCCTGGAAGTCATGGAAGGTGGAACAACTGTGAGTCTCGCTGTAGGCCTTGCGCGAAGGCATCCAGGTTTCGATGTCGTGCTTGCGGACCTGACCTTGGCCCAAATCACCGGTGCAGACATAGACGACGCGGTAGGCGAGTCCCAATGCCTGCAGGACATCCTCGGCGTTTTTTAATAGTTCATCGTGAAGTTTTTCTGACGCTTCATTGTCGGCGGGGGCGATGATCACTTGTTCGATTTTTTGGAACTGGTGAACGCGGTAAAGCCCCTTGGTGTCTTTGCCATACGTTCCGGCTTCGCGACGGAAACAGGAACTCCACGCCATGATGCGGCAAGGGAGTTCAGATTCCTGCAGGATTTCCCCGCTGTAGTAGCTGGTCAGACTGACTTCAGCGGTGCCAACTAAAGCACGTTCGTCTTTTTCAACGTAGTAGGCCTGGTCGCGTCCGGTTGGAAAATACCCGGTGCCAATCATGGCCTCTTCTTTAACGAGAACAGGCACCGTCAGTGGCGTGTAGCCACGCTCGCACAACTTGTCGAAGGTGAAACGCAAAACGGCTTGCTCCAGCCGCGCGCCGTCGCCCTTCAGGATGTAAGACCGGCTGCCCGCAAGTTTTACGCCGCGTGCAAAATCAACGATCCCAAGTTTTTCCCCCACGATCGCGTGATCAAGGGGCTCGAAATCAAATTTTGGGAAGGTGCCCGAGCGTTTCACTTCAACATTTTCCGTGTCGTCGCGACCGATTGGGACGTCGGACCGGGCCGGCGCGGGGACAAGGAGCATCATGGCGTTGAATTCGCTGCGCGAGGCGTCTAGATTTGGCGCGATTTCGTCCATGCGTGCTTTGAGGCCTTGGACTTGAGCTTTCAAAGTTTCGCGCTCGGTCGCCGCAGCCTGGGCTATGGTTTTTGAGAGGCGGTTGCGCTCGGACTGCAAGGTTTCCGTTTCGGCCTGCATGCTGCGGACGGTCGCATCCAGCTCCAGCAGTTTGGCAATGTCGATCTTGAGGTTTTTGTCTTTCGCGCCCTTGGCGACCAGATCTGGATTTTCACGAATGAATTTGATGTCAAGCATGCTGGCCACCGGTCTGAAATTAAAGCTGAATAGACGTCCTCGAACGGCTACTATATCGGCAAATTGTTCTGTCGCAAACTGGAGACCTTCAGTGAACTTCATACCCCGTGTTCTGATTGTCCGGATTTTGATCGCCGTGGGACTTGCCTCAACGCCCGTTTACGCAGAACCCAGGAGCGACCTCTGGGCGCCGGCAGTGAGTGTCCTCTTGCCCGGCTTTGACCAGTGGATGCACCAAGATTACGGCGCGGCAGCCGCCTATTCGGGGATTTGGCTCGGTGGGGGGCTGGTTGCCTCTTCCGCCAAAAAAGCCATCGAGGCCCGAGTGGACGCTGAAGGCGATGGCGTAAATGTCAAAATTGACACCCGCGACGACACCGAGCGGCGCTACCTCCTGGGGGGACAGCTTTCCTTTGCGGCCGGAAGTTACAGTGCGTTGCATGCCTTTCGCAGCGCTGCCGATTCACGGCGCGAGGATGGCCAATATGAGTTTCTCAGGGACAAAGTCACGGTCCAGGATACGGTCCTCGCGCCGTTTGATTTCAGTTATCTGGCCCGCCCGACGACTTATATCCCACTCGGACTCATGGGTGCTGTTGCCGTGGCCTCGGCGCGATCGGATGCCGAGGGTTATCAAAAAGTAGGGTTGCGCGGCAGCGACTACGCCTTTGGTGGTGCTTTTTCCCATTTGGCAGGAACCCACGAGGAGGCATTGTTTCGCGGCTGGATGATGCCGCTGATGCGGGAGTATGTTGGCGGAGACGTGATGTCCAATGCCTCGCAATCATTGCTCTTTGCCCTGGCTCATTTGGGATCCAACTCCATTCCGATTCCACAGTTGCTTTTGGGTTACCACCTGGGCTATGTGACGCAGCGAAACGGGTGGAGTTTGGGCGAAGCCGCTTTCATCCATACTTGGTGGGATGTTTTCAATTTCCTGGCTCTTTATTCCCGGCGCGAAGTCGACCTGAATGCAAGCCAGCGCGCAGGGCGAACGGTCCTCAAAACCCCGGCCCTCAACCTGCCTCCCATTTCGCTCGTATTTTGATTGAATGTTTTAACAAAGCTTTTTCAGACAAGAATATTTAAATGGTCCGCATCCCCGCTTTCGATAAACTTGGATTTCCGGAATTTCCGGTGCTTCTGGCCCCCCTGGCCGGAGTGTCGGACCATCCGTTCCGCCGGGTTTGTGCGCGCGAGGGGGCATCCCTGACTTATGTGGAAATGCTCTCGGCCAAGGCAATTCTTTATACGAGCAAGCGTACTTTCGAGATGATGGCGCGTCATGCCGACGAAGCGATCCTCGGCGTACAGATCACCGGTGGTTCCGCCGATGATGTGGCGCGGGCCATTGAGATTCTAGACAAGCAGCCTTTTGACACGATCGACATCAACATGGGCTGCCCGGTGACCAAAGTGGTCAAATCAGGCAGCGGGAGCGCGATCCTCAAGGAACCTGACCGTGTTTATGAGACGGTCCGTTTGGCGCGCCAGGCGACCGACAAGCCTTTGTCGGTGAAGGTCCGTTTGGGCTGGGACCGTTCCCAAGTGACGATTTTTGAAGTCGCCGATGCGGCTGAAAAGGGTGGTGCGCATTGGATTACCGTCCACGGCCGCCTGCGCAGCGAGGATTACAGCTACCCCGTTGATTTGGCGACCATGGCAGCCGTAAAGCGGCGCCTGACGATACCTGTCTTTGGCAACGGCAACATCTTCTGTCGCGCAGACGCCGTGCAGATGCGCGAGCGCACCGGAGTCGATGGCGTGATGGTCAGCCGCGGCGCCTTGGGGAATCCGTGGATTTTCAGTGAAATCTTGTCGGGCAAAACCGAAGTCGGTCCCGATGAATGGCTCCAGGTTGTGACCGATCATTTGACCTGGCAAAAAGAAGCTTACGGGGCTGGTGGCGCGGGGGCTTTGTGCATGCGCAAGCACCTGTTGTGGTACGCCAAAGGCTGGCCGGGCGCAAAAAAACTTCGCGAGCGCATCAACACTTCAGAACTGATCCATGATTGCTTGAGCATGGTTCAGGAGTTTCACGCAGAACTTGTAGCCAATGGAATCACGCACCGCTTCCCTGTTGCAGGCGGCGGCGACGAAGATGGCGCAGCATCAGGCGGCCAACGCTTTGTTTGGGATCCGAAGTATGACATGGATCGCCAACTCGACCGCGGTGTTGGTGACGACACCCCTCAGCCATACAATTCATAGAAAAATTCTTTCAAACTCATAGAATACATGGTAAACGAAGCCAATCTATGTTTTGCCCAATCACGGGTCTGGTGTTTCGTTTTTAAGTAATGTTTTCGGGGGGTTAGCTTATGCGTATCGTTGCCACATCGCTCGCCGTTTCCGCCAATGCCATGCTTTTGCTGATGGCAACCAATGCTTCAGCTCAAAATGCCCCAGATGTAACTGCTGAAAAACGGGCATCCGTTCAGGATGTCATGACCAACGCCTACACCAAGGTCGAAGTTCGTCATGGACTCAACCTGAACATGAACGGCGTGTCGTTCGGCAGCATGAGTCCACGGATGGAAGTTCGCCCGACAGTCGGCACCCGCCTTGCCAACGGCCGCCTGGATTTGAACGTGACGTTTGGCGCGATCAAAGATTCGAAAACTGCAGAATTCAAGCAGCGGAATCCTGAAATCATTGCGGAACTCAGTGCGTTCAGCAGCGAGAATTTTTCCCTGACACCTTTCCTCGACGTCTTCACTCCGTTCGCTGGAAAAGGAACCACCGGGAAGATGGCATTGAACACCGAGGTCAAGAGCCGCGAATTTTCAATGCCTGCGGGTTCATTGACTTTGACAGCCAGCGTCGAACCAGGAATTGAGACGGCGAGCCGTCCTGGATTTGCTCCGGTCGACAATCAAGTTGGTCGCCCTGGAAACGAATTTGGACTCGCATTTGACGAGAAGTCCCAGACCGAACAGACCACCAAGCGCGAACCGAACGCGAGCAACGAGACCGTCGCTGCGATCACGTTCAAGCCGGCGCGCTTTTCTGGTCTGACGGCATCGCTGAGTGGTTTTGTCGATACGGAATGGTCGCCAAAATATGAGGCAGTGGCATCGGCCCAAAGCGAGTCCGGAGTAGACGTTCGCAAGGCTGGTTACAATGTTTCCAACACGTCGTTCAACCGGGTCCGCCTGACCTGGGCCGTCAACGACCGCGTCCTGTTTATCAACGATACGCTGCAATACATCGACGGCATTTACGAGAAGCGCGTTGATGGCAAGCGTTGGGAAAACGTGGCGCGTTTGAGCTACACGCTGCTCTAACCTGGAAAAAGGACAACAGTCCTCATAGCGGGACCGTCACAGATTGCAAAAGCCGGGTGTAGAAAATACATCCGGCTATTTTTGCGTCTGGAAAAGCCTGTTGCAGTGTCCCAGTGTAAGAACGGACTTGATCGAAGTATCCACTTTCGCGTGCGTGTTGGGCGGGATCGCCTTCGACGTGGGATGTTTTGAAATCAACGACCATAACCTTTGCCGGGGCCCTTTCGTCCGTCCCGTCATCGAGCAAAAGATCAATCGTGCCTGAGTTCAAGTTTCGTCGTGCATCGATCAAAACAACTGGAACCTCGGCGCGCCGCCGGGGGTAGCTCGCCAAAAGATCCTTCCAGATGGCAGAACTAAGAACTGCTGCCAGCTGACTGGTGCCCTGTTGCATGCCATCACGAACTTTTACGTCATGATCCGCGAGCATGCTCTTGTCGCAAATATCCCGCCAGACGGCCTCTTGATTGAACGGGATACCGCGTACGGCATATTCAAGGCCGGCATGGACCATGGTGCCGACGGCTGCTGCCAGACGGCCTTCGAGGGCGCGTGAAGGATCGCGTTTCTCCAGCGGTGCGACCTCAGCGGTCGGCGATGGCGAATCTTCAGGCTTTGATTTTTTGTCGGAGAACCTGCTGGCCACAAGAATTTTTACGCCAAAGGGCAGGGGCAGCGGTCTCGCCGCAACCAATGCAGCTTCGCCAATTCCGTCATCATTAGCCAGCCCGTCATCCTGCCGCGTCCCGTCATCCTTAGCTCCCCCCGTCATCCTGAGCGCCAGCGAAGGATCCTCTCCCCCCGTCATTCTGAGGCCTGCCGAAGAATCCTCTCCCCCCGTCATTCTGAGGCCTGCCGAAGAATCCTTTCTTTCAAACTCCCGCAGCCCATCACTTTCAAGGACAAGCGCATGCATATCCATCGTTGGAGTCGCACTTCCCCTGATGACGCCACTTTGCAGCGGCATCTGAATCCGCACCGTGAACGGCACTGAGGTTGAACGATCAAAAGATTGCACGGCCTGCGAGCAACGGGCGTGAGAAATAAGCGGTGCTCCCTCCAGGCGCTGCAACGCATCCGCAAGAGCCTGATTGTCCCTGCGTCTGGTGCCACTCAGGATCAGATATTGTCGCGCCCGCGTCAGGGCCACATACCAGACGCGGTTTGCCTCGGCGACTTCACTGGACAATGCCATGGCCAGGAAGCCAGCGGTTTCCGGGTCGTTTGCCGGCCGTGTTGTTTTTGAACCGAGGTAAATCATACCCGAGCCACGGGGGTCGCTGGAGTCACTTGGTTCATTGGTTCCGCTTGGATCGGTGACCTTCAGCCAGCCCTTTGGTTCGGATACCCACGGTGCCGCTGTGTCAACAATCGCCACTAAGGGAAATTCAAGTCCTTTGGATTTGTGAACCGTCATCAGGCGCACGGCGTTGACCTCTTGGGGGCTTTCGCCGCCGGGCGTTGCCAACTTTTCCATGCCCGACATCTGCCTGAGTGTTGCACCGACTGCATGAAGGTTGTCATCGCAGTTGGACTCAAGGCTGCGGATCAGGTTTAGAAAATCCGCCAGATTTTT
>CANJZQ010000049.1 GCA_947479535.1 Oligoflexales bacterium | reverse complement strand
ATCCCGAGGATGACTGAGTCGCACTCCAGCACGCCCATCGCGATCAAAACAACTCCAAGAGCGGGCGGAAAGTTTGTCCCCGGGGGCAGTGGCATGGCCAAAATTCCACCACAAAAAGCCATGGCTAAGCCCGATATCCGGGTCACGCCTGGGAACTTCATGAAAATTTGGCCGCGCGGCTTTATCAGAAATTCGATCTTCCGCAGGACTTTCAATGCAAATTCAAGCGCCTTCACAACTAATTCTGCGGGCAACTTTTTATCCCTCCAGGATGCAGGCATCCACGGAGGCACACCGGCAGCCATGCAAAAGGCCACGACAACGATCATGACGCCGAATGGAATGGAAACCCCAGGCAAGGGAATCGGGGTTAAAAACGGAAATCCAAGAACCAGGCAGACGAAAGCGTGCCCTCTTGCATTAAGCGCGTCCAAAAACCGGCCCAGAGTCAGAGGCCCTGAAGCCGCGAGGTCTCGCAGATTGGACAATGCATCAGATAACCGAAGATTATCGCCTTGCATCTGGCACCATGAAAGCCCGGATCACCATCGCAGCAAAAAAAAGGGCACCCATCGTCAGGACAATCATGGCTCCCGACGGGACGTCGATCCAATAGGCCAAGATTAGACCGACCTTCACAGAGGTCGCCGCAAACAGGGATGCAAAAAGCAGCTGCCAGCCATAACTGCCCCGCCACAAAGATGCGGCGCCAGCAGGAATCGCAAGGAGCGAACTCACCAGAACAACCCCTGCAAGCCGCATCGAGAACGCCACTACGGCCGCACACAACCCAAATAGAGCATACTCGGCTAGGGCAACCCGCACTCCGGACATTGCGGCCAAATCAGGATCAAATGCGGCATAGGCAATCCTGCGTCCCCAAGTCAGTGCAATCACTGCGATCAACACGGCCCCCCCTGCCATGATAGTCAAATCTGCCGGGGTCATGCCGAGGACACTACCAAACAGTAATGCTTCCATGTTCAACGGCGGTGCTCCGGCATTTCTGCGTAGTGCGAGGCACAGCACCCCAGCTGCAAACATGATCGGAAAGAAAATTCCTATGGCAGCGTCGCCCCGTAATTTCCCCGTGCGGCGCACCCACGCCATGGCAAAGCCAACCAAGACATTCAGTGGCAAAGCGGACCAAATAAAAAATGCCCCGTAGTTTCCAGAACCTGAATTCGCGGGCGATCCTGTTGCGGCACCAATCATTGCATTCAAAAGTGCCATGATCCCGGCCGCGCCGAACATGGAATGAGCCAGACCGTCGCCAACAAATGTAATCCCACGCTGAAAAACCAGCACGCCAAGCATGGCACATGCGATCGCCACCAATGCACCGCCTGTCAAAGCTCGAATCATGAAATCCTGCGCAAGAATTTCGCTGAGGAACTCCATCATGGTCAGTATTCCCCCTTGCCGCTGGTGATGGCATGCTCGTGATCGTGACCCGTAAATGCAGTTTCTCTGATTCGCGGATCGTGCAGTATCTGAGCCGGTTTGCCCAAAGCCATGACAGTGCCACCTTCCATGAAAATCACCTGGGTGGCGCAATGTTCAACAACAGAAAGGCTGTGGGTGATCATGACGACTGTCATGCGGCGCTGTTTGGTCAAATTATCCAGCAGGGCTGTGATATCGACTATGCCTTTGGCATCGACCCCGGCCATCGGCTCATCCAAAACCAGCATTTCGGGATCGGCAACCAAAGCCCGCGCCAAAAATGCCCGCTGCAGCTCTCCGCCACTCAGGTCACGCAGCTCTTTGTCCAGTAGGTGTTCACCACCCACGATTCGCAACGCAGCGGCGGCCTTGTCGCGTGCCGCAGACGAAATCATTAGAGGCCATGCACCGGACACATGAGCCGCGATGACTTCGACCACACGCGCCGGAAACATCCGGTCAAAATTCTTGCGTTGTGGCACGTATCCAATTTTTTTTCGGCCTTCGCGCGAAGACAAACCAAACAAAGATACAGTGCCTAAAGTTGGTTTCCCCAAGCCAAGAATCGCCTTGAGAAGCATGGTCTTACCCGCACCATTCGGACCGCAGATGCACAAAAACTCCCCACGCTCCAAAGTGAAAGTCACATCATGCAAGATCGACCGACCTTCGATGGCAAGGGACATACCCTTGACTTTGATGGCAGGCGAAGTTTCCCTTGGGTCGCTTTTGATATTCATGTTTGCACCTGAATTCATTTGGCCGTCAGTCCCTTGATCACTTCGTCGGTGAGGCCCGTCAGATACCGATCGTAAGCTCCAACCGCAACCACTGTAGCGGCATCCGGATGACCTAGCGGATTGATCTTTGCGACCGACACACCAGCCTCACGAGCTAAGGCTCTCGCGACCGCGGAATCAATTTGTTCTTCGGCAAGCACCACGGCCGGCCTGTTTGCCCTCGCCAGTTGAATGAGAACGCCGAGCCGCCGTGGGGTTGGCTCAACATGAGGCACCGGTTCCAGTATCCCAATGATTTTCAGGCCGGTCAGGCGGCTGTAATAACCAAGTGACCCATGAGCCAGAATCAAGCTGACGGGGGGGAAAGTTCTTACCTGAGCAGCAATTGAGTCCGACAACCGAGTCATCCTTGCTGCAAAAACTTTAGCCTTCTCGAATAGAGCCTTTCTAGCGCCCTCATCCGCATCAGCCAGATCTGCCAGACGACCTGCCACAGCAATGGCGGCTTTCCCCATCCGGACTGGATCGGTCCAAAAATGAGGATCGAGCTGTCGACTGATTGCCCGAGCGGCCCCATTCCCCAAGGCGGCCACTCCGACTGTGTCGGCATAGGTGGACGCTTCAACATGGGGCAAAATTTCAAAAACCGGAACTTTGCTTCCAGCCGCTCGGGCCATCCAACCGTCGGTCGGCTGGTCTACGATCAAAAGCAGCTTGGCGGAGCGTAAAACCCGGATATCTTTAGCTGAGGCCTCGTAGTCATGTTCACTACGTCCGTAGGGCAGGGCTGGCTTCACTTCAAAGGTACCAGACGCAATCTCCTGAACCATCGCCTGGACTGGATAGACACTCACCAGCAATAACGGCTGTTGTTTATCCGAATTAGCGCCAAAGGCCACCCCCCCAAGAAGGATTGAAAAAAGAGACAATATCAGTCGGTTTATGGTCAAAAATCACCTCTCCGCTTGGGCCGGCATTGATACCACAATCAAGACCCCCCGTCATCCTGAGCGAAGCGAAGGATCCCCGTCATCCTGAGCTCCTCCAACCCGTCATCCTGAGCTCCTCCAACCCGTCATCCTGAGCTCCTCCAACCCGTCATCCTGAGCGAAGCGAAGGATCCTTTCTTGTTCCTAGACGGCCCCACCCTTTGACCGTTGCCCCGCTTCCAGATACTCTCCTTTGCCATGAGAACAGCCATCTTCGTCGCTACAAGATACCTACGGTCAAGCCGAGAAAACCGGTTTTTTTCTTGGATCACCCTACTTTCCATCGCTGGTGTTGCGATTGGCGTTGCTGCGATGACGGTAGTCCTGTCGGTCATCAACGGCTTCGAAACTGAGCTAAGAAATCGATTCCTTGCAGCGAACGCACACATATTGGCCTTCAACTTCCCGGGCGGTCTGGAGAAACCCGACGTCTGGGCGGAGAAAATCCAGCGTGATTTTGGTGTCAACCTGACTGGCATGTCCCGTTTTGTTCATTACGAGACCATGGCACGCAAAAATTCGATCCTTCATTCCACCCTGATCCGCGGTATTGAACCCAAGCAACGCCAGTTGGTCCAGGACCTCCGCCCCCTCGTCAAACCGGTCACGGCCCTTGATGACCTGCAGGCGGAGATCGACTCTCTCTCCGAAATGAAGACACCCCGAAAGTCCACCGATCAACCGTCACCCATCATCCTCGGGCGTGGCCTGATGTCAGTGCTCGACGCCAAACCGGGCGACATCGTACAGCTAATCGCCCCCGACGCCGACCGTGTCGGAGAAATGCAGTCCTTTCGTGTCGCCGGTGTCTACGACTCTGGCCTCAAGCATTACGATAATAAACTTGGTATTGTTTCCCTGCCGACAGCCCAGGCTTTTTTTGGAATGGGACAGCGAGTGACAGGACTCGAAATTGGACTTAAACGCCCTGACCGGAGCCCGGAAATCGCAGCGGCAATGAGCGAAAAATACACAATCCAAATCAAGGAATGGCAATCCTTCAATCGATCTCTATTCGAAGCCATGCAGATTGAACGAGCGGTAATCGCCGCCATCGTCTTTTTGGTCAGTGGCGTGGCCAGCTTCAATATCTTGACCACACTGTTCATTTCGGTGACCCAAAAACAACGCAGTATTTCGATCCTGAAGGCCTTGGGGGCCACCAACAGAGAAATTCTGATGCTATTTCTGTTTCAAGGAGCCTGGGTCGGGGTGATTGGAACGGTGGCCGGCAGTGGCTTGGCCTTCGGCATCAGTAAATTGCTCGAAAAATTTCAGTTCATTGATCTGCCCGACTTGTACCTGTTGGCGACCTTGCCAATGGACTACAACTGGCACACTTACGCATCGGTTGGTGGGGGGGCACTCCTGGTTTCTCTCGTTGCAGGCCTCTACCCGGCATGGCTCGCCAGCCGCGTTCCACCAACATATGGCATCAAAGGTTTGACCGAAGGCGCTGCGACATCCACATAATTCCGCAGGTCATCCTGACCCTGACTGAAACAAAGGGAAGGGATCCGCCCCCTCAATCAAACAACCTTTGGAAAAACCCGCTTTGACCCGCATTGGGCTCGTCACCACTAATCTCGGCAAACTTCTGCAAAAGATCCCGCTGCTCGCGAGTCAACTTGCGCGGAATCACCACAGCAAATTCAACATGCAAATCACCGCGTCCGACGCCTTTAAGGCTCGGCACACCGGCCCCTGGAACGGTGATGCGGTGCCCATATTGGGTTCCGGCCGGGATCTCCAAAGTGTGTTCGGAATCGATCCCACTAATTTTTATTTTGGCGCCCAGAGCTGCCTGCACCATGCTGATCTGCTGGCTCAGGATCAAATCATTGCCATCACGCACAAAACGGTCGCTCTCCTTCACGTGAAGGACAACATACAAATCTCCAGCCGGGCCACCATTGGATCCGGCCTCACCTTCTTGAGAAACTCTCAGCCGCAGCCCCGTATCTACGCCTCCGGGGACTTTGACTGACATCTTCCGCTCAACCTTTTTGCGACCACGCCCCTTGCAAGACGGACAGGGGTGATCAATCGTTTCCCCCTCGCCCCCACAGGAAGGACATGGCGTTGCCACGCTAAAAAACCCTTGGGTCCTGCGAATCTGACCGACTCCTTGGCAAGTCTTGCACCGGGCCCGCGACGTTCCTGGCTTGGCACCGCTGCCACTACAACCGGTGCAGTTGGCAATTCGCTCAAATTCAATTTCTTTTTCTACGCCAAAAACAGCCTCATTAAATTCCAGCGCCAAGTCATATCGCAGATCAGCACCGCGACGCGCTCTGGTTCTCCCACCACCACCAAATCCACCGCCGAATCCAAAAAATTCTTCAAAGATGGAGCCGAAACTTTGAAAAATATCGTTCACATCATTAAATCCAGCCCCGGCACCAAGCCCCTGATGGCCGAACCGGTCATAGGTTGCGCGCTTCTCCGGGTTAGAGAGAACCTCGTATGCTTCGGATGCATCCTTGAACTTTTCCTCGGCCTCGCTGTTATCGGGATTGCGATCAGGATGATATTTCATCGCCGACTTGCGATAGGCCGATTTTATTTCCGAGTCAGAAGCCGACTTTTCGACGCCTAAAATTTCGTAGTAGTCACGTTTGCTGGTCATGAAAGGACCCTGTTCTTGCATTTTATCCGCATCATCAGGACGCGATTAGAATTCATTTTTCGCCGTCGGAAAAGTTCCCGACTTGACCTCTTTGTCGTACTTCGTCAATGCCCCGCCGATCGCTTCACCCAAGTTGGCATATTTTTTTAGAAACTTTGGATTGAAGTCTTGATCGAAACCAAGCAGGTCGTGCAGGACCAAAACTTGTCCATCGCAACCGGCCCCCGCACCAATGCCAATCGTAGGCACTGCAATTTTTCTAGTAATCTCCGCAGCGAGCTCTGCCGGAACCATTTCCAGCACCAACGCAAATATTCCAGCCTCAGCTAGCATCAACGCATCTTCAATTATCGCCTTGCGGGCATCGGCACCCTTGCCTTGCACCTTGTATCCACCGAGCGTGTGAACACTTTGAGGGGTCAACCCCAAATGGCCCATCACCGGAATTCCAGCATCGACGAGCGCTTTCACCGCAGGCACAATTCGACTTCCGCCTTCAAGCTTCACGGCCTGCGCAGAGGCCTCCTTGATGACGCGCCCGCAGTTGCGCAAAGCATCCTCAACAGAGACTTGATACGACATGAATGGCATATCAACAACAACGAGAGGTCTGCGCACGACTCTAGTCACTGCACTTGCGTGATGGATCATGTGATCAACGGTCACCGGCAGTGTGCTGTCGAACCCCAGCATCACGTTGCCAAGGCTATCGCCGACCAGAACGACATCAATCGGCGATTCTTCGACAATTCGACCAAACGCAGAGTCGTAACAGGTGACCATCGAAATTCTTTCGCCAGCATGCTTTCGTTTCAGCAGCTGCGCTGTTGTGATCGAGTCCCGTGTTGCGTATCGGCTCATGCCTTCCCTCCAAAAAACGGACGCGTTAGCGACCGTTCAACCCCAGACAATCCGCCGGGGACTCCCTCATAGACCAAATCACCACCGCCTGCTGCTGCCTCAGGACCAATTTCAATCAACCAATCCGCAGACTTGAGCACTCCCAGGTGATGCTCCACCACAATCACGGTATGGCCATTCTTTGTCAACGCGCGAAACTGAACGATTAAACGCTCGACATCGGCATCACTCAGCCCGGTGGTGGGTTCGTCAAAAATCAAGATCTTTGGCTTGCCAGCCCGGACTTCACGTAACAATTCCGACAACTTGAGCCGCTGCGCCTCGCCACCTGAAAAAGAACTCGTATGCTGCCCCAACCCCACATATCCAAGCCCCATCGCGATCACATGATCCAGGGTCGTTGCGATTGAGGGACGGTCATGGAAAAAGGTCCGCGCCTCTGCAACGCTCAAAGCCAAAATATCCGAAAGGTTTTTCCCTCGCCATGACACGCTCATAACCGCATCTCCAAACCGGCGCCCCTGGCACTCTGGACAAGTCACCTCCATGTCACCCAGGAACGACAGATCTTCGGAAACAGTCCCAAGCCCCCGACAGGTTTCACAGCGACCACCCGGGACATTGAAACTGAACGATCCGGGGGTCAGATCTAACTTCTTCGCCAACGGTTCTGATGCCATGAGTTTGCGGATTTCATCAAAGATTCCGAGGTAAGTCGCAATATTGGATCGACTGCTTCGTCCCAGGGCAGCCTGGCTCATCAACATAACTTCAGAGTGCGTTTTAATCAGCGACAACGGTTTTACCGATTTAGCAATACATCGCTCGCCTCCAGTCGCCGCTATATCCTGCCCCAATGCATCCGCAACCATTGGATAAAATGTGTGCTGAATCAGACTGGTTTTTCCACTGCCGCTGACTCCACAAACTGCGGTCAAAGCTCCAACGGGAATCCTTATGTGAATGCCCTTCAGGTTGTTGGTCCCGGCACCGGACAACTCGATAAATTCCGCCTCACCAGGCTGCCATGTCGATTTAAAGGCTGCCGTGCGGGTTTTTCGTGCCTCTGTGGCAACAGCTGGCCCCGAATAGACAACCATTCCACCTTCATGACCCGCTTTTGGTCCGATTTCAATCAAGCGGTCAGCGCCCTCGATCACCGTGCGTTCGTGTTCGACAACAACCACGGTGTTTCCTTGATCCCGCATTTCGCGCATGATTTCGAGAAGCCGCTGAGAGTCACGAGCATGCAAACCAACCGATGGTTCATCAAGGCAAAACAAGGTTTCCGTCAAAGCACTCCCAAGGCATCGCGCCATGTTGATCCTCTGCAACTCACCACCAGACAGTGTCCGCGATGCGCGATCGAAAGTCAGATAGCCGACTCCAATCCGTTGCAAATATCCCAGTCGCGCTTCGGCCTCATCAAAAGCTTCAACCAAACCCGTCATTCCCCGTTCGATGCGGCTGCGTTGCTTCGGATCAAGAAAGCCCTGCCGCTCTGCGCTATTGCGCAAGGAATTCAACCAATCAACAAACGTGTCGACAGGCAATGATTGAACCTCTGCGATATTTTTCCCATCGATGCGACACGCCAGGCCATCAGGCTTCAAACGTGCGCCTGCACACTCGGGACAAATCACATACTTGCGATATCGAGCCGCATGGATTCGGTAATGTGGCTTGTAGCGCTTGCTGTCCAGCCAACGGAAATACCCCTCAATCCCGTCAAAATCAGAGCCCTTGCCCACGTAATCCGAAGGCATCTTCCCGGTCTTTAACCAGGCCATTTCCGGCGCGCTGTAGCTCTCAAAAGGCTTTTTCCCCACGTTCAATTTTGCCAGTTTTGCGCTTCGCATCGCCCAGTCATAGCAGTTGTCATGCTGCCCAAAGTTCCAGCAAGCAACACCACCTTCCGAAAGTGAAGCGCCTGGTTCAGGCAAGATTTTTGACCAATCCAGCTCGCCAGCGAACCCGAAACCCTGACATTTTCCACATGCACCCAGTGGATGGTTGAATGAAAGCAGGGCTAAAGTTGGCTGAGAATAAGTCGTACCACAGCAATCCAGGCCATCTGAAAAATCCAGCTTCTTAAAGCTCCCCTTAGCGGAAGGCTTCGCCCTGCCTGATTCATCAGGCCGATCAAAAATTGCACAGGCACTACCGCGCCCAACCTTCAACGACATCCGCGCAGCATCGTACAACCTCGGGTCGGAAGCATCCGCCTTGACCTCCAACCGGTCGACAACAATAGCCATCCGGCTCAATCCCTTGGTCTTCGTCTCCTTGAACTCATCGATTCGAGTGATTTCGCCGGAATCCAAATCAATCAATCTGGTAAATCCCTGAGCTTCCAGTTGCGCCCGGAGCTCTTTTGCTTTGACCTTTTCCCACCGCACAAGCGGGGCTGCCAGCAAGACTGTCTGCCCAACACCGATTTCCTCCCGGCACTTGCGAACCACAACAGCAGCTGACTCAGGCTCCACCACACGGGCGCAGGTCCGGCAAATTATGCGTGACAAATGAACAAACAACACGCGAAGCAAATCGTTGATCTCCGTGAGCGTGCCCACGGTGCTGCGCGATGTTGCGCCCGATCTCGACTGCTTCACAGCAATGGCTGCCGGAAGATTTCGAACGGCGTCCAATTTTGGTTTTGGCAAAGCTTTCAGATACTGGCGGGCGAAGCTTGAAAGGCTTTCGACGTAGCGCCGGTAAGATTCGCTGTACAGTGTATCGAATACCAAAGAACTCTTGCCCGAGCCCGAAACGCCCGTGACCACCGTCAATTTCCCGAGGGGAAAATCAACATCAATTGATTTCAAATTGTGGGTGCTAACACCAACCAACTCAATCGCATCGGTTTCATGATTTTTAAATGTCATTCACTTCAGTCCTGCCTCAGCCTTTGGGCCCCGAAAAACGGAAAAACCGGCCTTGCCTAGACCAGCGCAGGGGGGGACAATACCGGTAATGCCCATGCAGACGCAAATGAGGAGCACAAAATGCCTTCCATTGGATCCAAAAAAATAATTCTATCTGCCGGCGCCATCTTGATGGTTGGCATCGGCGCAGGTTTGTTCGGAGCCATTGCCTTCAGAAAATTACCGACGGGGTGGTTACAAGGCGGCAGGGCCACTGGCATCGATTTGGATAAACCAACGCCGCTTTTCTACGCAACGATCGGGGATTCCCGGCCTGTGGAACGCGACGGAGTCGTTGTCGATGACACCCAATCCCACCTCAGTGAAGCCAAGTTCACCATTGAAATCGCTAAATTAAGCTCCCGAGATCAGGCAGAAGTCCTGATCAAGAGCCTGGCGCAAAAGGGCTTAGATGCCTACTACACCCCCTTGTTGAAGGACGGTCGGATCATCTACAGGGTTCGCTACGGAGTTTTTGACACAGAGGTCCTTGCCAGGTCGATGATGAAGTCGATTCAGGCCAAACACAGCCTCAAAACCACCTTGAGCCGGATGTAATCCAAACAGTTCTTTTGACATGGCCTTTCGCGCCCTCTATAACCCAAACAGACATTCCGGCCGCAAAAAATTCAAGGCCAGAATCCAGTCACCAGCACCCTTAAAGTCAAAGAAAATCCATAATGGAAGATCCAGTAATCATTAGAAACTTTTGTATCGTGGCGCATATTGACCACGGCAAGTCGACCCTCGCCGATCGCTTGATTGAGGAAACTGGTGCGTTGAGCTCACGCGAGATGCGCTCGCAGGTTCTCGACAGCATGGATATCGAGCGTGAACGCGGCATCACAATCAAGGCTCAAACAGCCTCGATGCACTACACGGCGAATGACGGCAAACGCTACTTGTTCAATCTCATCGACACCCCTGGTCATGTGGATTTCAGCTACGAAGTGTCTCGAAGCCTTGCCGCTTGCGAAGGCGCCCTCGTCATTGTTGATGCCAGCCAAGGGGTCGAAGCGCAGACGGTTGCAAACGTCCAGCTCGCCATGCGACACAATCTGGCGCTGATCCCCGTCATCAATAAGATTGACCTGCCATCGGCTGACCCGGAAAGGGTCATGGTTGAGATTGAAGAAGAACTTGCAATTGATGCGACCGAGGCCGTCCTGGTTAGTGCGAAAACCGGGGTCGGCATTGCAGAACTCCTTGAAGTTATCGTTAAAAGAATTCCTCCTCCGGCCGATCGCCGAAAGGACCCACTTCAAGCTTTGATTTTTGACAGTTGGTTTGACCCTTACCTTGGCGCTGTATCATTACTGCGCGTCATGGCTGGCTCGATAAAACTGCACCAAAAGATGCAGATGATGTCTTCTGGAAAGGTTTTCGAGGTATTGAAACTCGGAAAACTAACACCAAAGCCAGTCGATGCTGTGGAACTTTCAGCCGGGGAAGTAGGTTTCGTTTCCGGATCTATCAAGGCGGTGGCTGACACCCGCGTCGGCGATACCATCACCAACCCCGACAATCCTGCCAAGACTCCCGTCGAAGGCTTTCAGGATGCTAAACAAATGGTTTTCGGGGGAATTTTCCCGGTTGATTCCTCGGACTTCCAAAATCTTAAGGACTCGCTTGAGAAACTAAACCTCAACGATTCATCTCTTACTTACGAACCAGAAAGCTCGAACGCCTTGGGCTTCGGGTTCCGCTGCGGCTTCTTAGGCCTGCTTCACATGGATATTGTTCAGGAACGCCTGGAACGTGAATACAACCTGGACCTCATCTTTACGGCCCCAACGGTCGTCTACCACGTATTCCAAACTGGCGGCGCAGGGATGATCGAAATTGAAAATCCAGCCCACATGCCGGATGTCACGCGCATTGAAAAGATCGAAGAACCGTACGTCCTGATGACAATACACACCCCCGAGGAGTATATCGGTGGCCTGCTTAAACTACTCACGGAACGACGCGGCACTCAGATTGCTTTGGAGTATACGACCAGCAAACGTGTAAAAATTATTTACGAAATTCCAATGAACGAGATGATTTTCGACTTTCACGACAAACTAAAGAGTATCTCCCGCGGATACGCTTCGATGGACTATGAGGTTACCGATTATCGTGAGGGTGACCTTGTAAAGCTCGACGTCCTTGTAAACACCGATCCGATCGACGCCCTGTCTTGTATCGTCCACCGGAGCACCGCTCCAAACCGCGGTCGAATGCTTTGCAAAAAACTCAAGGAACTCGTGCCTCGTCAGATGTTTCAAATCGCCCTTCAGGCGGCTATTGGCAGCAAAGTTGTCGCACGAGAAACGCTTTCCGCAATGCGTAAAGACGTGACAGCAAAGTGCTATGGCGGTGATATTTCTAGAAAAAGAAAGCTCTTGGAAAAGCAAAAAGAGGGCAAAAAGCGTATGAAACAGCTCGGGAACGTAGAAATCCCGCAGGAAGCCTTCATGGCAATCCTTAAACTCGACGAATGATGTGACCTGATTTTTCTGCGCCTTCGCCGAGGGCGCATTCTGACTTGAGCCCTACGGCCTGGTGGCTTCGGTTCGCTCGCTTGCCTTTGATCGCCGGCCGGCAAACCAAAGTAATAATCCTTCAAGAATGGTCCAGTGAAAGCGCACTGCGCTATCCTGAAAGGCGTTCTGAGTTAGACCTGCGAGCATCATTCCAGCAATTGTGGCCAAGCCCACCCATCCAATCCACTTCTCCATTCCCACTCGAGAACTTTCTGGCAAATGAGATAAAATCTTCTTAGCTCCTTCAGTGCCACGGATCAAAATCACACAAGATGCAACGTCGACCGCGATCCTCGCAAACCAGAGTATAAGTCCCGCGATGCCGGTGTTGACCATGATTTGAAGAAACATATTATGCGCTGGGTATTTTTTCTTGAGTCCGGTCAAACCATGGGCATTGTAATAACGGTCCAAATAGTCCTGATGGTACGAAAGTCCATGCCCAAACAGCGGCTTTTCCCTGAACATATCCCAATGAACAGCCCAAAAAGCGATGCGATCGTCAGCATAAAGGGCCTGCTGCCGGTCTTCTTGCTGCTCCATAGTTGAAATAAATCGCCTTCGAATGGGATTCGAAGTTGTTGCCAGCAATAAACCCAAGCACAAAGAAATCCCAATTGAGATGGTCCTGAAGCGGCCACGGAGGCCAAACATAATGAAGGCTCCACCGACCAAGACAACCACGGCCTGCACCGTTCTGCTTGATGAAACAAAAACCAAAAAAAGCAATGCCCCAGCGACTGCCAGAACTAATCTTGATTTTGGGTAGTGAATGAGAAGGGCAGCCGCAAGCGGTACATAAAGAAGCAGGATGTAAGCTAGACTCAACGGATGAGAGAATAAAATACGAGCCCGATATTCTGACGGAACTGGATGAATCCCTTGAAGCTTCCAACCGAAGAAATACTGGCTAGCAGCAATCAAACAGCCAGTAACAAGTAAAACCCAAACTACCTTTCCAAAATTTGTCACGAATTTGCGAGACCTATAAGCATCCAGCGCCCCCAGGGATCCCGCTAGCGCAGCAACCGTGAATGGACCCAGTGCCCACCACAGGTAGCCTCCAATGAACTCAGGGAATGATGCTGATGTCCAAGGATTCAAGGCAGACGATAGCAGGGCCAAACCAAGCCAAGCCAGACCAATGATCAACGCGGTCTGCGACAAAGTCGAGGATCGGTATGACTCAATCAGGACACCTGAATTCACAGAACGCAAAAAAATGAAGAGCCAAACCAACACCAGAAACATTGCGAAACTTTGCGCCGCAACACCCAACCAGGAAGCTGCGAAACAAAATAAAGCAACGAAGGCTGTAGTCATGCGCTAAAGATCCTTTTAATTCTCTTAAAATAACACAAAAAAAGCCCCGGTGTTTCCACCGGGGCTTTCAATATTAAGGCTGCGTCGTGCTACTCTCCCACACTTAAAAGTGCAGTACCATCACCGCTGGCGAGCTTAACTTCCGTGTTCGAGATGGGAACGGGTGTTTCCTCGCCGCTATAAACACAGCCAAATCACCACAGGTTTACACCTGTTAGTTTTCACTTTCAACAACGAATACAAGCAATAAAAAAATATCATGCAATCGAGCCGTTTGATTCTCACTGGAACTTGTCCAGTCGACTCTGCTGCCTGACGAATCTCCCAAGTGAAGAGTTGTCAGGCGTTAAAAAATAAGCCTCACGATCGGTTAGTACTGGTCAGCTACACGCGTTACCGCGCTTCCACCTCCAGCCTATCAACGTCCTAGTCTAGAACGGATCTTTAGGGCTTGCGCCAGAGAAACCTAATCTTGAGGTGAGCTTCCCACTTAGATGCTTTCAGCGGTTATCTCATCCGTACTTAGCTACCCAGCGGTGCCACTGGCGTGACAACTGGTGCACTAGAGGTACGTCCAACCCGGTCCTCTCGTACTAAGGTCAGAGCCTCTCAAGTTTCTTGCGCCCACAGCAGATAGGGACCGAACTGTCTCACGACGTTCTGAACCCAGCTCGCGTACCACTTTAATTGGCGAACAGCCAAACCCTTGGGACCTGCT
>CANJZQ010000048.1 GCA_947479535.1 Oligoflexales bacterium | reverse complement strand
ATAAAATCAGATGAAGAACCGTAGCCAATATTTCCCGCAGGATCGATCATCTTGACACACACGATATAGGTTCCATCAGAAGAAAGACCACCATCATTGGTAGCAGGGATCGATGATCCGTACCCGGACACGGCACCACACGTCGCACCAGATGCAGCGAGGGCATACGTGATGGTCGAAGACTCAGATGCCGTCGCAGCAGAGATCAGAGCGCCGGTCCCAGTTTTCTCAGAGTCATTGATAAAGCCATTTGCGGCTTGGTTGGCCAGGGATGCTGCCGTGAGGGTTGGAGCCACCACGTCTAGCGTAATGATGCCCGACGAGGCGAAAGCAATATTGCCAGCTGTGTCCACGAGACGCATGCAAATCGAATACGCACCATCCGTTGTAAAGTCAGGGCTGTTGGCTGCAGGAATCGACGCATCAAAGGCCAAAGCCCCGGCACAGGTTGTGGCAGACGGGATCAATTTATAAGTGGACGACGCCAAGTCTTGGCTGCCAGATGGCGCAGAACCCATGGCGCTGTTATTCGACGCATGTTCCGATGCGTTGACCCGACCGTCCGACGCCGCATTGATAAGGCTCATCGTGGCGGTTGGCACAACCGTATCCAGAATAACATCAGCCGAATTGCCGAACCCAATATTGCCGAGTGCATCGAGCATCTTGAGGCAAACTTTATAGGCACCCTCAGATCTGGAAGCCAAGTCCGCCGCCTGAGGAACAGACGCCACATACGATGTGTTTGTACTGCAATTTAAACTTGAAGCGACCAACGCATAGGTCAGGGTAACTGGGGATTCTGAGACCGCCACGGTCCCCGTGATGTCTGACGCCACCAATTGCTCGGCACCATTTATATACCCATCCACAGCAGCATTATCCAACGGCATTGATGTCAATGCTGGCGTGGTTACATCAACAGCAAAGGCAGACGACTGACCAAACCCAACATTGCCAGCCTGATCCACCGCTTTGACGCAGATCATGTATGTGCCGTCAGCCGTGAATGATCCGGATTTCAACAAAACTCCACTCGTCAGGGGAAATGTTGCGGCACTGCACGTGCCCCCAGCGAGTGCAGAGCCATAGTAAATAACTGCCGTCTCGCTTACGGTCGCAGAACCGTGGACCAGAACATTGGCCTGCTTAAGCGCGATATTGATTCCGGACGCAGAAGTTACACTACCTGTGATTTGCGGAACTGAATCAATCACGGGCACAGTCGTGTCAACCCGCCATGAAAATTCCGTGGGTACCAACTGAACGTTCTGGCTCGACTTTTTTGCCAAAACACACAAGCGATGATTTCCCTCTGGCGTAGATGCAGTGATTAGATTGGCGACACCCATCCATGAAGAGTAGGTCAATCCATCGCAAGTGCTTTGGCTCGTTAGGGCATATTTGTATTCAATGACTCCAGTGCCACCGACGGTCACTGAGATAGTTGTGGAATTGGTGATTGCGTTTGGCGTTGCTGAAAGGACTGCCTGAGCACGTTGCGCTGTCGTGACTGAAGTTAGTTTGCCTGGCCCAGAATACGTTGGGGGGGTTTTTGTGTCAGAGGCGCATACCCGTATTGCGTAGGACTTGTTGTCGAGAAGCCCAGAAAGCTCAGTTGTGTATTCATAAAGTGGATTTCCATCCGCGTCAGCCGTTGGTGCCGATGCAGTTTCCGTTGCGGTCACGTTAAATGCACTGGCACACAGCGGAGCGACTGGTGCGGGCCCGTAAGCAACGGAGAACCCATACCCTGTTATTTTTTGAGCGCGCCAGGTTACATTGGCTTTGTCAGGGTATTCAGACGGTATGGCCGATGCTGAATCTGGATCAACCGGTGGTGCCGTATAGGTCGCGTAACCAATTGGATTGCCATTGCTCGCGGTGGCCATGACCATCCCGACATCACCAGACCGTACCTTGAATGTCGCAACAAGATTACCGTCCGCATTGATGGTGGCATGCGCACCCATTTCACTCAGCCGCAGGAAATGCTTCACCGGGGTCGTTGCCCCGGATTCTCTTGCCTCGCCATAATCAACAAGCAGGATCACTGCTTTGTAAATCGATGAGGGTTTTACACCTGCGACAGTGATTTCAATATCGCGAGCAGCGTCCGTCCGCTCCAAAATCGCATCGGAATCCGTAATCCGAAGGCGAATTGGAAGGCTAAGAAGCTTTAGTGACGATGAGTCGGTTATCTCCCCGGCAAGGTCTGTCAGCAAAGCCTGATAATTATTTTGAAAGGTGCCGGCACGTATGGTCACTGATGTGGTGGCAAGTCCAAGGGTCAGGTCATCACCCGGAACGCCGTCTAAAATTTTCGCCAAGCGTCCGGAAGGCGAAGAAGTCCCGGCACTCGTGGTGCCGCCGGTTGTCTGTCCGCCCGTTCCACCGGGATGGCCATAATTGAATGTGGATGGTGCGCCGTCGCCGGAACTTCCAGACCCACCGCAGGCGGAAATCACGAAAGAAAAAAGTAATGCGGTGCCTAGTGGCATCCCACCGGGATTCAAAAACCTAAGTTTTTGGTCAAGCCTCTTCATACCTTATGTAGATCGGCCAAAGCCCGGATTTATTTACTGATAAAGACATTTCAGGACCAGCCGATGACAAGTTCAAGGATCAGCAGGTCAAAAGCCCCTTAATCGAGGGTTGGGTTGCAGGAAAAGGGAAAGTCGAATGGCTAAAAACAGGAAAAACCTTTGCAACCAAATGAAATCAATGTTGTTTTTTATACTCTCATCCGTAGCCCTGGCTTCGACCACGAGCGGTTGCGGAACTTCGTTGACCAGCGAAACCAAACTTCGGGTCAGGATTTTAGGGTCCCTGACCCAGCCAACGGGAGCCACGGGCACAAAATCCCCCATGGCCCAAGTGTATCTCTTTAATAACGTTTCCCTCCAACCGGCTGATGGGTCCGCTGCGATAGACATGTATTCCGGTGACCCCGGCGAGTTGCGAATCGTTTCCCGTCCGCAGGAAGTCTGGTCCACCACGGACCTCACCGATTATGAGGATGTTTCGTTCAGCTCTGCGACGGTTAAATTCGACCCCCTTGTGGTGGTGATCGACCAAGATGGCGAAGAGCACAACATCACACTCGACACTGGTGACCTCGTGATGAACGAACCCTTTACCCTTACGTCTGGCACCGAGAAGGTGATCACTGTTCGGGCAAGCTGGGGAAAAACAATCACGCCATCGGACGACACCACGCCGGAGACCACTGTATCCGCGCCTTCGTTTACGCTATTCTTGGGAGAAACGGAGTAGCTCGACTTTGAATTCCAAGATAACGATCCACCATCTGCCCGTGCACACGCCCTTTGCAATTGCCAGCGGAACCATGCAAGCCGCTGATTGTGCCGTGGTCGAATTGGATGACGGTTGCGGGAATGTTGGCCTAGGAGAGGCTGCGCCATTTTCTGCAGTCACGGGGGAGAATCTAAAAAAAACCGCAGAGGCAATGTCGGCCCTTTGCGAGATGATTCGCCCTTTGTCGCCAGAACAATCCATCAAGACGCTGATTCGTGAAAGTTATGATCGTGACCTTCCCGTCACTGCGTTTTGCGCCATTGAATCCGCGGTTTTTGATTTGATTGCGAGGCGGAAATCGATCCCACTGTGGCGTCTATTTGGATCTCCAACCCTCGACCGCGGATCAGACATCCCGGCATCCCTCGCAACCGATATCACGGTGACCGTAATGCCTCCGGATCAGGTTCCAGGATTTATGGACAAGTTTTCCGCCCATGGATTCCTGACTTTCAAGGTCAAGGTTTCAGGAAGGGTTGAGGCCGACACCGAATGTGTTCGCGAAGTCGTCGCATGGGGCACCAGACACCAACGCCCCACTGAAATCATTCTCGACGGAAATCAGGGATTTGATCTGGAGCGTGCGTTACAACTTTTAAACAATCTTGCGAAGCTCAATATTGTTCCCGTCTGCTTCGAACAGCCCTTACCAAGAACCGACCTCGCGGGCTTGGCCAAACTCTCCCGCATGACAGCAGTCCCTGTCCTTCTCGACGAATCCGTTACAACGTTCGAAGAAGTCTTGTGTGCACACCGCGCCGGGGCTGGATCCATGATCAACATCAAAATCACGAAATCTGGGGTCATTGAGTCCCTTCGCATGATCACTGCCGCAAAATCCCTTGGCATGGGACTGATGATTGGCGGCATGCTCGAAACTGAAATCGCGATGGGATTTTCCCTGCAGATGGCGGCAGGACTTGGTGGGTTCAAGCTCATTGATTTGGACACGCCGTTCTTCATTGAACAGCGTTTAACGGTGAACAGCCCGTGGCACAATCCTACCGCGTCGCTGGATGCCTCTCGCACTGCTGGTTCGGGCCTGACGCTCTTAAAATAAATTCACATGCGCAGGCATTGAACATTGCCAAGGGCGCAGAGAAAACGGAAAAAATCCTGAGCATGAAACCTCCATAAAAACTGAACAGCTAACCCAATTTGGCTCTCCGAACTAAACAATCCGTTCCTTCATGGGATGTTCAAAACGGTCGCGGTAGTCTTCCATCAACTCGCGTAAATGACCGATCGACTTGGCCTTCTTGGTCACCGCCCAGAAGGCATGGCCAAACATGAACCATCGAGCGCCAGTCGCGGCAAAAAAACTAAATTTTTTCAGAGCATCTTCTGGCTGATCGGCGAAGTGCTGATCCAGTTCGTCAACCAGGGTCAGACATGCCCGGAAATACTCTGCGCTTTCCTCTGCACGGGTCCGCGGAGCCCGCTCCCCTTCTCGTCCTGGCGGTGTTTCCTGCCACCCCAGATCCTCGGCAATTTGCCAAAGGATCCACGGTCGCACGGTCGCTGCACGAGCAACCATCACACCATCTGCCCCAAAGTCCCTCAGGATTGAAACTGCATCAACCGAGGTCTGGATGTCCCCATTGGCAACGACTGGGACCTTGCGCCGCTTTGCGATCTCGCCAACCAGATGCCAGTCCGCGCGGCCTTCGTGACCCTGCTCCCGGGTTCTGGCATGGATCGTCAGCCAGTCGGCACCCCCCTCTTCCAGGGCCTGCGTGAATTCGTCCAGGTAGTTCAGGTCACAGATTTTGTCGCTGCCACCGCGCATTTTGACGCTGACCGGGCGATCCGTGCAGGATCTGACCAACCGCACGACATCAGCCGCATATTTAGGTTCACCCATCAGGCGAACTCCCCAGTTGTGTTTGAGGACATGGGTCGCCGGGCAGCCCATGTTGATGTCAAAGCCCCACGGGTTCAACGGGCTGAGTTTGGCAATGCTTGGGGTGATGAAGCGCTCTTCGTTTCCAAGAAGCTGAGGAATAAACCAATCCACACCGGCCTTTTCAGCCCCGGTACAGCGCAATTCTGCTGTGGTCTCCAGCCGTTCGGTCGGCAGCCGCCTGGTCGATAACATTTCCGTAAAAATGATGGGATGAAGCCCTTTGGGGGCATACCGGCGAAGCATGGCCCGGAATGCAACGTGGCTAATCCCAACCATCGGCGCAATCATCACCGGAAAATCGACCCCGAGGGCAGCCAGACGGCCCCCAGAGAAATCCGGGGTGACTTTTAAGGTTGATTCAGTGGTGGGGGTCATATAAAAACCGGCAGTCCAACGTGAAAAAGAGGCTTAGCCTTAATGCTCCTCTTAACCCTCCAAGTCTGGGGAAAGCAAGTCCATGAACACCTCGAAAGCCGCGATGTCTGAAAAAAAACGTGAATTCCTGAAACAACCCATCGTCCATATGGATATGACGCAGCACAACGTGGTTAGCCTCGTTGACGCCATGGGCCATATGGCTTTTCAAGCCCGCAACCTGAACCGCGCCGCAAAAATCTATGAGATGATGCTGCGCGACAAAAACAATTCCGTGATCCTTTGCCTTGCTGGATCCCTGATCAGCGCCGGCCTCAAAAAAATCATCCTTCAGATGGTCCGCGACAACATGGTCGATGCGATTGTCTCCACCGGCGCCAACATCGTGGACCAGGACTATTTTGAAGGCCTTGGATTCAACCACTATGTTGGGACTCCGTTTGTCGATGACCACCAACTCCGCGAACTCAACATCGACCGCATTTACGACACCTACATCGACGAAGATGACCTCCGTAACTGCGACGATACCATTGCCCACATCGCAGGCACCTTGGAACACCGCCCGTACTCCTCTCGCGAATTCATCTGGCACATGGGCGAATATTTGTCCAAGAACGGCAAGAACAAAGAATCCATCGTCCTTGCTTGTTACGAAATGGGAGTGCCCGTTTTTGTGCCAGCATTCTCTGACTGCAGTGCCGGCTTCGGTCTGGTCCACCACCAGTGGCACAACCCGAAGAAACACGTCACGATCGACTCGGCAGCGGATTTCCGCGAGTTGACCAAAATCAAAATTGAGAGCGGCGACACGGGATTGCTGATGATCGGCGGCGGCGTTCCAAAAAACTTTGCTCAAGACGTCGTTGTTGCAGCGGAAGTCCTAGGGCATGAAGTGGCGATGCACAAGTACGCAGTCCAGTTGACCGTTGCAGACGAGCGCGACGGCGCGCTTTCAGGCTCTACCCTGAAGGAAGCCTGCAGCTGGGGCAAAGTCGACACTGCATACGAGCAGATGGTCTTCGGGGAAGCCACTGTGAACTTTCCGCTGGTTGCTGCCTATGCTTGGCACAAAGGTGCCTACAAGGACCGTAAGCCGAAGCGATTTGCTGACAAGCTGTAATAATCAGACGCCGCCATTCTGAGGCAAAACTCAGGATGGCGGTGTTTCTATTTTGGCCCGCGCCGTTTGAAAATGGCCTCTTCCCGCGCCTCATCGATCTCAGCCAGAACTTCGCCAACGTTAGCCGACTTGGACTTGTCTGTGAATTGCCCAGTAAGCTCCATCTCAGGGTGCAGCTTGCCATTCCGGTACAGTTGCCAAATTTCTTTGGCATAGTTTGTTTTTTTGATCTCGGGTGCGGCGCGCCCAAAAAATGCCACCAGTTGCAAAAGGTCTCTCTCGAAGATCGCAAAAGCGTTGTTGGCAGTCGCCTGCACGGCCTGGGGCAGGTCGATGATGACGAGCCCATTATGAGACAACAAAATATTGAATTCAGATAAATCGCCATGAACAATGCCGGCGCACAACATGCGAACCGCCTGACGAATCATCACATTGAAAAACGTCCGGGACTGATCGCCCGTTAACGCGACATCGCTCAGTCGCGGGGCAGGATTGCCGTCGCGATCTGCAACCATCTCGAGCAAAAGAACGCCCTCATAGAAGGCCAGCGGCTGGGGAACCTGCACACCTGCGGCAGCGAGAAGGTACAGCGTCTCGACTTCAGTGTTCTGCCACTCGAACTCACGCTCCTTGCGGCCGTATTTGCTGTTGCCCTCCATCGCTCGCGCCTTGCGGCTGTTGCGAATTTTACGGCCTTCGGTGTACTGCGTCTTTTGTTTAAAGGTGCGATCGTTCGCCTCTTTGTAAACCTTGGCGCAACGGATCACGCCCTCGGCGCGAACCAGATAGACCTCGGCCTCTTTGCCGCTTTGGAGTTGACCGACAACCTCATCTATAAGGTCGGCTTGCAGTAATGGAAGTAGGCGCGCTGGTGTCTTCATGGTTGCATGATATACCGAATTAGTAGTGGGAACCACAGGCCTCAGTGAGAGACGCGAACCCTCTCTCGCGAAGGTGGATCACGGCTTCATTCAAGAGGCTGGAAACCACCCACGGCCCGCGATAGGCCAGGGCTGTATAAATTTGAACTGCACTGGCACCGCGACTGATTTTTTCAACGATATCCCTGCCGGTTAGAATCCCACCAACCCCAATCATCGGGATTTTTCCGCGATGAACGTCCCAAGCCCATTCCAAAGCGGTGTTGGATCGCGCAAGAAGTGGGCGCCCCGAAAGACCACCAGACTCCGGCGCCGTAACCCTGTGGGTATTCGTCAAAACAAGACCCGCCATTCCAGCGTCGCCTGTCGCTTCGATCAACTTTTGAAAGGTGTCGCGGTTCATATCTGGGTCAAATTTGATCCAAATTTTATTTACCTCCGCACCAAACTGGCGCGCCATTTCTGCGATGAATTCAGGGGTCGCCAACTCGCGCAGTCCTGGGGTGTTGGGGGAACTCAGGTTGATGACGAAAAACTGTGCAAGATTTTTGAAACCGGCGTGGACTTGAAGAAAATCATCAATTGCCGCACCAGGAACAGTGTCCTTGTTTTTTCCGATGTTGATCCCCAAGGGACAGGTAGCCTTGGAATCTGCCACTGATTTCGCCGCGTTTAACCGCGCCCTGATTGCCTCTATGCCGTCGTTGTTGAAACCCATGCGATTGATAAGCGACTGCTCCGACCGGTAACGAAACAAACGCGGACGCGGGTTGCCAGCCTGCGCCAAGGGTGTCACGGCACCGATTTCAATGGAAGAAAATCCAAAACGCGCAAGGGCGCTGATGGCAACGGCATTTTTGTCAAAACCGGCAGCCAGGCCAACAGGGTGCGAAAGCAAACCGATCCCCGGTACATTCACCTGACAAGAAACATCTAGAGGAGCAATGGTTGGAGGTGGCAAAAATCGAAACGGGTCAAAGGACAGAAACTTCATCCCGACATCGTGGGCTAGTTCGGGCTGCAATTGCTGCAACGCTTTTGTCCCAAGTTCAGCAAAATGTTGCTGGAAATTAATCATGACTTCTTATTGCCGATCATGAACCTCTTGTCATTTTGAATGATCAAAGTAACGAACAAGGCGCCACGCAAATGGATCTAAAAAATGTAATTTTTACGGGACCTTATAGCATTCGAACAAGAATCAACCCCATTCCGCCGTTACCCCCTTAGGCATGCTGCGGGGGTTTTAATGCTTATTGACCTGCTGAGACCGGTAACCGTTCAAAGGGCGGAAGAAGTTTCGCGACGGATGCGCGAAATCGAAACTGATCCAGCCAACGGCATTTTACCAATGCCACCAGACCCGGCCGCTTTTTCTGGCCCAGTAAGTCCAGTTCCCGCAATGATCACCAAATTAGCGATAAAGTACCCCGGATTTTTAAATATGCCACGAGGCCCTTATCCACTTCATGCCCATCGGGACGACCCACGGATGGGCCAGAATGCATCGGCGGGAGCAAACCCATCCACGGTCCGGTACTGGCAGGAAGCCATCACTGCGAGCCGTCAGCGTGAGGAGCTACGACGGATCCTTCAGCGCCACGGTTGGGCAGATTCTGAACTGAAGTTCCTGGAATCCCGGCACTCAGATGCCGAACTGATTCACACGATCAGATACCATCGAAGGCGATTGCTGGCCGAACGCCGGAATTTTAGCCATCTTGAATTTGAAACATTTGAGAAACTGCTCAATCGGGATCGCGCGTGGATATCGAGCCTGATGAACGGGATGCGGTTTGAAGCCTTGGGAATTCCCATCCGGCAAACTAAAAAACCAGGCCAACTCGACTTGGAACTCATTCGACAGGACGAATTGCGATTGATCAGCAGGGAAGTCGAAAAAGCCGGAACCGATCTGGCAGCTTATCTTGCAGCGACCGCCTACCATCTAACCAAAAAAGCCGGATGACAATCAGACGAGTCTGATCAGATGAGGGGGCTGCGCCTCAGTGGGTCGCAGCGGTCCTGACTGTTTTCTTGCGAGACTTTTTCGGGTTGGAACTTAAAAGCTTGGCTTCCATAAACGGAATGGGGTCGACTGGTTGATCGCGGCGCGTCCGAAGCTCAAAATGCAAATGAGCTCCACGAGAATTACCGGAGATGCCGACATGAGCAACGTGGGTACCACCCTTCACCCAAGTTCCTTGCCTCGCAACAATCTTTCCACAGTGGCCGTACAAAGAGCGGTACTGGCCGTGATCAATGATCACCGTTTTTCCGTAACCATTCAATCTTCCCACAAAAATTACACGGCCCTCGGCCGCTGCCAGAATCCGTGTGCCGCGGTTGGCACGTATATCGATGCCATTGTGAAACCTGCCCCAGCGTGGGCCGTAGTTCGATGAAACATCACCAGCAGCCGGCCAACGAATCACAAAGTTTTGCGCCGGTTCACCCATCATGGCGCCCCGACCTGCGCGGGCCGCCCCAGGCTCGTCGTCTTCTGAACTGCTGACGCCAGGCGTCTTGCGGGGAGAGTTGAGATCCTCTTCTTGCCAAGAACGATCGTCGCCCGGTTCAGATGAATCAGATGCAGGCTGAGGATCGTCCTCACGGTTGCCACCAGACTTTGATGACACTCGAACAGGCAGTCGCTTTGCAGAAGAAGCGGGGTCTTCAATTCGGTTTATTTGGAGGTTCGCGGCTCTCGGACCAGCCGGAATGCGTAAAACTTGACCAACGCGCAGTGGATTTTTACCACCGAGTCCGTTCATCCGGGCGATACGCCGCCAGTCAGTATCAAATTGCCCAGAAAGGCTGGATAGGGTGTCACCATTTTCGACGCGAACCTGGTAGACCGTGGCATCGCCGGAACTTGACGTAACGCAACCAGTCGCACCCATCACCATCGATACAAAGATGAGACCGCCACAAAGACGAAAACGGGAAACCAATCCGTGTAAAACTCCACGGCTCTGAAGTCGCAACATAAACTCTCCACAGTTATCGCCGGAATGGGAGGCATCAAGGCTTCCGGCCGATTCTTACTTGCGAACGAAACTTAAACCGGTCCCTGAGACGTTCTTGGGAACGCTCCAGAGAACGCATCGGGTAAAACCCGACGAAGTTGATCGTTCGCACGCTCGTCGAGGAGGCTAGGTTTGAGAACCGTCACGGTCGCAAACCCCTGGTCCACCATGTAGCAGTCAGAGTCCGGGATATCCTCGAACATCTCACCACCGGCGCCAATCCAATAGTACGGGCGCCCCCGGGGGTCTATCCCCTCGACCATCTCGTCTTCATAAATCCGACGACCCAATCCCGCCACGGTGATCCCTTTGAGATCCTCCATTGCCAGGTTCGGAACATTGACGTTTATCGTAAAACGGTCGCCTACGGCTAGTAAATCTTGACGTTCGAGGAGCATGCGGACCACCTGGCCGGCGGTGTCGTACCTCAAATTGCCCCGCCCATGGCTCGACACAGCCATGGCCCGGTAACCGTGCAGGGCCCCCTCCATGGCAGCATGGACGGTACCCGAATAAAGCGTGTCAATTCCGAGGTTTCCACCCCGGTTGATGCCACTGATAATCCACGAGGGTTTGCGGTGAAGCAGACGCCGGCACGCCAACATGATGCAGTCCGCCGGGGTGCCTTCCACGGCATAAATATTACGGGCAATTTGTTCGACTCTAAGAGGGCTATGGATTGAAATGGCGTGGCTTGAGGCCGACCGTTCGACATGGGGGGCGACCACAACGACATCCCCAAGGGGAGCGATGGCTTCCGCCAGGACCCGAATGCCAGGGGCGTGAACCCCATCGTCATTACAAAGCAAAAACAGTGGTTTTTGGGATTTTCCGTCAGTCACGTCGCCCGCCCGCCTTCAAATCGGATTAAAGGTGAACGGATAGCTCACCTGAACGGGCTGTCCACCGCGCGGTTCCGGGAACTTCCAGCGCTGGATTCTGCCCGTCACGCAGCCCTTCATTTGAGAATCCGATATTGATGATTCGGCGATACTCACGGACGAGACGCTGCCCTGCGCATTGATGGTCCAATTGACCGCCAGTTTACCGGCTGCGCTCGGTGACCTTTGAAGCAACTGTTCGTAACAATGGCGGATCTGGTTCAGGTTCGCACGCACCACCTGCAAGATCTCCTGGGCGCTCAGGCCACCGGAAACCACAGGATCTCCCGGCGGGACTTCAACGTTGGCGCGACCGTGGCCTGAGCCTCCGCCAAATCCAGCGCCCTTGCCGCCACCAGAACCACCCAAACCACCGAGTCCGCCTTGGCCACCAAGAAGGCCACCGGAACCGGACCCGAAATTATTTACCGCACCACCAGCCCCGGCAAGTCCCAAGGATTTTCCGCCGCCAACGCCACCAAGGCCGTAGGTCTTCGCACCGGATCCCATACCACCACCGGCCCCACCGGCCGAACTCTGCATATTGGTATAAATGGCACTCGCGCTGGACTTGTTCAAAACTTTACCGGCACCCAAGCCGAGCTTGTCCAGATTAACGCCCGATGCCTTTTCATTATTTGCCCCTTCAACACCCTTCACGCTGGCAGCCTTGTTGCCTTTGATCTCGCCGCCCCTTTGATTCATTCCGCTGCCCTTGGCTCCGCCTGATGCGCCAAGTGGCTTGTTGTTTTGCGGTCCGGCATATTTGAAGTCAGGCTTCTTTGCGTCGGCCGACGCCATTCCGCCCGCACTCTTGTCCAGTTTTTCCAACTTGTCCGGTTTCTGTTGCGGCTTCTGCGGTTGCTGCTGACTTTCCGTTGTCTTGCTGTTCTGCGTCAAAACCTGAGTCGGCCGTTTCTCTGGAACGGGCTTTTCGACTGGCTTGGATTGTTCGACCTTTTCAACCTCTTTTGGTTTGGCCGGCTTCACAGGCACGGGCTTCGGTGGAGGTGGCGCCTTTGGTACCGGTGGCGGGACCTGCACTTCCTTGATCTCGACCTTGGGCTTCTCTACCTTTGGCGTCGGCTCGGGCGGCTTCACGGTCTCGGGCAAATTGACAATCGCCCAGATGTCGTCCTTCTTCTTGTCTTCCATCTTTGGTTTGATGATGAAGGTCAATGGAATGAAAAGCGCGTAGATCAACAGTCCAAAGGACAGGATTGTGGCAAATAATGGATCGCGCAGGCCGCGTTTTGGAATTTCCAGTGCGGGCGGCCGGATGTTCATCAAGAAATAACTTACGGCACCGTATTTAACGATCGCGATATCACGACGATCCAAGTTGACCTTGGCTGGACCCTCGATCTTTTCGACTTTTCCGCCGCGACGCAAGCGCGCGCGCATGCCAGGTAGAAGGCGCAGACGGTAACCACTACTGGAAATCGACGCCAGGGCATGGCTTGTGATGTTATCAGGGCCGGCAGCGATCAGGTGCGCATCCTTTGTTGGGTCCCCAATCAAAATCTGTTCGTTGCCTTTGATGCTCGGATGAAAATAATCAACATCAAGAACCGTGTTGCCCCAGTAGGCCACGGCCTCGAGAACGTCGCCACTCGGGCGCGCTTCCTTTGGGGAAAAAAGCACGTTGCTGCCCGGCATCATGCTTTCAGGGGCTTTCTCGATGCGCGCATCGGGTGCGCGCATGACCGTCGAGCCGGCCGACCCGCTGCCTTTAACTGAAGTTTCGCCCGGCGCCCCTGCGCCAGGCACCACAGGAGGAACTCCGGCAATCGCTGGTGGCGTGACGGCCGTGCTTGCAAAACGTGGTGGCGGCGGCGGCGGAACGACGGGCGCGGCATGATGCTCGGTCAATTGCAATTGAATGGATCCGATCGTGATCACATCACCGCTGTTCACTGTCGCTTCAACTTCAATAAACTTGCCGTTTATCTGGATTCCAGCCTCGGACCCAAGATCGGTGATGAGCCATTTTTTGCTGGAATCAGGGACTTCTTCATCCAACGACTCGATGAGGGCATGAATCGGATCGACCAATGGGCCGCGCACGACAATCTGATTCGACAGCAAAGTTCCGATCACAAGACGCGGCTGGTCCAGTGGAACGCTCTGTTCTGGCTGTCCTGGTAATGTAAATCGAAGTTCTAGCATGCGAACTTGAAACCTCGTGCAAGGTCAATTTCTGCCATCTCGGCCAACAATGATCCGTCGATACCTATAAATATTACCACGACTTACTTCGTAGACGGACTACCGCCTTCAACTGCCTTGCCACTTCCCTTGTCACTCGACTTGTCTGGAGCCTTTTCTGGGGTTTTTTCATTGGCTTTCTCTTGCGCCTTGGCAGAGGCAGAGGCCGCTTCTGAATCTATTGCCATTGATAGCCTTTGGGCCCGGTCATTGTATTTTTCCGAACGGCGATCCGTTCCCGGGGCACGGATCATCCGGGACAAGTACTCCTTGGCCCTTGGCAGATCCCGTTTTCCCTGGAGTTCATTTAACGCGCAGTTAAAAAGCAAAGGCTTGTAATCAGGGTGCTTGGCAGATGCTGATTTGCACAAGTCGCCTGCGCGTTCCGCCCCTTCCTTGAAGCGGACAAGGGTCACCTCGCCACTTGCGACGAGGGCATCATCACCGGCATCGGTCAGCAGCGTTCTCGCGAGATTAAAGTCCCCACCATCCAGGGCGAGCATGCCTAGATTGATCTTTGCCGGACGATAATCATTCGAAGACTTCAAAGACTCTTGAAACGCTACAACTGCCTCGGGGACCCT
>CANJZQ010000047.1 GCA_947479535.1 Oligoflexales bacterium | reverse complement strand
TGACGGGTTGAAGAAAGGATCCTTCGCTAACGCTCAGGATGACGGGCCTGTTTCTCCGAAAGGCTGACTCGATCAAGCCGGACCGAAGACCACAAGTCGAATATCAGATCCACCATGGGTGAAATGGACGGTTGTGGTTTTGTGCGTTCCTTTCAGGGATTTCACAAAAGCCGCCGAAGCTGGTTCTTCAGGAATCAGGCACATTCCGCTGAACGACGCGCCAGTACGAACTTCTAAATCAACGATGTGTGAAGCAATCCTGGCAAAATATTTTTTGGCTTCGGCCGGCGCCTTGAGCCTTTGGCCATAGGGCGGATTCAGGAGCATCAGGATGCTTCGACCGGACCTGGCCATGGCGCGCAAGGCGGTTTCACTGTCTGATTTGAAGAAATCTCCAGCCGCAACTTCGATGGCCTTGCTGTCGATGCCTGCCAGATCGCAAAAATGCACGGCATTGTCGCGCAAATCAGAGAGGGCCTCGGCATTGCGTTCGATGCAAAGAACAGGCAGCAAGGCCGCCGGCGCAGCTACCGATGCGTCCCGCGGGGCCCCGCGCACTTCACTCATTTTTTTGCGAATGTGCGCAATCGTTGTACCCGGAATGCCGGCAAAGGATTCAAACGCGTAATGGCGCCCAAAACTTCCACTGCCAATATCCAAATGGGCGGCCAGCCACTCAAAAGCCAAAGTTCCCGTCCCGGCAAAGGGAACGTAGACTCCGTCGAAAGAAATTTTTTGTGCTGCTTTTTTCAAGTCTGCTGAGGAATCTGCTGCCAAGGTAACAAGAGTTGTCCGAATGCAACCCGCCGCCTGATGTTCCGGCAGCGGCGCAGCAGCCGAGGTCAAATGTTTTTTGTAACCGCGCTTGTATAAAGGCTCGCCAGCCAAACTGACCAGAACACGCAGCCGGTCGCGGTAAAGATCCAAACGAAAACGCAACGCGGCATCTTCGGTCTGTTTGACTCCAAGAAGTTCGATAAACTTTTCCCTGATGGTGCCCGACGTCACCACAAAACTGGTGTTGGCCTTCACGGTGACGTGGACGCCGGTGACTTCTGTACCTTTTGCACCGTCTGGACCCAATGGCCCCTCGGGCAGGAACCCAAGACCCTTCAGAGATTCGCAGGCTTTCCCCAAATCCCGCCACGAGCCACACTTGCCCTCCCAGGCCAGCCATTCCACATCGTGGGCGGTCCGCAGGCGCATGCACCAGTCTAGAGCTTGGCGAAAATCGACGTTGGCGGCGTGGATGGCGCCTTTGTCGGCTTTGAATTCCGGGACGAACTTGTATTTTCCAAAAGGTTTGGCCGTGATTTCAGTCAATTCCTCGCCCGTGAGATCCACCCACCCCGGGGCCGGACGGATCACAAAATTGGCAGGTCGGGACAGGTATTTGGGAGAGGTTGCAGCCACGGAGTCACTTCCTTTGATCGCGTAATCGTCACGGAATACCGGAAATCTGCCGGTTTTACCAAAGGCATTTCCCTCAGGTGGAACTGGCCGCCGTTAACAAGTCGTGTAAATCAACCGAATCCTTCGGCAGATCTGGCAAAAAAGTCCGGATTCAGCGCGGGGAACAAATCGTGGCAGGCGTAACAAAAATTTATAATCCAGGCGATTTCATCTTCAAAGCCGGGGATCAGCCCGACGGGATGTACATTGTTCGCAAAGGGCAGCTTCAGGTCTTTTTGGAGCAAGGCGAAAAACAAGTTGTCTTGGCGACCGTGTCCGAGGGTGGAATCGTCGGGGAGATGGCCCTCTTTGACAAACAAAAGCGATCGGCATCGGTCAAAGCCAGCCAGCCATCGGAAGTGACGCAAATCACTGCGGCTGATTTTGATGCGCTGATCAAACAGATACCCAAATGGTTTGTGACCCTGATGGGGGCACTGTCGCATCGCCTGCGCCAAACCAACGAGCGCCTGCAAAAAGCCGAATCGGGCGGCGGTGTTCCCATGCAGAGTGCCCTTCGACTGATTGGTGTGCTGGACCTTATTTGGGCCAAGCACGGCGAAAAGGACGAAAAAGGAAAATTCGTCGTCAACAAAAAGACCATGGAAACCGTATTGGCTGATACCTTGCAGGAAAATCCCGCACGGGTTCAGGCTTTTTTAAAAATCCTGGTCGATGGCGAGATCCTGGTCAATGCCAGCGACCCCCGAAAGCAACCGGCCTGGGGAATGCCAAACAGGGCCTTTGCAGCGCAGTTCCCGCAATTTATCGCGGATTTCCGCAAGGCCAATCCGCCCGTTACGTGCCTCGATGAAAACATGCTTAGGATCATGAAAGTCGCAACCGACCTGGCCCCGAAAAATCCTTATGACCCCGCAACGGTGCCATTCATGCAGATCGTCTCGGAACTCAAGGTTGAGCCAGAGAAGATCCCAGAGATGAAAAAAGCCTTGGAAGTGTTCAACTTCACTGGCAAATCATGCTCGCTGGTCAAAACCAGCGATGGCGAGACCTTGAAGATGGTCAAAGCCGACATGCCGCGGGTATTGAAGTCCCACCAGATGATGGCCGCATTCACCAATCAGGGTTTTTAAGACGCTCGCGGTTACTGGATTTGGCAAATAAATCACTGGAAACGGATGATTACAGCATCCGGCTGCGCAACCAGACGACCCCAATCAGGCAAAGTGCCAGAATCACGATCTGGCGCGCCAAACGACGGCGCCAGCGAAGGAATTGGGGTGATTTCGGTGCGTTGACACTCATACCTATAATTGTTAGTTTCCGGCGGCCTTTTAGGCAACCACTTCCTCGTTGAATCCATCTGGGAGCAAGAAATATCATGAAAGCCACAGTTGAATCGCTCAACTCGGTGCAACGTCGCATCCAGGTCGAACTCCCGGCAGATGCCGTGAACACTGCCTTTGAGGATGCCTACAAGCGCATTCAGAAAAAAGCACACCTGCAAGGATTCCGTCCTGGCAAGGCCCCGATGAACCTCATCAAGAAGTTTTACGGCGGATCTGTCGCCAGTGAAGTTGGCGAAAAACTCGTCAATCAAAACATTTTCAAAGTGATCAGCGAAAACAAGATCAACATGGTCGCTCAACCGGTTCTGGAAAAAGCAGACCTGCCGGCCAACGACACTGCATTCCACTTCACGGTGGTGGTCGACGTGATGCCTGAGATCGTGATCCCAGACTACAAAGGGATGGAAATCAGCTGCGAGACCTTCTCGGTCAACGACGAGGCCGTCGACAAACAGATCGAAGACCTGCGCAAGCGCAACGCAAAGAAAAAACCGCTGGGATCGGACGTTGTGGCTGCCAAAGGCCATTCGGTTAAGATGAAACTCAAGGCCTTCCGCGAAGATGGGACGGAGATCACCGGGCTTCCTGCTGATGACATTGATACCGTGTTGGGCGACAGCCAGCTGGTTCCTGAACTCGAGCGCGCCATCCACGGCATGAAAGTTGGAGAAATCCGCGAAACGACCGTGACGCTGCCAGAAACTTTCGCCGACAAGACCATGGCCAACAAAGGTCTGAAATACCAGATCACCCTGACGGAAGTCGCAGAACTTCAACTGCCCGCGGCGGATGATGAACTGGCCAAGGACTTTGAATTTGAAAGCCTGGCCAAGCTCAAAGAAAACATCCGCGAGCGCATGAACACCCAGATGGGTCAGCAGCGTCGCAATGCCCTTGAGGAAAAGGTTCTCGATAAACTGATCGAAAAATCCCCGTTCGAAGTGCCGCCCAGCCTCGTGGACGAAGCCATCGACGGGATGATCAAGGAGCGTTTTGCGAGTTTGGATGCGGCAGAGCAGAAGAAAGCCCTGTTTGACGAAGACCTGCGCAAGGAAATGCGTCCCGTGGCCCGTCGCCGCACCCAAAACAGCCTGATCCTGGTCAAGATCGCCCAAGACGAGAAGATTGAAGTGACGGTGGACGACGTGAAGAACTACATCCAGCGCCAGTATGGCCAGGCTGCGAGCCGGACCGACACCAATCTGGACTCCCTGGTGAAACTCCTAGGCGACCGCGTGAAACAGTCCCTGCTGTTTGAGAAAACCTTGGATCTGCTCATTAATTCAGCAGCCGTAAAAGATTTGCCCGCAAAATTGTAAAACTGGCAAACCCAGCCAGTTTCCTGAAAGGCCCGCGACGTCTAAATACTGGCGTCGCGGGCATTTTTTTGCACCCTTTACCCCCCAGGGCTAAAGGCTGGCGATTTTAAGTCGATGAGCCCGCTGAGATTCAGGGCCTTGTCAGTCAGGTGATGCTGATTTAACGTAAGCATTCCGTCCGGTTCTGATGCGCTCACTCAAAACGGGGATTGATCATGCCACTAGTGCCTATTGTCATCGAACAGACCAACCGCGGCGAACGGTCCTACGACATCTATTCACGCCTGCTGAAAGACCGGATTATTTTTCTGGGAACTCCAGTTTTTGACGAGATCGCGAACGTGATCATCGCTCAGCTGCTGTTTCTGGAAAGCTCTGACCCGGACAAGGACATTCATTTCTACATCAACTCTCCGGGCGGCTCTGTCACGGCTGGCTTGGCAATTTACGACACGATGCGGATGGTACGTCCCGACGTCCGCACCTATTGCATTGGCCAGTGCGCGTCGATGGGCGCATGGTTGTTGGCAGCCGGTGCTCAAGGCAAGCGTTATGCGCTGCCGAATTCCCGCATCATGATTCACCAGCCTCTTGGCGGTGCAACGGGTCAAGCGACAGACATCGAGATCCAGGCGCAAGAAATCATCAAATTAAAATCCAAGATGACGCAAATCCTTTCCGATCACACGGGACGGCCCGCAGCGCAAGTTTTGGAAGATATCGACCGTGATTATTTCATGTCTGCGGAAGAGGCGAAGGCCTACGGCATCGTTGACGAGATTGTTTCGGCAGGAACCCAGGAAAAGAAAAAGTAAAGTAACGCGTTCCCCCAAGGGAGATATGACACATGGCGGCCAAGGATTCAGGACTCCAGTGCAGTTTTTGCGGCAAGAGTCAGCGCGAAGTTAAAAAGCTGATCGCTGGTCCGAATGTTTATATTTGCGACGAGTGCATTCAACTCTGCAATGACATCATTGCAGAGGAAGTCGAGAAGGACGAAATCCTGAATCCATCGGGCAAGGTTCCGACCCCGAAGGACATCAAGAAAATTCTGGACGAATATGTCATCGGTCAGGATTCCGCCAAGAAGACTTTGGCTGTGGCCGTGCACAATCATTACAAGCGCCTTGAGTCCAACAAGACCGCAAAGGGCACCGACGAAGTCGAATTGTCCAAGTCGAACATTTTGCTCATCGGACCGACAGGTTCAGGCAAAACCCTGTTGGCACAAACCTTGGCGCGAATCCTGAATGTTCCGTTTACGATTTCTGATGCAACCAACCTGACCGAAGCCGGATACGTTGGCGAAGATGTTGAGAACATCATTTTGAATTTGCTTCAGGCATCGGATTACGATGTCGAACTGGCCCAGCGCGGCATTGGATACATCGACGAAATTGACAAGATCGCACGCAAGGGCGAGAACGCATCCATCACGCGCGATGTTTCTGGTGAGGGCGTGCAGCAGGCCCTTTTGAAAATCATCGAAGGCACGATTGCGAATGTTCCGCCGCGCGGTGGGCGCAAGCATCCACAGCAAGAATTCTTGCAAGTCGATACGACCAACATCCTGTTCATTTGCGGGGGAGCCTTTGCTGGCCTTGAGGACATCATCGCGGCACGGATTGAAGTTTCCGCACTCGGTTTCGGCGCAACCATCCATTCCAAAACGCAACGCGATGTGACCAAGCTCTTGGCTCAGGTTCGCACGGAAGACTTGATGAAGTTCGGGATGATTCCTGAATTTATCGGCCGTCTGCCCGTCGTTTGCGCCCTTGGCCAGTTGGATGAGTCGGCACTACTCGACATTTTGACGCAGCCAAAAAATGCAATCGTCAAACAGTTCAAGCGCCTCTTCAGCTTTGAAACCGTCGATTTGAAATTTACTGACGGTGCCTTGCGCGCTGTGGTCCAGGAAGCCCTGAAGCGCAAAACCGGTGCCCGTGGATTGCGCGCCATCCTGGAAGTCGCGATGCTTGAGATCATGTACGAAATGCCAGGGGTCGAGGGTCTGAAGGAAGTCATCATCACCGAAGAGACAATCGTCGAAAAGGCCGAACCCGTCATGGTCTTCCGGACGGAAGAAGAAAAGGCAGCAGCGGCGGCTTCGGCCAAGGAACAGCCGGCCCAACGCGAATTCGGTTCTGGTGGCGCAAAGTAGGCCAACCGCGGCGTCCCGTCATCCTGAGCGTTGACCCGTCATCCTGAGCGTTGACCCGTCATCCTGAGCGTTGACCCGTCATCCTGAGCGACAGCGAAGGATCTTTTTCCCAGTCTAATTTTTAAACACCGGCACGGCAAACCCGCGCCGGTGTTTGCTTTTACGTCTCTTCAGGAAATCCGCTGAAGGATTTCACATTTCGTGCAATTGGTTCGATAATAGACGTGTAGGGTTTCAGTTCAATGGATTGGTAGACGGAAAGAAAAAATGCCTTTAAGCTGAAGTGAAAACAAGTACTTAACGTTTCCAAAGCCTTGCCGGCGGGGGTGACCTGTGACCAGCACCAAAGACCCAACTGCAATCAAATCGTCGGATGCACCAGAAACCATGCAGATTCCCCTGCTCCCTTTGCGGGATATTCTGGTTTTTCCTGCAACAGTGGTTCCGCTATTTGTCGGCCGCGACAAATCCATTGCTGCGCTTGAACAAGCCATGGCCGGAAACAAGGAGATCCTCCTTGCCGCACAGATCAAGGCAAAAACCAACGATCCTGCTGCCGAGGACATTTACAAAATTGGTACGCTGAGCACGATTTTGCAATTGCTGCGCCTGCCAGACGGTACCGTAAAAGTTTTGGTCGAAGGCCAACGTCGCGCCCGCATCGTCGATTTTCTCAAGACAGAAGAATATTTCCTGGTTGAGGCGGAAGACCTGAAAGAAGAAAAGTCTTCAAGCGTCGAAGCCGAGGCGCTCATACGTACCGTGAAAATGGCCTTTGACAACTACGTCCGGTTGAACAAACGAATTCCGCCCGAATTGCCGTTGTCCCTGGCGCAAATCGACGACGAAAGCAAGTTGTCGGACACGCTGGTGGCGCACCTGACGAATTTGAAACTGCAGGACAAGCAACGCCTCCTGGAGCAAACCAACCCACGCCTGCGACTGGAAGAACTTTACGGATTTATCCAATCTGAAATCGAAATCATGCGCGTCGAAAAGAAAATTCGCGCACGCGTGAAACGCCAGATGGAAAAAACGCAAAAAGAATACTACCTGAACGAGCAGATGGCAGCGATCCAGAAGGAACTCGGAGACCGCGACGATGGCCGCGCCGAACTTCAGGAACTTGAAAACCTGATCAAGAAAAAGAAACTTTCAGAAGAAGCCCGCGAAAAAGTCACCAAGGAACTTCGCAAGCTCAAGATGATGTCTCCGATGTCGGCCGAGGCCACTGTGGTCCGCAATTACATCGACACCGTCTTGTCCTTGCCGTGGCAGGAATTCACGCCCGAGAAACGGGACATCAAGTTTGCCGAGCAGGTCCTGGACAAGGATCATTACGGTTTGCGCAAGGTCAAGGACCGCGTCCTGGAGTACCTCTCCGTTCGCGCTCTGAGCACAGGCCTGAAAGGTCCAATCCTTTGTCTGGTCGGCCCCCCTGGAGTTGGCAAGACGTCACTGGCGCGCAGTGTTGCAACTTCAACAGGACGCAATTTTGTGCGGATCTCTTTGGGTGGCGTGCGCGACGAAGCCGAGATCCGCGGCCATCGCCGGACCTACATTGGATCCATGCCGGGCAAGATCATCATGGCTTTGAAAAAAGCTGGTTCCGCCAATCCTGTCGTCCTTCTCGATGAGATTGACAAGATGAGCCAGGACTTCCGAGGCGATCCAGCTTCGGCCCTGCTCGAGGTTTTGGATCCAGAACAGAACCATACGTTTAATGATCACTATCTGGATCTGGACTTCGACTTGTCGAAGTGCCTGTTCCTGGCCACGGCAAACACCCTTCACACCGTTCCCAAGCCGCTACTCGACCGGATGGAAGTGATTTCCCTTTCGGGCTACACGGAAGAAGAAAAACTGGCCATTGCGCAGCAATACCTTGTCTCCAAGGAGATCAGGGAAAACGGTTTGGAAAAGAGCCACATCACCTTCCAACCCAAAGCCCTTAAAGAGATCATCAGCTACTACACGCGAGAGGCCGGTGTTCGTAACCTGGAACGGGAAATCGGATCCGTTCTGCGTAAAGTCGCTCGCAAGCATTTGAAGAAGGCTGCAGGCGGCGTCGAGACTGAGTCTGATGAAGGTCCCGAGGGCGTTCAGGAATTTGAAGGAGCGGAATCCACCATGGAAACCGTTGCCGAAGCAGAGGCGCCGCCGGAAGTTATTGAAACCGCGCCAGAAGACAAAGTAACGGAAACAAAAGTTCCTGAGGCCAAAGTCGCCGCAGCCAAAAATGGCGAAGCAGAAGCTGCCGCCGTGGTGCCCACACTGATAATCACTGAAGTCATCACAGACAAGTCGATCAGCAAGTACCTTGGGCCGCGCAAGTTCCGTGTCGGTGTCCAGAGCAGCGCCAACGAAGTTGGCATTTGCACGGGTCTGGCATGGACGGAAGTAGGCGGCGAATTGCTGGTCACTGAAGTTGCCATCCTGCCGGGCAAGGGCAAACTGACCATCACCGGAAAACTTGGCGAAGTGATGCAGGAGTCTGCGCAGGCAGCACTGAGTTACGTTCGCTCACGCGCAAGCTTCTTGGATCTGGAGCCGGATTTTTACCAGAAGATCGACATTCACATCCACGTTCCCGAAGGCGCCATTCCCAAAGACGGCCCGTCAGCCGGGCTTTGTATGGCAACAGCATTGACCAGCGCCCTGACGAAGCGCCCGGTGAGCAAGGACGTTGCGATGACCGGAGAAATCACCCTTCGCGGACGTGCGCTGCCAATTGGTGGACTCAAGGAAAAAATCCTTGCGGCCCACCGTGGTGGCATCAAGAAAGTGATCATCCCGAAGGAAAACGAGAAAGACTTGCACGACATTCCGAAGACGATTTTGAAAGAGGTCGAAGTCATTCCAGTCGAACACATGGATTCAGTCCTGATGCATGCGCTGGCGTGGGATCAGCCGATTGAGGTGGAAGGCGAAGCCGTCAAGACAGAACCCGGCAAGCCGGACAAGCTGTTTGAGAAGTTGCGCGCAATCGCCGAGAAAACGGCATCGAAATCGCCGGCACCGATCTTGCCTCACTAAGGTTTTGTTGTGCTGAATGACCACATGTTGAATGACAAAAACGGTTTGATTTTAGGGGTGGCCAACGAATTTTCGTTGGCCGCCTTTATTGCAAATGCGGCCCACGCCAACGGTGCGTCACTCGCCTTTAATTATTTGCCGGACGCCTCATCCGGTGGCGCAAAGGCCGAGAAGCGTGTTCGTCGTGTCACAGACCCCCTGAATTCCCAGTTCGTCATGCCCTGCGACCTCACCAGCGACCAGTCTACCGATGCTTTTTTCACTGCCCTGCAACGACAATGGAGCCGCCTGGATTTTCTCGTGCATTCGGTGGCATGGGCGCCCCTTGAAGACATCCTGTGCCGGACGATTGACGCGAGCCGCAATGGGTTTCGCGAGGCCATGGACATCAGCGTTTATAGTTTTCTTGCCTCGGCCCGACGTGCTGCAGAATTAATGCCCGATGGCGGCAGCATCATGACCTTGAGTTATTACGGCGGAGAGAAAGTCGTGGCTGGCTACAACCTGATGGGTCTATGCAAGGCCGCCCTTGAGTCCGCCGTGCGCTATGCGGCCAACGAACTTGGTCCGCGTGGAATTCGCGTCAATGCAATTAGTGCCGGCCCAGTGAAAACCCTCAGTGCCAGTGCCGTTGGCGCGACAGGCACCAGCGGCGGCATCGATGACATGCTAGAATTGCATCGCATCGTCGCGCCACTGCGCCGCAACATCACCGGCGGAGATGTCGGGAACATTGCGTGCTGGCTGGCATCAGATCTGGCCGGCAGCATTACGGGTGAGGTCATCCATGCAGACTGCGGCTATAACATAATGGGCAGCCCACCCGCCGCCATAACAACAAGACCGTCATCCTGATTCTGAAACCGTCGCCCTGATTCTGAAACCGTCATCCTGATTCTGAAACCGTCGCCCTGATTCTGAAACCGTCATCCTGAGCGTCAGCGAAGGATCCTTTCTTCCCGAGGCCCCCATGTCACTCACCCGGCTCCTCATCCAACGCCGTTTCGGCCCGTTCTTTTTGACGCAGTGCGCTGGCGCCTTCAATGACAATGTTTTCAAAAATGCCATGGTCATCATGCTGGCCTATAAATCTGCAACCGAGGCCGAGGGTGGCCTTCTCGTCAACGCTGCCGCAGGCCTTTTCATCCTGCCCTTCTTTTTATTTTCGCCCATTGCCGGCCGCATCGCCGACAAGTTCGACAAGGGCTCCATCATGCGCACCGTAAAGATCAGCGAAATCCTGATCATGCTCATTGGCAGCGCCGGGTTCTACCTGAACTCAAACCCGATCCTGTTTACGGCCTTGTTCCTGATGGGTGTGCATTCGACATTCTTTGGTCCCGTGAAGTACTCGATCTTGCCCCAGAACCTGCAGGAAAACGAACTCATGGCAGGCAACGCTCTAGTCGAAATGGGCACCTTCCTGGCCATTCTGCTCGGAACCCTGCTTGGTGGGACTCTTGCGGCTCATGGCCATCCCGGAGTCATCTCTGCCTGGATCATGGGGATTGCCATCACCGGCTGGCTGTTTTCGGTTTTCATTCCAAAATCCCCAGCCGCTGACCCCACCCTGCCCCTGAGTTTGAATTTCTTTTCTGACATGCGAGATTTGATGTCAATTTGCCGCCAACGCGAAGGCATATTGAACGCAGTGATGGGAATTTCCTGGTTCTGGTATTTCGGCGCAACAATTTTGGCGCAACTACCGACCTTTGCCCAACACACGCTTAACAGCCATGACCCGGCCACCACCACAATCCTACTCGCCACCTTTTCCGTCAGCGTTGGAATTGGTTCTTTGCTCTCTGAAAAACTCTCGGGCGGCGAGATTGAGCTCGGCCTCGTTCCATTGGGAGCGCTCGGCATGTCGATCTTTGCTGCCGACCTCTATTTTGTGGACGTGAACACGGCTGCCATGGCCCTCATCAACTATCCTGAGTATGGATTCAACGCCATCCAGGTTCCATGGCGCATCTTGTTTGATATTGGCATGACCGGCATCAGCGGTAGCCTTTTCATCGTGCCACTCTATGCCTATATCCAGCACCGGTCTGACCCACGCAGCCGCTCACGCTTGATCGCCGCAAACAACGTCATCAACGCCATCTTCATGGTGGCATCCGCACTGTTTACGATGATTTTCTATAAACTCGGCCTCAATACCGCTGAAATTATTCTGGTCTCTGCCATCATGAATTTCGCTGTCTGTTCGTGGATCCTGGCTCTCATACCTGAATTTGTGATGCGCTTTGTCGCATGGGTCTTGGCCACTTTGATTTACCGCCTGAAATTTTCTGGCCGAGAACTCATTCCATCCACCGGCCCAGCCCTGGTTGTTGCCAATCATGTTTCCTTTATTGACTGGTTCATCATCACCGCAGCCTGCCGGCGACCCGTCCGCTTTGTGATGGACCATCACTTTTTCACAACGCCTGGAATTCACATCCTTGCTGAAGCAGCCAAGGCGATTCCGATCGCTCCTGCAAAGGAAGATGCCGCCCTGAAAGAAAAATCTTTTGAATTGATTTCAGCTGCCCTTCGCGATGATCACGTCGTCTGCATTTTTCCGGAAGGTGCCATCACCCGCGACGGAAAACTCGCCGCATTCCGGCCTGGAGTGGACCGGATTTTAAAAACGGATCCCGTTCCCGTATACATGCTGGCAATCAACGGACTTTGGGGCAGTTTTTTTTCCCGCATGGGCGGACGCGCCATGAGTCGCCTCCCTCATCCCAGCCGCCGGACCATTTCTGTGGTCATACAACGTTTTCAAGGCAGCGCAGAAAAAAAGACCGATGCCATCGCACCGGTCCTGCAAAAAGAAATGGCAAACCTTCTGGAATGACGGGCGGGCGATTAAATCGCCCGCCCGTCATTCCTGATTTTATCTTTCAGCCTTCGCTCTCGCCCGGTGCCAGTGGCTGGCTGCGTTCCAAATCTTGCTCACGCGTTTGTTCCGCAGTTATCGGTGCAGTCCTGGCACCAGCCTCGGCATTGACGACCCTCGTGCACTGAACCTGCGCTTCGGCAGCGATGGTTCGAGTGCTGGCCAAAGTGACCGTCATTACCCCCTGCGCCACCAACATGCCTGCGGCTTCTCCAGCGCCACGCTGCCACTGCAACCCGGAAACCTGGATCTTGGCTTCCTCTCGTTGTTGGGTGGCCCCTCGCACGTCTGTTTCCCTCAGGCCAAACCCAACTGCTACGTAGGTTTCCAGAATCGGCAAAATCCCGCCGACCCCACGGACGCTCGCAGGCACATCGACTTTAAGCTGGTTGAAGATCAGCGCCGACTCGTCAATTTTTCCGAGGTCTGCCGTATTCTTTCCAATCGAGCCAAAGCCCACAACCGCTCCCCGCCCATCATTATCGATGCCAAATTCGGCCCTGACCGGCCCTTGGCTGCGATATCCCGTCGAACACGCCAAAATGAAAGTTGGATCGATACCAGTGTTTTCCGTGGCCTTCACTGCCCCCAGAGGTTTTTCAGACCTACAGGACACCACTGCCGTGAGGGCAGCGACAAAGAAAACAACTTGCGCCATGCGTGCCGATGGCTCGTTCTTGAATGACTTCATGGAAAGCCTCCTGAAAGGTGGACACCATCTGAAGACGATGCCCGATGACTAAACGACGAACAGGCGGCGCTATCGGAAACTCGAGGGTAAAAGTTTACTGACAGGTATTTTCCAGAATTATTCCGGTCTCCTGACTTGTGTAATAAACGCAGCTTATAGACTTTCAATTGTCGCAAAAATTGACATCGCCTGATCCTTGAACGCTCGCCCACCCTTTTCTGAACGCCAACCCCGTGAAAGAACCGGGTTCAAAATTTGGCACGAATCTTCCATGGAGAAAAATACATTGCCTTGAATTCGCTTACCTCGATTGCATAAGGGTCATCACCATGACCAACACTCTCGCGCGTCGTCTTATCGTCCCTGCTTTCACCATTTTGATGAATTTCCACTTTGCAGCATGCACCAACACCAGCCCGACATCGTCTCTGGCCAGTATAGATAATGAAGGGCGCGACGGAATTGCCGGAGAAGCCGATGCCAACTTGATTCGCTATGACGGATCGATATTCCGCATGCCGACCGGAGAAAAAGTACAAATCTTGGACCTGTTGGCGATTCGCACCAATGGTCGCATTGAGCGCGATTCAGCCCCAAATTCCCAGGAAGCTGGGCGGGGAAAATTGATCGGCTACGTTGCTGCCGATGGGTCGACCTCCTGGTGCAGCGACGGCACATGCACCGCCACAGTTTTGATCCCGTCATCCCCATCCGGGAATCCAACACTTTTAATCACAGACGAACTTCAGACCGCGTCGTACCAAAATTCCAAGGAAAATGATTCCGGTGATGAGCCCAAGGCTGGCGACGTTGACTTGACCAAGCATCTGACGCCGCGCGGGATCAACCAATATGGCACCTCAACGTGTTGGTACAACTCATCAGCCACAATCATCGAGTGGTATATCCGCAAATCCATTGATCCGAATGCACAGTTGTCCCGTCCTTTTGTTTTGCTGAAACTGCCCTTTCAGCAAAAGGACACCGACGCGCTAAAAGGAATTTCTGGTATGCGTCTTTGGCTCGATGACGCCCTGCTGCCAACGCAACCACTCTATAACCAACGCCTCAGTTATTCGGCGACTAAATCTCAGGCCAGATCCATGGCCGCACGGGTCGCGGACCAGGCCAAGGCAATTCCCGACCTGGACATTGAAACCCTCTTCCGTTACAGCCGCAATTCCGGGCAAGCCTCTCGCAAAAATGTGGCGAGCATTTGTGAGTGGATGCGTACCCGCCAATCACCGGTCCATGTGTTTGTCATGTACGGATCTATCTGGCACGCCGTCGTCGGGATTGCCTGCAAGTCAGACGACTCGCAAATCATGATCGTCGACACCGTTGGCTGCCCATCGAGTGGGCGAGGTTGCAGCAAATGGTTGAGTGCCTCGAAAATTCAATCGATGCTTTATGGCGCGGCCGGAACGTTCTCACCAAATTCCAACCGGACTGCACCTGGGAATTCGCCTGAGGCAGAGGCCGATGAACCAGTTCGAATCCCTGATCCACAGTGAGGATCATAAAGCGCGCGCAAGAAAAACGAAAAAAACAGACCATTCAAACTGGA
>CANJZQ010000046.1 GCA_947479535.1 Oligoflexales bacterium | reverse complement strand
TGAAGTACTTGGCCCCAGGAGCTGTGGCAGAAGCCAAAGCCCTGAGTGATGCCTTGAGCGCCGCGGGCCACGAGGTGCCTTACACTGCAGAATGGGGATACGACCACGGAGTCTGGTCGGTCTTGGCGCATCTGGCACCGCATCAAAATATCCCGGTATTCATGCTGAGCCTTGACCGTAGAAAAACCATGGACGAACACTTGGCTTTGGCCCGCGCCGTCGGGGCGGCATTGCCAGAAGACATATTGATCGTTGCCAGTGGGAATATTGTCCACGCCTTGGCTGATATGGAAGAAGACCCGATGGCTGCTGCGCCACCGTGGGCCGTTGAATTTGACGAACAAATCGCGAAGGTTCTAGAGCAACGGGATTGGCCGGCGCTGACGGAAATTTCGCGCGCACCAGGCACACCGGGAAAACTTTCAGTACCGACTTTGGATCACTACATCCCGCTGCTTTATGCCGCAGGGTTCACCGATGCACCAAAACATTTAACGTTCCCTTACACGGGATTTGATCACGGTACGATTTCGATGCGTTGTGTTTGCATTCGGGAATAACTGGAACGCATCGAGCAGAGACGAAACCGTTCACGTTAAATCAGCAACAAGACCCCGCAGGGCCAGACGCGCTGCGGCGTTCATTTCATGACCCAGACCATCGATGATTTTGACTGAACCCGCAGTGAAACCAGAGTCGCGCAGGGGTTGTAGTCCCTTCAGCATCAAGTCGGTTGAAATAATCTTGTCGATGGAGCCATGGATTGCCGAAACCGGGCACGGCAAAATCCCGTCGTATTCATCAGGACGAAATCCAGAAGCCACGGCGATGATGCCGAGGACGCGAGGCAAAAGCCGGGCTATATGAGGCGCAAAAAAACCGCCTTGGGAAAAACCAGCGATGATGACGTTGCGATGAACCAGATCGAGATCTTTCATCAAGGCAAACAACGCCTGGGCGCCAACTTCGGGCGGGATCATGACCGCCTGCCGGTCGATATCACGAAAATACCAGGAATAGGCCTCGACGTATTTTCCTTCGCGACGGGCCGGCATCGGAAAAGGTGCGTTGGGGGCAAAAATTTCAAACGGAAGGTCTTCTGAAGGCGCCTCGAAAGCGCGGGCCACGAAATCATCAGCCGTCTCACGAAACCCGTGCAGCATGAGCAGCACAGGCCGGCTGGGCGATGCGCCGAAGCGCAAAAAAGAAACCGGCAGATCCACCGGGACTTTCCGCTGGTGTTTCATGGCTTGCTCGCCTCAATAGGTGTGGAAGACCGCCCATTCACTTTGAGGCTCCCCTTCAGGTTCCAAGGCATGTTGGACCATTCAAGAACGGGCTCCGAAGGTGGCAAGCGATTTTTCTGATAAAAGAGAAATACCGCCGCGGAAAAAAGAATAAAGTGGGGCATCCACGCAGCCCAGAATGCATCGATCCATCCACGCTCTGCCAGCCATTTGAAACCCATCATAAAAACATAACCACCAATTATGGCGGCAATACCACCGATGTAGGCCCGGTTTTTTTGGCTGCGCGGATCAACCACACCCAGCACCATGCCGAATACGCCAAAGAAAAATACCGAAAACGGTGAGGCAATCCGGTTGTGGTACAGATATCGGGCACGGATGATCTGAGCGTCGTCTCGAGGTTCCGCCGAAGATATCTTGGCAATGTATTTGTTCAAATCAGCCGGAGCCAGACTGCGGTAATCCTCCTCGCCCAAATCGGATCCAACCAGCTGCTCACGAAACAACCTCAAAAGATCAAATTCAGCGCGACGAAACTTCAGCACCGAGCCCGTCAACTGTTCTGGTGACTGGGAAAATGCCTCGCCGCTTTCCAGCGACATCTTCAAATCGCCGGTGTCCGCCGTTCCCGTGATGCTCCCGCGAGGCGCCAGGATCGTGAACGATTGCCGTGACCCCGACGGAGGCGACAGCATGATGTTGGTCAGGCGGCTCCGGTCAGAGCTGATGCCTTCTGCGTAAAAAGTGTAGCCAAGAAAATTATCCGTGAAGACCCCTGGCTGAATTTTAAAGCGAACCATGTTGTCGACTTCGTTTTTCGTCTTGTCAAAAATAAAACGGACCAGTTCACGGCGGCCCCACGGTTCAAGGTTTGATCCTGCAATCACTCCCGCAACCGCAAGAAAAGCCGCGAGCAAGGCAACTGGAACAGCCGCACGCTTGAGCGGGTAACCGCAGGCCAAAAAGCCAGCGTATTCCCCGTCAGCACTGAACCGGCCAAAAGCCAGCATCACCGCGAAGAGAAAGGCAATCGGGATATTAAATGGGATGAACGGCAGCACAATATAGATGATCGGCATGAAAACGTTTTCAAGCGAAACACCAAAAGCCACGAGAACTTCCGTCAATCTGCTTAGTTGGCTGATGATCAACACCGACGCCAAGATCAGCAGGGACGAAATGAACTGGGGCAGCACTTCCCGCAAGATGTAAAAAAAAAGGATCACCCTGCCACTTTACGGCCCCGCGTCTGCGGGTGTCCACCGCTTTGATGTATAATATTCAAAGGTTCAGACCAAATTTTCATTCATCGACAGTCGTCCATTGCGGGACCCGGGAAGATTCATGCGCATCATCCTTGCTGCGTTCGCTTTCGTGTCACTTACGGAAGTCTCAAAAGCCGCTCCCAGTGCGGCATTGAGCCCCAATATCCCGACAACGCTTTCGCCCCTGCCGACCGGCAGAGGCCTGCCCGTGCTGCCACTAAAGATGCCGGTCGCTCGCAGCGATGGGAAAGTCGTCATGATTTTGCCAGAGGGCGAACGCGAGACCACCATCCACGGTGAATTGCAGGCAATCCTGTCGGGATTTATTGCGGACAAGGGATCGCCCATCGCAACCGTAATTGTCGCAGATGCAAAAACCGGAGACATCCTGGCCATGGTCGAAGGACGCTCCCCAGAGGCTTGGGGGGGAGCAACCCACACCGCATTGCACGCGAAGTTTCCGGCAGCCTCCCTGTTCAAAACCGTTGTCACTTCGGCCGCATTTGAAGTCGCAGACTTTGATCCGGAGCGTCAAATTGGCCTGGTTGGCGGATGTGGAAATGTTGAGCCAAGTGGCCTTTGGATGAACGACCACATTCAAGGTCAGAATCACATGACCATGCGTCGCGCCTACGGCCATTCATGCAACAGTTTCTTTGCCAAAATGGCAGTCAATACCCTGGGGCTCGGAGTCATCACAGACTTTGCGCGCAAGTTCGGATACGGCCAACAGCCACTGGCAGACTTTCACGTCGAGGCCGGAATGCTTATGCCACCGTCTGCTGCAACGTCGAGTACCTACACCGTCGGACGGTTTGCTGCGGGCTTCGGCGCAGTATCAACAAGTGCTGTTCATGTGGCCGGCACAATGCTGGCTTTGGCCAACAACGGGAAGCGCATTCCGTTGCGACTCTTCAAGGATTCACCTTCCGTGGACCCCGAGAGCAACGATCTAATGGTGGACCCGGCAACCACTCAGAAAATCAGAAAAATCATGGAAGCAACCGTGCGCGGCGGCACGGCATCGTTCGCGTTCAACCGCGGACGACCGCGCCGCCTGCGAGAAATCACAGGGGGCAAAACAGGAACTCTGATGGGGCGAACTCCCATGGGTCTGACCACCCTGTTCTCAGGCATGATGCCCCTTGAAAATCCAGAAGTCGTTGTTTCTGCCATTGTCATGCTCGAAGACCACTGGATCATCAAAGCGCCATCCCTTGCGGCCGAGGCGCTTTCTGTGTGGGCTGACCTGAAGGAACGCGATGGTGCCATCACCACTGCCGGCGATTTGATTCGTGTCGAAAAAAAATGGCGCTCCCCTGCGCCGCGCAAAAGGAAAGCTGAGGGACGATCATGAAACGCCTCCTTGGTTTGACCATCGTCATGACTGCAATTTCTTTACCGTGGACTTCAAGTGCAGTCGGCAAATCAAAAACATCCGGAAACCCCAAACCAATGCAGACCCGTCCATCGTCTGTCGGTGGGGTTACCGCGATGTATGCCCGAGGCTTGCAACTTTTCGAAGCTGGAAAATTCCAGGACGCGCTGCTTGCGTTTGACCAGATCCTGAAGAGGTATCCAGCTTACGAGCCAAACAAAAAAATGTTGGCCAGAACGCTTTACAAACTTGACCGGTATCCCGAGGCATGGACCTTTTTCAGCAAGATCAACCCTGCCACGCTGGATCCAGATGCGGCCTACGAATTTGGCGTCGTTTCGTTCAACGCCCGTCAATTCGATGCCTCGCTGGCTGCAATGCGGCGCGTGCCCGATGGCCATGGTCTGCATGATCTCGCCTGCTATTATGGCGGCCTGGCGGCTCTCAAACTGAAACGCTACGAGGAATCCGAAGGGATGTTCGAACAGGCCCAAGTCCTGCCCGACCGCCTTGCCCGCAGCCGCGGCCTCTACCTGAAGCACGTGCAACAATTACGGCTCCTGCAAGAACAAACTGAATTGACGCGGGAGCGTGAGGCCGAAAAAGTCAGAATCACGCGCACCGCCGGCGGACCGGGATTGGCTGGCGGAGAAAAAACACCCATTGTTGCCGGCCCGGCGGGCGTAGGCGCCGCTGGCGTCGCAGCGGGCCCTGCGAATCAGCCACCAGCTGCCGCAAATGCACCCTACGAGCACAAAGGTTTCATGGGCATCAATCGCATCATGTCATTCAAAGGTGAGCAACGAACACAGCTTTCGGACAAACACGGTTTCAGCGATTCCACCACAGATGTAACCATCGGAGCCTTCAAATTCCAGCAGGGACCGCTCTTGCCAATCGGTACCAGTGTTGACAGTGGAAAGGGCCCTGCCAGCGGACGACGCAGTGCTTTTGGATTGCAGATCCTGTTTGGCGGCGAGGACCGGGGCATAACCGGAAAAGAACAGCGGATGGTTGTGATTGAAGACGATCAAGATATCGTGCGCCAGCAGCAAACGGACACGATTAAATCCCACAAGCAATTTGCCTATGTCGGAGCCGACCCGTGGCTTGAGTTCGCTCTTGCAGATGATCTTTGGCTCCAAACGGGAATCAACAGTTATTTTGAATACCCGGATTTTAAACGGTTGGGACGCTCAGGCACCGTGAAAGGCATGGCCGGAATCGGAGCGAAGAGAGGAAAGACCACATGGCAGCTGACCGGAACTGCTGGCGCGTTTCTAGATTCAGAAAACAAGACCACAACGGAAACCAAAGACGGAACCGCGCGACTCAGCCAAGACCTCAACGAAAAAACCACCATCGAAGTCGAGGCCGTCATCAAGGATTTCCGATATAAGGATCAATCACTGGACGGGCCAGACCAGTCCATAAGCCTGGGAACAACCCTTTCGTATTCTTTCGGAAGCGGTATAACCACGAGTCTGTTTGGAGCGTATGAGAAGCAAAAGAACGCATTTTTTTACGGAATGCCCACGTACGAGCAATTATCAGCCGATGGCGACGTCATGACGGGGGAAATTGCTATCACTGCAAAGCCTGCATCGTGGATCACCCTTGGTCTGGTTCAAACCATCTCCAAAACGACGTGGTCCGTCCACCGCGAGGAAGCAAAAGAAACGTTCGAGAAAAATGTCCCGGATTATCTGTCGTTGTTCAGGGGATTTGCATCCATCAATTTCCCTTTTTGATCTTGGATCAAAGGAAGGCGCGCCATGAAGATTTCGTTTCCAAAGCAGGAATCAAAAAAAATTATCTCCGCGATAAAGAAGGCCATGGGAGACCGGGCTCTTAGCGAAATGGTGGACCTTTCCATCGAGAAGAGCCAAATGATCATCACCATTTCGAAAATGGGGACCTCCACCTTGACCTTTTCCAAGAAAGACGAAGATGAGCGCGTCTTTTTTGTCATGACCAGCGAGAAAATTGCATTCACACACAGGGCTTTCAAAGGCGAAGTCACTGAGGCCCTGGCGAAGATCGTCAAAAAAGCCGGCGGAACCATCGAGGAAGCATGAACGCAGAACCCGTCTGGACCGCAGCCTGCGCGCGAACCGTCGACGAACTGAGCATCGCCAACTTTGGTATTCGTCAAGCCGATCTGATGGAGCGGGCCGGCACAGCAATCGCAAACGTTGCCCGCAATGCCTCCCGCGGAAAATCCTTTCTTGTATTAGCTGGCCCCGGCAACAACGGCGGGGATGCATTGGTCGCGGCACGGCTTTTGGCGGCGGATCCTAGCGTCCGTGTTGTCACGATTCCCATCAGCAAAACGCCGGCAGAAATTCCTCCAGAAATTCCGATGGCAAAACTTATCGCCGAATCCTTTAACTGCATCATCGACGGCGTCTTCGGACTTGGATTTCGCGGCCCGCTGGATCCCTCGTCAGCTGCAGGTCAGATGCTGCAGTCCGCAGCGCAAATCAAAGCAAAATGTAACGCCGTGGTCGTTGCCGTGGACTTGCCTTCTGGACTGACCTGCGACGACAGCGGGCAAACAGAAGCCATACTTCGTGCCGATGAAACCGTTACTTTTGGTGCATTGAAGGCAGTGCATGCCGTCGCACCGGCGCGCGACCTGTGTGGCAGGGTTCATTGCATCGACATAGGGTTTTCAAACGATGCGGTCCGAACTGCTCTTGCTGGGTCACCACCTGTGTTTGGTGTGGTCCACGGGCGGGATCTGATTGCAGAGGATCCATGGACGAGCCTCAGTCCAAGCGCCCACAAATACGACCGTGGTCATGTGTTGGTGGCCGGAGGCAGTGCCGGAAAGACTGGCGCCCCAATTTTATCGGCCTTGGCCGCATTGCGATCTGGCGCTGGATGGGCAACTGTCGCTATTCCGGGAAAGATTTCCGGTCAAGCGGGCATCCCGCCCGACCTCACCACCGAATCATTGTGGTCCCGCGGGAATGGATTGAGTGGACTCGATCCTAAAAAACTTGAGCGCTTCCTCAGCGGACGCAAGGTCCGGGCTGTGGTTGTCGGCCCTGGCACCATGGAAAATCCGTTGGCGCTGAAGTCGTTGGGCGTCTTGTGTGATTTCTCAAAGGCAGGCTTCGTCGTTTTGGATGCGGCGGCCCTGCATGGAATTGTTCCCATGTTGCGCAAGTCAAAACAGACATTCACCGAGGGACGAGTCATCCTGACACCTCATCCTGGTGAATGGAGGCTTTTGTCAAACGGCAACGAGCAAAAGCGCTGGCCTGCGCCGCTGGACGCGGATGGAGTTCTGGCAGTTGAACATGAATGTGCCGACCTTGGTATTCATGTTCTCTACAAGCATTCAACGCCAATCCTGTGCGGACCTGTGCCCTTCCGGATTGGAGAAGGCACCGAAGCGAGGGCACTGGTTTTCAACGAAGGCAGCAATGCCATGGGTCGTGCGGGAACTGGCGATGTCTTGGCAGGTTGCATTGCGGCCCATGGTGCGATCGGTTGCGATGCAGCAATGGCCACCATGCGGGCTCTGGCAGTGGTTTCATCAGCGACTCAACTGGCCGCAAATCTAGTCGGGCGCCATGCGGTGCTGCCCTCCGACATCATCTCCATGTTGGGGAAAGTCGCTTCGTAATCCTGCACCGCGTTATCCAGAGCGTCAGCGAGACAAGGAACGTGCTGCGGGAACGCCGTGATCGCGAAGGTACATGGCAGCGCTCCAGGCGTGGGCATTATCGCGCCCGATTGTGATCACACAAGCGTCAGCCATCGCCGGGAGCATTCGTGGAAAATCAATGTTGTGAAGTGAAACGGCCCCGGTGAGGTGCCCTTCGGAAAACTCCCGTGGCGTGCGAACATCTAACAGGATCAGATTCCGCCCCGCTGCATGGCATTCTTTTCGCAAGCCATCAAGACCAGTCACGTCAACTTCTACAGGAGAGGCTTGGAGGGCGTCGACCCTTTGCAGGTGACGAGACACTTCGTCCGGAGTCAGGCCAGAGCATTTGGCAAGGTCGTCGATCGTCAAGGGCATGGGAATTCCAGCCTCTGCAAGCATGGCGGACGGCGCAAGGAAAACCTCGCGCAACACCACTTCCCAATATTTCATGTTTTGAAGAAAAACTGTCATGATGCCTTACTGGTAGCAACGGAGGGGCGACAATGCAAGCGATGGAAGGCAGCCAGGTGATGGCCTGGAAAAACAAGAAACCAGACCTGGGACGTAATGTATTGGTCGCATCCGGGGCACGTGTCATCGGAGACGTTGTCGCCGGCGATGAAACAAACATCTGGTTCAACGTGGTCATCCGCGGCGACGTCAACACAATCCGCATTGGATTTCGCACGAACATACAGGACAACAGCGTGGTCCACGTGGCGCGCGGAACCGGCCCGACAAACATTGGCAGTGATGTGACCATCGGACATTCGGCTGTGATTCACGCCTGCACCATTGAAGACAATTGCCTGATCGGCATGGGGGCCGTCATCCTGGACGGTGCCGTGATCCGGAAAAATTCTCTCGTTGCAGCCGGTTCCGTGGTGACTCCTGGCAAGGATTTCCCGCCCGGTTCGATGATCATGGGATCACCCGCAAAGGTTGTTCGCAATTTGACCCCGGAAGAGATCAAGTCACTAGAAGTTTCTGCGGATCATTATGTGGAATTGGCGCGGAGTTATTTTCCGCGCGGATAATAATACTCAACGGTTGCGGCGATGAGGCCGGCGTCACGACCACTCAAGCCAAACCGGGATGCGTTGGTGATCTCGTAGCGATAAGCCTCACGTTCGGCATCACTCGTCCCGTCCAGCCCGAGCCTGTCCTTGATAAAAATCAATGGAAAGTTCTGACGGCAGTGGACTTCGACCTCATGGGCAAGGGTAGAACCCAGCATCGCCCAATTCGCAAACGCGCTCGGGCCAATGTAAACCTGTGTCTTGCCGAACCAGCTCGACTTGACCGTAAGGCCACGGTCTTTCAACTCAGAATCGAACAAGGGATGATTGGCATCAGAGGGCTTGGATATTTTGTAGTAGGCCATCGCAAGGTCGATGGCTTCCTGACCGGCCACCGGGCGCCCCTCCAGAAGCTCATCGGAATCTGAGGAAATGGCCCGCACTGAGACACCACTCGTCCGCGATTGGGATGCCGCAGCCAACAAGCCAAAACCACTAAAAAAGCCGGTGATCAGGCAGAGAAAAGTTAAAAGAATTCGGGAATGGTTTTGCGTCAGCACAGCTTCAACTCCAGCAACAGCAGCAACAACAAGCGACGTTGACAACCCGACACTGCGGGCCCTGAACCCATCAATAGCAAGCCCCGGGCCACTTCGGTGCCTTGGCTGGCGCCACTTACGCCAATAAAGTCAGATAGTTAAAAAACAAAGAGGTGGAGTTCCGGAATTTAACGTGGCCACTCAATGGGTTGCTGTCGAAATATTTGACGAACGCCGGGGGCGTAGCCCAAGATGGGGCCTTCCGGAGAACACGCATGACCGATGTTATGTTGCCAATCCTGTCCCATGAACCGAGCTTGAGCCCAAGGCTGGCCGTGGCATTTGCGATTGTGGTCACCGCTATCATGCTTCTTGGCATCCTTGGCCTCGGTCAACTGATCCTTCTCAAAACAGATCCTTCCGCCCCCTCGTCAACGCCCCAAACTCCCCAAGACCAGATCATCGCCCTCGGCCTTCAAACTGGTTGCGGATTGGCTGCAATGGCTTTCTTGATTTGGGGTATTGGTAGCCTTGGTTTTCTGAACCTGATTCCGTTCATGATCCTGTTTCTGGCCCCACTTTCCATTCCTGGCCTGTCGCGAACGATTTTCCGTGGAATTTCGGCAGCCAAAAACCGGCCCCAGCCAACCTTGAATTACTTGTTGTTTACCGTTCTCATCATGATTGCCGGCGCCACAATGCTATCCACGCTGTATCCACACAGCCATGGCGATCCGCTTTATTACCACCTGTCGGCGGCGTGGATTTGGAGCCGCACCGGGTCGATTCAATTCATCGACTGGATGCCCTGGTATCTGCAGGGCGGACTTGCGGAATACCTTTATACAGGGATCGCGAGCGGGTCCAAGGAGCGCATGGTCCTCTTACTTGCAGGACAGATGCTTCATGCCGCTGTGGGTTATGGGGGCAGCGTTGCCCTGTGTGTGGCACTTGCGCGCCAGATGTTACGTGACACGTCCGTCCCTCTTCGGTTTGACGATAAACTCAACAAGAGCATCGAAAATCCGTTCGATGAAAAATTTATATCCGGATTGGCAATTCTTGCGGGAACTGCAATGGCCTGCTTCCCGAGCGAACTATTCATGCTGACCCATGCAAAAAACGACGGGTTTGTCTTGTTCTTTGGTTTACTGGCAATAAATCTTTGCCTCGCACGCGAAGTCTTTTTCCGTGCGATGGGATATTTGGCCTGTGGAGTAGCGGTGGCTTGCAAGTCAACGGCGATTTTTTTTGTAATCCCGTTTTATGCCGTTAATCTGGTCACAGAATGGCAGAACACCCGATCGCGCCAAATTTGGTTTGCGGCCCTGGGCGGCATCCTTATTGCCAGCACCGTCCTGCTGCGCAATTATTTCTACACGGGTTCGCCTTTTTTCCCAGCTATGACCGGGATTTTCCCATCGCCCCTCGTTGATGCCGCCATCGCACAAATTGTGGCGGGATTCACCCGGGTGCCGGGAACCGTCTGGGAAATTTTTATGACGCAGGGCCATCGATTCCTGTGGGCGATGCCGTTCTTCTTGTTTTCCATCTGGGGAATCCTCACAGGATTCAGAAATCCAGAGGTGCGTAGAATTGCACTGATTCACCTCGGATCCATGGCCATCTATATTGCCGTCTCAGGCCAAGGCAACACGGCGCGATTCCTGTTTGTCATTTTTGGGACTGGTGCCGGCCTTTCTGTCGTCGGACTTTCCGACATCATGAAACGCTTGGCTAGACGAAAAACGAAAGAAAAACATCTCCTCGCAATTATCTTGGCAGTTTTTCTGCTCACAATCCTGCCTGCATCGAATGCAGAGGTTCCCTTCGTCCATTTGAAATCACGAGTCGCTGATTTTATGACGAGCGATGGCAGCGCACTTGACTGGTTTTCAGCCCGTAAGCCCTCATTAAAAATGTACAGCTGGATCAACCAAAATCTAAAACCAGAAAACTCACCCGTAAAAATTCTCTCTTTTTACGAAAACGAGAATTTATTCCTCGATTTTCCGGTATCAGTTCCCGAAAATGAAATCCGCGCCTCGGCCGTAAAACAAGCTGTCAATTATGAAGATGCTACGTCAAACACATGCGCAGGCGGATTCACCCATCTCCTGATAGGCCCAGATTTCCAAGACAATTATATTGGTGTCTTGACGGAAGACCAAAGGTTCAACGCCGAATTCCCAGTCATCCACGAAGAAGGCGGTTACATCTTGCGCAGGGCATCCAAGTGCTGAGCGGTCGGTGACCGTTTGAGGCCCATGATTCCAGCTGGCGCACCCTCGTAAACCAGTTGCCCACCCTCTTCAGCGGATCCTGGCCCCAAGTCCACCAGCCAATCGGCTGCGCAAATGATATCGCTATTGTGTTCGATCAGGATGATCGTGGCTCCAAGACTCACAAGACGCCTTAACTGTTCCAGGAGCCTGACCACGTCGTCGAAATGAAGGCCCGTCGTCGGCTCGTCCATCAACAAAACGGTGCCAGCGGCCATCCGCTTGGTCAAAAAAGGAACCATCTTCAGACGCTGGGCTTCGCCACCCGAGAGGCTCGCACTTGGTTGACCCATCTTGAGGTAACCAAGCCCAAGTTCTTTCGCCGGCTGCAGGCGCCGCACGATCATCCGGTGGCTGGAAAATGTTTCAAGGGCTTCGTCGATCGTCAGATCCAGTGCCTGCGCGATGTTGATGCCGTTGAAGGTCACCCCCAAAACTGGTGGCTGATAACGCTTTCCTTCGCAGACCGGGCAGCGGACACGGGCATCGGACAGAAACCGCATGGAAAGCGCGACCTCGCCACGTCCCCTGCATTCATCGCAACGACCGCCTTCAGCACTGAGGGAGAAATTTCGTGCTGTCAGGCCAGCCATCTGAGCCTCAGGCAACTGCGCATACAAATCACGCAACTCCCCGAAAACATCGAGATACGAGGCGGGCATGCTAACGGAACTTTTTGCCACGGGCCGCCGGTCGATCAAATAAAGTTGCTCGATCTCGTCGGCACCCTCGATGGCTGAACAGGCGTGGAATTTCTTGCGGCGTCCGCGGGGATTTCCCTGGGACGTTCCTTTCAATCGCGCCTCGATATTTCGCATCAGCGTGCCCAGAACAAGGCTACTTTTTCCGGCCCCAGAAACACCGGAAACGACATTGAGACCTGACTTCAGGAAGCGCACGCGCTTGATTTTAAGATTATGCAAATCGCAGTCGGCCAATTGAATGAACTCATGCGCTGCCTTGACTGGGACTGACTGAAGAACTTCGGTCTTTGCACTGGCGTGAGCCAGATGCCAGGCCGTGCGCGAATCCTTTTCGTAACGAATCGCATCTTTCGGTGCAAACTGCGCCAGAAGCCGGCCACCGGCCGCACCGCCACCGGGACCAAGATCGATGATCAAGTCGGCCCGGCGCATGAGCGCATCATCGTGATCCACAATAAGGACCGTGTTCCCGAGATCGCGTAATCGTTCAAGTCCAAACCAAAGGAGATCGAGTTCCGCAGGATGAAGGCCCTGCGACGGCTCATCGAGAACGTAGAGAACGCCCCGAAGGGATTCGGAAAGGATGCCAGCAAGCTTCAAACGCTGAGATTCACCGCCAGAGAGGGAGCGAACGCGGCGCGCCATGTTTACATAGCCAAGCCCGATTGCAATGATCCGCTCGATGATTGCTGACGCCTCTTGTTCAACGCGAATAAATGCCGGGTTCTGTCCAAGGGAACTTGATTTCAATCTTGCGAGGACTCCGGGCAAATCACGCAATGGCGCACAAAGCAATTCGTGAACGGTGGATGGCCCCAGCTTGATTGCAGCATAAGATCCATCGACTCCGGTTCCGTGGCACGGCGCACACGGGATCGTCGAATTGGCAAAAATCAGTTCATCGACTTCCTCTGAATCTGGATCCAGCAGGGCTTCGGCCTCAGCGATGCAACCAAACCCCGCACAACTCGGGCAACGCCCCAGGGAGTTTGCGCTGAAGTAACGCGCATCAAGTTTGGGCCAACTAAACCCACAATCCGGACAGCCACCTTTGGTTGAAAATGGTCCGCCACTGGCGAGGTCGAGGATCCCCGTCGGTCCGACCGCAAAAAATTCCCCGAAGCCCTTGCCCTCGCTGATGGCGACTTCGATGCTGCGGGCCAGACGATCCCGTGAAGTTGGCTTCACCTTGATCTGGTCCACAATCAATTTGATCGTATGTTTTTCTTCGCGTTCCAGTTCGGGAATCGTCGACAGGGAAACCATGGAACCGTCTATGTAGGCGCGCAAATATCCCTTTTCAGCGAAACCTGTCAGTGGCGCGCGGAAAACGCCTTTCTTCGATGTGGCAACGGGAACACAAATGGCAATTGTCTTGCCATCCCAGCCATCGATGATCCGGTCGACAACACCGGTGATTCCCTGGGATGAAGTTGGCAGGCCATGCTTCGGACAATTTTGTGTGGCAAATCGAGCCATCATCACAGCAAACAATTCGCTGAGGTTCGTGAGTGTCCCAACGGTTGCGCGTCGCGAGGGCTGCGTTTCATTTTGCGCAAGGGCAATCGCCGGTGAAAGGCCGCCGACTTTGCGGACCGCGGGGCGTGAACCCAAGTCCAGAAACTGACGCGAATAGTGGGAAAGCGTGTAAAAAAAACGGCGTTGCGATTCGGCCAACACCGTGTCAAAGGCAAGCGAACTCTTTCCAGACCCACTCACCCCCGTAACAACGGTGATCTTTCCGCGCGGAATCTTCAGCGAAAGGTCCTTGAGGTTATGCTCGAACGCACCTTCAACGGTGATGAAGCTGGCCTGCGACGCTGGTTTTTTAGAAGTTCCGCTCAAGATTCCCCCACCAGATTCAGGTGGCCGCATGCAATTCTGAAGGCAGCCCGGAAACTGCCCGTGTCAGCGCGCCCGGTCAAGAAAAGAGCGGAAGCTGGACCGTGATCCGGAGAAACGCGAAGGTGTGGCAATCCAGCAGAAATGTTGACGGCCTCGTGAAAATGAAGCGCCTTCAGGGGGCCAAGGCCCTGATCGTGATACATCGCAAGGACGGCATCGTATTGGCCCGACCAGGCTTCATGAAAAATTGTGTCTCCGGAATGTGGTCCGCTGACAACGGCATCGGCACAGGCGGGTAACTTGCGGGCGGCAACGATCCCGGGGGAGATGGCCAGGGCCTCTTCATCCCCAAACAAGCCGCGATCACCCGCGTGGGGATTGAGCCCACACACGGCGATCCGCGGACGGGATATCTGAAAGGTATGATGGAGCGTCGCGGCCAAAACTGCCGTCTGCCCAGCAATGAGAGCGGGCGTAACGGCGGCCGACACGCTTTTCAGGGGAAGGTGCCTGGTTGCAAGTCCGACCCTGAGGCGTGGCCCGGCCAAGAGCATCAAGGCAGCCCCTTTGCCCCACGCAGATTCAAAAAACTCGGTCTGTCCCGGATAAGGGAACCCG
>CANJZQ010000045.1 GCA_947479535.1 Oligoflexales bacterium | reverse complement strand
CATAAAGAAAAAATCGATGGGACGTTGATCAAGGGGTATCGCAGAGTCGCTGGTCGCGCCATGGCCTACGAACAAAGCCAAGTCAGGGATCTTCAATAATTCCGAAAATTCGTGAACCGAGCGTTCCACCTGAAAAAATGGCTTTTTGAATCCAATGGATCTCAGTTCGAAAATGCGTCGGATCAAATCCTGCGGCAGTTTTCCTGTATGATAACCCTCCGGCACCCAGACCGTGGATCGATTTCCCTCGCACAGTTTTTTGGTGGAAAGCGTGACGCGCAATTCTTTGCCTGACGGAGTGAATCCCATTTTTTGGTAGAAGTCCGCAAGATCGCTCCAAAGGACAATCGCATCAGCACTTTGAATCAAAGCCCGGCGTTCGACTTCCGCCAGCAATGCCTTCATCCACCCTTTGCCTTGCTCCCGCCTGTCGGTAGCGACATTTCCCACGAAGGCCAATCTCACCTGGGGAAACGAAGCGTCCTGGGATTCGGGCAGCATCTTTCGCAACCACATGTTGGCGTGGGCAATGACGTTGTCGTGATCATTTTGCTCACCTTTTCGCCTGACACAAATGCTGTTTTCCGTCCCTTCAGGACCAAGGACGAGCGGATATTCTGATGCGATCGGGTGGTCTTTTGGGAAATCTGGCCGCAGGCACTCAACGAGCAGGCGGTCGCGAGCGGATTGTAATTTCCCGGTAGTTGGCTCTAAAAACTCGCAATCGGCTATAATCGAAGTCAAGAGTGTTTTCCCTTGTGGGAACATCAATAGGCCACCTGTTCAAAGTTAGTACAAATGCTAGCACAGTTGCGTGCTGAGGAGTGGAACACATGGGCGTCCGAATGCCTGGCATGGCCAGCGGGATCGATCCGAAAATGATCGATCAGCTTATTCAAGTTGAAAAAATTCCAGTGGAAACAGCAAAAAAGCGCCGTGAAGCCGTCGTCGAAGAGAAGAAGGAATACGAGAAACTCAACACCGCGCTGAACGAGCTTGATGGAGCTTTGAACAAGCTCAAGACCCGCGGCGACTTCAATCGATTGAAGGTGGATTCATCAAATCCTGACATCATCGAGGGCGTTGCCGCATCAATGGCCCTTCCGGGATCCTATGAATTTGAGGTTCGTGCGCTGGCACGTTCTGAGAAAGAATTGGCCATGGGCTTTCCCGACAAGGACAAGACGGCAGTGGGCTTTGGCTTTATGCAGATTGAACGGGAGGATGGTGATCCTCTGGAACTGGAAATTCAGCCTGATGCCACGCTGAAAGATGTCGCCCAACAGATCAACGATCTTGGTTCTGGTCTGCGTGCGATGGTGGTCAACACGAAATACAATCCTGATTCATTCCGGCTTCTGGTTCTCAGCGAAAAATCTGGCAGCGAGTCCAAGATCAACATTGATCCCGATACAACGTTTCTGGAATTCAAGGAGCAGGTGGTCGGACGAAGTCTGGATGTTTTGTTTGAAGATGTGCCCGTCACGAATGATGAGAACACTCTGACCGAATTGATTGATGGCGTGACTTTCAATGTGAAGCGGTCAGAGCCGGGAACCCGCGTTCAGGTGAACATCGCCTACGATGTCGATGCGACGATCGAGGGAATCAAGAGCTTTGTAGAGAAATACAACGGGATAGCCAAATTCGTTCACGATCAGTTTCAGTTGGATCCGGAGACCAAAAAAGCGGGCAAGCTCTCGGCCGACAGTTCGTTGCGGCAGGTGATGCGGACCCTGCAGGGCGGACTTTTGAATTTGCAAAGTTCCGGTGGAAAATTCCAGAATCTCGCAGACATTGGCATCACGACCAACCCCAAGTCCGGGGAGTTGACTCTGGACGACGCTAAAGTGAAAACGGCATTGTCCGATGACTATTCAAGCGTTGCTGGATTGTTTGCTCAGACCGCGGGAAGCGCTGGTATCGCGAGCAAGTTGGCTGAAAGCATCAAGGCCTTCAGGGATCCTGGGAGTGGCACGGTGAAGGGCCGGCAGCGGACGTTCGAAACCCTGATTAAAAATCAGGACAAGGAGATCGAACGGCGTGAGAGGATGATGGAGCAGAAGGAACAGCAGATACGGCGAAAGTTTTCGGTGCTTGAGAATCAGATGGCGAACATGAGTTCCCAAGGCAGTTTTCTAGCGGCGAGGTTTGGTGGCGGTGGCGCACCCCAAGGTGGAGGTGGCGCAGGAGGATAAAGGCGGACTATGACGAACAATCCCTACAAGCAATACCAGAAGACCCAGGTCATCACGGCAAGCCGTGAAAAAGTGCTGTTGATGCTTTACGAGGGTGCAATTCGTTTCACGAAGCTCGCACAAGTCGCAATGAAAGATAAAAAGATTGCAGAAAAAGGCCGCTGCATCAGCAAGGCAACTGCCATCCTGAGTGAATTGATGGCGACCCTGGACTTCAAGGTCGGTGGACAGCTTGCCGTTGATCTTGAGAACCTCTACGTGTTCATGATCGATAAACTCATTGAAGCCAACATTCACAACAAGATTGAGTGTCTCGAAGCCGTCGAAAAGCTTTTGGTGACCCTCCATACGGCTTGGCGTGATGTTATCGAAAATCCTCGTGCCGACGGAGTTCCATCTCCGCGCATTCAGCCTGATGAATTTCAGAAATATATGGAAGAACAGGCAAAGGATGAGTCGACAGGCGGCAAAAAAGAGTCGGCAGAAATTGCCAAGGGACGCCCTGATCTGAAGATTCGCGCCTGAAAAGTTAGCATTGCTGCAACAATTCCCTCCACGCCTTCCACGGCCCTGCTAACGTGCTACGTTAGATTTTGGGCGAACACTCTCAAGTTCAAGTTGGAGGCGTGCACATGGGTTTAACACAAACTCTGCATACAGGTGTGTCGGGACTTTCCAGTCAGTCAGATGGCATGGGGGTCGTTGCCAACAACATTGCCAACGCAAATTCCAAGGGATTCAAGCGTGACCGCGCTGAATTCGAAGACATGATCCAGAGCGAAGGATCGGTCGGTCGTCTTCAGGAGAAAGTCGGACGTGGTGCGAAGATCAAGGACATCCGTACGATCCACAGCCAGGGCAACCTGACCACGACGGACAATTTGACGGATCTTGCAATCCAAGGCGGCGGGATGTTCATCCTGAACAATCCTGACGCTGCTGCAGACAGCACCGAAGGTCGCATGTATACCCGCGCCGGTTCCTTTATTTTCGATCGCGAAGGGTACATGGCCGACATCAGTGGTGCCCGGGTTCAAGGTTATGAGGCCCTCCAATCCGGCCAGATTTCAAGCCGGATCGGGGATTTCCGGATCAACACCAATTCGATCCCGCCGCATCAGACGGAGAATCTCAAACTTGACATGAATCTGGATGCGCGGACCAAGGTCATTGAAGGGGAGTTTGACGCGACCAAGCCCGATTCCACTTCAAACTTTGGGACGAGCGTCGCTGTTTTTGACAGCCACGGACGTACCCACCAGGTTTCTCTTTTCTTTAAGCGCGTGTCGGACGCCGAAAATTCCAATTGGAAGTGGTACGCCATGGCCGATGGCAAGGAAATCGTCAATCCCGACGGCGATTTGCATGAAATCGCGAGTGGGGAGATCAAGTTTGATGCGAAGGGTGAATTGTCGGAGCAAATCGTAAATAAATCCGAAGCAAATTTCACCGGCGGTGCTGCCCTTGGTCAGGTGATCAATTTTGATTTTGGAGCGAAATCGACGGATGAAGTGAAAAAAGCTGTCGGCGGTACGACATGCCTGGCTGCAAAAAGCGGCACCAATTATCACACCCAAGACGGCTATGAGTCAGGGATGATCAAGGCTCTGCGCATCGATCCTACCGGGATCGTCCGGGGGCAGTATACAAACGGGCTCAATCGGAACCTTGGTGCCGTTGCCTTGGCGACGTTTGAAAACATTGACGGCCTGCGCAAGGGTGGCCGCAATACATTCTTCCAGAGCCTTGAGTCGGGCCCGGCCAAGGTCGGCATGGCGCAGACGAGCAACCGCGGGTCTGTCTGGTCATCGACCCTGGAAGAGTCAAACGTGGATATTGCCCAGGAATTTGTGAACATGATTTTGACGCAGCGCGCATTCCAGGCCAACTCACGCTCGATCACGACCACCGATACGATGATTGAAGAAGTGCTGAACCTGAAGCGTTGATTAAACTAATGAGAGGCCTATGCCATCCCTGCGAGGGCTGACTCGATCGACGAGCGGACTCTGGAGGCATAGGCCTCGTAAGTTTCTCCCTCAAACCGCCGCGTTCGCGGCAGCACCTTGATCTTGACCGTTGCTGCATCTGGCAGTTTCCCGCCTTTGCGAAAAACTTTTCCAGCACCCGTGAGCGCAATCGGAAGCACATCGACTCCGCATTCAGCGGAAAGTTTGAATGCACCAACTTTGAATGGTCGCATCTGGCCAGGTGTTTCAGAACGCGTGCCCTCCGGAAAGAAGAACATGCTGATCCCGCGCTGAAGCCACTCTGCGCTCGCCCTAAGAGCCACTTCATGGCTGCTTTTGTCACCCCTTTTGAGTGGGATATGACCACACACCCGCATGGCCCGGCCCAAAATTGGGATGCGCATCACACTTTCTTTGCTGAGCCAGCGAAATTGCATTTTCAGAAAGTAAACGACCAGAATATCCACCAGGCTTTCATGGTTCGCCACCATGACAACCGGATCGTTGTTGGCTGGGATGTTTTCGCGACCTTCAACTTTTACGTGCCATCCAGGGATAATGCGAAACATGGTCCGGCCCCAAATGCCAGCCATGGAATGACCTCGGTTGCTGCGACCGTTTTTAGTGAACTCCGGCAGGAGAGCCGACAGGATGATGGACAGGGACCAGAACAAAGTCAGGAAGACAACGGAACCATAGAAAACGATGCCGGCGAGAATTCGTTTAAGCATGGCGCGTCAATCGCTCCCAAACATGGCGTGCAACAGCCTTTGCCACATCTTCTTTTGTGTTGGCTTCGTAAGGCCTGTCGACCGGATGTCCGGCGATTTTGGTTTCGAAAATCCAAGCGCGGTGGCGTTCAGCGCTGACGTCCGAGAGATTATTCACCACCAACATCGTCAATTGATGTTTGGTTACGTAGTCCCGGGCGATTTTGACGGCGCTTTCTTCGTTGATGCCAGATTCGAGTTTGAAGGCGACTTTGGCCAGGCCTGCTCCCTTCATGGAAGCGAGGATTTTAGGAGTCACCATCAATTCAATCGATTGTTGTCCAGTCGACGACGGAATTTTTCCCGGGAGGCGTTGCGCTGGAACAAAATCCAGAACGGCTGCGGCGTGGATTATGGCGTCAACTTTTTTTGCCATGTGCCGGTTGGCTTCTCTGGACAAGTCTTCGTTGGTCGCACATCTCGTCAAGGTGTGATGGCATCGAGGAAGATGTTCTGCGGCTCCAGCCAGCACGTCAACTTGAAGGCCGAGGCGATGCAGTTCCTCTGTGATCAGTGAGCCGAGGCGTCCGGATGAATAATTTCCGATGTAGCGCACATCATCAATCCAGGCGCGGGTGCCACCCATGGTCAGTAAAACATTCGTGTCGGCATTCTTTTCTTTTAAAAGAACGCTGTTGTAGGCGTGGGCGCAATGATCCGCCAAAATTGCCGGTTCGGGGACCTTGTGTTTACCTTCCTCCAGGCGCGAGCCCAAAACGAAAACATTCGATCCTGCCTGACGCAACTTTTCCAGGTTGGCCTGCACCTGGGGTGCATTGGCAAGGCTATCGTGCATGCTCGGGAGAAGGATCACGGGACGTTTTAGTCCCATGTAGGAAGTGACCAATGCCGAAGCCGGTGAATCCGTGATCCCATTGGCTATTTTGGCAATGAAGCTGGCTGATGCTGGCGCGATGATGCAACCGTGGCCTTCGGCGAGGTGCGAGGCATCAGCCTCAAAACCCGTGCGGCACTCGCGCGCCGCCGCCCAACCCAGAGCAAGTGGGGTGACGAACTGGGCACCGCCTCTGGTTAGCCATGGAGTCACGTCAGAGCCGAGCCGACGTAGTGCACGAACAAAACGGATGGATTCAACAGCACCAATAGACCCGCTGACAACGACGTCCAAGTGGACGCCGGCTAGGGCCTCAGATACCAGCTTCACGGCAAGGTCAGATCCGGCCTGATGACCGGTTGCAGACCCTTTTGAAGGCTGGGAGTGCTTCATTTTATTTTTCATCTACCGGGCAGCGGATGTTTTCTGCGCGCGCTCGTTCGCGTTTGGCTTGGTCAAGGCGAGGTCTGGTGCGGTGGATCCAACCCTGCGGACGATGTTCTTGCGCTTGAGTCCCGATTTGGAAACCTTGCGCTCGCGGATCCTCATCAGTTTCGTTGTCTTGGATGTCATGGCTTGTTAAGCTCCACTAAGATGTCACAAATACTTGAGTTGGCAGGAATTATTAGAAATGGCCAGCCAAGGCAAGTGCAATTCAACATGGAGTGCTGCAATGCGTCGTCCGGGATTAGAAAGCTACCCCAAAAATGTGGTCATGATTGCCAGGTCGGCCTTCGTTTTAGCACTTTTTGCGACCCTCAGCGGGAACAGGGCCTTTGCCGCACCAGTCCCGAAAGACGCTGACATTCAGGAATACCGTGACTCCGTGTCCTCAAAATACGATCCGGATGTCGTCAGCCACGAGGGCGATTCCGGGATGACCCTGTCCTTTGGCCTCGGCCTGGGCCAAGCGCGCCCAACCCAGTCTGGTGGTACACCGGGAATTGCCTTTCAGGCAGGAATCGAACCCGGATACACCAGTCAAACCGGGCGGTTCAGCCGGATTGAGGCTTCGGCAGAATTCTTTTTCGGTCGTGCTGGTTACACCCTTTCCCCCGACGATGGCGACGAAAAGGTATCACTGCCGGTTAAATTTGGGATGCTGGCGAAGTTTGGTTTGGGGTCGGCTGCCGGCAATGGCGCTTATTCCACCTGGAAATTCGGCTTGGGTCCGGTATTCGCAAGTTACTCAGGCGAACAAAACAACGGCGATACCGTTGCTTCGACTGGGACCCTCGTAGGCTTGGCAGGAATGGTCGGCTATACGTGGACCTTCGAGTTCAGCAAACATTTTGGGTTCAACGTTGGAGCCGAACTGCGTCACATTGAATTTGATGTCAGTCCTGCAGAAAAGACCGAAGCTGGCACCAAGACGACGGTCAAGGTCAACCGCGTCGCAAGCATCAACATTCCTCAGTTGATCATTGGACCGCGTATCAAGTTTTGAGTTCTTCAAGAACGAAGTAACAAGGCAGACGCTCCATGAGGTCTGCCTTTTCTTTTGCACCGCCAGTGACAGGGCGGAATCCAAAACGCAGGAATAGCTGCCTGGCATTGTGCATTTGCGGAGTTGTTTCTAGGTACAGGCGGCTGTAACCCAACTTCCGGGCCTCTTCGATGGCGCGTTTCAGCAAGCGGGAGCCGATGCCTCTTCCCCGGTATACTTCCTCGAGAACCATGTCGCGAATCTCGCCCACGCCTTCTTCGGGGGGCAGGCCTTGCAGGGGGCCGATACCGACACCGCCCACACAAAGCCCTTCGCGAACTTGATCTTTAGCAACCAAGTAGCGGGCCCCATTGGAGCTGTACACGTCATGAAAGCCATCAAGGCGGCGAAAACTCGAAGCCAGAACCGAGCCAGCCTCTTCGTAACCTTGCAGGTTTCGGCGGATGATGTCGCGGGCAGACCATTCATCAGCGTCTTGAATGGGTTCAATGAGGATATCGTCGCGGTTCATTGCAAGAAAGCCATGGACGCTTTCCCGATGCGACGCAAATCCACTGGTTGGCCCAAAAGTTTCAGTCATGAATTCAAAAATCCCTGTGTTCTGAACGGTAACCTATTTGAAAAGCAGTCAGAGGTCCAGCCAAGCCTAATCGAGCTGATGCTGATAGCCATCTGGGTTGACGGGGGTTCCATCCTGCCATTTGAGAACAGGATCACCGGCCCGGCATTCTCCGATGTGCGTCAATGGCACGCCTGAGAGGATGTTGGAGGTTAGAATTTTCCTTGCAATATCGGGAGGTGACGTGAACAGGAGTTCAAAATCCTCACCGTCGGTCATGGCATGTCGCAGGCGCTGTTCCTTGGACTCCTCAAGGGAGACCTTTGTAGAGGCTTTGGGGACATCTGGGGAAACCGGAATGCGGTCTGGATTCAACAGGATGGTCAGGCCACTTTCCCGCGCGATGTGAGCCGCATCGGTTGCCAGGCCGTCACTCAGATCGATCATTGAAGTGATTTCGTAACCCATGTTGAGAAGGGCTGCCTCGCGGACGCGGGGCGTGAACGTCAGGTGACGTCCTTTACCGAGGTTTTCCCCTTGGCCGAGGCTGCCGCCTAAGCTTCCGGTGACGAGAACCCAATCGCCTGGGCGCGCACCCGATCTGGTGAGTGGAGCCCGGTCGGGCAGTGGTTCTCCCAAAACCGTGACTGAAATCACGGTGCGACCTGCCCAAGAGTTGGTGTCTCCGCCTAAAATGGTGACTTCGAACTCTTTGGCGAGTTCAAGGATCCCCTCCATGATCTGCTCACCCAAGGCCCTTCCGCCCTTTGTTGGCAGGGCCAGGCTCACGAGGGCACAGACTGGCTTTGCTCCCATGGCTGCGAGGTCGCTTAAATTCACGGCGAGGGCTTTGCGGCCAGCAAGGGTCGCGGGGATTTTTTTCAGGTCAAAATGAACGCCATCCATCAACATGTCGACCGCTGCGATGGTTACCGGCGCAAGCCTGACAATCCCTGCATCGTCGCCCGGACCGAGGACGACGGGGTCCAGCGGGCTCCCAAGGGATCCGGTTTTGCTTCTTATCCAGTCAATGAACTGCCATTCGGACACGATACGTTACCTCGCAAAGAGATCCAGCGCCGTGATTAAATCCAACGGAACCTGCCGGTCGAGCTTCCCTGCAAGAAATGCCGCAAGGCCCAAGACCGCCTCCGGGCTCTGGCCATCAAGGCGCATTTGCCGGATTGACGTGGAAAGAAACCTTTTTCCCAGTTTTTTGCCAGACTCATCTTTCACGAGCGGATGATGAAAAAAGAGTGGTGTCGGGGCGAAGTTGGATTTGGTTAGAAGTTCGCGAAGGGCAAGTTGACGCCCGGTGGAAGGCAGCAAGTCCTCGCCGCGAATGATCAAATTGACGCCTTGGTCGAGGTCGTCCACGGCGCAGCTGAATTGGTAGGTCCACGATCCAGTCCGGTCCCGTGCCAGCAAGTCGCCGGTCTGACGCTTGGGATTCTGATGCTGGGTTCCGAGGGCCAAGTCGTGAAAAATAAAATCGCGGTCCGGCATGAGCACCCGGATTCCATGCGGCGTATCTTCCGCCACATGACGGTTTTTACATGCACCGTCATGAAAGAGTTCCCCGTCGGGATTGTGCGAAAGGCCCTTGCGGGAGCAGTCGCAGCGATAGGCGAGCCCCCGGGCTGTCAGATCATGGAGGAGCTGGGTATAAGTGGCGGTCCGGCGGCTTTGGCGGAGGTCCGGATCGAAATGACCAAGACCAGTCCCGTTCCACGGCGAGCGGTCCGGGGTTAGTCCCAGCCAGATCAAGTCGTCGCGGATCGCGTCGTCGTAGGCATCGCGGGAGCGGCTCCGGTCATGATCCTCAATTCTTACGAGGACTTGCCCGCCAACAGCCCGGGTGATTCCAAAAACATAAAGGCACGAAACGACATGCCCCACATGCAGATAGCCGGTCGGGCTGGGGGCAAAACGGGCAACGGCCTCTCCAATTAAGAGACTTCTTATATTTGTAATCAATTCATTGAAATTTGACATAAAAAGGCTTTTAGCATATCAAGGGGCACGTAACTTTATGAATCCTTAAAACCCTTGGTGCTCTAAGTGTTCGTGCTTTTCGCAAGGTCAATTTTTGAGTGTCGCTGGGTGCGATCGGCGGCGTTACCTTTCGCGCTGTTTGTCTCTCTCCTTGGCACCGTTTTCTATGTACCTCAGACCAGCTTCGCAGCCACTCGAAAATCAAGCAAGCCCGGCGTTACCCGCATGGTACGGGCCAGCGCAGAGAATCCTTCAGAACGCCGTCTGGTCGCCTTGCTGGATGCCGTGACGGCTCTGAGCCGGCGCGATGACATTGCCTACGTTTGGGGTGGCCGCGCCACCAGCAGCCCTGTTGTCTGCACGGCGTGCCAGAGCTGCATTGAGAAAAGAAAAGTGAATCCATATCGCCGGCTCGCCCAGTGTCCGGCCTGTGAACAGTGCGGGGTGGATTGCTCCGGTTTCGTCTCGCGGGTGATGCGTGCGGCTGGACTTGGTTCCACGAGGATCACGAGCCAGTCGCTGATCCGGCACACCAAGAAACGCGATTTATCCTTTAAACTTGTCGGCCGCAGTCTGGACCTCGCCCGTCCGGGTGACCTCATTGTGTTGCCTGATCACGTCGTTATTTTTCTGGACCGTCATGAAAACCGAAAGTTAGACTACGTTCATGCATCCCGTTTTATCCCCGGTCGTCCGGCGGGAGGAATTGAAGTGGTAGAATCCGGAGATCTTCCCCGAGGCCAGAAGCCAGTGACCATATTGCGTCACAAGGCATTTGAAGGGGCTGGCAATTCAGCAGCGGTCCGCCACCGGATCAAGGCCATGCTTGGTCACACCATGCGCAAGAAAAAAATCAAGCCGGTTCCCCCTGCGATTCCGAATAACGTCCGTCTTGCGCGCGCACACTGATGATTAGAATCGGTATTTTTGATTCGGGCGTGGGCGGTCTGACGGTATACCAGGCCATCAAATCCACTTTGCCGGACGGACAGTTCTACTACTGTTCCGATAACGAATTTCATCCCTACGGGACCAAGGCCGATGATGCGGTCGCTCAGCGCACCCTCGATGTCTGCTCCCGTTTTGTCATGGCTGCCCAACTTGATTTATTGGTGATCGCCTGCAACACGGCCAGCACCGTTGCGCTTGGATTGCTTCGATCCAGGTTGAACCTGCCCATCGTCGGCGTGGTGCCTGCGATCAAACCAGCGGCTGAAAAATCGGCGTCTGGCGTCATCGGTCTTTTGGCCACGCCGGCAACGATCAAACGCATTTACGTTGATGAACTGATTCAGCGTTTTGCAAGCGACCGCCACGTGATCCGCGTTGGCAGTTCGCGCCTCGTTGAGTTGGCAGAAGAAAAGGCCCGCGGTTCGGTGGTCCCGGTTGAACTCGTTCGCGAAGAAATCAAATCGTTGTTTGTTGATTTTTCCAGGATCGAAAAATCGATGCGACTGGATACGGTTGTCCTGGGATGCACCCATTTCCCTTTGTTGCGGGATGAACTGTTGCAGGCGTCGCCCTGGCCGGTGCAATGGATTGATTCCGGCTCTGCCATTGCATCGCGTGTGCAACATCTCATCTCAGGTGTTGAGTCGAAACTAAAAAAATCACAGCATCAAGGGACGGCTTGGGTGACGCGAAAAGACTCCTCTGCAGCGCAGCTTGAACCTCTCATGCAGCGTTTTGGATTCAAGGCTTTACTTGAATTGCCTCACCTTGATCGACTGTTGGATTAGCTTGAATTTTGCCTTGCGTGATGGTGAACACGAAGGCAGGCCACCAGGCTTCCAAATTTTGCATAAAAAAAGTTTTAGACCCAAAAAAATTATCTTGTGGTGCTGGCATTGCCGCCATGATCCTGTGCAGGTTTTTGCGGGGATAACCTGATCCAGCGTGAAATGTCGCGGATGCCAGTTGTCCGGCCCGTGTGCCTGTCGCCAGCCAGATTGCCTGCCAAGTCGCCAGTGGATCGGGAAATTGTGGAAGGTTGTTCGTGTTTGATGGGTTCAATCCAAGGTAATCCACAAAAAAAGACATCTCAAAGGCTGGGTCGAACGGCTCGATGATGGTGGCCGAACGCCAGCGGTGGTGACCCATGAGGGTGATTGCCGTAAGGCCGTTCATTTTTGCGACTTTGGCGGCATGCCTTGCCACGCGTGCATCGTCCAGGATGAGAAGGCCAGCTTTGGCTGCGGTGCCAGGCGAACCCCCTGGTGCGGGGGTTAGTGCCGGTGCGATTTCCTTGATTGCCAGGTCGACCGATTCAAAGTTGGCACTTGCATAGACACCTCCAGTCGCAACAAGGCCGCCACATGATTTAAATTTGGTCTCGAATAAATTGGCGAAGTTTTCGGCAGCCGGCGCGCTTGGACGGATGATGGCAACTTTTTTTATGATGCGATTGCACGCCGTTTTTGCCAGTGTCGCAGCAAGATGGGCCTCGTCAGGAAAAATGCGGAAGATCCGTGGTGATTTTTTGGTCTTCGCGCCGCGTTTTTCTATCGGTGCTGGTCCCACGATGACAACGGGCAAGGCCAGTTCCTTGGCCAACGATCCGGCAGCGGAGTCTTCCGCAGACGTGAGCGCTGAAATGATCATTGACGGCCTGGTCGTCCAGAATGGCTTTGCAATGTGTTTGATCAGGCCATCAACCGTCAGGGACTGACCAGGCTCGGGCATTGGAATGCGTACGATATTCAGTGACTTTTCTTGATTTGGGCCGAGGGCGGCCTTCATTCCCTGGATCAATGCAGCAGTGGCGAGATTTTTTTCTGTGTTTTTGCTTTCTTCAGGGACCAATACAAGCGCATTGAGGTCGTGTTCATTTAAAAGCTGGGTCAGAAGCTTGACGAGGGCGATCCGCCGTTGAGGCGCGAGACAATCATCGGCATCAAGTGCCATGACTTCAGCCGCAAACTTGGTGTTTGGTGTGTGCTGTGCAATCTTTTTTAGCGGCAGCGCATACTGGAAAAACGCGTCCCGGCAACGGTCCCGCGTCTCGCCGTTGTTAGCCATCAGCTTGGACTCGGGTGAACCCGTGGATCCACCGTTGCTTTTGCCTGGAGCCTCGTTTGGCGTGGGAATTCGTCGAGGGGATGAAACATCGAATCCTTGAGCCACTGCCTTGGGCTGAGCCGACAATAGTGCGGTCGCTAGAAGGGCTACAGATATATTTTTAGTCATGGCTAAATTTTCCATCCGTCATCTCGTAAAAATATCCGGGAAGTCTTCTTCTGTTTTTTGATCTTGATTGGGGGTTCCGATTCTCATGGTGGCATTGCCAACTGGTTGGGTGCCTTCAAGGAATGACATTCGGATGCCGCGTTCCGTGGGGCGACCATAGGTTGGATCGACTAGAAGTTCGACAATGCCTTCTGGTTTATGGAACTTTTTGCGCCACTCTGGGATTTCAAGGGATGTTTCCACGAACTGACGCCATACTGGCAGGGCCAAGGCCGTGCCAGTTGCATCGGAAATCGGGGTGTGATCATCACGACCAACCCAGACCGCCACAGCCACCGCAGCCGAATATCCACAAAACCAGCTGTCGATTCCTTCGTTTGAAGTTCCAGTTTTTCCGACGGCATGTTGTGCGATGGACGACGCGGATCTGGCCGTGCCGTGCCGCAACACGGAGCGTAGCCCTTCTGTTACCAGCCACGAAGTGGCGTCATCCAGGGGTTTTTCTGCGCGGTCTTGGGAGTCGATGTTTGGCTCGTTGGTTCTGCCGTGCTGGAAAAGTGATTCACCGTTAGCAGACTCAATTTTGGTGATGGCATGGGGTTTCTCTGGCTGCCCTGCATTTGCGATGGTGGCATAGGCTGACGCCATATCAACCATCGTCGTCTCGGAGCCGCCAAGTGCCGTTCCAAGCTCCCGCTTCAGCACGGTTTTTATGCCAAGTTGCCGGGCGAATTCGAGGATTCCACCCAGTCCTATCTTGTGTGCCACTTCGACCGCCGCAGTATTTACAGACCGGTAAAACGCCCGGAGCATCGTGGTTTCCGTAAAGTATTCGTCCGTCAGGTTTTTCGGCGCGTAGTCGTCGATTTTGACTGGATCGATAAACATCCGGTCGGCCCACGTCCAGCCTTTTTTCAGTGCATACGCATACACAAAAGTCTTGAAGGCAGATCCTGGATGGCGTTTGGCTGATATTGCCCGGTTGAATTGGGAGACCTGGTAATTGCGGCCACCAGTCATGGCCAGAATTCCGCCTGTGCTTGGGTCAATGGCGATGAGTGCTGCCTCCAGGCGTCCTTGGTGCTCATGGCGACGAAAATTTGAATCGGCTCCTTTGACAGCCTGTGTGGACGCATTTTGCAGCTGCGGATCAAGCGTTGTCCTGATGGTCAACCCCTCGCCTCGAATGTCCCGGCCTGTGATTGTCGAGGCTTCCTCTCGCACATGGTCGAGAAACCATGGCGCAATGGCGTCGCTGCCATCGGTGGACCAGGGTTTGTAGCGAAGGGGTTGGCGCAACATTTCGTCCCGCTGCTGAAGTGAGATGTTTTCATTGGCATAAAGGGCTTGGATTACCATTTTCTGACGGGCGCGCGCACGTTGGGGATGACGCAATGGATTGAATGCAGAAGGGGATTGGAATAGCCCGGCAATCAGTGCGCTTTCGTGCGGTTCAAGTTCGTCGAGGTTTTTACTGAAGTATCTTTTGGCTGCTGCAGCAACCCCGTAGGATCCGCTGCCCAGGAACATTTCGTTGGCATAAAGCTCAAGGATTCTTTCTTTGCTGATTTGTCGCTCTAGTTTGATGGCAAGGAAAACCTCTCGCGCCTTGCGGGCAAAGGTCCGTTCATTTCCCAAAATAAAAGCCTTTACCAGCTGCTGACTGATGGTGCTGGCGCCTTGCCTTGTTCTTCCGCCGGTTAGGTTTGCCATTGCTGCGCGGACGATGCCTTTTGGATCGAATCCGTTATGACTCCAAAAATTATGATCTTCAATGGCAACGATGGATTG
>CANJZQ010000044.1 GCA_947479535.1 Oligoflexales bacterium | reverse complement strand
TTAGGAGAGGATCCTTCGCTGCGCTCAGGATGACGGTTCATAGGAGAGGATCCTTCGCTACGCTCAGGATGACGGTTCATAGGAGAGGATCCTTCGCTACGCTCAGGATGACGGGGCTGCGCTCAGGATGACGGGTTTTAACCATTGCTCCAGGTAAAGCTCCGTAAGGACAATCTATTTTCGTAAATACTAAAGTTTTTATTAAAGGTTTTTTGGTCGCCTCCGAAATGGACTCTGCAAGCGCAACGATTCAATGGAGGGCCTTGCGCCATGATCGAGTCAAGTCAGACATCTAGTAACGAGGCAGTTTGGTTCATGTACGCCGGCGGCGTGCAGTTAGGACCATTCACGACTGAACAGGCCGGCCAACTGGTGGTCCGAAAGGCCGTAGCACCGGATTCCTTTGTCTTCCGGGTTGGCTGGAAGGACTGGCGGCCCGTCGAAGAATGCTGCGAGGAACTGGGCATACCAAAGCCAGCTGGCCTTGCTCCGACTGCAGCGGCCTTAGAGGAACGCCGTGCCGTTGCACCAAGGGCGTCGGTCGGGGGCCGCGTTGTGATCCACAACAACGGAAACCTCACCATTGGTGCCGGTGTCAATATCTCGGCGACTGGAATTTTTGTCGAAACAAACGAGCCGATTTTTTCGGTGGGCGAAAAGCTCAAGCTGTCGGTGAAAGTGGAAGGCATGGAACAGCCGTTCAACGCCGTGGCCCAAGTGGTTCGCTACAATTCGGACAAACGCTTCCCGGTGGGCTATGGCCTGCGCTTTGAGGTGCTGTCGGATCGGGCAAAGGCCAGCATTCAGCAGCTGGTGGACGAAGCCAATATCAAATTTGCGAATGCGAAATGATCGTCTAGAGCGTTTTCGGGGAGATGAACCGTTATGTCAAAACGTGCAGGTGGTGCGCCTACTTGGCGTCATTGCAAAACCGTCGAACATGCCCTTCACTTGATTGATGTGGGGGTCATCTTGGGCTGGAAGGACGCGCGCCAGTTGACTGGCAGCATGTCCGAAGAAGAACAATCGACGATCGTCCGCCATCTTGTTGTCAGGCTGTGCGAACGAACCGAAATCCGCCTGTCGCAGGAAATCATCGTAGAGTCCTTGCTGGTTTTATTGGCCAATGCCGCCAGCGAAGCCCTCATCATCGTCATGCTTGAAGAACTTTTTTCAAATCCGCGTTGCGAAACAGCCTGCAAGAATATTTTGGAAGTGGTGTTCTCGGCCGAATATGCCGACAAGGGGCATGCGGTCGACATCTACAATTTAAGTGTCGTTCTCGTTTGTGAACTGGGATTTGCCCTTCAGTCCTACGACCACCAGTTTCCGGGTCAATTACGGGCAGGGCGTCAGATCCTGGACCGCGTCTCAACCTATTTGTTGAGTGCCGGCAATTCCAACAGCGACTCGGTCCGGTTGAGCTTGATCCATTACTTCGGAGAAACCGAACAGGGACTGGTGGACAAACCTTTTTTCAACCGGGTGATGAGCCGCTTCGGACATACCGTTCTTGATCATTTGTTTGCCATGTTATTCCGCAAGAAAGTCGAGGCGGTTGCCCTGCAATATCTTCTGGAGAACATGCCATTCATCCTCGAAGCGGATCACCATACGCAATTGATCATCCATGAATCCTGCAAGTTTTATGCACTCAAAAACCCCGACCGTTTCGGTTTGTTTTTTATTGCCCTCGCAGAACGCGTCCATGGGTTGGATCACGTGCAGTACCGCCTTGCGCATCGCGCGCTGTTGTTGCAGTTCTCGGCCCTGTTCCGGGTTGTTTCCGAAGTGAATGCCAAGGAACTTGGGCGCGACCTTGTCATCGCCCTTGGAAGTTTGAAGAACGAACCCACATTTGTTGCCGTCATGAAGGAACTTGAGTCAGACAAGTCCCTTCGTCCCCAGTTTCGCGAGATGATCCAGAAGTTGATGCATGCCGCATCGAAAAATCTGGATACTACCGATTTGGTCATGTTGAAAAATGCCAAGCGCGGTCGCAAACCCGCCTTGGCGCGCACCGGAGAGATGGGCACGGTGTCTCAGGTGTCATTCCTGGCGCAGGTTGCCAGTTAGTTTTTGACTTCGGGGGTTGGCTCAGTTTCCAAAGTTGGATCCGGTCCGACCACGCCCGGCTTCGCCTCGATCCGGCCTTCTGCAGAAAGCGGGAAGTCGATCGCAGTTTTGCTGCCGACAACATCTTGGATGTACCAGGTGCCCTTGTCCCGGATCACATTGACCGTGTTGTCTGTGGTGACGAGAGGTGCAGATTCTGCTGCCAACGGCGCAGACGCTGAACCCATGTCAGAATAAACCAGACGGAATGTGATCTCGGTTTCGCGTGGCGTCCGGTCACGACGCTCGATCACCGAATAACTTTTAATCGCGTAACGCCGGTCAACGTATGCCGCCGTGATGACATCCTCTGGCGCGGAATCAATCGCCTGGCGCAACTTCCCGGTGGTTAACGATGCCAGTTTTTCGCGCTCGCTGGCATCCTTCATGTTGAAGGCCACGTTCAAGTAGGTTTCCACCACCTGATCTGGAGTCATGTCCTTGTGAGTCATGCCACAGAACTTGGTGCAACCTGCGAGTGCAAGGCACATTGCGGCAAGGCGCGTCATCGTCTTGAAACCCATCATCAACCCCCATCCGGTGCAGTCTGGCTTTTCCGAATCTTATCGATTTCTTTCCATTTTAAGGCCTTGGGCAGCTTTTGTGGAATACCCTGCGGCCTGGAATGCCTGTCCCGTCCATAATTGTACGTCTGATCCGGTGAATTTGTGGCGGTATTGGTATTTTTTGCAGGTGTTTTTGGGGTTGAAGGCGCGTCGGTGGCTGTTGGTGGCACATACGCCCGGCCACCCCGTCCGGAGGACGACCCCTTGCGGCCAACGGCCGGCACTGGAGCCGGTTTTACATCCAACCCCTCGGCCACCGCAGATTGAAATGCCGATCCAAATTCTTGGGCCTGTGCCGGTGTGGCAATTCGCAGAACAAAATTATGCCGGTTGGTCATGAAGTCCAAGTCCCCGTCGACCAGGAACAACTGATTGTCACTCAAGATTGCACTTTGCACGGACGGCATAAAGTTTTTAGGTTTGATCCAGGTCGGGATTTCCTGGTTTTTCAAAAATCCCAATCGCGACATGTAGGCGTTGGCCTTGCTGCGGCCCAGCAGCACCTGCACATCAACGCGGCGGTACTTGGCCAGGTGCAGGGCGCCGACCACGTCTCCGTCTGTCAGAAAGTCCGTGCTCAACCAGACCCTTTCGCTGGCCGCAGAGATTTTGCTGACGACGGAGTTTTTCAATTCACTGAAATTGACGAACGGGGTCGCCTCGGCAGATCCCGGGTCGGGACTGCCAACATCGGCACGGGCAGTCGTCGCGTGAGCAATCACGATTGTGTGCATGACGGCCGCAGACAAGGCGAGATGCATGAGCTTCACGGGGTTTTCTCCGGTAGTGGCGCGCGGAGTTTCAGGATGAAGGATCCGAAGCCATCGGTCTGGTCTGGATTGCCGCCGTAAATCAGCAAGACGTTGTCGCGGGTGACGTAACGCTTGAAATAGTCGGGCAAGCGGACCACGGGCGAAACCAGTTCGACGCTGCTGCCAAATTCCTTCAAGGCCCACTCCAGCTGGCCGGATGTTTCTTCCGGTTCAAAAGAGCAGACCGAAAAAACAAGTTCACCGCCGACGCGCAGTTGACGCAGGGCGTGGGTGATCAGACGCCTTTGCAGTTCCGCCATGGCGGGAATGATGCGCTCGTTTTTTTGCCATTTGCTCTCGGGGTGGCGTTTGATGACGCCTAGTCCAGAACACGGCGAATCCAACAGGACCTTGTCCGCAGGCACTGGTGACGTCCATTCAAGAAAATCGGCGTGATGGTATTCAACCTTCGCATCGGGCAGTGCCGTGTGTCCCAGTCGTTCCATGGTTTGCTGGGCGCGACGCAACTGGGATTCGTTTTTTTCGACGCCAATCAGCCGTGCGGCGCCGCCGCTCAACTCAAAAAGATGCGAGAATTTTCCGCCTGGGCCAAAGGCCGCGTCGATGATCACTTCGTTTGGTTTTGGATCCACGAGGTGGGCGATGAGTTGAGACGCCTCGTCCTGAATGGTGTACCAGCCCGCAGCAAACAGGCTGTCCGGATCGGTGTCGGGGGCTTCCTTGCAGTGCAACGCGCCACGCAAGTTGCAACGATCAGAATGGGTTTTTTCCTGTCGCAGAAGTTCCGTCTGAAAAAGATGCGCTTCGCTCACGGGCGTCTTGATCGTGTTGATCCGGATTGTGTATGGCGGCGGCAGGTTCATTGCCGGCAGCATGGTTTCCAGACGTTCAAGGCGAAATTGCTTCATCCACCGTTCGATCATCCAGCGCGGAAAGGCAAACTGCAGGGCCAGATAATCAATGGGCTGGCGCGTTTTGTCGGGTTTTGCAAAATACTCAGCGCGCCGCGCAATTTGCCGCAGGATGCCGTTCACAAAAGGCACGGCATTGGCCTGCCCTTTGGACCGGACGTACTCCACACTCTCGTTCACGGCGGCCCGCTCGGGAACGCGGTCCATGTAAAAAATCTGATACGTTCCGATGACGAGGGCGGCGCGAACTTCCGGACTTGTTTGATCCAGATTGCGCGACGAAATGTTTTGCAGGATCCAATAGATTTTTGAATACCAGCGCAGGCTGCCGTAAAGGAGTTCCTTGACCAGATTGCGATCAAGGCGCCGCATCCCTTCGCCAAGTCCGCCTGGGGCAAACGCAGCCTCTAAAAGATCTTCAGGACGTTCTTTTGGATTGTGCGGATTGGTCGCCTTGGGGTCACGAAAATTCATGACCCTCACGAACGTGTCGTAAGCAATAACTCTGGCAAGGGTTACATGATGAGCCACGGTCAGGGCACCTCTAGCCCCAATTATGCCACAACATCTCCCAAAAGTGCGGCGACGGACGCAGGTGCCAAAGGTTTGACCAAAGTGTGCATGGCCTGGGCTAGTTTGCGAATTTCCAACTGCGCCCCATCGTGGTCGCGCAATTTGATGAAATTCACCACGGCTTCAAGGGATGCCGTCCAGGTCAAGGTGTTCATGAAACCAACGGGCAAGACAAAGCGAGCCTGTTCCTTGCAAACGCCCAGAGCCAGGAGCTCCTCATAGGCTTTGAAGGATTCGCGGATGGTCCGGTCATAGACTTCCCGGGCCTTTTGATTGTCGTCCACCAGGGAATCGGCCTGGGATGCCTGCTTGTTTGACTTGTGTTGCTTGCGGAATTTGCTGATCTGATGGAACTCGTTGGGAAACTCAACGTAGCGCCCGGAGATTTCATTCCAGACTGTTGCCGCCTCGCGGAATTCTCCACTGGAGAAAGCGCAGCCGACTTGATGCTTGTACAGTTGGCGGCAGACAACCTCTGACGTGTGAATGACAAACGTCAGTTGCAGGTGTCGAAACGGACTCATGTGCTTGTGTTGTGCCAGATACCGGATCAATTTGACGTCGGCGTCGTCCAATTCAGTTTTGCGTTTGCCAAAGGAAACGCGCGCGGCGTTGACCACGGCCAAATCGCCGGCACCCATGTAGTCGACCAGTTCAATGTAACCATCATCGACATCGATTCGTTTTGCGACGGCATTTTTGTCTGACTGGATATTGGAATGCATGTTTGGGCCCCCCGGCATTTGAGATCAATATGGGGGATCGGGCCTCAGGCGCGCAAGTGATAATGGAGGGTCTGGATGGCAGCCGCCGTCACGCCGCTGATGCGCGAGGCCTGGCCCAAGGTCTCGGGTTGAACCCGGATGAGTTTTTCCACGACCTCGCGGCTGAGGCCTGGCAGGCTCCGGTAGTCCAGATCCCGCGGGATCTTTGCCCGGTCCAGGCCTTCGGTGTCTTGCATGAAGCGCCCTTCGCGGGCGATGTAGCCTTCGTATTTGATTTCGATGGTTGCCCGGCGCCGGATGGACCTGGAGAATTTCTCCAGAACGGGAACCGATGCCAAAACGTCGTCCACCGTGATCTCGGGGCGTTTGAGGAGGCATTCAAGTTTGGTGCCCCGGTTGTCTTTGCCGTCGTAAAGGGTTTCGCTGATCCCGCAGTCGCCGAAGTTCGCGTTTCGCATGAACTGCAGGGCGTCTCGCAATTCGCGCTGGCGCTCGGTGAATTTCGTGTAGTCGCCCTGGTTTACAAGGCCAACCTGGCGCCCATGGTCGGTCAAACGGCTGTCGGCGTTGTCTTCCCGCAGGTGCAGGCGGTGTTCCGCGCGCGAAGTGAATACCCGGTAGGGTTCCGCCGTCCCTTTGGTGACCAGGTCGTCGATCATCACGCCGATGTAGGCTTGGGTCCGTCCCAAGACAAAGGCAGCCTCGCCGCGCATTTTGCGGGTTGCGTTGATGCCGGCCATCAGGCCCTGGGCGGCGGCCTCTTCGTACCCGGTGGTGCCATTGATTTGGCCCGCCAGGAACAAGCCCGCGCATTTTTTTGTTTCAAGGGAAGAGAATAATTCGGTCGGGTCAACGAAATCGTATTCAATCGCATACCCAGGCCGGATGATTTCGACGCGTTCCAGGCCCGGAACGGTGCGAACAAATTCAAGTTGGACGGGCAGGGGCATCGAGGTCGACAAGCCGTTCGGGTAAACCTCGCAGGTATCATAGCCTTGGGGCTCAAGAAAAACATGGTGCGAGGTGCGGTCGCGGAACTTGACCACCTTGTCTTCGATGCTTGGGCAATAGCGCGGTCCGATGCCGGTGATTTCGCCGCTATAAAGTGGTGATTCGCCCAGAAATTTTTGAATGACCGCATTGGTTTTTTCGTTGGTGTGGGTCATGTGGCAAGGCATCAGGCGTTGGGTGATGCGCTCGTTGCTGAAACTGAATGGAATGATGTCGTCGTCGGAATGTTGGGCGACCAGGCCCGACCAGTCGATGGTTCTGGCGTCGAGGCGCGGGGTTGTCCCCGTTTTCAGGCGGCCGACCCGGAACCCCGCATCACGCAGGAATTTCGCCAGTCCAATGGCTGGTGCGTCGCCGGCGCGTCCCGCCGGGATTTTGCTTTTGCCAATGTGGATCAGTCCATTAAGGAAAGTTCCCGTGGTGATGATGACCGATGGCGCCAGGAAGCGTCCGAACGTTTTGGTTTCAACGCCGGTGACGCGCATCGCAAGATTTTTTTCATTGTCGATGCCATTTTCGATGCCATTTTCAACGCCTGCTGTCTCGACCAGGAGGCCTTCAACAGAGTCCTGCCGGATCGACAAGTTCGGCGTGTTTTCCAAAACATGCTTCATGTGGCGCCGGTACAGATCCATGTCGGCCTGGGCCCGGGACGACCAGATGGCGGGTCCTTTTTTGCGATTCAGCACGCGAAACTGAATTCCCGTGGCGTCGATGGCCTTGCCCATTTCGCCGCCGAGGGCGTCGATTTCTTTGACCAGATGGCCCTTTGCGGTGCCGCCGACGGCCGGATTGCAGCTCATGGCGGCAATGCGTTCGACGCTCTGGGTGATCAAAAGGGTACGCGCGCCAAGGCGTGCCGCAGCAAGGGCGGCCTCGCAGCCGGCATGGCCTCCGCCGGCAATGATCACGTCGAATTTTTCAGAGGAAAAGGCAGTCATGGTGGGGGCGTTTTATCGGACTTTATCCGCCGAATCAAGGAGTCCTTAGTCAGCCTTTAAAATCCCTTCAATGACATGCCTTTGATAAGGGATTTAAATACAATCGACGGGCATCGATTTGGTTGAAAAAGTCCCGTGATCGCGGTACCTTCCGGTCCTTAAAGTCTTCTAATTATCCGCAATTCGGAGCAGAGAGGCCTATCATGGTGGGTACGCGCAATTCCGGGATTTTTGATCTGGTCGAGTCGATGGGACATGAGCAGGTAGTTTTCTGCCATGACAAGGCAACTGGCCTCAAGGCGATCATTGGCATTCATGACACGACGCTGGGGCCTGCCCTGGGCGGCACCCGGTTGTGGGATTATGCAAGCGACGAGGATGCCCTGGTCGATGTGCTGCGCCTTTCGCGCGGCATGACGTACAAGGCTGCCTGTGCTGGGCTGAACTTGGGTGGCGGCAAGGCCGTCATCATTGGTGACGCGAAAAAAATCAAATCCGAAGCCATGTTTCGTGCCTTCGGCCGTTTTGTGAACTCTTTGGGCGGGCGCTATATCACCGCTGAAGACGTAAATATCAACGTCAATGACATGGAACAGGTTGCGGCAGAAACCCAATTTGTGACCGGCATTTCATCGCGTCCAGGTGGATCGGGTGATCCATCGCCGGTGACGGCCTGGGGTGTTTACTCCGGCCTGCGGGCTGCGGTGAAGCATCGCTTGGGCAAGGACAGTCTGGCTGGTCTGAAAGTCTCGGTCCAGGGTATCGGTGCGGTTGGCAAGTACCTGTGCGGTTACCTGGCCAAAGACGGCGTGAAACTGGTGGTCACGGATGTCGATCCATCGCGCATTGATTATGCCGTGAAAGAATTTGGCGCAGTGGCTGTGCGTGACACCGATATTTACAGTGCTGACGTCGATGTTTTTGCCCCGTGTGCCTTGGGTGCCATCTTGAACGATGAAACGATCCCGATGCTGAAGGCAAAAGTCGTTGCCGGTGGCGCAAACAATCAGTTGAAAGAAGAGCGTCACGGCGCAGCACTTGTCGAGCGCGGGATCCTTTACGCGCCGGATTATGTGATCAATGCCGGTGGCCTCATCAACGTTTACAATGAACTCATCGGATACAACGGTGAAGTGGCCCGCAAGCAAGCCGGCAACATTTATCATACGCTGGCTTCGGTTTTTGCCGACGCTGAAAAACGTGGTATCCCGACTGGCAAGGCTTCTGATTTGCATGCCGAGCGCCGGATCGCTTCGGTGCGTGGCGTTGCGGGACTTCGCAACACCATCACCAATCAGCCGTGGTCCAAGATCTAGGACTTCAGTCCAGAAGCAAGTTTGCGAGAATTAATTTTGATCGAATCAGTCGCCCGGATGAGCTTGAGCTCGCCCGGGCGAAGTTCTATTTCCATTGGAGTTTCGCGGCCCGCGGTCTTGACCGTGATCCGGTGTTTGCCTGGTGGCAGCCAAATTCGGCTGGTCAAAAAACGTCCCGGGAGCAACGTCCAGCCGCGGGTATCGGCGGTTTCCGTCGCGGCCGTGACGATGTTGGCAAGAAGCGCAGCGCCTTCACCAAAATTCTTTCGTGTTTCTTCGACCAGCGCGCCTTTGATGAAGGCCCTGGTGACTCCTTTGGCAATGATCCTGGCTTTTTTATCGTCCAGACATTGAGAACCGATGGCATCCATGTCAGCACCGGTGGATGCCGGGTGCCATTGATTGGCAACCTCGATGCCGGTCGGGGCAAGGCTGCGGTACCGGTAGCGAATGACTGGAAAGGACAAGCGAACGACTTGCCTGCCGGCACCCACAATGCTGCTCACAGATTCTTTTGGCGAAATCTGGCCAACCTCATGGATCACTGCGACTTGTGCGAATTTGCTATTTTGCGGGCTAGATTTTGCGCTGGATTTTGCGATGCTCACATCGGCGGCGGCTGTCTCCGCGGGATGGGATTTTTTCAGGGCCGGAATCCGGTCGTTGCGGCGCCGTTCCAGGAGTAGGCGGTAGTAAGCTTCGATCAAGCCGCCGGGCGTGGATCTGTCGCTGAACGTTTTGAAGTCTGAGTCATAGAGGGCCAATGCCTTGCCATATTCAACGATGGCATTGTCGTCATCGCCGCGTGCCTCGTGAATCATCCCGGCCAAGTATCGCGCGAAGGCATCTTCGCTGTATGCGTTTGGCTTTTCGTTTTTATAGATCCCGTTGATTTCGGCCAATTTGGAGTTGATCCGGCGTGCGGCAACTTGCGCGTCGGCAAGATTTCCGTCCCCGATGAAGGACAGGGCCAGCATGGTTTGGATGGCCACCCGTTCGTAATCTTCGCCAGAATAATCAGCGACATCATCACTGACCACGAAACTCGCCGCCGATTTGCTGATGCTTACCGTGTAAAGGTCGTCCGAAATCCGGTCGGACTTCAGGAGCTCTTTGCGGCTCTTGTCGGCGTCACCCATGCGGTCCAAGATCATCGACCGTTCCAGGTGATACAGGAGCTTGCTGCTCGAACTGGTTTTTAATGACGATTGATCGATGCTTCCGAGGGCTGCGGTGTAGTCACCCTGGATGAATTCAGAGCGAATCCCCCGGGTTTCCTCGGTGTAGGATGCGCAGCCGGAAATGCCGGCGGCGGAAATGGCAGCAACAGCCCACAGGGAATAAATGCTGCGGGCCGTTGCCGGGAATCCATTCACAGGCCAAAACTCGACTTTTTGAAGGCTTTTTTGATCTCTTTTTTGCCGGTCCATTCAATTTCGCCAGTCTCAATGTTGGTCAGGCGCATGGTGGTCATGTAGAAGACCGTTTTCTCGCCGCCGCCGTCCTTTGAGTGGTTGGACGATGCGATGGAACCTTCGAGGATGAAGTCAGCCCCGGTTTGCTTGCCTGTTTTCTTGGCAGAGGCTTCTGCAACGGCGCCGCTATTCTGGTACTTGAGTTCGTCGAGGATGCGTTTGCGGACGGACACGTCGCTGACAAAGCGCACCTTGCGGGAGTTGATCAGCTCGTCCTGCACGTAATCGGTGAGGGCTTTGCTGTCGATCACTTCTTCGGTGCGGTTTTCAATCTGGTCGACCAGAACGACCGGGGCCTTGCCGCCATGCTTGCCTTTATACTCCTGAAGCCACGGGCGCGCGAGAACCTGGTCAACCAGGAACGACGCGGTTTTCTTCAGGTCAGTTTCACTCCAGCGGTCGTCCAGGATTTCGGCCTTGTCGGGATCCGTGTACTCGGCCTTTGTGGATGTGCAAGATGCAGTCGAAAGCCCGGTGATCAACGTGATGCCAAAGATTGGCATGAAGGCAACAATGCGCGCTTTCATCAACGATTCCTCCAAGGGAGATGCAAGTGGATCAACGGGAATGTTTTTCCTTGGTTCGAAGTTTAGCATAACTTTTGGCCAAATTGACCGGGCAACAGCATCAAAAAATATGCTAAAATAATTCCAAGGAAACGAATACAGACTTTGTGCCGGAGGATCAGACCATGGCATCAGGATACTTTGGCAAGAAAAATTTTTGGCAACACTTTGCCATCGGCGTGTTTGCGGCTGCTGCCACGGCACCTGCGGCTTTTGCACGCAATATTTTTCTGAACGGGGTTGATGTTTCGAGCTCACGCAGCCAAGAGCTGCGCAACGTCCAGGTCCGGATCAACGAGAAGGGCGATATCTTCATCTCGGCCCCTCACTATCAGGTGACGGAAGAGGATTTTTTTACTCCCCTTAGCCGTTTGGCGACTCCTCCCCAGGCGTCGCAAAACTCTGGAAGTCCGGAACTTGCTGTCGCACCTGCCTCTCCTGTTGCGCCGGCTCCCGCTGCGGGCAATGCGCAGGCATCCCCGACTGCGGCAACCACCAAGGGCAGCGACAAGGCTAACGACAAGGCTAACGACCAAGGCGGCGGTTCGTTTGCCAGTTCCAACATCGGCGCCGGCAAAACCGGTCCGGAATCAATGCCGCCCGTCTTAGAGGCGACGCCACCGTCGTCGGGCACGACGTCAGCGCCCAAAACACCCTGAATGATTTAGCGGCACAATGACTCCACTTGATGCTTACGACACCATCCAGGGCGAGATTCAAAGGGTCCGGCCTGGATGCCGCCTCATTGCTGTCAGCAAGGAGCAATCCCCGGAAAAAATCCGGGATCTTTACCGGCGTGGGCAGCGCGAATTCGGCGAAAATTATTTGCAGGAGTTGGAAATCAAGGCAGCCGCGTTGGCGGATCTGCCTGACCTGCGTTGGATTTTTATCGGTCAGCTTCAATCCAACAAGATCCAGCGGATTGTCGCCGTGGCCAGTGAAATCCAGACGGCTGCCAGCGAAAAGCACCTGCGCTACATCGATCGCTACGCGCGCGAGGCAGGAAAGACAGGCTTTCCTGTGTTCATTGAAATCAACGCCGGTGACGAGCCTTCGAAAGCGGGGGTGACGGCCGACGGATTGCCTGGACTTGTGGCCAAGGTTGCGACGGGTGAGGGGATGAGTGGCATCCGCCTTCAAGGGATCATGGCCATCCCTCCGGTGGAGATCACGGATGGGGATTTTGCCCTTGTTGCAAAGGAACCGCCGGAGTTGTTTCGCTCAATGAGGCGGCTTGCGGACACGGTGGGGATGGGTAAACTGTCGTTGGGAATGAGTTCCGATTACCGGACGGCCCTGGCCGCCGGCAGCGATTGTGTGCGGATTGGACGGTCCTTGTTTGGTGAACGACAAAAATAAAGGAATCCCTCGATGAGCGAGTTGGTGTTGTCTGGATTAGGTCATGTGCTGAACATGATCCTCAATGTTTTGCAGATGCTGGTGTTTGTTTCGGTATTCATCAGCTTGCTTGGTGCCGACCCCTCCAATCCAATCGTGTCCTTTGTTGAAAGGGCAACGGAGCCGGTGTACCGGCCACTGCGTCAGTTCACGCGGAACATTCCGGGGCCATTCGATTGGGCGCCTTTCATGGTTCTGCTGGCGATCGTTTTCATCCAAAAAACAGTGGTGGCATGGCTCCTGATGCGTGGGCCGGTGATGTAGCTTCATGAAGAAATTCCTGACATGGTTGGCCTTGTCCATCTGGTTGCTGGTTCTCGCTGGCAGTTTGATCAACGTCAGCGCGCGCAGTCAGGACGCGGCACTGAAGCGCTACAAGCTGGTCGAAAAGCCGCCGTTCTCTGAACTAAGTCCTGCATTCGTTGACGCGATGTCCATGGGGCACAAGGGTGTCATTGACGACATGCTGCTGTTTTACACGCTAAATTATTTGATGGACTCGCGATTGCGTGGAGCTGATCCAGCGGAAGTTCAGATGGCACTGAAGGCAACCACCAGGTTGCATCCAAAGATCGAGACAATATACATGTTTGGGTGCCTTGTTTTGGCATTGGAAATGAAACATCCCGAAGCGTGCGAGCCATTGATCATTGATGGCGTCAACCTTTTTCCAGATGGCTGGCGATTGCCGGTCACCCTTGGGACCATTCTGTTTCACACCATGAAAGACGATGCCAAGGCTGCCATTTTTTATGAGATTGCAGCCCAGAAGCCAGATGCTCCGGCTTTTGCCAAATCTCTCGCGATAAAATTGCGCAACCGCGCAAAACCGGATCCCGTGGAGCTGGAAGCCTTGATTCAGACGCTTGGTACAAGTTTTGGAGAAGACATGGTTCGTAAATTTTATTCGACCGGGGGAGACCAGAAATGAGTGTGGCTCCTGGGATCAAAGTTGAGAACGTCACCAAGGTGGTCTACAGCGATGTGACCAAGGGGCGGCAAACCATCGTCAGTGACCTGTCGGTGACCTTTAGCCCCGGCAGATCGTCCGCCCTGCTTGGACATAATGGTGCGGGAAAGACCACCACCATCAAATTGATACTGGGCCTTGTGCGGCCAACTCGCGGGAAAGTCTCGATCGATGGGCAGCCGGTCGGTGTCGAGCAGCGCCGGATGATTGGCTACATGCCCGAGGTGAACCGGATTCCGCTGGTTCTCACCCCCACAGAAGTCCTTGAGTTTCACGTGGCAACTTATAACCCACCAAAGCTGCGGGATGCAAAGGCCCGCAAGGTCGCCATCGAAGAGGCCCTGCGGCGGGTCGAACTGTGGGAACACCGGAAAAAACGAGTCGGAAAACTTTCCAAGGGCATGGCGCGCCGGTTGGCTTGGGCTCAGGCCACGATCCACGATCCATCGGTTTTGATTTTGGATGAGCCGATGTCTGGCCTTGATCCGACGGGGCGGCTGGCGATGCGCGGTTGGATCTCTGACTTTCGTGCAGCCGGAAAGACCATTGTTCTTTGCTCGCACGAGTTGGCGACGGTCGGAGAATTGTGCGATGACGTCAGCATCCTGCGTAAAGGCAGCCTCGTGTACAGTTCAGCTCATGAAGAACGCACGGCATCGGGTGCCTATCGATTGAGCCTGTCGGGGCTTGACGAGAAGGCCGTGGCAGCGCTGCGGGATGGTGCAGGACTCAAGGCATGGATGCGTGGGCATCAAGAGGGGTTTACGGCACATTTGGTTTTTGCTGACTACGCATCGGCGGCAGAATGGTTGCAGGCTGCGTTGCAGCGTGGTGTGGTGGTGACGGATTTTGGACCCGCACCGATGATCGACGAGCATGTCCTGCTCAAGTTTTTCGGTAAAGAACTTGAGTCTTAAGGAGTCAAAAATATGATTTCTGTTTTTATGGTGATGCGCGAAAGTTTTCTTCTGCTGAGGCGCGACAAGATTTTTCTTCCAGCCGTGGCGGCTGGTGTCATGATTACGATCTTTGCGAACATTGCTTCAGAGTGGGGCATCGAGGAATTTCGTAAAATTCTTTTTGACGTCGGGGCTTTGGGTTTTCACCTGACAGGATGCCTCGTCGCGATCTTTTGGGGCACGAAGACCGTCAGCGAGGCCAGGGCCGATGGCTCTCTTGAAATTCAGCTGGCAGCACCGATTGGTCGAGTTTCGTGGTTGGTCGGCAAATACCTTGGCCTCGTGCTGGCCTTGATTTTCTTTTGGCTGTTGGTTCTTGTTTTCTGGCAATGCATCATGTTCGCAAATGATTTTGGTGGGATGACCCAACCGCAATTTATGTTTTTTGTTTTCCAGTTGCTGGAATGGTCCCTTGTGGGGGCCGTGGCACTTTTCTATTCAACGTTTGCCGGCGTGACGATTGCCCTTTTTGCAACGATCAGCACTTGGATGGCCGGACTGGTATCCATGCCGGTTGCGCAGAATCTTCCCTACGGGGCCAAAGGTTGGGCCGTGGATGTGGTGCAAGGCTTGGCCCGGTTTTGGGACTTGCGGCAGTTTAATCTTTCAGGATTCGCCACCGGAGTGGAGAAGATCGGTCCAGGGGAACTTCAAGTCCGCGGTGTTTACGGAATTTTACTGATTTTAATCATCATGACGGTGTCCTGCATTTTTTTCAGACGCCGGGATGTTTTGGCTTGAACCCTTCAATCTAAGGCAGGCTTTTTAAATGGGGCGGCGAGACGAACAAAATATGGATGCAGGAGGAGACGCCCACGTTCGCCGGGAGCGTGACGCTGCCCGTGAATTGCGTCAATCCCGCTGGTGGAAAAATCTCATCCAAAATGCGAAGTGCCATTATTGCGGCGTTCAACTGAACGCAAAAACGGCGACCATGGACCACATCCTTCCCGTCAGCCGCGGCGGGTGCTCGACCAAAGGTAATGTTGTGGCAAGTTGCAAGGCTTGCAATACGGCAAAACGGGATCACTCGTTTTTAGATCCATAAACTGCACCCGTTAACTGCATTCCATTCATCCTCCTCGCCCCGCCAACCCAGCGGGGCGTTTTGCTTTTTCCCCCATTCGGCTGCCGCATTTTCATGTCCCCGCAGCACACCACATGTCACTGCCCCTCCTGACCCCTGATGTGCGACCCTTCCGGCCAACGCCCAAGGAGGCCCCACATGCGCAACATCTTCCCCAAATCCCAACGCCCCATCTGCCCGACGCCGACCTGCCTCGCCCCGCGCGCCGTCATCAAACAGGGTTTTTTTCGCCTCCGCTCCGGCGCCCGGCGTCAGCGATTCCTCTGC
>CANJZQ010000043.1 GCA_947479535.1 Oligoflexales bacterium | reverse complement strand
TGAATGGTCATGGAAGTCGCAGAGCTTGAGTGGGCTGGAGTGACGAGGATTCCGCGGTTGGGATCGAGATAAATCGTCTTGATCGTCTGAGCCCTGGTAAAGCTGGAAAAACTTACATCGATACCAATGCTCGGTATTGGCTGGTTGTAACCGACGGTGTCAGCGGTCGTCTCAGAATCGATGACAATATCAATGGCCGCATTTTCCGTGTCCGGACGAACCCGCAACGTGGCGGTCGCATTGGTCAGGGTCGTTCCCTTGATGAAAGTCCCGGACACCCAGTCGGCGATGGTGCGGCTGTCTTGGATGGACGTGTTCAGCAACTTGCTGATGGTTTCTGCAGAAATTTTGACCGACATCCCGGGCGTTGTCGCGGGTTCCTTGGCAGTGGCGGTGGCCGTGGTGGCGATCGCTGCGACCGCGAGAAGGGCGGTTAGGACTGGGTTTTTCATTAAAAACTCCCAAAACTTTTAAGGCTTATTAAGAAATGTAACGACTTCTATACATTGTTGAGGCAGCCAAATCCAGCCAAAATCTGAAACAAGGCGCCCGATTTGACCTAAAATCAGTAATTACGGTGACTTGCGTCGCAGCGCATGGGCGACGGCTTTGGCGATGGCGGCTGCACCTGGGGTGTCCGAATGGATGCAAATCGTATTGAGGCGGGGCAGAGCAGCCTGGCCGCCATCCATTGCCGGGAAGGGTTTTCCATTGGCCAGTGAGAGTGCCTGTTGTGCTGCCAGCTCCGGATCCGTGATCAGGGAACCGGGAGTACCGCGTGGGGCAAGACCTCCAGTTTTGGTGTATCCGCGGTCGGCATACCCTTCAAACCAAACCGGGATGCCAGCGTCTGCACACGAGGCGGCAAGGGCGCCGCCAGGCATCGTGACAACAGCCAGCAACTTTGGAATCAAGCTGGTAAAAGCACGTGCCAGCGAGGCGTCAATATAGAGAGCGTGATAGAGGGCTCCGTGTGGCTTGACGTGCGTCAAGGTAACCCCGCCGGATTTTGCCAGCGTTGATAAAGCAGTGATTTGCGCGCCGATCACAGCGCAAAACGTATCATGCGCCATCGTCATTGGCAGTCGACCGAAGGAGGCCTGGTCAGGATAAGACGGATGGGCGCCAGCGCGAAGGCTATGGCGCGCGGCGAGTTCGAGTGCCGTGCGCATGCTCGCCTCGTCTCCCGTATGGCCTCCGCACGCAATGTTTACCGAATCCACAAAGGGAACCAGGGCGGCATCATTCCACCCTTCGCCGATGTCTGCATTGATGTCGATTATTGTTCGCGAAGTCATAATGCGTACCTTACCGGAACTTTGAGAAAAAATGATTTTTTTTCTGGTTTCAACAACAGAACTGGCTCACCGCTTGCGCTGGGCCTGTCGAAGAGTGCAGAGACCATTCAGCCATCGTGATTTAAAGGTTTATTCATGCGTGTCGACAGGATCATGATTTTGATCATCTTCTTGATGAGCCTTGCACCCGCATGCAGGCACCGGGCTGATCCGATTGCGAAACTTAATGAGATGCAACTAACTGGTGCCGTGGAATCTCCGGGCCGCGTGTTGTTTGAGGATCGAGGCAAAGTCCACATCCGTGGTTGTCCAGAAACCTTTATGTCGCCGGCCGGCAGAGCCGTGACAAAAGCGCAGTGCAATATCGATCTCAAGATCGCTCCCATTGCCACCGTAAATTACAAGTCCCGGTTGGCAAAGGCCCTCAGCGTTCGCTCGATCGATGCATTGACCAGAGCTGAGATTGAAGTCGAGAATCGTGAAGCAGTCCTGGCAAAGCTGCAGAAGTCCCTGCTCGACATCCGAATGGCCGGACGCGTCCACGATGGAGGCATCGTTGCCGAAATCCTTCGTGCAGAGTCCCACAGTTTGGATCTTCGTGCCAAACTGGTTGCGGCAAAATCCCGCAGCTTTCAGTTTGATCGCATCATGAAAAGTTTGAGAAACACGACAAGCACGCGATTCTTTGGACCTGGGATCGATCAACAGGCTGCCTTGGCTCCATTTGAAACGAAAAAAATCCACGACAACATTATCGTTCCTGGGTCATGTGTGAAGCGTAATGAACTGGGCATGGTGTTTTGTGATATCCCGGCCGGGACGTTCATCATGGGTGCCCCAAAGAATGAGGCAGATCCAGCACAAAACCGGGAAGAGCAGCCGGAGCATCAAGTTGTCTTGACCAGCGACTTTGAAATGATGGCAACAGAGGTCACCCAAGCCATGTGGATGGCAGTGATGGTCCGCAATCCATCTCAATTCATCGCTCCGGGAAATCCCGTAGAAAAAGCAACCTATGAGGAGGTTACCTTGGAATTTCTGCCGCGGCTCAACGCGCGCTTGAAATCCGATGGCTACCTTTACCGCCTGCCAACCGAGGCCGAATGGGAATATGCCTGTCGCGCACGTCACACCGGTCCATTTGGGATCGACGGTGATTCCAAAACTTTTGCCTGGCTCATCGGAAATTCAGAACGGGAGACGAGCTCCGTTTCCAGGCTTCGGCCTAATAATTTTGGCCTGTTTGACATGCACGGCAATGTGCGTGAACTCGTGCAAGATGCCTTTGCCTCCTATGAGAATGAGCCCGTGAGCGACCCTGTGATTGCGGACGGGGACGGGCAGATTTCCCGCGGCGGTGGTTGGCGCGATCCGGATGGCCTGGCTAAATGCACGACCCGGGGCCTGGCCATTGCCAACCAGCGGGATGAGGGGACTGGTTTTCGATTGGTCCGGGTGCGTTGATTCCAAACAGGGTTGACTTGTCCCGCAATGGCGGGAACAACTATAGAGTCAATCTGCAAAGGACTCACGCACATGTCAAAACAAAACGTACCAGCAAAAATTGAAAACCATGTGGGACTTCAGGGCATCGAATTCATCGAGTACAGCGGTGACCATGCGATGTTGGACCGGCTGTTCACCGAGTTTGGCTTTAGCCGTTTGCTGCGCCACAAGTCCCGTGCGGTTGATTATTACAATCAAAATGACATTCATTTTCTTGTCAACACCGACGTGGGATCTCACGCCGTTGAGTTTGCCAAAGCGCACGGCCCCAGCGTCGTCGCCATGGGCTGGCGCGTGAAGGATGCTCATGCAGCGGTTGAGGCTGCTGTAAAGCGCGGCGCAAAAGCCAAGAAGGGTGACTACACAACTGCCGATGGCAAACCGCTTCCCGCGATTGAGGGTATCGGTGGCAGCCTGATTTATTTCGTCGATCACTGGGACGATGAAAAGCGCTACGAGCGGATGGGTTTTGTTCCGCATGCCAAGCCTACCAAGGTTAAAGAAAAGGGTTTTCTGGTCATCGACCACCTGACGAATAACGTCGAAGAGGGGACGATGAAGGCCTGGTCAGACTTTTACCAGAATGTTTTTGGATTCTACGAAGTCCGCTACTTTGACATTCGTGGTGAAAAAACCGGGCTTACTTCCTATGCCCTGCGTTCGCCGGACGGAAGTTTCTGCATTCCGATCAACGAGGCGACCGACAAGAAATCCCAGATCAACGAGTACCTTGAGGAATACAAAGGGCCAGGTGTGCAGCATTTGGCTTTCGCATCTTCAAATATCGTTGAGAGCTTGAAGGCGATGAAGGGCACGTCAATCCAGACGCTCGACATCGACGATGACTATTACAAGGAAGTTTTCAATCGTGTTCCCAATGTGACTGAGAACCATAAGGATTTGCAGGACCTCAGCATCCTGGTTGACGGCGACGATGAAGGCTACCTGCTCCAGATCTTCACCAAAAACATCATTGGTCCGATCTTCATCGAAATCATTCAGCGCAAGAATCATCTTTCTTTCGGTGAGGGGAATTTTGGCGCTCTATTCCGGTCCATTGAGCGCGATCAACAGAAACGCGGATACCTTAAGTAGGAATCGGCTCGTCATCCTGAACCGGGCACCTTCGTTCTGAGGCCGCAGGCCGAAGAATCCTTTCTTAACTCGTCATTCTGAGGCCGCAGGCCGAAGAATCTTTTCCTCAACGTGGAAGAGAGGATCCTTCGCTTCGCTCAGGATGACGGAATCTAGGAAAGGATCCTTCGCTTCGCTCCAGCCTGTCGGGGAATAAATCCGTTATTCTGACTAAATTCGTCATCCTGACCCTGAGCGAAGCGAAGGGGAAGGATCCTTTCTTCGAATTTTTTTTTTTAAAACCGACCGCCATGTTTTTCATGATAGAAATCGTAGTGCAGTAGGCGCCAGAAGACGCCGATCAGGCCTTAGCCTTGTGCAATTTCCCTAAATTGTGACAAATCGCCATCAATTGCCATTCTCCGCACACGTTTTCAGTGCCTCTCAGCAGAAAGGTTCGAAATCTTCGGGCTTCTTTTAATTGGCCGAAGACCGGTTCGGTAATCGCCTTTCGCTTTCGATAAATATCTCCCCCGGTTTTTGAATTTAGCTTTTCTCGCATAAACGCAGTGACGGTGAGGCGACGACATTGTTGCCCGACGTTGATGTGTCGTTTTCCAATAGCGTTGGATGTTGGTGGGATGTAGGGATCAATCCCCATTTTCTCAAGATTGACGATGTCACGTTCACTGAAATATCCGTTGTCTGCCGTCATGATCTTGGGCGTTTTACCGGTGTTTTTTTCGACTTCCGCCATCATTTTCGGCGCCAGCTGTTTATCGTTTACCTGGTTGGTAACTTCAGCGGCGACAATGACCTGCGAATCAGCATCGACTGCAGCCTGACAATTATAGCCCTGAATATGGCCGCCTGATTGATGCTCCTTCATTATTCTGGAGTCGTAATCCGTCGGATTACGACGGGCTGGAACAATTTCAGCCACTGATTTTCCGTTTGGATTGACAGGGGGGCGACGTTCAAACTTCTCGCCGTTCTCTTCCATCCAAAGGTCATCTTCCTTCTTTTTCTCTGCTTTCTCATCGACGTATTCGCGGCACCTTTGTGCCGCCTCGACCTCGATTTTAGCAAGAAGCTGATCAATGATTATTTTTCGACTCGCACTGTTTTTCAGTCGCAATGGAAGTTCGTCGCCACGTCGCCCCTTCCCGTATTTTTTGTCTTCCGCAGCGTCCGTGTTTTTGGCGTCAGTTAAAGCGGCCCTTATTTCAGCGTTAAGCTCTTCTTGTGATTTTTTAGCCTGCTCGTAATTTCTCGATTTACTCTTATTTGCGCTTGCTTTGACCTTGGTACCATCAAGACTTACATGTCCCATTTTAACCAAACCGGCCTCCTGGCAAAGGGTTAAAACTTGGAGAAAAATCCCGTGGATTGATTTGATGTGCCGCCTGCGAAATGCAGCAATCGTGTCGTGATCAGGGTGCTGATCGCAGGACAAAATTCTAAACGCGACGTCTTCGTAAGTGGCTTTTTCAAGTTTTCGCGAAGAACGAGTGCCGATGGAATAACCGTAAATCATGATTTTTAGCAAGAGTCGGGGATCTATTGGCGGTGCACCACGAAGACCCTTACTTTCATAGCTTTTATAGATCTTGGTAAGGTCCAGTTTCTCTACGACGTCGCTGATAAAGTGGGATGGATGTGCATCGGACAGCCACTCACGCACATCCGGACCAAAAAGCATCGGCTGATTGACGTTGTAATCTCTGAAGACTCTTGGCATGGGCGACCTGTGCAAAAATGGAATTGAAACAATTTTATTCCATAGATTGACGGCGTCAGACAATGGGACTTTCCGCGGAAAGTCGAGAATCAGTCCTACTGAGACGAAGCCGAAAAATCCTGTCCCGCGGCGGAGAAGAAAGGATTCTTCGGCCTACGGCCTCAGAATGACGGGTTAAGAAAGGATCCTTCCCCTTCGCTACGCTCAGGGTCAGGATGACGGAGTGAGGCACATGCTGGCGGTTCTATTTCTCCGACAGGCTGGCTCAGGATGACGGAATCTAGGAAAGGATCCTTCGCTTCGCTCAGGATGACGGGTTCAACTCAGGATGACGCTTTCCCGTCAGGGGACGAAAAGTTTTGTTGCCACCGTCAGAAATGGGATGAGAATCAGCGTCCGCAGGACAAAAAGTGCGATCAGGTGTGGAATCCGGGCTGGAATGGCGCGGAACACTTCAATCAATACCGGTACCACTGACGAAAAGAATAAAAGCTGCGAGATGCTCATCACGCAGATGAAAAACCGCGTCTGAATGGCCGCATCCTTCACCAGCAACGATGGCACATAAACTTCTGTGAACCCTGCCACGATAGCCGGAGCAAGGCGCGCAGGTTCGGGCGCGCCGATCCACGTCAACGGCAGGACGAGTGGCGCGCCAAGCCAATGAAACATGTCGGTGTGGTGGGCCAGCAGCAACGCAATGGTTCCAATTCCAACAATGCTCCCCAGGATGGTGGCGCTGATCTGAATTCCTTCTACTAATGAATCCCAGAAAATCCTGGACAGGGGAGGCGCCATCGACGCCCTTAGCAGGGCGTCGCGCAGGCCCTCTTTGGCGAGTTGCGGGAGATTCTTTTTTTCATCAGGTTCCGGTTGTGGAGTGGTCGTGTACGTTTCTGGAATTGCAGTGATGGGCCACATCCTGACGAGGATCGCTGCAAGGCCGTAGACGGCAATGAAATAAGTGATAAAAATCTGGCTGAACAAGTGAAGGATGTCCAAAGTTGAGGCAATCACGGCCACAAATCCGATGCTGATGGTGCAGAAACAAGTCGCCACCGTAAACGTCTGCCGGCGCGTGTAGAGGCCGCGGTCCATTAATTTACGGGTGAAATAAAAACCAACGGCATACGGACCAAGCCAAGACATCAAATCATCAAGGGCAGACCGCCCTGGTAATTTGAAAAGTGGGCGCATCACTGGTCGCATCAAGGCACCAAAAAATTCAAGGGCGCCGTAGTGAAGAAGAAGGGCTACGGTCATCGCGCCCACGGGGACGATGATTCCGACGGTCAATCCCAGCTTGCCCCACATGACACCTTTGACGTCTGGGCCGAGGAGAATTTGTGGAGCAAGATCAAATCCCATGGCAAGTGCCAGGATTCCACCAAAAATTCTGGTGACTGCCATAAAGCGAGAAGTACCGAGGAAATGAAACCACGGCTGGCTTTCGGGCTGTGACTTGCTGGCGAGGAGCGCAACAGATCCGACGATTCCGGTCACAAAGAGTGCTGTGGCCCAAAATTTGACGAGCCCTGGAAAATTGGTCACCAGTGAACTGGTTAAGACATCAAAAGGAATGGTCGTTCGGTCGCCAAGCTGCACTGGCAAGAGAAAAAATCCCAAGCCGATAAAGGTTGAAAAAAGAAAAGCCAGAAATTCCCGGCTCGAGTTTCGCTGACCAATCATCCTACGGAACCCCGATCAGGTATGGGCTTAAGATGAAATTTTCAGGCGCCGCAAGTTCCACTGCGATCCAATCCAGGTTGAAAGCACCGATCAAAAGTGAGGCTACGCCGAGGCGCATAGTTCCGGACATCTGTCCTGAAATAATGACTCTGACATCTGGGCTAGCGGGTTCTAATGCAGCCAAGGCCGTTGTTCCTTCTGAACCAGGAATCGAAACCAATTCTGCCTCACAGCCTCCCGTTGCCGGCGGATTGACGCACGTCTGGACAATATTATGGTTTGTCGGGTCCGTAACAGCAACAAATTGATATGTGGCCAGGGAAATCGCCCCTGCGGATTTTACCGCTGTGTTGCGCGTGAATATTTCCTGGCGGGTCCACCCGACAAGTGAGTCGTAAGAGACAACTTGGATCTTTTGGACCGGCGGAGTGGTCGTGGTTGTGATGCAGGAAACCAACGCTTGGAAGTTATCGATCGGGTCCTGATTTGTGACGAGGTCCAGCAGATAAAGATTTCCAAGGCACCATGGGCCTGATTCCCCAGGAATCGGAATCGTTGATAAGTCAGTGGAAATCGGTGCGCCGCCGGACGGCGTTCGGATGATGCTTGTTTTCCATTTCCCCGATGAAAGCGCATCGGATCCCGAATAGATGGTGCCATTGGCGCCAGTGATCGTCCGGGCAGACGAGCTGTTCACAGACGGTGGAGTGCTGGGTGTTTCAATGGACCACGATCCAGTTTCGGATGACAAATACTTGATGATGCTGTTGGCCGAAAAAGCAATTTTCATTTTGAAAGTTTCACTGAAATCTGGAGTGGCATCGGTGGAGATTTTGTTAGTCCATGAAGCCACGCGGTAGCCTTTGACGTCGTCGGGAGTCCCTTCGTTCCCTGCGGCGTCTCGTGCCTTGGCACAAATGGACATGGTCCCCTCATAGGCCGGTCCCTTGATGTTCTCCGTCTTTCTTGTGGATCCCGGCAACCAATCCGACCAGGTCCCCACGGCGTCACCACAGTCAGTTCCCGTGATGACCTTGTACTTGTACTCGTGCACATCAAATTGATTTTGAGCGGAACTCGCCATTGAAATTTCAATCGTGTTGAAGTGCGAAACCAAGCCATCAGGGCTGCTTTCAAGGCTGATGAGGGGCGCGGTGCGGTCAATGTAAAACGGCGTCGGTGCCTGGAACCAGGCCGAGTCAAGCCCGACAGAGTTTACGGCTTTCACCGAAAGATCATGGCGTCCTTCTCCGAGGCTTAAAGTGGCTTGGGGTGTGTTTGCGGCAGATGTCCCTTGGATGGACCCGATGAGCAAGCCGGTGCTGAGGTCGTAAGTTTTAACCTCATAGCTATAGGTAACGGATGTGTCCTCCTGAACTGCGTTCCAGGAAGCGACGAGCCCCGTCATGTTTCGTGTTGGCCCGGTGGGATTCCATGAAATGCTGGTTGGGGCTGGTGGTGCAGTTCCATCCACCGAAATCTTGCCGCTGATCTTTGCGATGCCTTCGTTACCTGCATAGTCCACTGACGCCACTGAAAAATAGAAGTCCCCGTCCCTTGGGAGTATGATCGTCGCCTCAAAGTCAGAGATGCTGTAGTTCTGTGAAGAGATGTCTCGCCCGCCTTCGGATGTTCCGATCAGGACTTTCTGTGTTTTCATCAAGGATTGTGCGGCGTCATTTGAGGGAGCGGGATCTTCGCTGGGGACCCAGCGGAGTTTGACAATGCGCGATGTCGTCAAAATCGTAGCGGGCGGCACGGGTATGACCATCCTCGCGGCTGTTGGTGCGTCTGGCGGCGTTACATCATGGAGCCACTGGACCATGATTGGATTTGAGTCCACTTTTCCGTCGGGGTTGTAGGCGACCAGGCATAGCACTGCATCGCCGTCGCTCAAGCCAGAGGTATCAATACTGAGAGTGTCGGCGCTGCTCAGGGCGCTCCAGTTCCGGTTGCGAACGCATTCAAGTTTATCTGAGTTTGCGGCCTTGTACTTGATTTGTGAATCGCCATTGCGGCGAGTCACCGCGATACTCAGGCTCGATGCGTTGGAGTAATCAAGAGGAGCGCCGTCAATTTTTTCGATCAAGTAGCTGCTGATTTTTGAGTCGCCGTCTGGATTGGTGAATTTGGTTTCAACGGCTCCCACTTCTGTATCGCCCCCGCGGCTGCCCGATGTTCCGCCGCAACTCGTGGCAACAACCATCCATGGCACCAACAAGGCGCACAAGAAACCCCGGGCAAGATTGCGTTGGGCAATGGCCATCCAAACTCCGTCTCCGCTATGTCGAAAGATCGGATAAACACCTGATAAATTTAGTTTTTTGGACGAATTTTTGAGCGCCGACGATCAAGAAAACCATGTGGTTGGATAGATTTTTCGATAAAATACTGAAATAATTAACTATTATTATCAAAACCTTGCCGGGGTAAGCCCAATAATGAGCCATTTTTGGTTTGGTATTTTGGCCCTTTCGATCCTCTCGTGGAGCTGCAAGGATCGCTCGGCGATGCCAGGAGCCTCAATTAAATCCAGCAACGACTTAGTGGCGCCCCTTGTAGGAACTGAGGCATTCACCAGACAAAACTTTCTGGAGTCGATTCAGGGACGACTTCCTCCGGTAGGGCGAGCCACCGGGGTTGTGTTGACGGTCAAATTATCTTTTTTTGGTGGTTACGACTCCCATGCGCTTGGTGAAGCTGTCGTTGGTTTGACCGAACGGATTCAAACTCAATTGAGGTCCAAAGCGACGCCATCATATGTGATTGTTGCCATTGACTCATCGCGTGTTTTCGCGCCAGCCAGTGTGGTCAGTCGCAGAATCGCGGAAGAGGACTCAGCGCGCCGCGCGCAGGTGGCGAAAATCCTCGAGATGAAAGAGGAAGACCTTCGCGACATTGTGATTTTTTCAGAAGATGCATCGTCGTGGTATGTCAGTCAGTATGGAATTCAATCGGACCTTGCATTGACTTTGATTGACCGGACCGGACGAGCCGTTGAAACCTGCTCCGTTCCTGCTGAGACCGCCCGATGCCTCGCGAGTTTCGATAAGAAACTCTTTGCGGATTCGATGCAGTAAATTCTTGCAAATGAAATTGAGCCGGGAGAATAGAAAAATGAATTTCACTCGCTTTGCCGTTCTGGGAATCTGGCTCTCTTTTTTTGTGCACATTTCGGCCTGTGAGACGACGTCAAAACTCCCGCCGCTCAAATTGGTCGATAAGGTTGATATTCCCCGGTTCATGGGCAAGTGGTACGTCATCGCCAACATTCCGACCTTCATTGAAAAAGGCGCTCACAATGCGACGGAATCGTATGATTTGGAAAAAGATGGGAGCATTGCGATCACGTTCAGGTTCAACAAGAAATCCAGCGACGGACCAGTTGTCGAATACCACCCAAAAGCATTCGTCCACGATACCAAGTCCAACGCCGAATGGCGCGTTCAGTTTCTTTGGCCATTTCTCGCTGATTATCTTGTAATTGATCTTGCGGATGACTACTCATTCACTGTGATTGGCGTGCCTTCGCGTGGCTATCTTTGGATTATGGCCCGGTCGACCAAGATGGACCCGAAGACCTACCAAACCGTAATCGAGCGCATTGCAGCGCAAGGATACGACGTCAGTAAAATTCAAAAAGTGCCTCAATCCTGAGGCGGGACCTCTGCCGCGGACGCTGAACTTGAAAGTTCCTTGCGGAAATTTGACCTGAGCTTCAGAAGGTTCTGCATTTCCTGTGACTTTCTGCCCTGCAGGAAAAATCCATCTGGCGCTTTCACGCGGCCTTCGATGGCCGCTTCATTGAAATCAATTTTCGTTGATGAACGGACCATATAACCTGGATCGGCGACATCGCTTGCCTTCGGGGTCGTCGCGCTCACAGGCGTTGGCGCGGAGGCCGCGTGTGCGACCCCGGCCAAGAGAAATAGAAAAACTCCGATGTGCGCCTGTTGCAACTTCATTGCAATGCCCTCTCAAGCTCGCTGACATTGTTCGACTCAGGATCTGCAGGAGCCTTGGCTGGCTCGGCAGGCTTTTGAGCCTGGACCAGCTCCGGAGGCAGCTCGTTTATTTCCGGTTTCGTTGCTGACGGGGCTGCCTTGATCTTTGCGGCAAGAGTCATGATTTCATTGTCACTGACCTTATTGCCCTCGGCGGCTTGTTGGCGATGGATATCCTCAAGGATAGACGCCACCTGCTCGGTCTCATCCGTTTTGGTTTTGCTTACGGCCAGAAATCTTTTCAGATGAGCCTTTGCATTTTCCAGTTGGCCCGCTTCGCGCTCTACAGATGCAAGATTAAATAATACGAGTTCGCTGTTTTGGTTTCGTGACAGGGCAGCCGTCAATGATTCAAGGGCGACTTTGGTCTTGCCCCTGTGAGCTTCAACCATCGCCATGTGGACGCCAGCATCGTCGTGCTTTGGCATAACCGCAAGGACACGTTCAAACTGAACACCGGCCTGATTGTATTGACGATGCTTGAGGTAGAGAACTCCAAGGTTCATTCGCGTGGCAATATCATTTGGATTTAGTTCTAGTGCCCTTTTGAATGCCTCTGCAGCAAGTAGATTTCTGCCCCTTGCAAGGCGGAGCTGCCCGATCAAATTAAGCACCGCCGAATCTTTGCTCTGTGCCCCATCCAACGAGTTCAAAAAAACCTCTGCGAGGTCGAGTTGACGCCGCTGCAGGGCCACCATCGCCAGGATCTTCTTCGCCTCTACATTTTTTGTATCCGCACGGAGTGCTCTTTTAGCCCAACCCTCAGCCTCTGCCGGCTTTTCTGCCACGAGCGCCAAGCGGGCAAGGTCAATCAAGGCACCGCCGTCCAACGGATTCACCTTGATTCGAGCCAACAGGGATGCTCGGGCATCCTTGATGCCACGATCTTCCGCCATTTCCGGAGCCGCTGTGCGTTCGTCAGAAGTTGTGACAAACACAACCTCGTTCCGGGTCTGATCCAACGTAGCAACTGGAGCCAGGGTTTTGCACCCAGCAGTCAACATGGCGAGACCAGCGATGGTGGAGCCTATTTTGGTGATCTTCATGTTAGTCATCTCCCTAGTCAATCAACTCACGAGTCGATTTGTTAAGCGCGAATTTTTGGCTCACATACTGAGGCGCAAGTACCATCATGGCGTCCGCAGCCGGTTTCTTACCTGCAAGATCAGCCATTTTGCGTTCCACGCGTCCCGTCCAGTCGCTAAAAGTTTCGACCTCATTGGCGCGCTTTTGTGCAACTTCAAAAAATTTCCCAGACTCCTCGCGCAACGGAAAAGCCAGTTTGTCCATCCTTGAGCGAAATGCCATGGCCCTATCCTGACTCAGGTCACTTCCTGGCTGGACATTAAACAGCTTCTCTGCGAAATCCTCATGCATCTCCCCAAGGCGATAAAGGGAGGCAACCGTGTGCTCCGGGCTTCCCAATGCGATGACAGACTCATAGCCTGCGGCCGCTCTTTCAAGGATACCCTGCTTGGCTTGAATCGTGGCGTCGCCGCCCCGGCCACCTTGGATGCGGGAATTCATAAACTGTTGAAAGCCAGCCTCGACCTGTTCAAAAAGGCAGGCGGCAAGTTCCTGCCGTGCCAGTGCCGCAGGCGGCGCATCTTTTCTTGATAGGCTGATCCGTATCCGGTCCAACTCATGGCGTCCCGACGGGTCTTTGAGATTGATAGCCAGGATTTTCGCTTTCCTTGTCATCGCCAGAATCTGAGTGTCAGGATCAACCCCTTTCATTCCCGCCAAGGCTGCCAAAGTGGTTGCTGCATCCATGTATTTCTCGCGGCGTTCTTGGACCAAAGCCAGCTCCATCGTAGCCTCCCGCGCAATTTCATGGGTGCCGTGGCTGCGTCGGATTTCGGAGAGAAGGCCCTCGGCCAAATCCAGGTGCCCAATTGCTTTTTGCAAGACAGCAGCATTATAAAGTGCGGTCGCACTGCGCTTGTCGGACGGAAACCGCATTCCAAGTTCGGTGTACCACTTTGCAGCAGACCCTAAATCTGCGAGCGCCTCATAGCTGTCACCCAGATTAGCCATTGCGTCCGCACGAAGGCTCGAACGGGGGTATGTGTCGATTAACTTCTTTGCCGTCGCCATGGACTCTTCAAGCTGTGAAGCCTTTTGCTGATTCAGCGACGCGTTAAACAACGCCCGGTCCGCGCTGGGATTGCTCGGGAACTCCTTCTGGAACAGCAGAAAATCGGCTGTTGCAGTTGTGTAATCTGAAGCCTTCTCCGCAGCATTGGCCCGGTTGAATATGGCTTGAGCATACAAAGTGTTCCTTAGGGTCATCAACGAACCATCGTCGCGGAGTTCCTTGATGGACGCGATCTTTGAGGCCCATGCGATCACGTCGCTCCATCTGCCCTGCTCGTAGTAGAAACCGATCAAAATCCTTGCTGAAGTTTTCCCTTGGGTTGTGGCTGGGATTGTGGTCACGATGTCTTCGAATCTTTTCAGCCCAACGGTGTAATGACCATGGTCGAAAAACACTTGCGCAGCGCTGTATCGCATTGGATACCCTTCGCCATCATTCGGGAGCAGGCGGGAGTAATCATCCATGTAACGGACCAGGGCGAGTTTTTCTTTCGGGATTTCATATTCTTTTGTGGCTTTCCCGGCCGGAGGTAGTTTCTCGAATTTCTTCGTGGCGATAAGTTTGTTCATGGCAGCAACGGCGTTCAAGGCAGCAGCCCTCTTGAATTTTCCGTCTTTTGGCCTGCTGTTTGCCACGATTGAGTAGTTTTTTGCAGCCGACTCAAGGCGCTGTTCGTCAAATTGAATTTCGGCCAGATAGAAGCGGATTTCATAAGAAGCTTCGGCCTGTGGGAAATGCTGCAAGTAGGCTTCGTAGATTCCTCCGCCCAATGCCACAAGTGCCTGGTTCTTCGATTTCTGGCCGCGGTTGTGGTACAGGGTTCCCCAACGATGCATCAGGCGTTCGACACGGGCGTCGGCGGATTTTACAGCCACTGGATTCGAGCTGTTTGCACTCGCCCATCTGCTACCCGCATTAAATAGATCCGGCATTGCACGCAGCGTTGCTGCTGCCTCTGCCTCCCGGCTGCTGATATCATAAAGTTCGACGAGGTTCGCATACACATCAGGAGTGGACAAACGAGACGGTGATTCGCGAACAAGGCGCTCATACACTTCGATAGCCTTTGGTTGCTTGCCTTGTTCGGCATAAATGCCGCCCAGCCTCTCCAACATTGTATAAAATGAGCTTTCCTCGCCGATTGTCCGGAAGTAACGCCACGCGCCGTCAACATCTTCCGTTTCAGCCCAGACAAGAACGAGGTCCTTGATGGCTTCCTTGCGCAAGTTCAAATTTCCCTTGCGCGCTGAACTTTCAGAGAGTTTTACGACGAGTTTGAACGCCGTAATTGACTTGCGGAAGTTCTCTTGTGCCTCGTCAGGCGTTGCAAAGTCTGAGTTGTAGTAGGCCCATCCCAGTTTGTAGACGGCGTACGGGTAAGCTGGATGTTCCTTGTATTGCATACAGGCCTTGTAGGCTTGCATGGCTTTTGCCATCTGATGCTTTTCGAAGAAAATTTCTCCGCGCGCCAATTGGGCGTCAGGAATTAATGCGGACTTCGGGAATGACTTTACCAGTTGTGCAAAATAAGATTCGGCATTGTCGTCGCCAAGGCGCGCCAGTGTCTTGGCCAGAGCAAACAGGGCCATATCCGTGCGTGGGTGGCGAGGGTACTCCGAAACCAGGCGGCGAAACGACATGGCTGCCTTCGAAAGTTCGGCGTTGGCCACCTTGTAGGTCAGGACCGGTTCGTTGCCTCTCTTGTCTGGAGCCTTCAACTGCCATTCAGAATATAGTTTTGCATAGGCGTCGGCTTCGAGGTCGCGGATGTAGTCATGGCGTTCCACATAGAGTTCGCCAAGGCGCAAGATCAGCTCAAAATTTCGGGCAGACTTGTCTTTTCGGTCGGCTAGCAGCTTTTTTATTGATGTGATGGTTTTTACTCTGATCTCATCAGCCTTCCTCTGGTCGATTCGTGAAGAATTTTCGCGATCGTTGCTGAAGTAATCGGCATAGTCTTCCATGTTTGGCGCAAGTCCGGCACTGCCTTTGGCGGATTTGTTCTTTCCTGCTGCGGCCGCGGTCTGGATGACGAGGTTACTGCTTCTTGGTGCGCGCATTCCGAGCGCGGTGGAAGAACCTTTTGCTGCTTCAGCGCAAGGAACTGCAACGAACGTCGTGATCGTTGCCAGCAGTGAGAACCGGGAAATTAGTTTTTTCGTATCCATGTTCTTTTCCTCTAAATCAATACATTCTCATCAACACAATTTACTTCACACAAGCCGCTTTTGCCGGATCGATATAGAACCCAACCTCATCCCACCAGTATTCTTGTTTCGTGTTTGGAGCCCATGCCAGCTGGCTTTTGCCCCATCCAGCTGGCCTTTTCCCATTAGCCTGCTTGCCCGAGAACTTGTTTGATGCAAGGTGTTCTTTGCCGAGTAGTTTGTCTTTCTCACTCATAAGAAGCTCGACGTAAAGGAAGTCAGCTTGGGCACGAAGTTGCTCGTACTGAGATCTCAGGTCCTCCAGTGCAATGACAAATTGCTTTCCCGTTGAGGTGCGGAGT
>CANJZQ010000042.1 GCA_947479535.1 Oligoflexales bacterium | reverse complement strand
TCGCAGATGAGTCGCTTGAACCGGAGGACGTGGAAGGGGAGCAAAAAAGCGGCGGCTCTGCAGGATGAATTGGACCTGTTTGTGTGGTGGCACAATATGGGGATCATGGGGCTGAGATGAAAACGCCCCGCTGGGTTGGCGGGGCGAGGGGGATGAATGGAATGCAGTTAACGGGAGCAGTTTACGTAAACTCATTTTCCCGCATCCAGCGGTCATCGATAAATTTAGACATATAATTACGCACCCCGTCCGAAAGCAGGACCACACAGTTCTGTCCGGCTTTGAGGCGGGGGGCGGCTTCCAGGGCCGCCATCATTGCCGACCCACAGGACCCTCCGCAGAGGAGGCCTTCTTCCCGGATCAGGCGTCTGGCCAGCGTAAAGCTCTCCTGATCGTTTGTTTTCACCCAAACATCGACCAAAGACCGGTCCAGAACATCCGGGACGAAGTCGTAACCGATTCCTTCGACCTTGTACGATGCGATGTGGTCGCCTCCGGCCAAAATTGAACCGACAGGATCCGCGCCAACGACGATGCAGTTGGGATTGGCCTCCTTGAGCTTGCGCGCGACGCCAGTGATGGTGCCGCCCGTGCCGGCTCCGATGACAATCATGTCAACCTTGTTGTCCAGGTCGTCCAGGATTTCCTGGCCAGTGAACTTGTAGTGGGCGTCAGGATTTGCCGGATTAGAATATTGGTCCAGGATGTGCGAGTTTGGTGTTTCCCGCTGGATTTTCTTGGCTACGCCAATGTGGCTCTCCGGTGAATCCCAGGCAGCTTCGGTTGGGGTCCGGATGATTTCTGCGCCCAAGGCCTCAAGGACAACTTGTTTTTCCCGGCTCATCTTTTCTGGCATCGTTATGACAATCCGGTAGCCGCGCACAGCACCTGCCAGTGCCAACCCGATTCCGGTGTTGCCACTGGTCGGCTCAATAAGGGTATCGCCCTTTTTAATGCGGCCGCTCTTTTCTGCCTCAAGGACCATGTTGTATCCAATGCGATCCTTGACCGATCCGCCTGGGTTCATGAACTCGCATTTCGCCCACATGGTGCAGGGCAGGTTGCTGCCAACCCGGTTCAGGCGGACAAGTGGAGTTCTACCGATGGTCTCGAGGATCGAATTAAATTTCATGGACTACCTCATTACGAATATCGCCCTATTATGGCCGTAAACCTCCATTTGTAAAGTGCGGGTTCCTGGATGTACAGTCAGGTTATGAAGACTATTGCCTGCCATCACTGCAAGCACGTCTGGACCTTCGAGCCCCCCATGGGGCGCAGCGATGTCTGTCCAAAGTGCGGAAATGATTCCCGCGTCTGCAAGAATTGCCGCTTTTTTGACCTGAACTCTTACCGTAGTTGCAGGGAAGAGCAGGCAGAATGGGTCAAGGAAAAGGACCGGGGGAATTTCTGTGGGTTTTTCGAAGGAAAGGAGTCAGCAGCACCCGACCCAGCCTTGACTGCGGCCCGGAACAAGCTGGATTCTCTTTTTGGCGGAAAACCTGATGGCCAAAACGAAGATTTGCCTGGTTCCCAACCCCGTGATCTTTCTGGTGAGCTGGCTGATTTTTTGAAAAAGCGGCAAAAATAGCCGCAAACTCTTGCCCTGCGCCAGTTTGACCGCAATCCCCAATGCGTGAAAAAATAGTCACAGTATCACTAGAATCCAAAGTTTAAGGCGCAGGCCGTGCGTCGCGAACACTAACCCGGCGGGATCAAGATGGTCGAACTTTTCAGTCGATCGCTCCTGGCTCTGGACATTGGTTCGTCCAGCATCAAGCTCATGGAGCTTGCTGGTGGGCACCAGAAAAAAGTCCGGGCGATGGCGTATATTCCTTTGCCTGCTGGCGTCGTTGCAAACGGTGTCATCAAGGACCCTGCTGCTGCCCAAGAGCAGCTGAAGGATTTTTTCAAGGCCAACCGGATTTTTCCTTTTGGCAGGCGGGTTTGCGTCACCCTCAGCGGCAATGCCGTGATCATCAAGCGGGTTGCATTGGCGCCAGACAAGGACAAGGATTTAGCAGAGCAGGCTTATTACGCTGCAGAACAGCATTTCCAGCACAGCATGAACGACCTTGAGTTTGACTTTTACAACACCGGTTCCCTGAATGAACGGGGCGAGACGAATGTTGTTCTGGTTGGAGCAAAACGTGAGGCCATCGACGGCATCATGGAGATCGTGCACGGCAACAGAATGAAGATTGGCGTGGTTGAGACTGATGTTTTTGCGCTCGCGAACATGTTTGAGCATAACTACGGAACGTCCGAAACCATTATGGCCCTGATCAATGTCGGGGCATCGTGCACGCAGGTGACGCTGGTTTGGCGCGGCGAGTATTTGTACACACGCGAGGTTGCCATTGGAGGCAACGAATACACGCGGCGATTGGCCGAGGCCATGAGCGTCGATGCAGCAGCCGCTGAGGGCACGAAGATCGCCGTGAGCAACTTCACCCAGGATGCGACAGAAGTTGTGGCCCGCCTGTTATCGGAAACCAACGACCAGCTCGTGTCGGAAATCCAAACCACAGTCGCCTACTATTTGCAGGGCACTGACAATGCCGCGCCTGGAATTCCTTTCACCAATGCTTTTTTGGCAGGAGGCGCTTGCCGCACCCTCGGTTTTGAGGCGGCACTTGCCGCGGCTTTGCAAGTTCCGGTGGCCATCCTCAATCCGTTCCAGAATGTACAGGTCAACCACCGGAAGTTCCCGCCCGAGGAATTGGCTCTTGATGCGCAAAAATACGGGGTCGCTGTCGGACTTGGGTTGCGCAGCGTGGGGGATAAATCGTGATTCGCATCAATCTTGCCCCGAAGGATGAGCTCGAAAGCCAGTTCTGGTTTCTGCCGGAACTATTCCTGATGCTCATCGTTGGTTTTGTTGTTTTTACGATCGTCTCGTTAGAAATGTCGGACATCAAGGACAATATCGCCACGGTGACCGCGACCCGAAATGATTTCAATGAAAAGGCCAAGCAAATCTTGCCCAAGCTTGAACGATTCAAGACCTTGGGCAAGGACAAGGAAAGCCTGATGGTCAAACTCCGTGCGCTTCAAATGATCACGGATTCAAAACTTGCGAAATACCGCCCGCTGATTGCGATTGAACACCTTCAAAATTTGAAGCCAGAGTCGGTGTGGCTGAGCAGCCTGTCGCTGGTTGAGGAAAATAAAATCGAGTTGGATGCTTTCGCAACAGACAACATTCTTGTGGCCGAATTTATTTCGTCCCTGAAATCGACGCAGTTTCAGGACATCGATCCATCAGACCTCAGGACGCAGGTTTATTTTAGCCAGGTTGTCTTGTCGGGCACGTCAGCGGTTGATGCGGCACCAGGACAGAGCGGCACTGCGGACGATCCATCCGACGGTTCAGGAACCGTCCGTTTCAAACTCACCTTGACGATTTCTGAGCGTATCCCCGCCGCCCCTGCGCCTACAGACAAACAGGCCAGGATTAGCCTCTACGGAGGTTGGCCATGGATGCAGGAGAGCTGATCTCCCGTTACAAGGAATGGCCCCGTCGAAACCGTATCATTCTGGCCGGGGTTTTGGGTTTGGCCTATCCGGTTTACATCTGGACCAGCGACGTGCCACCTCTTGAGGAGCAATTGGCTTCCATACAGAAGGAAGAAGGCGAAGCCAGGGCAAAGTTTGAGAAGGTCAAAAAGGAACAGGAAAACCTGCCCAAACTGGAGCAGGAGTTCAAGTTTGTGCAAGAGCAGCTGCTAAAGGCCAAAGCGCTGCTGCCAGAGAAAGTGGCCATGGAGGATATCCTTTCCAAGACAGCTTCAATTGCGCGCGAGACACGGGTTGCCCTGCGCGAGTTCACGCCAGCATCCGAGCAAGATGTTAAGGGCGATTATCGCTACGCAGAAATTCCCGTGGTTCTGACGATCAAGGGCGGGTTCGGAAACATCATGTCCTTTTATGATCGCCTGGTTCACTTGGCCGGCAATGTTCGACTTCGTGGCCTTGCGTTCACGCCCGGCGTTCAAGCCACAACGGGCGGTGCCTCTGTTGCCGGACGTCCTCAGGACCTGGAAGCCAAAGTGACTATGGTTTTTTTCCGTTCGACGGATACGGGTGACCTGCCGGCGAAGGAAGCCGTAGCATCGCAGAAGTCAAAAAAATCAAAGCCGGAGAAGGCGTCGGCGGGCGGGGGCGAGTGATTTGAAAATCGGCAACTTCATAAAATTCATACTGGGCTTTCTTTTGATGTTGCCGTCATTCATCTATGCAGCGGATAAGGCGCGGCAAAATCCGACAGAAAAGTCGTCGGAAAAATCTTCAACTGACGAAATGGCTGCGGGTGACACCACCCTTGATTCGGCTCCTGTTTATGAGGGTGATGAGAGTTCGGGCGATGATGATTCTCAAGAGTTCGGGGCCCCGGCTCGGGAATTGCCGGCCAATGCTCGGGTCGAGGATATCGTCGAACCATCGGCTGACTATCATTACGCAGGCTTCGGCAAAGCCGATCCTTTTCAGCCGCCTTTTGCAATCAAGGCGATCGTTCCCGATGCGGTTGAGATTCCAATCGTTTCTCCCTTGCAGCGCTTCGCTCTCAAAGACTTGAAACTTGTCGGCGTTTGGGCTCGTGCCTCTGGTGAACGCAAGGCGTTGGTGATGACTCCAACAATGGAGGGGATCATTGTCAAGGTCGGTGACCTCGTCGGCAGCGGTGGCGGAAAGGTCATGTCAATCAGCGAATCAGCGGTCCTGGTACGGGAATTTTTGATTGCCAACGATGGCACCCGGCAGTTTTCTGATGTTCGTCTGATTTTCGCTGACAAAACGGTTTCAGGTGCACGCCAAGAGGTCAGTGGTTCCATCGTTATTTCACCTGGGGCGGCCCAGGCGGATGTGCAGATCCAAGGTGGGGGACCAGTGCCACCTGGCAAGGTCAATGGGGCAGCACCAGTCATCAGCGTCGCCGTCCCGGCAAATCAGACGCCGTCAAACATTCTTCCGTCCGCCCAGAAGGCCGGCACGGATGCGGGATCGGTGGTGAAGGGTCCGGGCACTCCGTCGGGAAACGCAGCAGGCACGACGAGAATGCAAACAGCGCCAGCCAAACCACAGGGCAATGGATCGAATTTTAATTATTGAGATTTCGCGAATGTAGATTTGTTTGAGGGAGTTTTCCCATGCGCGTTTTAAAATTAGCGTCAATTTTGTTTGTCGGTTTCTTTCTGGTCGTTTCGTGCGTCAGCACGACGGAGGCAGAGACAGACGATGAAGGTGAAATCGCCGAAGATGCCGGAGGAGCTGAGGAGGCCGTACAACGGCATTATTCGGCCCAAAATAATGCTGCTGGTGAAGCTCAAGGCTCCGTACCTTCAACGGTACCTTCACCCACGACAGCACGAGAGCAAGGTAATTCGGTTGTTGTCGCCGAGGAGCCAATCCAGAATTCAGTTTTAGAGGCGCCGTCAGAATCAAATGCGAGCGCACTGGCATCAGGCGAGGTGATTTCCGAGGACGCAGCCATTTCCGAACTGCTCGAGACGAAAGAAGTCCCTTCGACAGAAATGACGGAACAGCCTGAGCCATCCGTAGCCCCACCCCCCGCTGCCATTGCAGCGACGACTCCGCCGAACGTTTCACCCGTTGAAGTCTTTTCAATGCCGTCCAAGCCGGTTCCCGCAGCTTCATCAGTCCTGCACTGGATAGGCTACGATTACGTTGCCAAAGATGGGACCCTCGCCATTGACCTGCGTGTTAAAGGTAGTCCGCAATACTCAGTGTTTCAGGAAATCAATCGGGCAAGGCAGCCAGAACTCGTGGTGCGCCTCTTTGGAACAAAAATTCGCCGCCCCATCCGGCGCCCGGTGGATGCCAGCGAGTTTCGTTCGCCAGTGAGCTTTATTCGTACGCGAAGCAATCCGAAAAGCAGCAGTGTCGATGTTATTCTGACGCTGCGTGATGAGGTTCAGCCAAAGTTGATTGCCCGCGATGATGGAATTTCTCTGACCTACCGGATTCCAGATCATTGGTACGGACTGCAAAAGGATCGCAGGATCGCGAAGGCGACCCCGGCCGAAGTGGCGGAGCCATTGGACAAAGCAAACTTGTATCCTGTTTTCGAACAACGGACCCGGATGCCCGATGTGATTGATGCAAAGGCATCCGATGGCCCTTCGTCTGTTTCAATCCCCCCACAGGGTGCCGTTTTGCACCGGGCCGGCGGTGCCTGGCTGGTCGGCAAGGACAACGGGTTTGCCTTGGATGAAATGAACAATGTCGGTTCGGACAGGGCATCGAATTCTGCTGGGAATGCCGCCGTGATAGCGCCCGCAAACAACGTGCCTTCGACACTCTCAAATGCATTGCCCGTCCGGGCCCAAAGTAATGTTGCCGCCAACCAGTCGAACATTGCGACAATTGCAGGAAATCCCGGGGCTGACCTGCTTGGCAACGATCATGCGGGAGCCGCAACAGGGGCCGGCGCGCGCAAGATCAATCTCGATTTTCGAGGTGCGCCGCTTTCAGAAGTCATCAAAGCCATCACCGACAAGAGCGGTGTGAACTTTATTTACGCGGGGGCGATCGCTTCAATTCCGGTGTCGATCCAGTTGCAGGATATTGCTTGGGACGTTGCCTTCAAATCGATCCTGGATCTGAATGCTCTGGGTTTGGTGCGGATTGCCAATAACCTTTACCGGGTCGATCAATTGGCGAATATCGCCAAGGAACGCGAGCAGATTGAGGCCGCAAAAATTGCCACTCAGCGCCTGGAGCCGACCCGGATCATGTTCCTCCGGCTTTCCTATGCCCAGGCGGGTGAAGCGGTGTCTTTGGTTTCTGAAATGCTCGCAAACGCGAAATTAAGAGATCCCCGAATCCAGATTCGTGCGGAGCAGCGTACCAATTCACTGATTGTTGAGGCTCCGGCGCGGGAGTTGGCGCGGGTCAAAACCCTGGTTGAACGCATTGATTTGCAGACCCCACAGGTCAAGATCGAATCCCGCGTGGTGGAAGTGGTGAAAACGCTCGGCAATAGCTTCGGGATCAGTTGGGGCGCACCGTTATTTTTTGATCAGAGCCGTGGACTGGGATTCGGAAGCCTGCCGTTTCCCAACTTCATGCGTTCGGATTTTGCAGTCGAGGCCGGTGGTGCAGGCGGCGGTGTCGGTAGCATGAATTTTCTCTTCGGCAGCATCAACAACTCATTCAATCTGGATCTGCACTTGCGCATGAGCGAGAGCGAAGGCTTGACGGAAACCCTTCAGACCAATTCTGTTATTGTCCAGAACAACCAAGGAGCCAGTATCTCTGGCGGGCAGTCCGATGTTTTTGTCCTGGGGTCATCGGCTCCTGGTACTGCCCCGCAAGTCCTTTCTGTGGATTACACCATGAACGTGGGTGTCACGCCAACGGTAACGGCCGACGGTGCGGTGCGCATGACGGTCAACATCAACAGCTCTTCACCGTCGGCAACAATCGCAGCGGGGGCAACGTCGGGACGTTATTCCCGCAACATCAGTACGGTGCTTTTACGTCGCAGCGGCGAGACGGCAGTGATTGGCGGGTTGAACACCCGTGAACGCAGCAGCGGTTGGATCGGAATTCCAATCTTGTCGCGCATTCCAATCATTGGTGCGTTGTTTCGCAACAGTGACAAAAAGCAAAGCAACCGGGAACTCCTTCTTATGGTGACTCCGACGATCCTCAATGTTGCCCAGTCCACGGGAGAGGGCGGCAGTGGAACCTTTGACGACAGCGCCGGTTCAGCAAGCGATTCAAGTCCGGATAAACTCGACACCACCGGGGCTGACTCCGAATTCAGGGCCGAAGACATCGAAAATGCATCGACCGGTGCAGGCAACATGGCAAATCTGGTTCCGGAGAAGGATGCGGTCGAAAACAATGCGACAGGGAACAACAACACGACCGCAAATGCATTGGATGCCGCGGTCAATGAGATCAATGGCGAAGCGGGTGGCAGTGGCAATGTGGATGCTGGCAATAATTCAGCAGTCGACTCTGCGAATAATGCTTTGGGCAACGGCAAGGCAAACAATTCCGCAGGCGGCAACGACGCGGGTTGACAAGGCTCCATCGAACGGACGAAGGTAATCTTATGAACATCATGAATGCCAGCGCAACAGGTTTAAGGCCCGGGCCCAAGCTCAGGACGAATATCATTGTTTGCCTGCTGATCACGTCGTTTTGGGGATGCTCTGCACCCGAGGACGAAAATACTGGTTACTGCCGCCTTAGTTGCAGCGAGACCTCGTTGGCAGCATCCAATTACAAGATCACTTCGCGAATCACCCCCGAAGACTTTGCTTGTACGGCTGCGGATGTCGATGAAGCGGTGTCAGGTAACATCAAGTGGCTCATCACGGCCCCGATCGATCGGATTGGGGGCGGTTCTAGCGCAGAGGTCGAGCGGTCAGCCATCGGCTTTAATGTATCTTTTGGTGGTAGTCCAAAGTTTATCGATACTACTCCAGCAGGAAATACCGACGAGCCAGGCCACTTGGGTGTCATCACGCCCCAGTCTGAATGGTGCTCGGATTCTTGCGGCCTTGCGACCGTGGCAGTGACGGGAACTTGTTCCGCAGACAAGGCGATCGATTACAGTGTTATTTTGAATTCTGGTGCTGCGGTATCAGAAGCCGTCACATGGACGTCTAAAAAACCTGAGTGAGGGACACTCAATTTCCCCAATCTGGATTCTATGCAACCGTTTCTTTTAAAACTTCTGGCGAGTTTGGACCTGAGTCGCACAGAGCGCGAGGTTGCCAAACGTTTTGAACTGGATCCCCAGGGCCGGGCTTTTTTGCCGGTGGGGGACATCCTGCGGGCCCACGGGCATCAGAACGAAGCCATTGAAATTTTGCTCCAGGGAGTGGAGCGCCATCCGACCTTCACCGTGGCTCGCGTCGTGCTTGCCCGCGAACTTTATCTGAAGGGAATGGTCAGCGACGCCCTTCGGGTTTTGGCAGATTCAACATCATCCCTGCGCGATAATATTTTAGCGCAAAAGATTTTTTTTAAAATTCATGTTCTGTTGCAGGACGAGAGCGCGGCTCGCGCGGTCCATGAGCACCTCAAGGTAAACCGCCTGCTTGATGGTGAGATTCGCCGCTATGGTGAAGTGATGGACCTTCAGGGGTTTGTTGCCGCCAGACAAAGGCTGCTAAAGGACCTGAGCGATGCGGGAATCGAGTTGCAACCCGAAGCATTCGTCAGAGCCACGACCGAGAGCGCCCAGCATGTCGTGCCGTCTCCGGCTTCAGGGATCCGCGTGATCGGGGATGAGGAACTGGAAGTTCGCGACGAAGATGCAATATCGGGATTTCATGCGGTTCCGCTGAAAGATATCTTCAGCCCAGACGATGCTTCCCGATCACATCAAGGCGCTGGCATTGGCGGTGCTGGTTCGGGAGTCGAGCTGGATTCGACCACGTTGGCCGACATTTACGCCCGTCAAGGTCACTTCAGCAAGGCCCTTGCTGTGTATCGCCGCCTCTTGCGCATGACGCCTCAAAACGAACTGTTGCGTCGCAAGGTCGCCGAACTTCAGGATCTCGATCGAAAGCAAAGGGATTTGGATGGCGATGTCGATTTGGCGGTAGCCGATCGTGTGGAAACCTTGGAAGTCATTGAAGCCCAAATTCGTTTTTATCAGAATCTCTTGGGTTCATTGGGAGTTTAAATGGTCGCCAAACCTGCACTGCGCATTTTGATCGCCAACGGCGTCAACTTGGATTTGCTTGGATCTCGCGAACCTGATGTTTATGGCACACAAACGCTTGATGAGATGAATCGTGACATTGAAGCCCGTTGGGCCGAAGTCGCCGCCGTTTCCAAGATGCCTGCGGTGGAATTGCATTTTTTTCAGAGCAATCACGAAGGGATTTTTCTTGAGGCTCTGGACGCCGGTTGGGATGGGATTGTGATCAATCCGGGTGCCTGGACCCATACTTCCCTGGCGCTGGCAGATCGCATCAAGGGTTTGAATGTACCTTGTGCTGAAGTTCACTTGAGCAATATCTTCGGCCGCGAATCCATACGGCGTGAATCCTTGTGTTCGTCGGTTGTGGTTGGTCTGGTGGCTGGCTTTGGGGCGCAGGGTTATGTTGCCGCGCTGTTTAGCCTGGTCTCGACCCAACTGACCAGCCGTCCACAGCCTTTGCCCTCACGCCGGTAGCTCGGCAATCCACTTTCAAACGTGCAAACGCGGACCACCGTAATATTTTGTGGTTTGATCCCGTGCTTTATCAGATCGATGGCGGCGGCAGTCTGCAGGTCAGCATGCCACCGGTCTGCCACTCCTTTTTGCGTGAATTGGGCCGCCGTTGCGGGGCCGGAGTGGGCAATCAGCGCGTCTAAAACTTCGGGTCCGATTTCAAAACGGTGCGCGCTAATGGCTGGACCGATGATGACCGTCAGGTCTGTTGGTGAAATGCCATTTCTTTTAGCCTGATCAATGCCTTCCTCGATGATCCCCGCGCAGAACCCTCTCCAACCAGCATGAATCGCCATGGCAAATGGCAAGGGCCCGGTCGCTGAAAACAGGATGGGAAGGCAATCCGCGGTCTTGACGGCGACCACTTCACCGGGCCTGATTGAATAGACTCCGTCGGCCTCGGGGCGTTGCCACTCTGTTGCACCGTTTTCGCCTCTTGCCCCTGTTTCCCTTTTTTCAGGGGAACGTGCGTCCGTCGCGGGGAGAACGGTTCGGCCGTGAACCTGGAGGGCATGAGATGCGCGAGACAAAATGTCGTCAGCGTTCTTTCCCGTGGCGATGCCCCATGCAAACGGGGCCGAGTCCGGCGATGCCAGTTTTGTTTGCCAGTTGATGGCTGCCAGCTGCTCGAGGCAGGAGGGTAACGACTGGTTCGAATTTATTTTTGGCATTTATATTCCAATAACCTAAGTAAGTACCAATAATTACTGTCTATTGTAGATGCAGATTAAAGGCTTTCCAAGGGTTCCCGAAACGCCTCTTACTAGCCCGTTGCATGATGCCCTGATTTAATTCGAGGACGACCGGGAAATGGCCAAGCGGTTGGATTCTGACATGCCTTCGAAAATCCTGGTGGTCGATGATGACCGGTTGCTAAACAACCAGATGGTTAGCCTTTTGCTGGAAAATGGCGCATCCAGGGTGGACGTTGCCTATGATGGCGCGACTGGATGGGAACTTTGCCCCAGTCAGGAATATGATTTCCTGATCATTGATTGGAAGCTGCCGCTACTATCGGGCCTCGCGCTGTTCAACCGGATTCGCGGCGTCGAACGCCTCATGGGCCTGCCGATTCTTGTTGTTTCTGGTCTCGTGCAACGGATGGACTTCCGCCTCTTGCAGGAGTTCCCGTGCACCAAGTTGTTGGAGAAGCCTTTCACCCACGCGGCTCTCATGCGCGAAACGGTCAAGCTTCGGGGCGAGGCGATCTGGTATTTAAAGAACACTGAAAAAATTGATGAGATCATGGCGACGGTAACGGCAGATCCTGACGGTGCGTCAAAATCCCTGCGCCGCCTTGCTGCGGCCAGTCCAAATCCTCAACCGGTCGTATTGCTTGCGGCGCGAAAGATGCGCGAGGCGGAACACATAGAGCAGGCGATCGTGTTGCTCAAGGAAATTCTTGAGCTCGACCGGGGTTGCGTTCCAGCGATCAGTGAACTCGGACGATGTTTGCATTTGCTTGGACGCTACGATGAAGCCCTTCAGTTTCTGCGACGCGCTGATTCCCTTTCCCCTGCAAATGTCGAGCGCCTCAGTTTGATGGGCGAGGTCGAGCTCAACAACACCGATGCCAGTGCAGCAACATCGCGCTTTAGCGAGGCATTGAAGATTGACAAGGAAAACCGCCGCGCGCGTCAAGGACTGCGGGTTGCAGGTACCCTTTCAGAAATGATGCACAGGCCTGCAGGAATGCACATTAAAGACACGTTTGCCTCCCTGATGAATACCATGGCCGTAAATCTGGCTCACAGTGGGGAGTACTCTTCGGCCGTTGCAAAGTATGAGGAATCGTTTCATTTTATCGCTGGAAAAGAAGCATCGGCAAGGGTTGCCTTCAATGTCGGGCTGGCCTACCTGCGTTGGGGAAAAACGCGCGAGTCCTATGACTGGTTCGTTGAGTCAGCGAAACGCGGCAAGGGAAAATTCACGAAGGCTGAAAGCTACGTGGAGAAACTTGCGATTCAGATGAAGGCTGCTTCCGATGCTGCAGCTGCAGCGAAAGCTGCTGCGGATGCAGCCAAGTCTGCTGCCGATGCTGCAGCCGCAGCTGCGGAAGAAGAAAAAAGGAAAGCCGCGGAGGCGGCGAAAAAAACCGATGCAGGACCGGCTCCGCAGCACGAACAGCCGAAGTGATTTACTTGCGCAGCGGCACAAAGAAATATTGGCCTGACCTTTCGATTCGCAACAGCATTCGCGAAGAAGGATCTTTCGAGGCTTGCGCAAAGGCATCTGCATCACGGATGGCTTTGTTGTTGGCTTGTAAAATCACGTCACCTGGCTGCAATCCAGCGCGGGCAGCAGGTGAGTCCGGCTTGACTTCCGTGATGACGACGCCGGCTTCGCTCTCAAACCGGTAGCGTTCTCGCAAGTTTGGATTGACCTTGGAAACAGACATGCCAAACGGTGTGGCCTTGCCAGGCTTGGCAGATCCCTGATCGCCCTGAACGTTCCCTTGTTCATCAAATTCTTCGGGCCATTTTTCAACCGTGACCGTCAGGTTTTTCTTTTTACCTTCGCGAATGATCGTCATTTCCGCCTTGGTATTCGGTTTCATCAGGCCAATGGTGTTGACGATATCGGAGTCTGTTTTGACTGGTTTACTGTTTAGGGCGACGATGACATCACCGGGCTGAAGGCCTCCCTTGTCACCTGGCCCACCCTTCACGACGCGAGCCACCAGACTGCCTGTCACCTCGCGGGCCAGCCCAAGGCTTTTATGCAGCTCAGGGTCAATCGCCTGCAAGGCGACTCCCATGTAACCTCTGGGAACACGCCCCTCGTTGATCAACTGCTCCGCGACGCGGCGTCCCAAATTGGCGGGGACGGCAAACCCGATTCCGTTGTAGCTGCCCGTTCGCGAATAGATTGCGGTATTGATTCCTATGACATGGGCGCTCATGTCGAGCAAAGGCCCGCCGCTGTTTCCAGGATTGATGGCTGCGTCGGTTTGGATGAAATTCCCTAGTTTGGTGATATCCAGGTTGCCGCGACCGATTGCGGAGACCACGCCAAAGGACAAACTCGCTTCGAGGCCGTAGGGCGCCCCGAGTGCCACTACGAAATCACCAACCGACATTTTGTCGGAGTCACCAAAATCCAATTCCCCCAGGCCTTTTTTATTGAAGGATTTGTCTTTTACTTGAACCACCGCAATGTCGGTGTTTTTGTCACGGCCGACAATCTTGCCTTCGTAGGTTTCGCCATTCGCCAATTTTAATTGAATCTCATCCGCATCCTGGACCACGTGATTATTGGTCAGGATGTAGCCCTTTTCCAAATCAAAGAAAAATCCTGAGCCGAGGCCGCCTTCGCGTCTCTGTGGTGCCTCACCCCGGCCGTTGGGACGGCCGCCACGCCCACGGGGATTTTGCGGATCCAGCGGACCACCTTGTCCACCAGGGCCATTGGGGCCAAAGAAAAATTCAAATGGATCCACCTGATCGAATGGCATCCCTTGGACGGTTTTATAAACGGACACAAAGACGATGGCTTCGTTGGCGCGTTGCGCAATCGTGGCCACCCCTTTTGAAAGTTTTTGCAGGGTTTGTAAATTTTCGTCGCCGGAATGGGGGGCCATGGTTTTTTTCATGGTGTACGCGGCAGCGGCATTTTGCGCGCTGGAAAGCATCGTTACAATCATTGTCACATGCAGGGCGGAAAGGAAAAATTTCAACCTCATTTGAACGTCTCCTTGTGGGTTTCTGGTCTGATGTCGAGCAACGACGGTTCTTGCATGTCGTCTGCGGCAAAACGGACCCCATCGGACGATTCGTGTTGCCGCAGCTTCTTTTTTAACTTGTGAATTGTGAGGGCTTGCTTAGCGAGGTCCAGCCCGAGAAAAATAATTGCGATGGCGCAACCAATCAAAAGGAATGCTGCGGCAACGATGTAAACAGGCAGACTTACATGAGAAACGAAGGGAGGTAGCTGGATGACCATCCGGTCTGTGTTGTTGATGGCCAGATAAACGGCATAGACGGCAATCAGGATGCCCAACCATAGCCGGAATACACGAATGACAAACATCACGCTGGTGACCTCCCTCAAAAAAAAACCTGCCCCGGCAAGATTGCCCGGGGCAGGTCATTTACTCAACAAAATTGCTGGGGACTTGACGCCCCCACCGCCCTATGTGGGCTCGTTGCCGCTACCGGCAGCTGCGTTGGCGCGTGAGAACGCGTCAGCGAGGCTGGTTTTCGGCTCGGCCACTGCGCCGATGTAGTGGCGGAGGTCATCGCCCTGCAGGTTGCGCAGGAAGGCCTTGCGGGACAGCGAGAACTTGCGTTCGTCGGAGTCCGTTGCCAAGACCACGAAATCCACGTCGTCACCTTCTTTGACCACGTCGGAGATCTTGGCAATCTGCTCATCAGCGAGTTCGCTGATGTGGATCATGCCTTCGATGCCCGGCGCCAACTCAACGAATGCACCATAATCGGTCAGGCGGGTAACCTTGCCGTTGCCGCGCGTGCCGGCTGGCATGGACTTGGCGGTTGCAATCCACGGATCGTCCGTGAGCTGCTTGATGCCAAGGGAGAACTTCTCGCCTTCGACGTCGATCTGGAGGATTTTAGCCTCAACTTCATCGCCCTTTTTGAACTTGTCGCCAGGGTGACGGATGCGCTCGCTCCAGCTGATGTCGGAGATGTGAATCAGACCATCGATGCCGTCTTCGATACCGACAAACACACCGAAATCGGTGATGTTGCGGATCTTGCCGCGGATGATGTCACCAACCTGGTACTTCTCTTTCACGATTTCCCATGGATTCGGTTCCATCTGCTTCATGCCGAGGCTGATGCGACGGTTTTCAAGGTCGACTGCCAGCACGACCACTTCAACTTCGTCGCCGATCTGAACGATCTTTGACGGATGACGGACGCGCTTGCTCCAGGACATTTCGCTGATGTGAATCAGGCCTTCGATGCCGTCAGCGAGTTCAATGAACGCGCCGTAATCGGTCAGGCTGACCACTTTGCCGCGGGCTTTCTCGCCAACCGAGTATTTGCCGGCAACGGCTTGCCATGGATCGTTCTGGAGTTGTTTGTAGCCAAGGGAAACACGCTGGCGTGCCTCGTCGTAGCTGAGAACTTTGACTTCAACTTCCTGGGCCACTTCGAACAGTTCGCTCGGGTGGTTGATGCGTCCCCAGGACATATCGGTGATGTGCAGCAGGCCGTCGATACCGCCGAGGTCAATGAACGCACCGTAATCGGTGATGTTCTTGACGATACCTTTAAGGACTGCAGCTTCTTTAAGAGCGCCGAGGGTCAGGCTGCGGAGCTTCTCACGGTCCTGCTCGAGGAGGACGCGGCGGCTCAGCACGATGTTCCCGCGCTTCTTGTTAAACTTGATGATTTTAAACTGCAGCTTGTTGCCGATCAGTTTATCAAGGTTCCGTACTGGGCGCAGGTCAACCTGCGATCCCGGAAGGAATGCCTTCACGCCGATGTCCACCGAGAGTCCGCCTTTAACGCGGGCCATGATGGTACCTTCGACGATTTCGTTGCGCTCGTAAGCGTCGCTGATGCGGTCCCAGGCGCGCAGCATTTCTGCACGCTCATAGCTCAGCACCATCTCGCCATCGCCATCTTCAAAACGATCGAGGTAAACCTCAACCATATCGCCGACTTTAATCAGCATTTCGCCGTCGGGAGTGAAGAATTCGTGGCGGGGTATTTCGCCCTCGGACTTGTGTCCGATATCAACGACGATGCCGTCGTCGGTGAGGCGCATGACCCGGCCTTTAACGATTGTACCCTCGCGAATTTCAGAGCCGCCCGGGGCTTGGGCAAGCATATCCGCAAAGGGGTTGTGGCCTTTTTCGTCACCGTCGAAGCCCGTGTCTTCGTCTTCCCAATGAACGGTACCGATATTAGGCATTTTTGTGTCCAGCAATTCCATAACTTTTGAGCCACTCCCTCTGCAATTCGGCCAAAACGGCGTATAATGGTGATACGAAAGCACTTTCGGATATCACTCGGTTCCCGGAAAGTCAATCAATCCGGACCCATCATGATGCACGAAAGTAAATGATTTGTCGGGGGTTTTTAATGGCACAGTGGTCGACCGCCTCAAAGTTTGTGGCTCGGGCAGGCATTTTTCTCGGGTTGGGAACCGCGATTCTGGTGCCGGTTCGTGCTATTGCCGATGGCCCCTTTGCTGAAGTTGTTTGCCCCAAAACCCCTGAAACCATTCCAGAAATCACCCGTGCTTCGGTTTACCAGGCGTCACCATTCAAAGGCGGCGAGAAGACAACTTACGAATTATCTTATGCCGGCATGAGGGCCGGATACTCAGACATAGAGGCCAAGTCCCCATCCAAGCACGACGGCACATGGCATAGGATTTTTTCCATCGATGCCAAGACCGGGGACTGGTTCCGTTCGGTTTTCTTTGGCCACGACCAGGCGATCTCATACAGCCGCCCCTGGGACTTCGGGGTATCAAAGTTTTACATGGAACAGTACGAAGAGCCGATTTTCAAGAAACCCTACGTTTCCAAAAAGTGGCTCGATTTCAACCACAGGGACTGCCTGGTCAGCGAGAAAACCTGGGATCCCGCAAAGG
>CANJZQ010000041.1 GCA_947479535.1 Oligoflexales bacterium | reverse complement strand
TCGCTGACGCCGGGCGCCGGAGCGGAGGCGAAAAAAACCCTGTTTGATGACGGCGCGCGGGGCGAGGCAGGTCGGCGTCGGGCAGATGGGGCGTCGGGATTTGGGGAAGATGTTGCGCATGTGGGGCCTCCTTTGGCGTTGGCCGGAAGGGTCGCATAGCAGGGGTCAGGAGGGGCAGTGACATGTGGTGTGCTGCGGGGACATGAAAATGCGGCAGCAGAATGGGGGAAAAAGCAAAACGCCCCGCTGGGTTGGCGGGGCGAGGAGGATGAATGGAATGCAGTTAACGGGAGCAGTTTAGATAATTTATAACGGACCTCAGACGGCCGTTTGTTCCATGTTTTTTTTTGTCATGGTGTCGATGTTCTGGAACTCCCGTGCGTTCGACATGATCTGCGAGAGGTTTGGGCGGGGGCGACAGGCGACCAGCATCTGGAATGCAAACATTGAGGGCCATAGCCGGGCCAAGAAACCATGAGTTGCAACAAGGACTCTGCCGAGAAATCCTCCGACGGCAAAGTCCCAAGGGGCGGGAATACCAGCGAATTCCAAAACGTCATAACCAGAGTTTCGGACCATTCGCAGAAAACTTTGACGGCTGAATAGCCGGCTGTGGTCAATGTCCAGGATTCCCTTGTCGCTGTAGTTGAAAAACCCCAGGAGCAAGGCCAACCGAACCGTTATAAACGCGATATTTGGCGTGCACAGTAAAACCAATGGTGCCGTTTCGCCTTTTTGTGCCTCGCGAATCCTCAATAGAAGTTCCTCGGGACGCTTTAAGTGTTCTATGACATCAAGGCAAACGATGGCATCAAATGAAGAGGTATCTAAAGTGATTGCATCCCGGTCAAGATCGATTTGACTGAACCCTGACCACGGAGCCGCAGTATGGTAATCCGCCCGGTCCATCCCGTGTACGAGATTTCCTGCCTGCATCATCCTGCGCGCCACTGAACCGTTGCCGCAGCCGATATCCAAAATCTTCTTTGTCGGGTATTTCGCCAGCATTGAGAGTGCCTGGCCATGTGACGACCAGGCACTGCCCGCCTTGTCGATGTAACGGTCCACTTGCTTGCGGCGGTATTGCGGAGAATTAAGAATTCCAAATTTGATCAGGGCATAGTGCAGCGTCGCAAGGAAGACCTGGAAGGCGTAAACCGGTCCATTGACCCTGCAAACCTCGTCTCCGTAGTGGACTGGAATGGGACGTTCAATGATTTTGGCTTCGTTGTAGAAGGCTTGCAGAAGGATTTCGGTGTCGAAGTGAAAATCATTTGAATTAAGAGCGAAGGCCAATTCTTGCAGGAAAGGGACAGAGTAGCCCCGCAGTCCTGTGTGGTATTCAATCAGATTTTTTCCCGTAATGAGGTTTTGAACCCAAGTCAGGATTTTGTTGCCGAAATATTTATAGCGAGGCATGCCACCAGCCCGGGCATTCCAATAGGACCATGTTCTTGCACCAAGGTAGACGTCTGATTTTTCTTCTTCCATGGTTTTCGCGATGTCAGCGACGACCTCAGGGGCGTATTGACCATCGCCATGGAGGAGGACGACGTAATTGAAACCGTGATCAATGGCATATTTGTAGCCAAGCTTCTGGTTGCCGCCGTAGCCCTGGTTATTGCGGTTTTTGAGCACCACAATGTTTTCAGCCTGATGTTCTTTCCGCCATTTTGTCGCGAGCTCGGCAGTGGAATCGCACGATGCATCATCGATGCACAGGATTTGAAATCTGGAATTGTTCCAGATCTCGGCTGGCAAGCGACTCAAAACCGATGCGATATGAGACTCGGCCTCGTAGGCAACAATCAGAACCAGGATCCTGGTGTCGGTTTGATTTTTTGAAACAGTCTTCAATGAATTTCCGTCCGAGTTGCCTAGTTCAAGTTCCAGTTCAAACTGCCCTGTTGAACGTCACGAAAGCATTGTGCCTTTGATTCAGTGCAGACGAAGACCACCATTTTGAAATCAATTTTTCCCGATTTGGCGGTTGGTTTCGACAGCAATGAAAATCCCGGGAGTGCCTCCTGGAATTCAGATTTTCCTAATTTCGGCTTCACCAGATTTAATCCGCTGTGTTCCTTGATTTCAAGGGACCAGGGGCCTTCGATGTTGATCTTGAGCCCCTTGGCCGGTTTTGTTTTGAAATTAAACCGGACGTCGCCATCGGGTTGTTTGCTCCAAGTGACATCGACGGATGCTTGTTTTGAAGTGGTAGTCGTTTGGCTGAATCCAGATGGCACGGAAAATACGAGTAAGGTCCACGTTGCCAACGCGGCTGCCACCTTGGGCGAAAATTTAAAATGTTTCATGGGTAAGGCCTCCGGTCGTCGTTCCCAGAAGGATATCAGATTACGCGTCCGTTTTGTTGGCGGCCGGAAGATCGCCTCTCTACGGAGACGATTTCAGGAAGGGACTCGACCTTGCGAAAGATGGCTTGAAGTTGAGTCAGACCGTTCAGCGTCAGCTCAAAGTCCAGAACACCAAGAAGGTCGCTCGATACTTGAATGTTTGCGCGCTGGATATTCGCGCCGCAGGCAGCAATGGCCATTGTTACATCAGCCAGGACGCCCGGGCGATCACGGGTGATGACGCGGATGAAGGCGTGATGGGTTCCGGCGGGATGGCTTTCTCCTCCTGGCGTACCAGCCCATTGCACCATGACCCGTCGTTGTGGATCCAAGTCCAGGGCCCGGGAACAGGTGGCCCGGTGCACCGTCACGCCACGGCCTCTAGTGATAAATCCTTGAATGTCTTCGCCTGGCAAGGGATTACAGCAGCGCCCGAAGTTCACCAGGACATTATCGATACCGCTGACCAAGATGCCTTCGCGAGGGGCGCCCTTTTTGGTTTCTGGCTGCGGCACAGCAACGGGAACGGTGGGATCAATCTGGATTTCTTTTTCAGGGAAAATTTTGGCAAGGACATCTTTTGCGTCAAGTTTCCCGTACCCGATCGATGCCAGCATGTCATCGAACGCACTTTCCTTCGCCGCCCGGGCCATGGCCTCGCCGTGCCCCTGTTTCAGCAATTTATCCAGGTCAAAGGATCGTGCTTCGCAAGCCTGCTCCAGCATGGAGCGTCCCATTTTCCGGCTCTTTTCTCGTTGTTGGCTGCGCAAATAGGAGCGGATTTTATTCTTAGCGCGAGAACTTGTGACGAAATTCAGCCACTCCTTGTTGGGCTTTTGGCCTGGAGAGGTGAGGACTTCGACGATGTCTCCGGATTTCAGCTTTTTCTTGATCGGTACAATACGTCCATTGACCTTGGCACCGACCGTCGTCAGTCCAATGGCAGAGTGGACATTGAATGCAAAATCCAGAGCCGTTGCCCCGTGCGGCAAACCAATGACATCCCCTTTGGGGGTGAAGATAAAAATTTCATCGTCAAACAGGTCAACCTTCACGGCCTCAAGAAATTCTTCGGGGTCTTTTAATTCAGTTTGCCATTCCATCATCTGACGCAACCAGGCAAATTTTTTCAGGTCCGGATTTTGAGCTTTTGGATCTGCAGGTGCATTCGATCCCGAGCCTTTATCTTTGTAGCTCCAGTGGGCTGCAATGCCGGATTCGCAAGTTTCATGCATTTCGTGGGTGCGAATCTGGATTTCAGCAGGCTCGCCGTTGGGGCGGATCACGGTTGTGTGAAGGGACTGGTACAAGTTTGCCTTCGGCATGGCGATGTAGTCTTTGAATCGTCCGGGCATTGGCTTCCACATCGCATGGACGACTCCGAGAGCCTCATAGCAGTCCTTGACCGTATCCACGATGATCCGAAAGGCAAACAAGTCATGGACGTCTTCGAACGTCAGATGGCGCTCGATCATTTTTTTATAAATGGAAAAGAAGTGCTTTGGCCGGCCATAGACGATCACATTTTGAAAGCCATATTTCTTCAGCTCGGCCTCGAGCTTTTCCTTTACGTCCTCAATCGATGCCATGCGTTGGGTTTTTTTGAGCGCGATTTTGGACTTTAACTCCTGATAAACGTCCGATTTCATTTGACGCAGGCACAAGTCTTCCAGCTCGCTCTTAATCCCGTATATCCCCAGGCGACTGGCCAAGGGGGCGTAAATATCAAGTGTCTCTTGGGTGATCCGCCTGCGCTTTGGTGGTGGCAGGGCCTCGATCGTGCGCATGTTGTGCAGGCGGTCTGCCAACTTGATCAGGATGACGCGCACGTCCTTGGCCATAGCGAAAAGCATTTTACGAAAGTTTTCGGCAAGGCGTTCTTGGCTTGATCGAAATTCGATCTTTCCAATCTTGGTCATTCCGTCGACAAGATCTGCGACCTGCTTGCCAAAGAGTTGCTCGATTTCAGCCAGCGGCGTCTCTGTGTCCTCGACCACGTCGTGCAGGATGGCGGCAGTGATGGATGCCAAATCGACCTTGAATCGGGTCAGGATCAGCGCAACGTTCAGGGGGTGGGTGATGTAAGGTTCGCCCGAAACTCGCAGCTGGGGGCCGTGGCGATCCGCGCCGAACTTGTAAGCCTTTTCGAGGGGGCTGAGATCCTGGTTTGGGAGATAGCCGCGAACTGCGGTTTGCAGCTCATGGAACAGCAAATCGGGTGTATTCGACGCAACCGCGGGCTTACCGTCATTTTGAGTTTGCGATTTTAATGGATCCACTGGTGCGACCTCACGCCTATCCTTAAGATTTATCGGCGTTTTTTGATCGTAACTCAGGTTTACCCCGGCGGTCCATCTTGGTGGTCATTAAACTTTCTGGCGAATCTTCTTTAATTCAAGGATCTTATCGCTCTGCTCGAATTCGTTTAACAGGCGGTTGCAGAGCGCCTCCCCCGCCTCTTGGGAGGTGTGGCCGGGTTCGCCGCTGACGATCATGGACTCTAATTCCTTGTAAGCCCTTTCGAGGTCATCGTTGACGATGAAAAAGTCATAGATGCGGCCGGCAGCGATTTCGTCCCGTGCCGCCTGAAAGCGTCGCCAACGCACCTCTGGGCTGTCTGTCCCGCGCTTTTCGAGGCGATGCCACAGGTCGATCATCGAAGGCGGTAAAATAAAGATGGAGATGGCACCAGGTAGTTTTGGTTTAGCGGTCATCCAGCCCTGGACGTCGATTTCAAGGATGACTTTGTGGCCTTTGGAGACGATCCGGTCGACTTCTGCCTTGCTGGTTCCGTAAAGGTTGCCAAACACCTCAGCCCACTCGAGCATCTTGCCAGCCGCAACATTTTTCTCGAACTCTGAGCGATCAACAAAGTGGTAGTGCTTGCCGGCAAGTTCACCGGGACGTTGCTTTCGAGTGGTTAAACTGACGGAGATTTCAACATCAGGGTGGTCGCGCTCCAGGCGGCTGTTCAGCGTGGTTTTACCAGTTCCAGACGGAGCCGAAACGGCAAAAATACCTGGTCGTGTGGTCTGTTTTTCCATGATTTATTTTAGCAGCCTGTCCCGTATGCTTCGACCAAAATCTTTGCTTCGCCGGTCAATATTTCAATGGCTTTGGCCAAAGCATCGGCCCGTTCCCGGCCGAGGTGGTTGAAGGCACCCAAGTTTTGCGCCAATTCGAGCGTGCGAATGGCACCTCTTAGGTCATGAACCCTTTGCCTGTGGCCGGCTTCGTCGGTTTCGGCGAGGACCAGGGCGGGGCGGTTTTCAATTTTGATCAATTGCCACAAGATGTGTTCCCCTTGCTTTGCTGTGCTGGCATTGGAATCATAGCAGATGCCGCGAGGAGGCAAACGTGCCCCATTTGAAGTTACTGACCTTAATTGTTTTTTTCATGGTTTACGCCTGCGGGCAGATGCCAAGTGACCCTCGCGAGCCATTTTTATGGGACGAGCCGATAGTTCCGCCGTATTTGGCCGGGGGAAGTGATGGCATTTCAGGGGGTGAGGCCCAAGCCAAAACCCGTGTCCCGGGGTCATGGATTGTGGCCTTTCGGGCTCAAGCCTCGCGTGAAGCCCTGCAATTCCCCAATTTTCGGTCTGAGGTACGGTTTCATCAGGCAGGGTTGAACTCTTTTTTTGCCAGCGATCCCCGCGTCAAGTCGGTTGATTTCATCACGTCAGCTGACTTGAGTTCTCCTGTGGTCGGCGAGGAATTGTACGAGAGTCAAGGGCTTCAAGGGGTGCTGAACTCTTGGTCGGGCAAGGAGGTTGCTCCGTCTGCCGTGGCAGCCATTGCCAAAGTGGACTTTGTTTCGGACGATATTGCCGCCGAGACGCTGGCCGAATGGGAGGCTGCCGGGCGAATTTGGTTTGCCGATCCAAACGGGATCAGCCATTTATCGGACTTGAACACAACGGAAGATTCGTTTGCAAAGTGGTCCACCGATTACACCCAACTGGAAGGCTCATTCGGACACCTCAAGTCGGTTAATGCTGCAGCTGCATTTACCAAGTTTACCGATCGGGCTGCCGATGCTCTGCCCTCGAATGCCGACATTCTTGCAAATCCGCCTCTGATCGCCGTGATCGACAGCGGCGTCGATTATTTGCATCCACAGCTTAAAAATCGCATCTTTCAAAATCCTAGTCCGGGAGCCAGTGGCTGCGCGGACGACGTATACGGCTGCAATGTGACTGCGATGGGCGGCGGATCCCTTGGCGACGGAAATGTTTTTCCTTATGGCACTTCGGCTGCCGGTGAAACTTGTCAGGGAGATGTGGAAGTCGCCGATAAATGCCAGCACGGAACCCATGTCGCGGGGATCATTGCTGCAGAGTATCAAAGCAGCGGCGGAACACCCATGGGCCCCGCTGGCGTTTGTCCCTTTTGCAAGATTGTTGTGATCAAAGCCACCAGTGGTTTTGGTGGGATTTCTGATTCCGCTCAACTGGCCGGCCTCAAGTACGTGTCGTTGTTTCGCAGCAACAGCTCCAATGCGATCCGGGTGGTGAACGCATCTTTTGGACAGTTCCAGCGCAACCGCGCCATTTCAGTGATCGTCGCCAGTTTGCGCAGGGCCGGCAACGGGATCGTTGTGGTTGCGGCATCGGGAAACGAAGATACGATGCTGCGGTCCTATCCGGCTGCCTTGACGGACGTGATTGCAGTGTCGGCGACGACTTCGTCCAATGAAAAGGCCTCTTTCAGTAATTTCGGAAACTGGGTCGATGTTGCTGCGCCAGGAAGTGCAATCATGTCGACGTTTCCTGGTGGGATGACGGGACCAAAGAACGGCACCTCCATGGCCGCCCCGGTCGTTAGCGGCGTCGTGGGACTACTTGTGGCGTATGCTCCTTCAATCTCCGCAAGCGGGATTCGTGAGCGCATTATCAGTACGGCAAACCCCAATATCTACGGTGCGGATACCAACCCACTTAACTACCAGTTTTATTACGCGCGAATTGCGGGTGAATCGGTACCACGTCCCCTTCTTGGATCGGGACTGGTTCAGGCAGATGGGGCTCTTGGGGGTAAGTCTACTGGTGCATACACACCCGATGCTCTTCAGAGGGTGACCCCCGGATGCGGCATGATTTCTGCCGGTGGCTCGCGAAATTTCCCGGGATTTGACATCGGATTCCTGCTCTTGTTGACGGTTCCTTTACTCTTTTCGAGTCAGATCCGGATGCGGATTTGCCGAAGCAGACCGCCGGAGGGATCCCGATGGGTGTGAGCCTTGCCCTGGTTTTTCATTGCGCATCAGCACTTGCGTTGATTTTGCTCTCGGCTTGGGGCCTTCGGCGGCAGAGGGAATTGAAATTCTTGCGTGCGCTGATTGCACTTGGAATTAACCCGGCACTCCATGGAGGGCGCCGCACGGCAGACGTTCCTGCCAGATTTGTGTTGCGTGCGGCCCGTGCATTTGGCGTCCCTGTTGCCGGGAAACCAAATCGGACATGGTTTTCGTACAATGACGCCGTGGTGGCCATCGAACCCGCACCTATCGCTCAAATTTTTTTGCGTGCCCAAGTTTACCTGATACAATTCAAACAACCCCGGACAATTGAATTTCATCTGGCCACTTCGTCACCGGTTCAGGCCAGTGAACTGGAGGCTTCCTTCAGCGGTAAGATCCGGGTTAATTTAATTGAACCAGGGGACCCTCATGCGCCTTAATCTTATTACAAAATCAATTTTGATGGTGGCGCCTTTGGTGCTGGCTTCTTGTGTCAGCCTTCAATCCGGCGAGGCGATCAATTCGCCTGGAAACTACGGAGCTGATTCTCAGCCATTGGGTTCCAGGGAGGATGATGCTTTTCAAAGTGCTGCAAGCCGCGATTCATCAAAGCGTGGCCGTTTTGACTCAAAAACGACTCTGGACCAGGCGATCGAAGCAGCCATCAACGCGGGGTCCCAAGTGGTGGAAGACGCGAGACGCTTGATCACCCAGCGCAAGCAATGGCCGGCGGCACACCGGACCCTCGAAGCCGCGATTCAAGATGGAATCATCAAGTATGACAACGTCCGTCTTGCCAATGCTGTTGCCCTTTATCAAAGCTCGCCACTGGCAGCTTCGGTAACCCTGTTTGAACGTTTGGTTGGTTCGGGGCGTCCGGTTGCGCGGCAGATGGGATGGCAAATGGCCGCAGCAATGCCTTCACGGGCACTGACGTTTGCCATCGATCAGGAACTGGGGCGTGCGATCACAGAAAATGACGAGGCAACGGTCTTGATCCCGCAGATGGCTGTCGCTGTGCAAGCCAACGGAATGAAGTCGGCTTATACATTGTTGCGGCAGGGTCTGATGACCACGGGGCAGGAGGCGTTTGCACTGTCCATGGCTCAGTTGGATTCTTCCCGTGCTTCAAATGACTTTCTTGATTACCTTGCGCTGGCGTCAGCAGAGGATTTGCGCCAGCTCACGCAGAATTCAGTTAATGTTTACACTTGCCTGATTGCTCTGAAACACCTTCAGGCCCACCCGGCACCACTGTCTCATGCCCATGCGGAGCATCTGGTTTACTATGCCGTGTCACGCAACAATGGACTCGCGGACCTCGGTCAAATGGCCCTTGAAAGTTATTTGCCAAAGGACCGCTCTCAGGTGGCCATCATGATGTCTCGCATGCCGCAGTGGGTCCAGATTGCTTACGTTGAATCTGTTCGTCGTAAAAAAGCTCCGGCCATAACGTTGCTGCTTGGTGAGTTAAAAAAGATCTCATCCTCCACGGATGTTGTGGAAGAAGTGGATGAAGTCCTTCGGTAATTAGTCTTTTTTTGGTTTTCTTCCAAAGCTTGTTACGTAAATTCTGATTGAACCTGAATTATTCCTGCCGATGATTCTTTGTCCCCCCTTCTTTGAATTCCGGTGGAATCATTGACGGGACCAATCAGGCAGGAGTCTATTTAACGTTGAGCACGAGCCAGGCAAAACCGACGCCCGAGATCCCCGCCAAGATTGGCCCTTACAAGGTCGTTGGTGAAGTGGGAGTTGGTGGGCTTGGGCGTGTGTTCCGGGGGATTGATGAACGGACTGGAAATTCCGTTGCCATCAAAGTGCTGCATGACAAATATGCGCGAAATTCAAAGTTCCTTGGAATTTTTCATCGAGAACTTCTGATTATTTCAAGTTTGAATCACAAGCACATCGTCAGTTACCTGGATAGTTTTTTTAGTCCTCCGAACTGCTACATCGTGACTGAGTTTGTTGATGGATGGTCCGGATATTCGTTTGTGAAACAAGTCAAACGGGTTCCGCCCCTCGTCGGCCTGTGCATTGTCATTGATATGCTTCAGGGTATCGACTACCTCCACTTGCATGACACGATTCATTCTGACCTTTCGGCTGCGAATTACTTGATCGATTCAAAGGGCCGGATTCTGGTCACTGATTTTGGCCTGGCCTGTCGTCTAGAAGTCGAGGACTACCGTAATTACATGATTGGGACGCCTGGCTATTACGCGCCAGAGCACATCTCCAACGAGCCGATCGTTCAGCAAACGGATATTTATTGTGCAGGACTGATTTTATTCGAGCTGATCACTGGCCGCAAGATTATCCCGGCGTCTAATGACCGGCATCAGACCTTGGATTTGATGCGCAAGGTTTCGATTCCATCTCTCGGCTTGACCGATCCTGTGATGGAGAAAGCCCTCAAGCGCCTCCTCAAGACGGCGTTGCATTTCTCCGTATCACGTCGTTTTCAATCTGCTGATCTGATGATGTTCGCCTGCTACGAGATCCTCAAACGTTGCGAAATCCGGTATGCACGCCACGCAATCAAAAAGTTTCTTGTGGATCAGGCTCTGGTTCCTGGGCCATTTGAGGGTCATGACCAGAATATCTACAAGGGATCGCCCTAGCCAAGCAGGCATGTTCCGTGATCTCATCCGCCAATGAAACAATTGCTCCGACGGCTTAATGTTGTTCTTGATCAGAAGGCAACCCCGAGGGGGGTTTTCTTGATGATCCTGCTGGCTTTGTGTTGGCAGGCGACCTTCGTTTTCCTTTTCGGACAGGCCCACGGGGTTTCCTTGGACAAGCTGCTCCGCAGTTGGGATGCGGGTTGGTATTTGCGTATCGCTGGCGAGGGGTACTCCGGTTCAGGATGGGCATTTTTCCCCCTTTATCCGCTGATGATCGCCGGTTGGGCCGATGTGACGGGGATGCCCTTGGCGATAGCCGGTCTTACTTTGTCGCTTGCTTGCTACGCTGCGGCGATCTCAATCTACCTGAGTGCAACAGCCCTTGACGCCCCCGGGACACAGCTTCCGCGTGGCAATAATATGGGCTGGATGCTGTTTGTTTTTTCGCCGGCGGCTTGGGTTTTTTTTCATCCGCACACGGAATCCCTTTATCTGTTGCTCCTGTGCGGGACGCTATTTTTTTGGGGTAAAAGGCAGTGGCGTCTTGCGGCCTTTATCGCGGGGCTTTCGGCCTTGACCAAAAACCAAGGAACTTTTTTGGCTCTGGCGACGGGATTGGCGGCCGGGTTTGACTGGTGGCGTGGGGGACGCGGAATCCGCAGGTCGTTTGTCATTTTTGCAGTTTGCGGCGTTATAAGTGGGGGACTTTACGCCCTGTATCCCCTCTACCAGTATCGGGTGACGGGAGATCCTTTTTTGTTTCTTCATTCTCAGGTGGAATGGCGCCCAGAGATGACTTGGGCGTCGTATGTCAGGACGTTCTGGTTCGGTAACCCGTGGCAGAATACAAATTTCGGCAGCTTGATTCATCATGCCTTCTTTTTCGTTCTGGTGTGGTGGGTTGTCCGCCTCGCCGCAGCCAGGCCCAGGGAACTGATTTGGGTTTATTTTGCCCTTCATGTTGGCATAATGCCCCTATCGGGCGAACTGGTGACAGATTTTCGTTATGCGGCAGTGCTGTTGCCGCTGTGGCTGATGGGTGGGCGATGGTTATTCCAATTCAAGTGGAAGTTCTTGCCGTCCGCGGCATTGATCGTAACGTTGGTTTTACATCAAATTTTGCTTCGAAATTCATTGATTGGCCGGTGGGCCTATTGAGGAAGCCGGGATGAGCACACAACCGAAGCTAAGCATTGTTGTGCCCGTTCGCAATGAAGAAGCTTGCGTCGAAGAGTTCATCCGGCGTACGGAATCCGCCTTGAGTGGTCTGGCCGGTCTTTTTGGTGACTACGAATTGATCTTTATTGACGACGGTTCATCGGACCGGACGTATGCTTTGATTGAGGAAAAACATCGCAGGAACAGCCGGATCAAGTGTGTCTCGTTGTCAAGAAATGCAGGGCATCAGGCTGCATTGTTGTGCGGCATCCGGCGGGCCAAAGGCAATGCGGTCGTCATGATGGATGGCGATTTGCAGCATCCACCAGAGGTGATTCCTGAACTGCTGGAGCGGCTCAATGCCGGTTGGTCGGTGGTCCACTGCGTTCGCAAAAACTCCCAAGGACCCAACTTTTTTAAAAATGTGTATTCCAGATTTTTCTATTGGTTCTTCAACCGGATTTCGCCGGTCAAGATCACGCCCAATGCCTCGGATTTCCGGATCATGGACCGTCGTTCCGTGGATGCGTTGCTTGCAATGCCGGAAGTCTCGCCTTTCTTGCGGGGGATGGTTCCCTATATTGGCTTCCGCCAGTGTGATCTGGAATTTGATTGCGCTGCGCGTTTTGCTGGGCAGGCCTCCTATACCTTGAATAAATCAATGCGCCTTGCTTTTGACGGGCTGTTTTCCTTCAGCACTTGGCCGCTTCAATTGCCATTTATGGCCGGCCTTCTGATGTTGGTGCTTGCACTGGTTTACCTTCTGGTCTGCGTTGCACTGGCTGTCTCTGGCAAGGGCGATCTCGTGCCCGGTTGGTTGAGCTTGATCAGCCTTCAGTTGATGCTGTTTGCCCTTCAAGTGTTGTTCACCGGAATTGTGGGGCTCTATGTTGGCAAGATTTATCATGAGGTCAAGCGTCGTCCAGCCTACTTTATCGACAAGGCCATCGGAGAAACGCCTGATGTCTGACCAGAATCGATGAACATTAGTCCCCGTCGTAAACTGATTGTCACAGCCGACGATCTTGGGTTGTCGCCCCTGATCACCGACGGAATTTTTCGCGCCCATCGGGAGGGGATCGTCACCACGGCCGCATTGCTCGTAAATGCGCCTGGGACAGACGATGCTGTGGCAAAGATCCACGCATATCCGGATTTACAGATTGGCCTTCATTTGGGAGTTGTCGAGGGGCACTCGCTATTGGGCAGGCATTCATCCATCACGGATTCAAATTCTTATTTTGGCGATGATAAAATTTGCCTCCATCGCCATTGGAAGCCGTTTCTTGCACGGTATTTGTCGGGTGTGCTTGATTTTCGTGAAATCGAGCAGGAGTTTGAAGTTCAGCTTCAGAAATTTATGACATTTTTTCCTTCGATTCCATTTCTAAATTCAACCCAGCATCTGCATATCTTGCCTGGGGTTTCAGAAATCGTGATTCGCTTGTGCAAAAAATACCAGATTAAGAACGTCCGGGTTCCATCCAGCATGGTGCCGGAATCGAGTGGACTGTTGCGGCGTTTGATCGGGATCCCCTATCGATTGCTGGGTGTCCGTTTCAGGGTTTTATGCCGTCGGGCTGGCATCGGTCATGCGGATCATTTTGCTGGATTTTTTCGTTGCGGCCATCAGGACGTCGAATCGATCCAGAAGATGATCAGTCAATTTTCTGAGGGTGTTACCGAGCTGATGTTACACCCCGCATTTGATGATTTGGTTTTGCGTCAGAAGATGCCTTGGGCCTACTCAGATTTCGAGTGGGTTTCGGAAATGGAAGCGGCATGCTCTCCACTGGTCCGTCAACGATTGGCAAGTGAGTCGATTGATCTGGTCCGCTATTAACTAGGACATCTTGAGAGCCCAGCGGATCCGTTCGATGAGTTGGGTTTGGCGTTTTGCTGAAACCTGATTGCGGACCGAGTATCCCAGTGCCTTTTTTGACCCTACAAAAATCGCGAATTTTCGGGCCCTGGTGAGTGCGGTGTAAATCAGGTTTCGTTGCAGCATGATGTAATGCTGCATCGAAACCGGAATCACAACGGCAGGGAATTCACTGCCCTGGGATTTGTGGATGGTGATGGCATAGGCCAGACGAAGGTCGCCAATTTCTTCGGCCCCATAGGTGACGAGGCGTCCATCGGGAAAGGACACCAGGACCTTGCCGCCTTCAACTCCGGCCTCGCGCACAAATCCGATATCTCCGTTGAAAACACCAAGATCGTAGTTATTGACCAGCTGAATCACTTTGTCGCTTTGGCGGAACATGCGACGCGATTTTTCGCTGCGACTACCTGCGCCGGCCACGCCCTGACCGCGGTCTGGGTTCAACAGGCGCTGCAACTCTTCGTTGAAGGTTTGCGTCCCAAGATCGCCACGGTTCATAGGTGTCAGGATTTGAATGTCGCGAACGGGATCAAGACCAAGTTTTTCAGGAATATCAGACGCCACGAGTTTCTTGATGGTCTCCATGACGTCTTCCGAAGTCTCTACCTCGATAAATTGGCAGTCACTGGATTCGTCCTGGTTTTTTGAAAACTCCGGTTCCTGCCCCTTGTTGATGGTGTGGGCGGTCCGGATGATGTGGGATTGATGGGCCTGTCGGAAAATTTGATCCAGCTTGATGAAGGGTATTTGCCGGGATTCGATCAGGTCGCGCAAAACGTTTCCCGGACCAACCGACGGTAGCTGGTCAACGTCACCGATCAAGATGAGTTGGGACTTATTCGGAAGTGCCTTGACCAAATTTGCCATCAACCGGATATCGATCATCGATGCTTCGTCGATGATGGTAACTTGGGCATCCAATGGATTTTCATCCGTTCTCGTGAATCCGCCAACCGCTGGCGCCCATTCCAAGAGGCGGTGGATGGTCTTTGCCTTTTCGGCTGCGACTTCGCTCAGCCGCTGGGCAGCGCGACCTGTCGGTGCGCCAAGGGCAACTTTTTTCCCCATCGCCTTAAACAGCCGGATGATCACATTGGCGGTGGTTGTCTTACCAACTCCAGGGCCGCCGGTTAGCACAAAGACTCCACTTTGGACGGCAAACTTCAGTGATTGCAGCTGGCCGTCGCTGAGGGTTGTACCAGAAGCCGCGACGTAGCGTTCAATCCAGTTGGCCACGCGTTCGTTATCGACATCAACGGGTTGGCTTAACAGGCGGGCGATACCCTCGGCCACATCAGCCTCTGCAGCCCTCAGCTCGCCGCGGTAGTGGCCTTCACCCGATTCGCCCATTTGGGTGTGAACTTTTTCTGTGATGACCGCGCCTGAATTTTGAAGGGCCCGAAGTTCCCCGTCCAGGCGTGTCGACAATTGGGCTTCGGGTAAATCAAGCGTCGCAGAAAGGCCAGCCGTCAATTGTGGGCTGGTCAGGTAGCAATGGCCTTTGTCTTCGGCTTGCTGCAACTGATACAGGATGGCGGCCCGCACCCGTTGGGGTGAGTCTTTGGTGATGCCGACATTCAAGGCAATCGCATCGGCTTTGAGAAAACCGATCCCATGGAGGTCTTCCGCCAGACGATACGGGTCGGTCGTGACAACTTCTATGGTTCCGGCGCCGTAAAGTTTGAATATTTTGCGCGCAAAGTTTGGCGTGATTCCATGCTGGTTGAGAAACATCATGATGTCGGCGCCGGCCCGTTGGGATTGCCATGCCTCAATGATGACTTGAGCCTTTTTACGCGCGATGCTTTTTACCTGCATCAAACAGGCTGGGTTTTCATCCAGGATTTTGAAAGTTTTTTCACCGAAGTGAGCAACGATGCGCCCTGCTGTTTTTTCGCCGATGCCCTTGATCAGGCCGGAGGAAAGGTAGCGGATCATTGCAGGTTTGGATGTCGGTCTTACCGGCAACGCCCGGTCGATTTTAAATTGCCGGCCGTACTGCGCATGGGAACTCCATGTGCCAGTGAACTGGAACAGCTCGCCGGCTTTGATGTCGACAAAAACTCCGGTCGCCGTGACGGTCACATTGGTGGCGGTGTCACGAATGCGCAGGACGCTGTAGCCATTTTCCGCATTGGCGTAAGTGACACGCTCCACTTCGCCGCGCAGGGTGGACGCAGCACCGGCCTCGGCCCGCAACTCCGCATCGGATCGGGACTCATTTTGCGAGTGACGGTTTTGGCTGTCGAAGGCAGTCACGTCCTGAAAAACCCCTGATAATTCCAAAGACAGGCACAGTTATCTATCCGAAACGATTATTGAAAATGGGCTGTTTTGGCAAGTCCCAATAAATTCCCTAATGCCCAGTCAAAGGCGGCCGAAAGGACCTGTGTAGGTATGAATGGAACGTGAAGTTGTCACGGATCTGAAGGAGGTTTCTGATGCATTTCCGCTTTGCTTTCAAGCACATGGACACGTCGCCCGCGTTAACCCGATACGCCGAGGAGAAGATCACGGAACGAGTCACCAAGTTCGTTACAAAGCCAGTTGAGGCCCATGTGACATTTACGGTGGACAACCTGAATCACTCTGTTCGTTGCACCCTGACCGGGGGCGACGGCTTCAATCTCGAGGTCGAGCATGCCTGCGGAGACATGTACGGTTCGATCGATCACATGATGGACAAAATGACGTCACAATTAAAGCGCCACAAGGAGAAGCTAAAGGGTCACAAGTCAAAGCGTCAGTTGCGCCTTCTTGATCCAATGGACAAGAACTATGCGTTCAGCGCACCGCGTGAATTTGACATCGAATCTGAGCCAGTAGACGCCGAGGACATCCTTAAATTTGAGATGGCCCGGCGGCGTATGGCGCGGTGATAAGACCGCGTTGCCCCGCGGTCCTGGCGTAGAAGGGATAGCGCCGGAACCGTTGTTTGACCTCGTCCGGTCATGTGGGGCGTGTAAAACGATGGGGCAGGACTGTAGCATTGGTCCTGCCCTGTCATTTTTTTTGGCACGCCATCTGCATTACCCTTTTATGTGTTTGGAACGCAGCGATGCTAGCCAAACACTCTGGCGGGTGAGAGTCCTGCCGGTGGAATCGTCCAGATGCCACCGTAGTCGTGGCCGCTGCCTGCGCGGGTGACCTCGCAGGCAGAAGCCGGCTGAAAAGCCCTCCGTGAGTTCGTATGGGGGGCGGGCGAACTGACAGGTTGTAGCGTGAGCGAACCTTTAAGCCCAACGTGGACCTTGTGGTTAACGGATCGCAGGGAGCGGGAACGTGCCGAGCCTCTTCAAACAAGGCGAAGGCCATTGCAGCAAGCGAAGAACTGGACACGTGCAGCTTGCTGATGTTCTGGGGGCGGACAGGATGACATGTCAGGAAAGAGTGTTGGTGAAAGCACGGAACCTCTTGTAGCGCCCAAGCGTTCTCCAACGCGCGGGCAGGCAAGCTGGGAAAAGTCCCCGCCGATTTCGGTTGGTGGCGGCGAAACCCGGTGAGTTACTGCAAGTGGGGCAGATGAGGCCATCAAGCAATACATGCAGAGACACTATAACTCTGTGTGTGCGAGGGCCTCTGGAGTAGGTGGGTCAGGCAACTTCACTGAAGTCTGACCTGTTGTGTGGCGGTTCGGGGTTCTAGATCCCTGAGCTAGTGGCAAAGGCAAACTTTGACCGATACCGGGAATACTGGAGACTGTTTGACCGGCGTTGATTGAAGGAAGGCC
>CANJZQ010000040.1 GCA_947479535.1 Oligoflexales bacterium | reverse complement strand
GCCGCCAATCCATCGACAATGACGGGATGGCCAGCACACGGATGCAGGCCTCCAACGCAAAAGATGTGGGATTGCTTAACCTCGCCCTGATGTACTTGGCTGGATGTGCCGCAGGTGGTGTGCCTGAAACCTTGTGCGCGAAGATCATGGATCAGTTGCGAAGGGATGCTTGACAGCCCCTGGGGGGTGACACTTCAATTATCGGCAAAGGATTGCATAGCAGAGGTTTGCAATGCTGTTGCACGTCTCGTAGAGGCTGTTGATGTTTGATTGGGTGAAGTTAAGGGTGTCGTTCGAGGCGGCTCCCCGCCTTCTCAAGTTAAAGCCACTTCCTGTACCAAAGGCGCTGCTGCATTCGCTTGTCTGTGTGAAGTACCGGCTCGTGCATCGCACGTTGTTGGCGGTGGCGCGTTGGGATTGGACGGTGGACAGAAGTTGCGAAAGTGTTGGAGCCATCAAGCCCGTGGCCCTGAAGGTTTGTGCTTGACCGAAAGCCCTGAAATCAGCGATCAGCGCCATTGAACCAAGGTTGCTTTCAAAGGTTTTTACAACCGGTGGATAGGCCCCCGTCGTAAACGAGTATGAAACCGAGATTTGTGGGTTTCGGCCGAATAATCGCTGTGAAGGCGGTACCAAAGCCGCAAAGGCAATCCCAACTGGTTCAGGGCTTAAACGATTCAAGCTGACCCCGCCCGCTTTTGCAATCCAGGTACCGGTGCTGGCTGCCGCGGTGATCCTTTGGTCTGCAGCCGTGTAGACGTTGCATCCGATTTCTGTCCCCGCCTGGTCCCCCTTGCCGCATGCCAGATAGGCCGCGCTGATCAGGGTTGGATCGATCGTGCCAGTGTAATCGTTGGTGCTTTCTTGGGGCATTGGCGCCGTCATGTCGGGTTCATTGTTGGCGTTGTTTTGTTCTAGGGATTCTTGCGGGTTAATCTTTCCCGGGCTGGTGACCGTTTGCCCTATCGGATTTGTGCCCGAGCAGTTTGACTGAAGCATCACGGCCGCCAGCGCCATCGATCCGGTCAATCCCGCAAATTTTGATCTAAAAACTTTCATGAATAGGGATTAACGGCTAAATCCTGTCTGAATCTTAGGGTTTTGTGACTGCGGCACGGCCGTGTTGCGATTTTTTGTTTAAATAAATGAAATAATTGGTTTTTATTTGATCGTTCCAACCCATGATTCCAGTGAATTGGCCCGTCAGACCGCCGACGGATCTTGGACTTTGGCGCATGCTGAGCATTCCGAGTGGTACCACTCGAGGGCAGGGGCTCTGACCGAGGCCCGCCATCTCTATGTGGTGGCGTCCGGAATTCTTGGCGAATTTGAGCAGGGAAATTGCGTTCGGGTGCTGGATGTCGGGTTGGGGCTTGGTTACAACGCCCTGGCCACCGTTGATGCATGGCTTCAAAGTGGAGCCAAGGCCCACCTCCAAATATTGTCTCTCGAAAATGATGAAGCCTTGTTTCACGCACTGCGATCCGGGAGTGCCCCTTGGCAGATCGGCTGGAACCCTTTTTGGATCGAGGCTCTGAAAGGCCTGCGCTGCGAGAGTGATGGCCTTTGGCGGGGCGTTATTCGGGGGCCAGGCGGTGGGGCACTTGATTGGCATGTGATCTTGGGTGATGCCCGTTCTGACGCCAGCATATCCCTGCTCCAAAAGTCAGGGCCCCATGATTATGTTTGGCAGGATCCCTTCTCCCCCAAGAAGAATCCGGGCATGTGGACAGCGGATTGGTTTTCAGCCGTGGCCCTCGCCGTCGGTTGCGATGGCTGTTTGATGACCTATAGCGTCGCTCGCAAGGTCCGTGATGCCTTGGAGGTCAGCGGTTGGCGGGTCGAGAAAATTCCGACGACCAGCCATAAAAAAAACTGGTTGCGGGCATTCCGCCTTGCGCGAGTGGGAGACCCCACGTAAAAATAATGGTTATGACATCTCCAGATTCCAAAAATCAGAATCAATTCGACGTGATTGTCGCCGGCGCAGGCATTGCGGGAACCTTGGCCGCACTGCGCCTTGCGGTGGGTCATTTGGCCCAAACTGGTGATGTTTCGCCGCTGAAAATCTTGCTGTTGGAAAAAGAAGCCGTACCGGGAGGGCGCTTGCGCAGCCTTGCGGCAAATTCCCTGGATGCCAAGGACGACAACGGGGACGGGCACCCGGCGTGGGGCTACGGACTAAACGGCGTGTCGAAACCTCTGATCGAATTTTGGCAGCAGACCATGCGCTCGGATCCGGATTCGGCTTGGGATCCGGACTGTTTTGCGGCCAAAGAACAGGACACGTTGGGCATTCTGTCTGGTAGCGACTTAAACACGCTGCCCTTGGATCAGATGTTCGGTGGCAAAGGTGCGCGTGCCCTTGGCGGGATGGCTGCTGCCCGCCAATGGAATCATGTCACGGATATCCTGAGTGCCGGTGTCAAGGTAACTCCCGCGGTCAAGGCTCAAGCTTCAGAGGTGGAATCCGTTGATTCCTCCGAAGTGGATGAGAAAGAAGAAGCTGGCGAGACCAGTGAACCTGAATCCAAGTCGGATCAAAAAACGTTTGCGCAGGTATGGACAGAGTCCCGCAAAGCCCCTGCTGCCGTTGTCCTTGAGCAGTTTAGCTCCATGCTCGGTATCACCGACTTGTGGTCGACCCCACCGGATGCGTTTCGCGAGCGTGTCGGGTATCACACGGGCCCGCTCAAGCGTGGTCCGTGGCAAGTTGCGATTAACGAATCCCTTCAAAAATACGTCGACGCTGGAATCATCACGCTGACCACCAGCTGTCGTATCATGTCGGCGAGTTTCGACGGCACACTTCCTGAGCCATCAAAGAGTGCAGCGAGTTCAGCGAAGTCGACTTTCGCAGACGGATCCTGGCAGCTTACGACAACCAAAGGCGTCTTTGTGGCGCCGCGCCTGGTTGTGGCTCAGCCACCTTGGCAGGGTATGATGTGGCTGCCCAAACACTTCTGGCCGGCATCTCTTCTGGCGATGGCCAGCAAGGTAAAACCAGTCAGTGCAGTGACGCTGACCGAGAGGATTGAAAAATCAGCGGCCGGAGACCTTCCGGACCTCATCATGATCCCAGCAGAGGGCGTGCAGGCCATTCGCTCCAGCGAAGATGAGATCACGTTTCAGGCGACAATCGATTTTGAAATTTCAGTGCAAGCACCTGAAGTCGTGAAAGCCGTAAAACGCTTGAAGCGCGCTCGCAAAAAACTTTTGGCGGCTCGTGCCGGGTGCATGTCAGAAAATGAGCGCATTGCCCTTGTTACAGTGGCTTGGGGGCAATCTGCGGTGGTGTCCGAAACACGATTGCTGCAGAGGATGGCGAAGGCCAATCTTGGCTCAGGAAATCTGGCGTTCTGTGGCGATTGCTACGGTGCCAGTTACGTTGGCGACCAAAACGTGATCAAATCCGTCGTATCCGCAACCAATACCATTGGAAAAAGCCTGCAACCATGACGCAACTGATCGATGGACGTATCGCTGCCCAAGTCATCAAAAAGCGGGTGCGCGCGGACGTTGCGGCGATTTTGGCCAAAGGGCTGCGTGCACCACGACTTGCAGTTGTGCTGGCGGGTGATCATCCAGCCAGCGAAGTCTACGTTAAGAACAAAGAACTCGCCTGCAAGTCAGTCGGTATCGAAACGGTCATGCATCGACTGCCGAAGGATGCGTCTCAAAAACAAATTTTGGACTTGATTGCAAAGCTGAACGAGGATGACAGCATTGACGGTATTTTGCCGCAGTTGCCTCTTCCTGCTCACATCTCCCGCACGGCTGTGATTTTAGCGGTCGATCCTAAAAAGGATGTGGATGGCCTGACCCCGCTGAATCAAGGCCTGCTTGATTGGAATCTGCCGGGCATCCGCCCGTGTACACCAAGTGGAATTGTCGAGCTTTTGAAATTCTCTGGGACTGAAATCAGGGGAGCCTTGGCTGCGGTGCTGGGGCGTAGCCTGCTTGTCGGCGCACCTACGGCAAACCTGTTGTCCCACGAAGGGGCGACGACGGTTTCAATGCATTCGGAGTCACGTAATAGCTCGGAATTGACGCGCCAGGCTGACATCGTGGTTGTCGCAACGGGGCAGCATCATTTGGTAAAGGGCGACTGGATCAAGCCTGGAGCCACCGTGATTGACGTCGGCATTCACCGAATGCCAGACGGATCCATCGAGGGTGATGTGCATTTTGCCAGTGTTTCAAAAGTAGCCGGAAAAATATCACCCGTTCCCGGTGGCGTTGGACCAATGACGATAGCGTCATTGCTTGTCAACTGCATCAGCGCCTACAAATTGCGCAAAAAAATTATTTAGAAAATAGCAGGATGCTCAAGACAATGCCTTTGTTGGCCTTGCTTTGAATTAACGCATGGGATGATCTCGCATCAAGCAAGAGATCCCGGTGACGCGGAGAGTTCCAAAAAAGCCAGGCCGCATCCGCCAGTGTCGCAGCCACGACGCGGTTTTCACCAGTCATTTCAAATCCAATTTTCTTGCGCGCTAATTCCTTCACCGCCCGAAGGGATTTGCGATCGTGGAATGGTGTCGAGTTTGCTGTCAGATCTGGAACACCGGGCATGTTGCTGGCTTCATCGATTCCTTCCAGGGGCAGTTTTTTTTCATCTGCCCGGACGGAGTTGATCCAGGTCATAAAAGATTTTTTAGCGTCTGACGCATTGGCAAGAAGTTCCTGGTGGGGGGCTCTTTTTGATGGGCCTTTGCCCGTTGGTATGGAAAACCAAAGTTCTGGGCCAAGGTCAGAAGGTTTAGAGCGCGGCCGATCATGCCCACACGTCACGGTTGCAACCCCATCTTTTGCAGGTAGCTCCCAGAACCCGTTTTTCGACGCATCCAGTTTTTTTTCCAAGGCCCGGCTGACTCCCGATGCGCCAACCCAGCGCACTGAAATTTCCGTGCAGGAGGTTGAGCCGTCAATCTTCAGTTGGTTGCCGGTAATTTTTGCAGCGGTCGGTGCGGTAAATAACGCCAGCCAGGAATGCTCATTTTTTTTAAAACCTGGTTTTTCAGTTGGGCAGTCCCCAAAAGAAAACGATCTGGTCTCAGTGCCTGCGTTGCTGACGGCAAATTTGCGCGCTGTGGGTTCATCCAGCTTTTGACCGGCAGTAAAGAATGCGACGCTGGCATCATAGATTCCGGCATCCCAGAGAAGCTTCGCCTTCTCCGGTTCTGGTGTCGTAAAAAAATCGCCCAAGCAGATGGCCCGGGCGATTTCTGTGCTCATGAGGATGCGTAGTGCCAGCAAGGTTGTTCCTGGCATGTTGTTTTAACGATACTGGCTATCAATCAATTTAAAAATCGTCGCCAACTGCATGTTGGTCGTGCCTTCGTAAAGCTTCCCGATCTTGGCATCGCGATAGAATTTCTCAGCCGGGAATTCTTTAATGAAACCATAACCCCCGTATACTTCCAGCATTTCGGAAGAAACAGTCTCAGCCACGGCCGAGGCGAAGTGTTTGGCCATGGCGGCCTCTTTAACGAATTCCTTGCCTGCGTCCTTGAGGCGCGCGGCGTTGTACACCAGCAAGCGTGCGGCTTCGATTTCAGTTGCAGCCTTGGCGATGGAAAATTGAATTCCCTGGAATTCCTTGATTGGTTTTCCGAACTGCTCGCGCTGGCGGGAATACTTGAGTGCCCCTTCAAATGCACCTTGCGCAAGGCCGAGCATCTGGGCCGCAATGCCGATGCGGCCCTCGTTCAGGGTTTCGATCGCAATTTTATAACCTTTGCCAATTTCGCCAATGACGTTCTCTTTTGGAACGCGAACGTTTTCAAAAATCACTTCACAGGTCGAGGAGGCGCGAATTCCAAGCTTCTTTTCTTTTTTGCCCACCTTGAATCCCGGCATGCCGCGCTCTAGAACAAAAGCCGTGATGCCCTTGTATCCAAGTTCGGGGTTGATGTTGGCGAAGACGACAAAGATGTTGGCCTCTTTGGCGTTGGTGATAAAAATCTTTTTGCCGTCCAACCGCCAATGGTCGCCTTCGTCATAGGCGCGCGATTTCATCGCAAAAGCATCCGACCCGGAGTTTGGTTCGGTCAAGCAATACGATCCGACGTCCTTGGATGTAAGGCGCGATAAATATTTCTGCTGCTGTGCCGGGTTGGCGTAGCGCATGAAGATGTTATTCACGAGGGTGTTTTGGACGTCGCAGATCACACTGACGGCTGGATCGATCTTGGCCATGGCTTCGATTGCCAAAATTGACATGAAAAAAGTCCCGCCCGCGCCACCGTGCTCGGTTGGGACTTCGATGCCCATGAGGCCCATGTCAAAAAGCTGGGGAAGAAGCTCAAGGTCGAACTGCTCTTTCTCGTCCATCTCCAGGACTTTTGGTCCGATCGCGGTGCGGGCAAAGCGCTCCACTTCCTGCTGGAAAAGGGCTTCGTCGTGACTGAGTGCTGTCAGTGGGTTGGCGGCCATGATCATCGTTCTCCCTTGGTCGAAAATCACTTAGTTAATGACACGTTTTCCCATATAAAGGCAATCGGACAGACTGCTTCTTCTTCTGAAGGATTCAGATGAAATTGAATAAAACCAGTGCAGTAGACCTCCCGTTGGTGCGGCAGGCCCTCGGTTTAGGGTCTCCTGGCCGATGGCCGGTGTGGTTCATGCGGCAGGCGGGGCGCTATCTGCCCGAGTACATGGCCCTTCGGTCCAAGATGGAGTTTGTCGAGCTTTGCCGCAGTCCAAAGGACGCCGCCGAAGTGACCCTTCAGCCCCTGCGCCGTTTTGATCTGGATGCAGCCATTATTTTTTCCGACATTCTGGTTCCATGCATGGCCCTTGGTCAAAATCTGAGTTTTGGGAAAGGACACGGTCCACGGCTTTCCCCGCCCGTGCAGTCCCGCGAGGCATTTCGGCAACTTAGGCGGCCTGATGTTGCCGCTGAGTTGGGCTACGTGGGTGAGGCCCTCGCCCTGACCAAATCCCAACTAGCCCCTGGCAAGGCCCTTATTGGTTTTGCGGGGGCCCCCTTCACGGTCGGCACCTACATGATCGAAGGTGGCAGCAGCAAGGAATTCACGGCAACGAAATCGATGGTCTTTCGCGATCCGGTCCTTTTTGCGGACTTGATGAAGCTTTTGCGCGACGTGACCATCGATTACCTCATCATGCAGGTCAAGGCCGGGGCTGATGCCCTTATGCTATTTGACACCTGGGCGGGGAACCTGACTCCCGTCGATTACGCACGCGACGTCTGGCCGGTGACGGCAGACCTTCTGGCCACGGTGCGCGAGGCAACGGGTGTTCCTGTTACTTATTTTTCGGGCCAAGGTTCAGACCGGATCCTGGAACTAGGCGGCAACGGACAAATAAATTCGCGAAAGGCCATTGATGTTCTTTCGGTCGATTGGCGGGTGCGGTTGTCTTATGCAGCTCGCCTGGTCAAGGAAGCCGGGATGGACGTGGCCCTCCAGGGCAATCTTGACCCCCAAGCGCTTCTAGGGCCCGAGGAACAAGTTCGCGAAAGGGTCCGGGCGATCCTCGATGAGGCTCGCGAGGCTTGTGATTCCGGTTTGATCCACGGTCACATTTTTAACGTTGGCCACGGACTTTTGCCCCATACGCCGCCCGAAGCCGTAGGCTGGGCCATTGATGAAGTTCGTAAGTACGGGCCCACTGGCCCAACCAGATCATCAAGTCATCCGTAAATTGGGATTGGATCAATCATGACTAAATCAGCTGCAAAGCGTCGCGTCCTTACCGTTGTCATGGATGGAGTTGGAGTCAGTCCGGTGACCTATGGAAATGCCGTCGCCCATGCCCACACGCCGAACATGCAATGGCTGCGCGGTGCGGCCGGTTATTTGGAGCTGGCGGCCCACGGAAAAGCGGTCGGCCTGCCAAGCGACAGCGATATCGGTAACAGCGAAGTCGGGCATAACGCCCTTGGCGCAGGCCGGGTTTTTGATCAAGGTGCAAAGCTCGTTCAGCATGCCATTGATTCCGGATCAATGTTCTCGGGAGACACGTGGAGAGAAATTATTCAGCGCGTTGCTGGAGATGGTGGAACTGCCGGAAATTCCGCTCATGGAAAAACGCTGCACTTCATCGGATTGCTTAGCGACGGCAATGTCCATGCTCACGAAAATCATTTGTACGCCATGCTGCGGCAGGCCAAAAAAGACAGTGTTCGCCGGGTGCGCATTCACGTGCTTTTGGATGGGCGGGATGTTGGTCAAAAAACAGCTGAGGTTTATGTCGAGCGTCTGGAAAGGATTCTGACCGAACTTAACAGCTCTGACTTTGATGCACGGGTGGCATCTGGTGGTGGTCGCATGGTGATCACGATGGACCGTTACGAAGCCGATTGGGCCATGGTGGAAAATGGGTGGAACACCCATGTCCATGGCAAGGGGCCGGTCTACCCTTCCCTTTCGGCAGCGATTGCGGAATTTCGCAAAGATCCGGCTTTGACGGATCAGTATTTGCCCGCTTTTGTAATTTCTAAATCACCCTCTGATCATGCGCCGTGTGGAACTATTGAAAGTGGCGATGCGGTGATTTTCTTTAATTTTCGCGGAGATCGTGCGATCGAAATCTCCCGCGCGTTTATTGAAGACGACTTCAGTGCATTTGACCGTGGACGCCGGCCGGACGTTTTTTATGCGGGGATGATGCAATACGACGGCGACTTGAAAATTCCACCGCGCTATCTGGTAAAGCCTCCAGTGATTGATCATACTCTGGGTGAACTTCTTGCGTCCCAGGGCATTCGTCAATTTGCGTGCAGCGAGACACAAAAATTTGGCCACGTGACTTACTTTTGGAACGGTAACCGGTCTGGATATTTCGACCGGAAAATTGAGGAGTATGTCGAGATTCCGTCAGACAACATCCGGTTTGAATTGAAGCCTTGGATGAAGGCGGCAGAGATTTGCGATGAGACTGTTTCACGAATGCTTTCCGGGGCGTTTGATTTTGGCCGGATCAATTTTGCCAATGGTGACATGGTGGGGCATACGGGTGACTTTGATGCAGCGGTTGAAGCGGTAGCCACGGTAGACCTCATGCTTGGCCGATTGATTGATGCCGCAAAAAAATCCGGGGTCATCCTTTTAATCACAGCCGACCATGGCAATGCCGACGAGATGTTTGACGCGCTGCCGCCAAAAGATGGGTCGGATCCCTATCCATATCTTCCGATCGCAAGTCGGCCCAGGCCAAAAACGTCACATACTTTGAGTGCTGTTCCACTTTTTGTTTTCGATCCCAAGGGTCTTGTCAAAATGCGCACCGAAATTTCGAAGCCAGGGCTTGCCAACCTTGCCAACACGACGCTTTCTTTGATGGGCCTTCCCCAGCAGGCTGGATTTTTGCCGGGACTTGTTTGATTGTGTGACCGCCCGATAGAGGAGTGGGTTTATGAGTCGGTTTGAAGAAGCTGCCGCGGCGTTTACAAATCTATGTGAAACCATTGCCAAGTTGCGGCATCCAGTGGATGGCTGCCCGTGGGACCTTCAGCAGACACACGATTCCCTGCGCCGTTATATGATCGAAGAGGCTTATGAAGCCGCCAGGGTCATGGCGCGCGCCGATCACAATCCCAGCGATTCGCGCGAGCTGTGCGAAGAACTTGGAGATGTCTTGCTTCAAGTGGTTCTGAATGCTCAAGTTGCGGCTGATCGCAAAGGATTTCAGATTGCCGATGTCATCAAATCTATTGATGCCAAGATGCGCAGACGCCATCCCCATGTTTTTGGTTCTGACGAGGCGCGGCAGGACCGTGAGATGTCCAGCATCAAATCCAACTGGGAAGTGATCAAGGCAGAAGAGAAGAAAAAGAAATCGGCTGCCACCAACGGTGACGGCTTCTTTGCGGGGATCGAAGGCTATCCTGCAACAATCGAAGCCTATGAGATCGGCAAACGCGCTGCAAAGATTAAATTTGATTGGAATTCACCGGCAGAAGTCTTGGCCAAGCTACTTTCTGAAGTCGACGAGATGAAAGATGAATGGGAAAAGGGCGATCGTGCGGCGCTAATGGCCGAGCTTGGTGATGTGTATTTCTCGCTGGCGCAGTTTTCCCGCCACATTGGTGTTGATCCCGAAGTGATTGCCCTCGACGGAAACCGCAAGTTTCTTGATCGCTTCGCGAAAGTCGAAGCCCTCGCAAGAAAGCGTGGCGTTAAAATTCCAGATGCAGACCAGGCAACGCTGGAATCTCTTTGGGAAGAAGCCAAAGGCTCGTGACAGGATTGTGCGGTTTTATAAAGACGACACAAAAAATCCCCTGTGACGAATGTTTCGTCACAGGGGATTTTTAATTCAGGGCAAATTACTTTTTCGACTTCGTCGATTTAGCAGCAGTCTTTTTAGCCGGCTTTTTCGCCGCAGACTTCTTTGCAGAAGACTTTGCGGTTTTTGCTTTTGGCTTGGAAGTTGCCGATGCAGCTGCGCCCGACTTCTCAAGACCCTTGAAAGCCTGGGTCAAGCGGCCGATTGAGCGAGAAGCGTTGTTTTTGTGGAGCAAGCCTTTGGAGGCAGCTTTTGCCAGAGCCGATTGGGCTTTGGTCAGCAGTTCCATAACCTTGGCTGCTTCTTCACCGGTACCGGCTGCGAGGCCGTTCAGTGCGAAGCGGTATTTCTTAACCGCCGTACGAACGGAGGAAAGGTAGTTGCTGTTGCGCTGGCGCTTCTTCTCAGTCGAGCGCGCACGTTTTTCGGAAGATTTGTGGTTAGCCACGAAAAGACCTCATATCAATATACTTACGGAACCGACAGGCTGTGGGTTCTATCAGCCACAACTAAATACTGTCAAGGATTTCAGGTGTCTTGATTGCCCGGTTCATGCGTTCAGACGCCTTGGCGCTCAGCAGCTTCGCGGGCTGCAACGTCGACCCGTTCGTTGTCCTCATGGCCGGCATGTCCCTTGACCCACTTCCATTCAATATGGTGCTTGTGGATTTCATCTGCCAGTTCTTGCCAAAGGTCCTGATTCTTAACGGGTTTTTTGGCTGCCGTCATCCAACCGTTGCGTTCCCAGTTCTTGAACCACCCTTCAACAAACGCGTTCATCACGTATTTGCTGTCGGTGACAATTTTGACATCGCAAGGTTGCTTCAAGGCTCGCAAGCCATGAATGACGGCGCTGAGTTCCATCCGATTGTTGGTGGACTCAGTCTCGCCGCCAGTCAGCATCTTCTCATGATCCCCAAAGCGTAACAGCGCCCCCCAGCCCCCCGGTCCGGGGTTGCCGAGGCAGGCGCCGTCGGTCGTCAAAACGACTTTCTTTCGGGTCACTCAGTAACCGGTGCCGTGGTCGCAACGACTTTGCGGGTCGTCGTCGTTCCAGCAGGACGCTTTTTCGGAGCGGCTTTTGGAGCCTCTTCAGCGCCGGCAGCCAGTTTGCTTGCCGTGATCTTCATGTGAAGACGCAGGTTCTTTGCGCGAGCGGCTTTTTTCTGGCGCATTTTCATTGATTTACGGTTGTCTGCACGACCCATGGTCTCGTCTCCTGACGTTTAGAGCTTGATGCCGGCGCGTTTTGCGTAAGCATCCAGGCCGATTTTGTCGATAGTACGGATTGCAGCGGTGCTAACCTTCATGCAAAAGAAGCGCTTTTTTTCTGGAGACCAGAAACGCTTGGACTGAAGGTTAGGCAGACGCCGGGTTTTGGTTTTAATGTTCGAGTGAGACACTTTGTGCCCGACCAAAACACCTTTACCTGAGAGTTCACAACGACGGCTCATGGTTATTCCTCCTCAGTGCTGGCAGCGCGTGCCGGACGACCTTCGCCGCCGAAATCACGACCACCTTCGCGGTTGAAGTCACGTCCGCCGCCTTCTGGACGGTCGCCGCGATTTTCAAACCGGCCACGACCGAATTCACGCGGTGCAGACATCGCTGCAGCTGCAGCGGCCATTTCACCAGCAAAGCCACGCTCGGTGCGGTGAGCAACAGACAGAGGGATCAGGGCCAAGAAGCGTGCCCGCTTGATGGCTTCCGAAATCACGCGCTGCTGCTTCGCGGTTGCGCCCGAAATGCGGCGCGGGATGATCTTGCCGCGTTCTGAAATGAAGCGCTTCAAGGTGTCTGGTTTTTTGTAGTCGATCACGATGCTCGGATCGAGTGTGCGCTTGCGCCGTGACATCAGCCTGCGCTTGCGTTTAACTGGCCTCATGTTTCCTCCAAAGGCGTTCGTCCGATTGATTGTTCCTCGACTGGTCATCACAGGAGTTCCCTGAGGATTATTCCTGTTGATGTCAACCAGGTGGACCGCCGGGTTGATCGAGGTAATTGCCAGAGTCGCTCATAGTGTGCGACAAAAGAGGGCGGAAAATAACCTATGAGCCCTAGTGTGGCAAGCATTTTATGACCACCATGTCTTACATTGAAGTGGCCGTTCCAACACCACTTTTTCAGACTTTCACCTACAAATTGCCCGTGGCGGCAGCAGATGGGGCCCAGGTCTGCGTTCCCTCGCCTGGGTGCCGGGTGCTCGTGCCGTTCGGGCGTCAGAAGATGGTTGGAGTCATTTTGGCGGTTAGCGCCAACCCCCCGGCTGGGCTTGACCCGTCAAAACTCAAGGCCGCCATTGAAATTGTTGACAACGAGACCCTTTTCGCAGCCCCGATGCTGAAACTCGCGCGCTGGATGTCTACCTATTATTACCACCCACCCGGCGAAGTCCTTCGGGCCATGCTGCCAGCCGGCGTGAAAAAAACGGTTGCCAAAGCAGTGGCCATCACGGAAACGGGGCGCCTGGCCTGTCGCTTGGATCCACTTCTTTTAGCGATATTTGGATCGGGAAAACCCAAGGATTCTTATTCCTTGCCGACGGTCAAAAAAAAGCTTGCCGCAGCCGGACAGGATGCCGAGTCGGTATTGACGGCTTGGGTCAAGCAGCGCTGGGTTACCAGGATCTCGGATCGCAAGGTGGCCGGCCGCAAAGTTTCCGGCGCAGCACCGACCTCGCACGATCGACAAGCAGCGTCGGAAAGTCCCGTCGCTGCCCCTGGTGCGGATCCTTCGCCCAACAAACCTCCTCAACTGACCCCAAGCCAGATGGCTGCTGTTGATGCGATCCAGTCCCGTGGGCTCGCTGCCCCCCACCCTCAAAAACCATTTCTTTTGCTCGGTGTCACCGGATCCGGCAAAACTGAGGTCTACCTTCATTTGATCGAACGAACCCTTGCGGAAGGTACCGACCGGCAGTCCCTGGTGATGGTTCCAGAAATTGCCTTGACGCCCCAGATGACTCGGGTCTTCGAAGCCCGCTTTCCTGGACTTGTCGCGGTCGTTCATTCCGCCATGCCGGACACGGAGCGATGGGAGCAACTGAGTCGGATTCGATCCGGCGAGGCACGCATTTTGATCGGCCCGCGCTCTGCGGTTTTTGCCGGATTCCAGAATCTGCGCCTGATCATGGTCGATGAGGAGCACGATGGGAGTTACAAGCAGGCAACAGGTCTGACTTACAACGGGCGTGATGTGGCCGTCATGCGTGGGCGTATCGAAAACGCAACGGTCGTCCTTGGCAGTGCCACCCCTTCGCTCGAGAGTTTTCACAATGCTGCTACCGGGCGCTACGATCTGGTAGAACTCCCCGAGCGCGTCTCCGGCAAGCCACTCCCTGAAATTGTTGCGATCCAGTGCAATCCTGCCTGGAAAAAGGGCACGGTGGTCGCTCGCGAAGTGGCCAACCTTGCCCCCGGGCAGGCATCACAGAATTCAAGTGCCACGACTCTGCAAATGGACACGCGAGTGGTTGAAGCACTGCGAGAAAACCTTCGCGCTGGAAACCAGTCCATCGTTCTCGTGAACCGGCGCGGCTATGCGTATTATCTGTATTCTGTCGCTCAGAGGACTGCAGTCCAATGTCCGAATTGCAGTATCAGCCTAACCGTTCACGGTCGAACCGCCCGGTTGCGTTGTCACTATTGTGATTACGCCACCACGGTTGCTGCAGTCATGAAGAAGTCGCCTGAAGACACCTTCGTAACCGTTGGCTACGGCAGTGAAAGGGCCGAGGAGGCTCTGAAGGCCGTGCTGCCCGAGGCCCGCATCATGCGTTTGGATTCGGATACGGTTTCCGACCGCGACCTGTTGCCCGCAACCCTGGCGAAGTTTCGTAACCGCGAGGTTGATATTCTGGTGGGCACTCAGATTTTGGCCAAAGGCCACGATTTTCCTTCGGTGACCCTGGTCGTGATCATTGAAGTGGACCAGACTCTAAGTCTGCCCGATTTCCGGGCTGGCGAGCGGACGTTTCAGTTGATTGTTCAGGCAGCCGGACGGGCCGGGCGGGCCGGGCTCCCCGGGCGAGTCATGATCCAAAGTGCCAGGTTTTCCCACCCTGTGGTGCAGTTGGCATTGGCGCAAGACTACAAGACTTTTGTCGTCCGGGAACTCGAGTTCCGCAAGGCATATGGGTATCCCCCGTTCAGCCGGATGATCAGCCTTGAATTTTCAAGCGAAGAGCAGCGCAAGGTCGAGCAAGCTGTGCAAAAAATCGACTCCTGGATCGATGCGGCCTCCACCCAGAATCCTGACCTGTTTAGCCGGGTAAAGGTCCTGGGGCCGGCAACTCCGCCCTTGGAAACCGTTCGGGGTCGCCACCGGCGGACCGTCCTGCTGTCCTCCTACCACCCTGAAGCCGTCAGGGAATTGTTGACGGGGTTGGTTGGGGCAACGGCAGACCTGGGTGCAGACGTCCGGGTCCGTATCGATGTTGATCCCCAAAGCTTGATGTAGTCATCCCGTTGGCATAATCTTGAGGTTCGTTGGGCTGTTACGGAGATCATGACGGAGAAGACAATGGAGCACGGCAAAATGGAACTATCTGACCTGATGATGCAATCGGGCGAATACCGCCTCCTTGAAAATCGCATCATTTTTGTATCTGAAGGGATCAACGCGAGCGTTTCAAAGCGCATCGTGAGTAACCTGTTGGCAATGGAAGCCGCCAAGCCAGGTGCCCCGATCACGATGTACTTGAACAGCCCGGGCGGCGAAGTGAACAGCGGCTACGCCATTTTTGACACAATCCGTTTCATCAGCTCACCGGTGAACATCGTTGCCAGTGGCCTTTGCGCCAGTATCGCAACTGTGATTTTCGTCGCTGCGGAAAAAAACCGCCGCTATTCACTGCCCAACACCAAATTTTTGATCCACCAACCGCTGATCCCGGGACAGATTTACGGTCAGGCGTCGGACATCGAGATCACCGCCAAGGAGATCTTGAAAACCCGTCAGAAGATCAACGATCTTTTGTCCAAAGAGTGTAAGCAACCCCTTGAAAAGGTTGCTAAAGACACAACTCGTGACTACTGGATGTCGGCATCTGAAGCCCTCGAGTACGGACTGGTTACGAAAATTATCGAAAATATCAAAGAACTGAAGTAAGACAGCCGCTCTGACCGCCGGTTCATTGAAGCAATTCAGACTGGCGGGGTGCTGTGCGAAGGTGGTGGAACTGGTAGACACGCTGGTCTCAGAAGCCAGTCCTTTTTAAGGTTGGGGGTTCAAGTCCCCCCCTTCGCACCAAATCACTCTCCTCCAAAAATCCACAATTCAAATGCAGCCATCTTTTTTGAAAAAGTATTTGCGACGAGAAGCGCCAGGGATGCTCCTTGGTCATACTTCCGCACTTTTACTAGGACTGGTGGCTGCGCTGATCACCTTACTGATCGGGCCATCGCTGCAACTGATGCTGACTTCCCAATCAGGCAGCGTGCGCTGGAGCGAGCTGGTCTCGCCCAGGCTTTCATGGCTGCCCGAAATGCTCTCGGGATCAAACGAGATTGCTGCGGTGGCGCTGTTTGATGCTTTGCCTGTTCTGTTGATTTCAGTTGCGTTGGTAAAAGCCCTTGTTGGCGGTTTCCAGTGGTTCGTCTGGGAGCGACTTGGTGAAAAAATTTCTCGTGCGATCAGGCAAGATCTCATGGCGTCCTACGTGCATCTCAGCCCCGAGGCCCGGCGGAGTCCAGAGGGCAGCGCCATCGATTCAAGCATTGCCACTTCCATGACCAATGATGTGCGGATGCTGCGCGAATACATTGTGCACTTTTATGGCGGTTTACCCCGTGAAGGGCTCCAGGTTTTATTTCTTGGCGTGACCCTTGTTTTGTTGTCACCCAAACTTTTTTTGGCGTTTTTGATTGGTCTTGTGCCGGCGGCATTTGTGATCCGGCGTTTTGGCAAAAGGCTGCGCGGTCGCGCAGCAAAGGTTTTGGTTGAGACGGCAGAATTGGCCGAATGGATTCAGCAACGGCTTTTTGGATTTGAAACGATCAAGCATTTTAAGACCGAAACCCGCGAATACGAAAAACTGCGGCAACTTAATGAAACCCTGCTGGACCGCATGGTCCGGGCCGCTCGTCTGCGCGCACGAACTTCGCCACTCATTGAGGCCTTTGGCATCATCGCCATCGTCTTCATCCTTTACATCGCTTTGGCTGATGTTCGTTCGGGCCAGGTCACTGGTGCGGTTTTGATTTCATTTTTTTCGTCGATTGGATTGTTTGCCCAGTCGGCTGCAAAGCTAGGGAAATACTTCAATAGCAACAGAGAGGGGATGGCTGCTGTTGAGCGTCTTGAGGGCACAGCGCGATTTCTGAATTTGCATGCCAGGGCCATTGTTGGTGCTCCCGTGGACAATCACAGTGGCTCGGCAGTCGTCTGCGAGGGTGTCACCATTTCTTATGGTGGAGCCCCTGGCCCGGCCTTGGACGGCATTTCTGTCAATTTCAAGCACGGTCGGTTCTATGGAATTGGCGGGACCTCTGGTGCAGGGAAAACAACCTTGTTCAAGGCAATCCTTGGGTTGGTTTCGCCGGATTCCGGCTCAGTGCGTGTGTCTGGAAATATTTGTTACATGCCTCAAGGCGTCCAACTCATGTCGGCACCGTTGCTTGAGAATATTTGTTATCCCGACCAGCAGGGTAACTCTGAGCGCGCCGCCGCAGCTTTGCGCGAAGTCGGAATTCAGGAATTTGTGGATCGCTTGCAGGAAGTTCCAATGGCGGTTTCTGGCGGTCAAGCGCAGCGATTGTTACTGGCACGCCTTGTTTATCACGATGCGAAAGTGGTGCTGGTTGATGAAGGGACTTCAGCGTTGGATCCGGAGCTTGAACAGGTGGTTTACCGCTGTTTGCGAGGTCTTGCGGCCAGGGGTGCCTGTGTGATCATGATTGCACACCGTGTGCCGGCGCTTGAGAGTGCTGATGAAATCGTACTCATGGAGCACGGTAAAATTGTGGAACAGGGGACGGCGCAATTCGTACGACAATCCCCTGCTTTCAATCGGCTGTTAACTCACTGAGCTTTGGGATGAAACAGGTGACGCCTTGCCGTCTCGAGCTTCAGGACTTCTGAGGCATCGATTGAGGCTTCTACCTCATCCTTTTTATTCTGGTCCGGAAGTCCTTTTATTC
>CANJZQ010000039.1 GCA_947479535.1 Oligoflexales bacterium | reverse complement strand
TGGTTATGCTGTCATAGGCCCAGCCGGTTCGCAGGTTTATCTGACCTGGTGTCAAATGACGGACCGACGCAAATTCTGTGATGGTTGGCGGTGTCGTGTCTAAATTTCCAGTGCCGCCTCCAGCTGGTGCCGTGCCTCCGCCATTTCCGCCTCCGCCAGTGCCTGCGCCGCCCGCGGAAATTCCGCCGGAACTACTACCGCCTGGCACAACGGGGAAATAAAGGACTTCGCAAGTATCGCAATCCAATGTTGCAACCCGGAAAAAATACTTTGTACCGGGTGTCAGACCCGTCGCCGTTTTTTCGATCAAAGATCCGCTGGCAACTGAGTCAGCCTTGAACCAATCCGCTACCGTCACAAGCAGTCCAGACCCGCTATCAAAATCGGACAGTGATGTTGCGCGCTCCACTTTGAATTCCGCCCATTCGCTCGCACCAGGTGGAACGGTCCAGCTGACTCTGACCGAGGTGTCTGTGTCCGGCAGGATGGCCACGATCCCATTGGCACCGGGGGCGACGGTTCCCAAGGCGGTCCACGCGGTCGACGCGGTTTGCTTGTCGACGGAGACACAAGTCGCAGAAATTTCAATGGACCCTGAAATATTGTACGGCAGCAAGATTGGCGCTGGCGCAGATGTTCCAGCCGTTTTCGTGGCTTCATAAACGACGGCGTAAGGTGTGGCCGCGTTGCGAAACTTGAAGGTGCAGGATGCGATTGCGGCAGAGCTTTGGGGGATTTCTCCCTCGATTTTCACCTCGCGCGTGCTGGCGAAATAAGTTGGAACAAACCTTGTGAAACCAAATCCAGCCTTGGCGACCTTGCCAATGGAAGTCCAATCGCTGCGGGCGATGCGCCCGTCTTTGGATTCGCACGTGCCGGCGGCTTCAAGATTGCCTTCGACGTTTTCGGGTAGCGGTACTTCGGCGCTGACGCTGTCGGTGCTTTCGTCCTTTGCGCCGCTGTCGCTGAATCGAACGGCTTTCGTGGATACGTCGCGCAGGGTCAGGCTGCAGGACTTGATCAAGATCGATTCAGACAATTTGCTGGCAATCGTGACCTTGCGTGTGGTGGTTGAAAAAGATGCAGTGAACGTCTGAAATGTCAGTGGTTTTTTTTGTTCGGCAGCCGCAATTTCCGTTGCTGCCACGACTCCAGACGAAGTGATCACGGCAACGCCATTTTTATTGGCGATGGGTTCTGATGTCTGTGCCTCTACGGCTTCTGTGACGGGTTGTTCCATCACGACGGTTTGAAAGGCTCCGAATGCCATCGTGTCGAATTTGGCGTTGCCGTTTTCGATGGTGATGTTTTTGCGCGGAATCAATTTGCTCTTCAGTTCGCCATTGGCGTCAAAAACCTTTGCCAGGATCGCCAGGCGGTCGTCGTCACCTAGAGAAGGTCCCAGAGATAGGCCAGTCAGGCCGTAACCGGCCGGAAGCGGAATGGATAAAGACATGGGATAGACGAGGGTTACATTTTCTGCCGGTCTGATGATCACCGACGCGCCGGACGACGCGATGGCGTTAGAGAGGGCCAGGCCCAAATCTGCCAGTGCAGAACCGTCGGCAAGGCTGGCACCGCTTTCCACCGAGATCGTGGTTGCGAAGGACAACGAGCCGGGCTGAAACGTGACGGACGTGCCGGCGATGTCGCCAGACGATGCGACCAGTTGCTGGGCATAAGTGGCGTTCGGGTCATAGGAACCCGAGGTCCGCCCGCCGGAGTCTGTGGTGCCCTGGACCACGGCAGCAGATCCACCGGAGGCTGAAATGGAGGCTGTGGTGCTAAACGGGGTCTGAAAGCAGCCATTCAAAAGCCCCAGCATCAGGGTTGCTGCCACCCAATTTATAATTCCTTTTGATTTTGGGGACTTATCAACCAAGAAAGACTCCCTATTCCGTGGAGATTGGATCGGTACTTTCCGGCTTTTCTTTACCGGTTAGGCCAGGAAAATCAGCGATAAAGGGCCTGGTATGACCTGTGATGTCACTAGTCTGGTCGATAGTGCGCCTGTAAAAGGGGGCGCTATGAGTTCAAAAGACAACAACTTAGGCAGCACGGGATCCAATGGTAGGGATGACTTGGTGTGGATCATGGAACGCCTGGCATTCGCCGAGAGAAATGCCCAAGTCGGGATGCAAGTGCGCACTATTCTGCACGAATTGGGCAACCTGATTCAGGCACTCGAGTTAACCGTGAACCCCGTCGGTGAGATCGACCGTGAGGCTGTCAACCGGAGCCTTTATTTTATCAAACGCATCAGCAGCATCGTACTTCGTGACATCGATGTCAGGATTCCATCGGAAGACGTGTCTGTCCAAGATCTCATGGAAGACATTCATCTGCTGCTTCGTCCAACCGTCTTGGGGAAGCAGTACGGTTTTTTCATGAATATGGACTCGAAAATCAGCACAAAATTCATCCAAGAGCGGCCGGGGTCCGTGTTTTTGATTGTCCAAAATCTGGTCATAAACGCGATGGATGCCATCAGGCGTGCGCAACAAGGCCCGATGGAGGGCAAGGTTGTCATCGACTTCAATTTGATCGGGGAAATGATGTACATCACCGTAAAAGACAACGGAGTCGGACTTTCCTCGGAGGGCGCTGCCTTCACGTTGAAAATTAAAACCTGCGATCTTAAATGAGCCGGTGGTTAGCCGTTCATCCTTTTGAAGATCACTTCAAGTTCGGGGCGCGAAGCCAGGCGGGTTCCTTCTGAAAGTCCAAAACCAACTTCCAGCTCTCCGGCCGCAATGCGCTTCATGACGGAATCGGCGAACTCATTCACGTCCACGCCAAAGGTGTGAAGTCCCGGACCGCCCAAATCCGTGTTTACGGCTGGTGGCACCAGTTCAACCACTTTGACGGCTGTCTTTGCGAGTTGATGCCGCAAGGACATGGTGAACGAATGAAGGGCTGCTTTTGTGGCGCAATATACCGGTACGGTGGCCAAGGGGGAAAACGAAAGGCCAGAAGTGACATTGATAATCGCAGGATTTTCCCGTTGCATCAAATGAGGTAAAAAAAGCTGGGCCAGGTGGATCGGCGCTTCAAGGTTCGTGGCAATTTCGCTTTGGGTATCGCTCCATGAATCTGGTTCTGCGATATGAATCCGGCGCTGAATCCCGGCATTATTGATGAGAATATTCATGGCCGGAAAGTCATTGCGAATGAAGTCCCGTAGCGCGACCCGTTCCGGGGCCTTGGACACATCGCACTGGTGAACGATCATTCTGGGGTACTGTTTTTGGGCTTGGATCAAGGCGTCCTTGCGCCTTCCGCACAGGATCACCGTGCTGCCATTTTCATAAAAATGCCTGGCCACTGCGAGCCCAATTCCCGTTGCGCCGCCGGTCACCAAAATTGTATTTCCGTTCAAGTTCACGACGGCCTCCAAAATCTTGCATCGCTTTTTTGTTCATTATGTTTGCAGCGAACCTATGGTGGTCGCTGTGGCCTCTCTTTTCAATATGATTGGCCAGAATTCGGTTTTGAGACCCCTATCCCCACGGGCTGTGTCTTTCTGTGCACAAACTAATCAGATTCGTTCAATCAACCACACAACAACATCAGAATCGCCGCAACAGTCTGATTTACAAACAACAACAACTGATTTGTGCGATTGGTTGAGTGTTTTTGATGCGATTAGACCCCGTTTTTGGGGCATCTGGTGCCAAATCGCATATAAACGACCTGGGGCGTTCAAAATACAGGTGTATATTGAACGAACATGGAAAACAGTCTTTTCTTTAATGAAAACAGATACTTAAGTCGTATAACGGGGGTTAATTGAACGCCCAAAAGGGGCCCTGTGGTGCTTTTGAACACAAAGACGGGCTAGGCGCGCCTGAATGCTCACGAAGTGAACATAAAAGCGAAGCGGAAGAAAGGATCCTTCGCTGCGCTCAGGATGAAGAGAGGCGGTGAAGGATGACGGAGTGGGATCCCAAGGGACGAGGCCCGTTCCTTTGAACTCTGATTTGATTTTGCTAAACTTAAAACATGGACAAAATTGCCATTTATTACCGAGTGTCGACCGACAAGCAAGACCTTGCCTCGCAACAGCATACCGTTGAAAAATGGTTGAGTGAGTTGCCCAAGAAGCCCTCCAAGGTTTTTGTCCTGCAGGACGAAGGCATTTCCGGAAAGCACGAAAACCGCCCTGGCTACAAGCAGCTCATGTCGATGGCGCTCCAGCGCCAGATCGACACGATCGTTGTTTATCGTCTGGACCGTCTGAGCCGCAATGCAACGGTTGCCATCAGAACCCTTCTGGAGATGGACGAGTATGGCGTCGGGTTCATATCGGTGACACAGCCCGTCTTAAACCTCGGCCACTCCAACCCCTTTCGCCGGACCATGCTCGCCGCCTTTGCCGAGATTGCCGAGATTGAACGCGAGACGATTGTCCAGCGCGTGCGCTCTGGACTGGATGCTGCAAAAAAGCGCGGCACGAAGCTGGGCGCTCCGGCAAAAGTATCACGCGACAAGCAAGTCGAAGCACGGGCCTTGAAGGCCGAAGGGCTCTCTTTTAAGAAGATCGCCCTGCGGTTGGACCTCAGTGTTGGCAGTGTCCACGCATTGGTGATGGGGGGCGATCTTGGTGAATGATGGGCAGAACGATTCCGATGTCGACGGACCCACGGAAGCCATTCAAACCGGCCGATACAAATTGTGTTTGGCAGTGATGGTGGCTATGCCGCTGCCGCAAAAATTTTGAAAACAAAAATCCGCGGGGGGCGTTGAGCATGGAAACGTCAATTTGGACGATAGCTTTATGGGCAACAGGCCTCGGGGTTGGTGCAGCCGTTGCCCTTCCGATGGGTGCCGTGGCGTCGTTCTTCATTCATCCCAGCCGGACGTTCATTGGCGGGATGGCCGGTTTTGGGTCTGGAGCTTTGGTTTCGGCCTTGGCCCTTGAGCTGATTGCTCCTCATGTGGAAGCCCTGGAACACATGAAGCACGCGGCCCACAGCGCCGTTGCCCAATCTGCATCTGGACACGGTGATCCGCTGATGAATTTTTACGCCCTGCTCATCGGTGGCGTCATGGGCGCAGTCGTGTTTATTGTTGCCGACCAGCTGCTGAATGCCAAAGGTGGATTCCTGCGCAAATACGCCACCAGCATGGCTTACCTGAGCCGCCGAAAAATGCAGCGCAATGCCGAAGTCCTCAAGACCCTGGCGGCCGTGGACATCCTGCGTGCCGTGCCGACGGCTGCCGTCCAGGAGTTGGTGGAAGCCGTTGAAGAAAAGAACTTCAAGCCAGAGGACGTGATTTTCGAGCAAGGCGATGACGGCGACTTCATGCTGTTCGTGAAGTCCGGCGAGATTGAACTCAAGCACAACGGCGAACTGCTGAAGGTCCTGGGGGCTGGGGCGGTGATCGGTGAAATCGCCTTGTTAACCGGCAGTCCACGAACGGCGACGGCCACCGTGACCAAGCACGCGGAAGTTTTGCTCCTGCACAAAGATGCCTTCGACCATCTGCGTGGAATGTCGCCCGAACTGGACAAGGCTTGTCGCGACCTTGCCGCTGAACGTCTGGGTGAAATCAAATCCAAGCACGTCGAGAGTGCGACCAAAATCCGCGACTGGTCTGACCGGGCGATTGATGCGCTTTCCCGCGGGGCGGCGCCACCGACCAAACTGGAAATTAAAAAAGCCCACGAAGAATTCAAAGGCTCGCCCATGGCTGTGTGGCTGGGCAATATCATCGACGGCGTTCCGGAGACGTTTGTCATTGGTACGGGCGTCCTGGCTCTTGTTCAAGCCCGCCAGGCGGAAGGCGTTGCCGTCGGATTCTCTGACATCATTCCATTGACCCTGGTCGGTGGTTTGTTTCTTTCAAACTTTCCTGAGGCCTTGTCCAGCGCCTTGACCATGCGCGAACAAGGTTATTCCAAGATGAAGATTTTCCTGCTGTGGGCAGTCTTGTGCCTTATCACAGCCGTCGCGGCGGGGGCTGGCGTCTTTGTCGGCAATTCCCTGGATCCGACGACGGGAGTGTTTATCGAGGGCCTGGCCGGTGGCGCGATGCTCATGATGGTATCTTCTACGATGTTGCCAGAGGCGGCCCACGAAGGCGGTCCGACGGTAACGGGATTTGCAACGGTGTTGGGTTTCATGGCGGCCGTCGGATTTAAATTATTTGAATGACGTTTGCGTCAAGTAAGATGGCGACAACAAAAAAGAAGAGAATTGGAAAACCTGATGAAACTTCAATTCATGCCACTGCTGCTTTTAAGTTCATCGGCCGCGTTGGGAGCGCTCGCTCAAAGTGGTTGCACCAGCAAAATGGAAGACGAGCGGATTAGTTCCAAGGTTTCCATCGCATCCTCCGAACTGGACAGCGGGACGTTCAGCGGATTTTTCAACTCAAGCAGCGGCCTGCCGCAGCTGCTGAGCGCCACCTCGGGTTCAGCCAGTGGTTCCTCGGTTTTGATTCCGCCGGGTGCCTTGAATATCGACTTGACCGTGACTGTCGCCGCAACCACATCACTGGCCAACGCAGCGCAGGCGGGAGACCTCGGGATTGCCGCAGTCCTGGCCTCGGCTGGACCTGCCGTCTTCTTTCAGCCTTCTGCCACCGTCGAATTGGGCGTGCCAATGCAGTTGAGCCTGCCGATCCTGTTGTCGGCTGCATTGCTGGACGACGACGCGAACTACGGCGTTGTATACAAGTCCCTCGGGCTGAAAGATGGCGTGGAAACGACCTACTCTGGTTTTATTCCGCGCTCTGAGATGGTGATTCAAAACGGTTTGGCGAAAGTCAGCGTCAGTCGTTTTGGTGCCTACCAGGTCGTCAAGACCAGCGAGCCGGTCACGACCCGCATCGAGCAGCCAAGCACATTTGCCATTGGAATCGTCCCCGGTGCTGACCTTGTTGGGACATGGACGAGGCCGTGTGAAAGTAGATCGAGAAGTGGAAGCGGAATCGGAACTACTCCAACAACAATAACCTGGTATGAACAGGAAACCCTGACCTTCTCCGGCAGCACGGTTTCCGTCAGCATCATGGGATATAGCGACGAAAGTACTTGTAACGCGTCAGCGAGTTCCGAGACTCATTTCGAAGTGACCTTTGAAGCGCCTTTTGTCATCGGAGGCTTGCTGGCCGGGACTGGTGTGCCACAGGATGCCGTCGGATCCCCGCGGGCCTTTGATGCGACGCCAGGTCAGAAATATGGTCAGGTCTTTCCGGCACGGCCCAGCAGTAATATTTGTGGAATTGCATGGCCATCTCCAAACTCAAAAATGCCGATTCCCAATGACGAATGCATTGCAAAAATTTTTGACTCGTCAGGTTACGTGACTTGGGATAACACGCAAAAAACAGAAGAAAAATTTCTGAGCCTTTATGTGATTACCAAGGCGGCGGGCGAAACCCCGGCAAAGCTTTATCTTGCCGACGGAGACAACCAGCAGCAAGGCGCCGTAAGGGCTACCGCGTTTTCTACGACGAATTATTATTCGAAGCTTTAATTTTCCGCGAATGATGCCGATGGTTCTTAGGAAACCCATCGGGAGTTCGTCGTGTCTGAAGTCCCAAAATTTTTAATCCTGATGCGCCACGGACCTGCCGTTGAGTCCGGTCGTTGGAACGGTCCCGAAAAACTTCGGCCCCTGACCCCCGAAGGCATCAAACTGACGGACGCGGTTTGTGCGCGCATGGCGGTGTCCTTTCGTCCCACTTTGATTCTGACCTCGGAATACGTCCGCGCCCGCGAGACGGCGGACCGTGTGATGAGCGCGGCGCAGGCCGTTGGCGCAACAGACGGCGCGGGCAAACCGCCGCAGATCCAAATCGTTCCCGAACTCAATCAAGACTCACCCTGGGGCGACTGGCGCGATGCCTGGTACGACCTTCAGTCCCGGATTGATCCAGGCGAAGTCGTCGTTGCCGTGGGGCACGGCCCGTCGATCAATGAAATCCTCTGCTGGCATTCGGGAATCAATTTTAACGTTGGGCTGAAAAAAGCCGGGTTTGCCGTTTTACAAAATGCACACAAGCTGGTGGCTTACGTGCCACCACAGATCATCACTTGAATCCGTTTATTGGCAGGAAACCATGAGTCAGGCACGTTATTTTGACCGGGACTTGAGCTGGCTCGAATTTAACGAGCGCGTGCTGTCCGAGGCCGAAACGGTCGAAACGCCCCTTTTGGAAAAACTTAAATTTCTCGCGATTTTTTCGGGAAATCTCGATGAGTTTTTCATGGTTCGTGTGGCTGGTTTGAAAAAAATGGTGGAAGAGGATTTTCAGACGCTTGAACCCTCTGATGAATTGAGTGACGAAGAAACCCTGGCAGCCATCCGCCAGCGCGTCATCGCCCTGGTAGCCAGAAAGTATCGCTGCTTTAACGAAGTGGTCCTGCCCGGCCTGCGCGATCACAATGTCGAGATCATCAGCATGAAATCCCTGGACGCCGCGCAGCGCGATCAGATGGATGGGTATTTTGCCCGCGAAGTGTTTCCGGTTTTGACTCCCATGGCGGTTGACCCGGCACATCCTTTTCCATTCCTGACCAACCTCGCCCTTTATCTCCTGGTCCAATTCAAGGCGGTAAACCCAGATGCGGTGTTCGACGTGCCCGCCATTGGTCTCGTGGAAGTTCCGTCGGTGTTGCCTCGCCTGATCCCCGTCCAGTCGGTAATTCCGGGAAAGCGGCTCTATGTGCTGCTGGAAGATCTCGTGGCGGAAAGTTTGAGCGCCCTTTTTATGGGTTTTGAAATTTCGGCTTCGTGCACAATGCGCGTCACGCGAAATCTTGATTACACCCTGCTTGAAAACGAAGTGGTCGACCTCTTGAAGTCTGTGCAGCGCGAGGTCACCAGCCGCGAGCATCAGGAGGCCGTGCGACTGGATATCTCGGGTGACGTCCCTGAAAACGTCATGCGGCTTTTGATGCGGGAATTAAGGCTTGGCGTGGCAGATATCTATCAAAAGCCGGCCCCGCTGATGCTGCAGGGTTTGATGGGGCTTTATCACCTGCCGCTGCCGCAATTGAAAGACCCGCCCTTTAACCCGCGACTGCCGCGCCAGATGGAATCGCGCGACGATATTTTTTCCTTGATCGCAGAAGAAGACTTGCTGCTGCACCATCCCTTTGATTCGTTTTATCCGACCATTGAATTTCTGCATCAGGCAGCTCACGATCCGAATGTCCTGGCCATCAAACAAACCCTGTACCGGACCTCGGGAGATTCTCCGATCATCGATGCACTGATCCGCGCCGCAGAAAACGGCAAGCAAGTGACTGCCGTCGTAGAACTTAAGGCCCGATTTGATGAAAAGAACAACATCACGTGGGCACGCCGTCTGGAGCGTGCCGGCGTCAACGTCGTGTTTGGATTTGTGGGATTGAAGACCCACTGTAAATTGATTCTAGTTGTCCGGCGTGAGAGCGGACGCCTCGTGCGATACGTCAACGTCGCCACAGGGAACTACAATTCTAATACGGCGAAACTCTATACGGACATTTCCTACTTCACCGCGAATGAGGCCATTGGCGAGGACGTTTCTACCGTCTTCAACCTGCTGACCGGATTTAATATCCTGACGGGCGAAAGCAAGTTGCGCCGGCGAATGACCATGCCTGTTTTCAAGAAAATTTCGCTGGCCCCCATTGCCTTGCGCAGCAAGGTTGTCGATTTGATCCAACGGGAAATCAACGAAGCGAAAAAAGGCGGAAAAGCCCAGATTATTGCGAAAATGAACGCCCTCGTGGACAAGGAAATCATCGACAAACTTTACGACGCCTCGCAAGCCGGCGTTGAAATCAAATTGATTGTTCGCGGAATCTGCTGCCTTCGTCCGGGAGTGCCCGGGCTCAGCGAAAATATCCACGTGGTTTCAATCGTTGACCGTTTTTTGGAACACAGCCGCATTTACTTCTTTCACGGCGGTGGTGCGCGAGAGGTTTACCTGGCCAGTGCCGACTGGATGCGCCGCAACATGGACCGGCGCATTGAAGTGATGTTTCCGGTGGAGGATCCCGACTACCGTGAGGCGATCATCAACAACCTGCTGGCACTTTATCTGGCCGACAACGTCAAGGCTCGCGTCCTGCAGTCAGACGGCAGCTATGTGAAGTTGGCTCCTGCGCCTGGCGAACCACCCGTTCGTTCCCAGACGGGGTTCATCGAGATGGCGCGCCTTCAGGGCATCAAGTCCATTCCCTACGATGAAGCCATTCGCCACGATTCCATCAAAGAGAAGGGCTACCGCCCGGTGGCCAAAGGCGGCGGACGCCGCAAGCCGTCCTGAACGCAAAAAGGTAAAAAGTAAAAAAAAGGCCCTGAGGGCAGCGCCCCCAGAACCTTGATCACACACGATTAAACGATCAAACTATTAAACAATTAAACTTTGTCGATCTTACGAACGCTTCGCATGTTGCTCGCGAGGACTTTTTTGCGAAGGCGTACGGATTTCGGCGTGACCTCAATCCACTCGTCATCATCGATCCACTCGATGCACTTTTCGAGGCTCATTTTCTTGATGCCGTAAAGCGTCGTAATACCGTCTGAACCAGTGGTTCTCATGTTGGTCAGTTTCTTTGGCAAGACCGGGTTTACGTTCAGGTCGTTGTCCTTGGCGCACTCGCCAATGATCATGCCCTCGTAAACATCAACGGATTCACCGACAAACAAAATGCCGCGCTCCTGCACCTTTGCCAGAGCGTATTCTGTGGTTCTGCCCGTACGGTCGGCGATCAAGCAGCCCGTAAAGCGGTGGAAGATCGTTCCCGTGTGGGGCTTGTAGCCCATCGATTCAGAACTGATCAGGCCGGAACCGCGTGTTGCGGTCTTGTACATGGAGTTCGTGCCGAGCATCCCGCGCGTCGGGATTTCAAAGGTCAGGCGAACGCGCTGTTCTGCCGTTCCAATGGCGGACGTGGCCTCATAGGCCAGCAATTCGCCCTTGCGCTGCTGGTACATTTTGGTGACTTCGCCGGCGCACACTTCTGGCAAGTCCAGGGTCATCTTTTCGATGGGTTCCAGCTTGTGCCCGTGTTCATCGGTGCGCATCAAAACATTGGGACGACCGACCATGAATTCGTAGCCTTCACGGCGCATTTTTTCGATCAGAATTCCGAACTGCAACTCGCCACGGCCGAGGACGTAGAACTGGTCTGCCACTTCGGTGTCTTCGAAACGAAGGGCAACGTTGCTGCGGACTTCGTTGAGCAGGCGCTGGCGCAATTCACGGGACTGAATGGCCTTGCCTTCACGTCCAGAATTGGGGGTCGTGTTGATGGAGAAAATCATGCGCATGGTGGGCTCTTCAACCGAGATCCTCGGGAGAGCCTTGCCATTCAGACCACTGAAGGTGTCACCGATTTCCAGAATCTCGCTGCCTGCGATCAGGCCAATGTCACCGGCGACCAGTTGGTCGACTTCCACTTGCTTCATCCCCTCGTAGGACAGCAGCCTGAAAATCGGGAATTTCTGGACGGAAGGTTTGCCGTTTTCATTGATGCCGTGGCGCAGGATTTCCTGCCCTTTCCGAACTGTGCCTGCTTTGATGCGGCCCAAGGCCAAGTTACCGAGGTATTCGGAATAAGCGATGTTGGAAACGAGCATCTGTAGTTCGGCGCTGGCGTCATCCGTCGGAGCCGGGATTGCCAAAATTTCAGAAAAAAGCGGTTTCAAATTGCGTTCGCCGCCACCCGAAAGGAACGTCGGAATCGCGTCGGCATCAGAAGTACACCAGCCCTGGCGGGCGCAGGCGTAAATGATGGGGAAGTCGCACTGCTCTTCGGAAGCGCCGAGCTCGATAAACAGGTCGAAGGCTTTGTCCACGCACTCGGCAACCATGTTGCTGCCGACGGCTTCAGGGCGGTCCACTTTGTTGATGCAGAGGACAATTTTCAGTTTCTTTTCGATGGCCTTTTGCAGCACGAAGCGAGTCTGGGGAAGCGGGCCTTCAACGGCATCGACCAACAGGATGGCGCCGTCGACCATGTCCATGATCCGCTCAACTTCGCCGCCGAAGTCGGCGTGGCCTGGGGTGTCAACAACGTTGACTTTAACGTCGCCCAGCAAAAACGAGGCGTTTTTCGCGGAGATCGTGATTCCGCGCTCTCGTTCCTGGGAGTCGGAGTCCATCATCCGTTCCGACGTCACTTCGTGGGACTGGAAGGTACCGGCCTGTTTCAACAGGTAATCGACGAGGGTGGTTTTGCCGTGGTCAACGTGCGCGATGATGCATATGTTGCGAATATTGCTAGACATAAGTTCCTTGGGGCCAAGGGCGTTGTTAAAATAGGAGCGCACTTTAACATATAAGAGTTAAAAATAAACGTTAAAAGCGCGTTAAAAAATAGCGAACGTTACAATGGTTTTTTGCTTAAAAAATAGCCCGCGCCCGTTGCCTCAGGATGAGGGCGTATTGCGGGTGACGACGGTCCGGCGTTCGCAGAAATCTTCCATCGCAAAGCGCACCCCTTCTCGGCCCAGCCCAGATCCTTTGACCCCGCCGTAGGGCATGTTGTCGGCACGGAAGGTCGGGATATCGTTGAGGATGATCCCGCCAACTTCCAGATGTTGGGTGGCATACTGATGCAGGGTGGCACTGTCGGTGAAGACACCGGCCTGAAGCCCATACTGGGAGTCGTTGCTCATGCGGACCGCGTCTGCAAAGTCAGGGTAGGAATCCACGATGACCACTGGTCCAAAGACCTCTTCACAGGACAGCGGCAAGTCCTTGGGGACTTTGGTCATGACGGTCGGGGTGATCAAATTGTTAGCGCCGCCATTTTTACTGCCGCCACTGCCGCCGGTCAGAACCTGGGCGCCGCGACTTTTTGCCTCATCGATCCACGCCATGACGCGCCGGGCGGCACCCTCATCAATGAGAGGCCCACAGGTGACGTCCGATGACTGAGGATCGCCAACACCGATTTTGGAAACCTCATCCACCAGCAGGCGAAGGAAATCTTTTTCAACCTTCGTATGAACAAAAATCCGTTGCACTGAAATACAGATTTGGCCGGCGTAGGCAAAGCCCCCAAAGGCGCATCGCGCCGCGGCGCGAGGCAAGTCGGCATCCTCGTGAACAATGACGGCCGCGTTGCCACCAAGTTCGAGCGCAACTTTTTTTCCGACGGCCATCCCCTGCAGCATCCACCCCACCTTTTGACTGCCAGTGAAACTGACGATGCCCAGGCGCGGGTCTTTGATGGCGATGCCCGTGATGTCGTTCGCCGCCTGAAAGACCTGCAGTGCGGCGCGGGGGATGACCCGGCCCAGATCGAGATCAGAATTCAGGATTTCATGGAAGATTTCTGCCAGCAGCATGGCGCAGCCCGGTGCTTGCGGCGGTGGTTTCACCACGACAGGAGCACCAACGGCCAGTGCCGGGGCGACTTTGTGGGCGATCAAATTCAGTGGAAAGTTAAAGGGCGCGATGGCCAAAACCGGGCTTTTTGCAAACCAATACGAAATAGCCGGGCCGTATCCGGCATTTGCCACTTCGCCGTCGAGGGGAATGACGTCTCCGCCAAGGCGTTTGGCCTCGTCCGCGGCAGCCGTAAAAGTCATGATGGCGCGGCTGACTTCGATGTTCGCCAAAGTTTTTGGCTTGCCGGCTTCGTTGACCATGCGCTGCACAAATTCCGCGCGACGGGATTCAATCCCGCGGGCCATGGCGATCAGCAGCTGCGAACGGTGGCCGCGAAGGGTATTGCGAAACGGCAGAAAGTCGCGGTCGGCGGCCTTCATGATCCGTTCCATGTCGGTGTCCGATGCCAAGGCACAGGCCGCGACGGCGTCGCCAGAGTAAGGCGAAGAGACGGGCATCTGGGCTGGCGTCTGGTGCCAGGAGCCGTCGATGTAAAGAGAATAATGATTCATAAGAAAAGATCCTTCGCTTCGCTCAGGATGACGGTTTGTGCCCAAGATGACGGTTAGTGCCCAAGATGACGCTCAAGTTCCAGGATGACGGTTAAGGTCCAGGATGACGGTTAGTGCCCAAGATGACGGTCAAGGTCGGCAAGTCCCCGTTTCAGGATCTCAAAGCCTTCGCTCAATTCGGCATCCGAGATGACAAGCGGCATCAGCAATCGCACGACATTGCCATAAGTCCCGGCCGTCATGATGATCAGGCCGTGCTCATAGCAAAATTTAGTCAGCTGCTTGGCCCCGTCTGCCCACGGCTCTTTCGTCGTGCGGTCCTTCACCAGTTCAAAACCCATCATCGTGCCCAAGCCACGGACGTTGCCGACCACGGCGTGTTTTTTTTCCAAATCCAGCAGCGTTTCATGGATCTGCGCGCCCAGATGCTGCGCACGCTTCAGGATGTCGCCCTTTTCAAAAAGGTCGCAAACGGCCAAAGCCGCAGCACACGACACAGGGCTTCCCCCAAACGTCCCGCCAATGCCACCCTCGCAGGCAGCATCCATGATCTCGGCCTTGCCGGTTACAGCAGATATGGGCATCCCGCCGCCAAGGCCCTTGGCGGTGGTGATCATGTCCGGCACGAGTCCCAGTTGCTCGCACGCAAACAGCGACCCCGTCCGGCCAAAGCCCGATTGGATCTCGTCGGCAATGAGAACGATTTTGCGTTCGCTGCAAAACGCGCGCAACTTGGCGGCAAAGTATGGACTCATCGGAATGAAGCCCCCCTCACCCAACACCGGTTCAACGATCACCGCCGCACAGTCGTACGGTGTGATGCGGTTGATGACGAGATCCTTGAACTCGGCAAAGCACTGGTCGTCGACGGCCTGTGCGTCAATGGCAGGGCTAGCCCCCAGGGCATTGCCGGCCCAACGGTATGGATACGGAAACGGCGTCCGGTAAACTTCCGGATTGAACGGGCCAAAACCCATTTTATAAGGCTTGGCTTTTGACGTCAGCGTCATCGCCATATACGTCCGGCCATGGAAGGCATGATCAAAACAAACGACGGCTTGTTTTTTCGTATAGGCACGCGCCAGTTTGATCGCGTTTTCCACCGCCTCTGCACCGGAGTTCGCAAGAAAAGTCTTCTTGTGGAAGTCGCCCGGCGTCAGGGCATTCAAGCGTTTGCAGAGCTCAATGTAATTTTCATAGGGCGTCACATTGAATGCGACGTGCATGAAATTTTCCGCCTGATCCCGGACTGCCGCCGCGACTGAGCCATCGCAGTGGCCAACATTGTTCACACCGATGCCCGACGCAAAATCCAGCAGCAAGTTGCCGTCAACATCTTCAATCGTCGCGCCTTTTGCGGATTTCACAAAAATGGGCGTGACGTGAAACGGACCACGGGGAACGTGATGCTGACGCGCCGCCATGAGTTCGCGGCTGCGCGGTCCAGGGATTTCAGTGCGGAGCTTGATGCTCATCAGACGGTTCCTTAATATATGGCAATCAGTACCAGGCGATCGGGGCTTCATCGAGATTGATGTTGACCTGCTTCACTTCCAGATAGGCTTCGATTCCGTAAAGGCCAAGCTCGCGCCCTGATCCGCTTTGCTTGTATCCACCCCACGGCATTTCGTTGAACGTTGGATGATAGGTGTTGATCCACGTGATGCCGCAGCGAAGTTCGCGGACGACCCTCAACGCACGGTTGATGTTGGTGGACCACACACCCGCAGCCAAACCGTATTCGGTGTCGTTGGCAATCTGGATGGCTTCTTCTTCGGTGTCGAAAGGAATGACGGACAAGACCGGTCCAAAGATCTCTTCGCGGGCAATTTTCATGGCCGGCGTCACGTCGTCAAAGATCGTCGGTTCCAGAAAGTTGCCTTTTGCCAAAGCTGCGTCCGATGGGCGTTTCCCGCCGCAGACGAGTTTTGCCCCTTCGCTGATTCCGGCCGCAACGTAGCCTTCCACTTTTTCAAGGTGCTGGCGGGAAACCAGCGGCCCCATCTTGACGCCTTCTTCAAGGCCATGGCCCAACTTGATGTTTGGGATTTTCTTCAGCATCGCCTCGACAAACTTCTTGTGGATCTTGCGATCGACCAGCAGGCGCGACCCTGCCGAACAGACTTCGCCTTGATTGGCGAAAGCACCAAACAGTGCGCCGTCCACGGCTGCTTCAAAATCGGCATCAGCAAAAACGATGTTTGGGTTTTTGCCACCCAACTCAAGTGAGACTTTTTTCAGGTTGCCGGTCGCCGCAGCCATCACCTGACGGCCCGTGTTGGTTCCGCCGGTGAAGGCAATCTTGTCCACCTGAGGATGGGCCGAAAGGACGTCGCCGCAGCCTGGGCCAGGACCCGTCACGATGTTCACCACGCCGGCCGGGATTCCTGCTTCGACGATGATTTCTGCCAAATCCAGTGCAGTCAGGGGGGTCAGTTCGGAAGGTTTCAAGACGCAGGTGTTTCCGGCTGCCAAGGCCGGTGCCAGTTTCCATGACGTCATCAACATTGGGAAGTTCCAGGGCACAATCTGGCCGCAGACGCCGATTGGCTCGCGGACCACAAAGCTCAGCGAGTTGGCCGGAACCTGCATGGTCTCACCGTGGATCTTGGTGGCCATGCCAGCGTAAAACTCAAAACAATTTGCCGCGTCGGCAATGTCGTATTCGGCCTCAGCCAAGGGCTTGCCGCAGCTCAAGACTTCCAGTTCTGCCAGTTTTGCCGCCCGGGCACGGATGCCATCGGCGATCTTGAACAGCAGCTTGCCGCGGTCGAGGGCGCTGGTTTGGCGCCAGGGTCCGTGATCAAAGGCGGCGCGCGCCTGACTGACGGCAGCATCAATGTCGGCCTTGGAGCTTTCGGGAACAATGGCAACCACCTTGCCATTGCCGGGATCGCAAATCTCGCGGGTCTTGCCCGACGCGGCGTTCACAAATTCGCCGCCGATCAACATCTTATATTTTTTTATTTCGTGGCCCATGGTCGGTTCTTCCCTTGTTGATTATGGCTTTGATTGTGTCGTTGATTGTGGTCGTTGAAGTCGTTTTTGCTTTTAGAATTTGTCTCACGGCGCGCGTGGCCGAATTGACGGCCCCGTCCGAATGCGAACTCTCCGTGTGGTCGCCGGCCAGATAAACATTGTTTTCCGGAGTCCTGATTTCATCCGACATCTGGTCAAAGCGGGATCTGCCGACTGGCCAGGCGGCGATGGCGCGCGGGTGGTAGCGGTAAAATTCCATGTCTACAATGCTGCGCGATAGACCCGGCCAAAGTTTGTCGAAGGCGGATTTGATCTCTTCCCGGGCCTTGTCCAATGGCGTGAAGTTGAAGCGCTCTGCGCGGTCTCCTCCAATCAAAAGAGAAAGGATTCGCGGGGTGCCCCCGGACACTTCAGTCCCGTCATCAGGATTGCCGTCATAGATGACCCCAAGGTCTGAATCCGACAGCACTGGCAGCATGGATCGCCCTCGCACCGTCCAGAATCGCTCTGCCGAACGCGGCAGCATGACGTGAACTTTGAAGTAGGATCCCCAGCCCAGGGCCGCAATGGCATCTCGTTTCTGTTGTGACAAGGCGGGTTCGAATTGGATTTCCATCATGCGGTAAAGGGGGACCGTGACAATGACGTGCTTGGCCTCGATTTCCGAATTTTGATTGGTGTCGGTCGACAAGTAAGTGACGCGGCTGGTGCCCTTGACGGGATCACGAGCGATGCGGATGACCCTTTTATTGGTGGCGATGTTTTCACGGCCAACGGCGTCCGCCAGGGCGTTGACAAATTTAACGTTGCCGCCAACAACCCGGTAACTCGTTTCGCCGTAACTTGCGTTGTCTTTACCAAGAAAGATGTGAAACTCGGCAAGC
>CANJZQ010000038.1 GCA_947479535.1 Oligoflexales bacterium | reverse complement strand
GCATGGATCGCCCTCGCACCGTCCAGAATCGCTCTGCCGAACGCGGCAGCATGACGTGAACTTTGAAGTAGGATCCCCAGCCCAGGGCCACGATGGCATCTCGTTTCTGTTGTGACAAGGCGGGTTCGAATTGGATTTCCATCATGCGGTAGAGGGGAACCGTGACAATGACGTGCTTGGCCTCGATTTCCGAATTCTGATTGGTGTCGGTCGACAAGTAGGTGACGCGGCTGGTGCCCTTGATGGGATCACGAGCGATGCGGATGACCCTTTTATTGGTGGCGATGTGTTCACGGCCAACGGCGTCCGCCAGGGCGTTGACAAATTTAACGTTGCCGCCAACAACCCGGTAACTCGTTTCGCCGTAACTTGCGTTGTCTTTACCAAGAAAGATGTGAAACTCGGCAAGCCCGTCAATCGCTGAAATGCGGTCCCATCCAGTCCCAATTTCGCACTCCAGGGTGATGCGGATCCAGTCTTCGAGTTTTGCCGACAGCTTGCGGGTTTTGACCCAATCGGCGAAAGACACGTTCACAAGGTGCTGCAAGGCGGTCGGGATTCCGCCACCCGGCTTGAGGCCTTGTGTCATGCTTGCAATTTCGGCCTTGAACCTTGTCAGCGAGGCTAGTTCCGAACCGTTGAACAGGCGGTGCATGTGGTCGAGTGGGTTCTTGCCGCCCAGGGAGTACAACTTGCCACCGATGACAATGCTGGAAACGGCGTGATCCGTCCGGATGGGAAGTTTGAGTTTCCGGATCAAGGCAACCGCCGGATTGCTCTCCCAGTATTCTTCCATCCCGGCATCGGCCGAAACCGTGGTCATGGCTTTGTTTTTTCCCGGACGCGAGTATTCCACCGTCTTCACACGCCCGCCGATGATGGGAGCCAATTCCAATATTTGATAGGAGAGGCCAGAGCCTTGAAGTTCGTGGGCAGCTGTTAGGCCAGAAAGGCCCGCACCAACAATCACGACATCGGTCAAACGTGTGACTGCCGGCACGGATGAGGGGGTCGTCGCTGCCAAAGCCGACGTGAAAGCCGCACTGAAAAACCACGCAAGGATCATCCCGGCAAAAATCATCCCGGACGATGCGGATGCGAGATTCTTCGGCCTGAGCCGGTGTGCACTGTGCTGGTATATACTAGACAGGTACATCCCAGCCCCGCTTGCGCGTTACCTCAACGGTCATCTTGCGGCGCGCCAACTCCCTCACAAAGGATTTGGCATGTATGCAATTTTCGGGTGCAACAACCCCAATATCTGAAATTTCTCCGCGACCAATCATCATCGCAGCAATGGCTGGGGGCGTTCCCGTGTTGATGTCGGTGCCAACGCCCCACTTCGGCATCCCCTCGGTGTGGCAGTCCAGGATCCACGTGTATTTTGATTTTTTCGCCCCGGCTGTTTTGGTGCCGGTTTTTTTACCTTGGGCGGGATGGCTCCAACCTTTGACAATGGCGCGCACGATTTCATACTGCTTCGGCTTGCCCTTCATTTTTGCCGGGCCTTGGGCCATGGCCACCTTGTTGACAACGGATATTGGGGAAACTTTTATTCCGCCAATGTCTACTGGCTCGTGGGATGCCATGCCCATGTCGCGCAGAAAACGCACGCGATCCACAAACTCATCGTCAAACGCAATCTTGAAGGTGACTTCCTTGACGCCCTTGCTGGCAAAGGACAGGGGAAGGGTTGCCACTTCTGAATGAATGGTGTGCATGGGGCGCTGCACGCCAACTGGATTTGGAAAGCGGTGCGGTTTGTTGCCGGACATCGGTTCCACAAAAGTGAATTTGCCTTTGGTAAAAACCGCCGGCTGGTACGAGAATTCTTCGAGGATGGTCTGGAGTGAATAAGAAACCGGAAGGGCCGGCGTCCATGAATAATTGCTGAGGTCGCGGCCCGCCACCCGGGTATGGATCTCTGTGACCTGGTCGAGTTCGTCGGCACCCATGCGGGACAAGATGTTGGTGATGCCTGGTGCGGCGCCCATCCCGATGATGGCCAGCAGGCCCTTCGCCTTGAACTCATCGTGGAGTTCCATCTGGCGACGCGTCATATGGAAGAGGCCGCCCAAATCGACGTAGTTGGCGCCGGCCTTCAGGGCGATCTGCATGACGTCCAGATTCATTTGATACTGCACGCTGTTGATGATTACTTTGCATCCGACAAGAGCCTTTGCGGCCTCGTCATGATTGCGGACATCGACCCGAACGACCGAGACCCGAGGGTCTTTCAAGCTGGCAGCAAACTCTTGTGCTTTGGCAAAATCATAATCCGCGATGACAATGGCGTCGTTTTTGCCAGAAAATTCAACCAGGTCACGGACCGTGATCCGGCCCATCGCGCCCGCGCCGCCGAGAACGGCAATTTTCGTTGGAAGCGTCATAAACATTGCACCCCAGAAAGTTCTGGGGACGATTAAGGACGAACCGGAAGCCCTTGGCAAGCAGGGATTCCGGGGTTTTATCCCCTCCCCGGCTTAGGATTTAATTTGAAGTTTGACATTAAATAGCATCATGTTAAAAACGGGTCTGTTTTCTAATGAAAACTCAAAATAATCCAGGGGTCCAGTCATGCAAAAGTTTCTAGGACGAATTCTGATGGCAGCCAGCCTCATGGCAGCTCCGGCGGCTTTTGGTGAAGAAATCTTCACCGGTGAAGACGCTGCCTTTGAATTGGAAGGGACTCAGCAGGATTTGCCACAGGACATCCAGCAGCTCGACCAGGACCAGGGCGCCCAAGGCAATTCGGCAATGGGCATGCTCTATGGCTACCGCTGCGATGCATGGCCTGTTTGGGGCCCGGGCTTCTACTTCTGGATTCACATGAATGGTTACGTTGCCCGGAATAATGCCATTGCTGCCTGCAACCGGGGCACTGGAATGACCTGCAACTGGCGTTGTTACGGAATCTAAACGGGTGGTAACATCGTGTCATGCAGGCTGAACCGTCACCGTTGAACCAAAATGACGCCATCATTCAGCGCGTTCGATTGATGTGCGATTTGTTTAATCTTGCCTTTGAAATGAAGTCGCTTGAACTTGAGCGCCAACACCGTGACGCGTCACCGGAATGGATCAAACAGGAGACCTTGCGGCTCATAGAGTCGGGAACCCGCTGAGAAGGAACCGCCTGTGAAACCCGTTGATGTCGCAACCGGACTGTCTCTCGTGATCGGCTTGCTCGAGGCCGCTCAAGTTGAATATATGATCGTCGGCTCGGTCGCCTGCGCCATCTATGGAGAGCCGCGATTAACGCGGGATCTAGACCTCGTCATTGCATTGTCGCCGACCTCTGCAGCGTCATTTTCAGCGCTTTTCGATACCAACGACTTTTATGTGCCGCCGGTCGAAATTATCTCCCAAGAAATTGTTCGTGGTGGGCTGCTCAATTTGCTGCATCATCGAAGTGGCCTGAAAGTGGATTTGGTTTTTCGAAAATCAAACAAGCATGCCATCCAAGAGTTTTCCCGCCGACGTCGCATTGAGATCTTGTCAGGGCTCACGGCTTGGATTGCCGCTCCTGAAGACGTGATCATCGCAAAACTCCGGTTTTATCGGGAGGGTGAATCCGTCAAACACTTAACCGACATTCGCGGAATCATCGCAAACACATCGATTGATCGTGAATATTTGGACCGCTGGGTCCAAGAACTGCGCCTGCAGTCCTATTTCGAAGAGATTTGACCGATTTAGCCGCTGTATTACTGCAATGTCCCGTTGTTGCAGGTGACGGTTGGCGCGGTCAAAGCATCGTTTGGATATCCGGCAATCTGCTCTGAGGCTGGATTATTCGCATAGAAGTAACCCGTCCCACCTGCGTTGTGCGTGATTTTGAAAATCGTCGCACCGTGCTCAATCGTCCCGGACAAAAGCGTTATGGTACCCGGGCAATTTGGCTGGTGGTAGGTCGGATAAAATCCTGGCGTCACGGCGATCGTGTTCTGACAGCGCCAGATTTCGCAGGGTGCTGGTGGTGTCGCCAACCTCGCTGAAACCGCAGGCGTCGCATCGGGTGCCGCCGGCTCGCTCGGGGGTGTTTGGCTGGTTGCGCCCTCGAAAGAACCTTTACCGCTGGAATCCTTCCCAACGACAGCGTTACCCGCGTTTCCATTTTGCCCCGATCCAGAAACGGAGCCTCCCGGCATGCTTCGTTTGGGCATAAGGCAAGCGTTAAGGGTTCCAAGCGCGACGACAATGATTGAGAATTTTGTTAAGTGATTTTTCATGTCGGTGGCATCGGCAGAACCACAAAAATTTTTAGTTAAAATTCAAAAATAGTATAGAAAACAGTAGGTTGAGTCAATCACGGCGTGATGCCGTAACCAAGGATTTGGCCAGGTCCAACGCCGTTGCCCTCGCAATTGATGTCCGTTGAGATCCACTGCATGTTTTGGTCGCACCTCGGGTGGTTCGCAAGACGAGCGCAATTTACGACGCAGCGGTACAAGGCAATTTTCTGGGGGTGGTTGAAGTCATTTGCTGAGATTGTTAAAGATGGACCCTCGTAGGTCAATGGATACGACGGTGGTGTCGTTTCGCCGGGCTGCAAGTAGTAGTGCTGTATGCTGCCGCTGAGTCCTGTCCGGTACCAGCGGATCAGGGTCTTGTCCATCGCTGGCAGTGCGTAAAAGTAAGGTGTGGCCTCAAAGACGTAATTGGCCCGATTGCACTCCGACGCCTCAGCCACATAAATGTGATTCGTATAAAAAGCAGTGTCGAAATTACTGCGACACCGGTGGATGGCCTTGATCGGCTGACAGGTATTGTTAATGACAAGACCGCTGCATTGAGGTTGGGCCACATTTGGAACCTCTGGGGGGTTATTCTGCGGAACGGAGGTAATAGGAGCCGGCTGAAAGTTCGGAGCCGGATCCGGTAAACTTCCGACAAATGGATCTGTCCCCTTCACCGCTGTTGAGGGCACAGTTTGTGCGGTTCCGTCGTTGCTGGACATCTGCTCTGGCAGGGAGCCTCTTGCGGCAACTCCCGGCATTGTGCGGGTGCCGTTTTTTCCGGCTAATTTGTTGTCATTGGAACACGATGTCAGTGCTGCCGTCAAAACCACGATGCAAATTTTTATATTTTTGTTTTTCATGACGGATTTATCGACATCAGATTTGATTTACTGAAGTAAATCCTCTTAAAATCAATAATAACAATATGTTTTCCTCCTCTGATTATCGCGGAGCGTCACATGCGACGTTTGAGACTGATTGCAACAGGATTGGCGTTGGGCTTGATGGCTGGTGTGCCCCTGTCATGCAAGTCCCGTTTTAAGAGTAAGGCCAGCCTTCGCAGCGGGGCGGAAGACTTGCGGGCGCAATGCGAGAATTTGCTCAAGGGAAATCAAGATACGCCTAATCAAAACGGCGAACCGTACTCCGAGGAAGGAATTTATCGCGCCTTGTTCCGTACTTTGGAACAGCAGGCGGCGCCGTTGGATGCCGATGCTGAAGCCTACGCTGTGGCGCTCAGCGCTCAGTTTCTGCTGATGTCGGACGCACGGTATGCCGAAGGGCGCGGCGCGCGGGCTGGTTTGTTTCCGAACCGCAAGAAAGAGTTCGAAAATTTGATGCGCTCTTATGTGGCCTTGCACGGCCCGGAAGTTTTTGGCGGCTATGCCCAACGTACCGCAGAGCAGCAGTCGTATTTCGAACGAACACAGATCGGAAAATGGACCAATATCCTGCGGGAAGGCTACACCGCGGCGTATTACTCAAAGGTCCTGAATTTGCTGGGGGGCCTGCAAAATAACCGTGGTGCTTCGATCCTTGATTTGATGCTGCTCTATGCCTTGGACAACTACCAGGATGTATTTCTGGTGGACCAGATGGTGCGTTCTGCGGGAGCGGGATCAATCAACAACCGGACTCCGGCGGTGCTATTGTTGAACAAGACCACGCCGGCCTTGGCCTGCAACAATTACGCAGCGTCTGTCGTGGCCGAGAGGATTCCGTGGGAAACACTCGGGATGGACAGCTATCAAGGTTGGGGGTTTGTCCCGTGGTTCCATGAACCGATCGCCAGGTTTCGTTATGAGTACCCGGTGGTATCCAGCCTGATTCCGATTCTTGGTGCAGCTTTTGATGCAGCCGACAGTGCGATCACGGTGGCGGAAGGGCGCGATGGCCAAGGTCAGGAAGCCAGCCGCCTGGCAGCCAGCGGTCGGTTCGCTTTCTTTTTTGTCGCTGCTGTTTTTGACGTTTATACGGTGAAGGCCGTTGCCGGCCAGACGAAGGACTTCGTCGCGAATGTCGTTTCAAGAACGCGTGGACTTGATGCGACGACGGATGGTTTGAAAGGCTTTCAGGCAGTGGTCAAGGATGAGGCCATGCGGGCCGATTCGGTGGCGCGCCCATTCATGGGCCGCAATCTGGAGCCTTGTCAAATTTTCGCGGCGCTAGATTGGTTCTCGCTCACGGGGACCGCTTATGCTGCGGGATTGCCTTGTTTCAAGGGCATCGAACAGGCCGGTCAACTTCACCGCAACATCAACAATGCGGAGCGGATTGATGTCATCAAAGACATCCGGGTCGCAGACGTGATGTCGGCACCGGGCCATCAGTATTTGCGGGACCCAAATAAAGTCTTGTCCCTGGCCGAACACATCACAGCCACAGGCGGGGCTGGATTTGCCGATGAACCAATCATGATCAATGTTTTCACGAATTCGCTCAATGATGGCTCGGTTGCAGTGCGATCCATTGAAGTCACAGATGGGAACCACCGTCTTGCGGCTGGGCTGCTCAGTGGAAAATGGAAAACCATCAGCGACATTCCTCCTGAATTTTTAAAGATAAAAGTGAACGGCTGGTCCGCTGGTGGCGGTTTCAGCGAGCCCCGCTGGATTCCTCTGGAAGTGGCGCAGCAGTCATCGATTCCAAGGCACAGCTGGTTTGAGGTTCCGTCCAATTGGGAAAATGTTCGTGGTCCGACCGCTCAAATCCCCGGCGACATTGCGAGCATTGATGCAGTCATTCCGGCTCAGTTCCAGGGCGTCCAGATGCAACAGGTTTTGAAAACAAGTTTGGAACGGATCAACGCGCCGATTCCGGATTGGCTGAAGTAGGCTGAGCTCGCAGGGCGGCGACGATTTCGCGGGTGTAACTTTCAATCTCTTTCATAAATCCTGCGGCGTCGGCATCGCCCTTTTGAACTTTTGACAGCTGAAATTCAAGTTCAGCGGTCAATGCAGGGGATGTCAAACGCTGGGCATTGAGTGAATCCAGGCAATGGATCAGGGCCTGGCCTTTCGGCGTAGGCTCCAGATTCGCCGTCACATAACGCCGGTGTTTTAGATTTTCGATGATCTCGGCGCGTGTGGCGGGGGTGCCAAGGCCATCGGCGGCTGTCAGGGCTGCGGCCAATTCCGGGTCGTCCACCTGACGCCCGGCGAACTGCATGAGACGCAGCAGTGAAGCCTCGTCGATGGCTGGGGGTGGTTTGGTTGTACCGGTCTCGGATTTTGCTGCCAGAACCGGCAGGGTCTCATCACCACTGGCGGCAACGTGGATCGCTTCAGGATCCGCTTGCTTGCCATAGGTCGCGAGCCAACCCGGTTGGGCCAGGATTTCTTTCAGGGTCGCACGGATGTGGTGGTTCCCGATTTTGCCCTTCCGTTCGATCTTGATGTGGCGGGCGGCCTGTTGAAAAGCAGCCAGAAACCGACGGGCCACGACATCGAACAGTAGCGCGTCGTCATCGCGTTTCAGATTTCCACCGTGGGTGACACCAGGGCACAATTTTCCAGTGGGGATGATGGCAAAGTGGTCTGAAACCTTGCTGTCGTCAAATCGCTCGGACTTGTATTTGAGGCCATCTTTTTGAAGTCGGACTGCGTGTTCGCGAAAGGCCTCCAGCGAACCCAAATTATCGATGATGTCGTTCACTTTTGGTTCGTAATCAGAGGGCAAGCATGGCGAATCCGTTCGAGGATAAGTCAGGACTTTGTGCTGTTCATAGCAGCGCTGGGCCGACTCAAGAGTTCGTTTGGCAGTCCACCCGTGGCGCTGCGCCATCGTTTGTTGCAAGCCCGTCAAATGAAACAGAGCGGGAGGCGCTTGATCGCGATTGGAAACCTTGCGTTTTAATTCAGCCGGGGTATTTGCGGCGGCGAGGGCTTCAATTTCAGCCACGATTTTGGCGGCGGCTTTTGGATCAAAGAAGCGGTCGTCTTTATGCTCTGGATGCAGATCAGACTTTTTGAATTTGGGATCGTAGACGTTGGCTTTGGTTGTCGTCAAAGTCGTAGTCATGCCTGCGGCACCCAAAGTCACTTCCACTCGCTGAAAAGACATCGGTTTGAAATCAGTGATTTCCTGCCACCGGCGGACAATCAGGGCCAAGGTTGGGGTCTGCACGCGACCGGCCGGATAAACCTCGCGGGCTTGGGCGCTGGCTGGGTCACGGCGCATGTGAAGGGTCAGCGCCCGGGTGGCGTTGAGTCCGATCAACCAGTCAGCTTTGGCGCGACAGGATGCGGCATTGGCAAGGCCTTCATAGGCACTGGCTGGTTTGACGCGGGCAAACCCGTCGCGGATCGATTCGGACGTGAGCGATTGCAACCAGACCCGTTCGACGGGTTTTGGGGTCCGGCAAAAAGCCAAGATCTCGCGGAAAATCAATTCGCCCTCGCGGGCGGCATCGCACGCATTGATGATACCGGTCACGTCAGCGCGGTCGACCAGAGCGCGAATGCGCTCCAGCAGCGGGATCACATCGGGTTTTGGTTTAATGCGGAAGCGTTCGGGAATGATGGGCAAAAGGTAAAACGCCCATTGCTTGAATCTGGGGTCGAAGTCTTGCGGTTCGCACAGTTCGAGCAAATGCCCGCGAGCCGCCGTGCAAACATAGCGGTCGTTTTCCCAGACATTTTGCGAGGTCTGGCTAAACCCACCAAGCGCGGCACAGATATCCCGTGCCACGCTTGGTTTTTCAGCGATGATGAGCTTCAGGCTTCGGTACCGGCTTCAGCAGGTTTGGCCTTTGCGGTTGGAGCCTTGACGAGGCCCTTCGCGACCAGAATTTTGAGCTTTTCAGCGCCATTGACGAACTTGCGGGTCGCACGGTCCAGGACCGACCAGCGGCCAGAGCGCTTCTCAATGATTTTGAAGGATTCACGGACGCCTGGGGTTTTCTTGGCGGCGGATTTTTTGGCTGTGGTTTTAGCTGGTGTTTTAGTAGTCACTAGTTGCTCCTTTTGTTGATGCATAACACAATGGTTTACCGCAAGAACGCCATGGAGTCCACGGGTGAGTCCACTTCTTAGTTTGATCATCAATGTTCTGGTTCCATCCCTGATCCTTTCCAAGGGTGGACAGTATTTGTCCCTGGAACCGCGCAATTTATTATTTCTGGCGTTGGCCCTTCCGCTGGTTGCCGGGGTTTACGAGTTTATCCGGTTTAAAAAAACAGATTTCATTTCAATTTTTGGATTTGTCAGCATTTTGCTGACTGGTGGTCTGTCGCTGATGCAATTGACCGGATTCTGGTTTGCCGTAAAAGAAGCAGCCATTCCCGGGGTTATCGGAGTTTTTGTGATTGCGACCGCCAGCAGCGCAAAACCAATCGTGCATCAGCTTGTCTACAACGAAAAGTTGATCGACCTTCCACGGGTCGAAGAAGCCTTGAGCAAAGGTAACAACGCCGTCGAATTCACGTTGCTGATGAGATCCACGACCATGATCCTGGCGGGATCTTTTTTTCTCAGCGCCGTGCTTAATTTCATACTGGCTTCCGTCGTGCTCAAGAGCCCCACTGGAACGCCTGCATTCAACGAGGAACTGGGGCGCCTGACAGCCCTCAGTTATCCCGTCATCGCTCTACCCTCGATGGCCGTCATGATTTTCGCAGTCCTGCGTTTGGTCCGCGAACTTCGCAAACTGACCGGCCTTTCGATCGAAGAGATTCTCAAAACCGATCAGAAAAAGTAGCGGGATATCCAGCCCGGCCAAATCGCCAGAATTCGATCATGCTCCACGAGGCGCTTTAGGCGTTCCACGCCTGATGCTGCTTTTGCTGTTGGCGCAATTGGAAATGATGCAGAAATCGCGCCTGCGGCTGCATGAGTGCCGCCGTATTGCAGGCATTCAATCATATTGAACGGATTGGACAGGCAATCAGAAAGGGACGGCCGATCCGGTTCATACCGAATCACCGGGTATAGTTTTTCGACATCAAGTCCTGCAAGTTCCTTGGCTGTGCGAAAGGCGTCAGGCAAGCCCCCCAGTTCGTCGACGAGTCCCAGTTTCTCGGCTTGAATTCCGGTGTAGACGCGCCCTTGCGCCAGACGATCGACATCTTCGACCTTCATTTCCCTGCCCTCGGCCACTTTGGTCAAAAAGGTCTGGTAAACGTCATCGATGGAACGGGCCAGGATCGCCTTGTCTTCGGGGCTCGATGGAGTTCCTGGGTTCAAGAACTTGACCCGGTCACTGGAAGTGATTGTATGGAAACTGACACCGTATTTCTTCTCAAATTGATCCAACTTGATTTGCATGCCAATGACACCGATGGATCCAGTGATGGTCGTGGGTTCAGCCACAATCCAGCTGGCAGGTGCTGAAATGTAGTAACCACCAGAAGCCGCATAGGCACCCATGGAAACGATAACAGGCTTTTCTTCGGCAAGTGCCCGAACCTCCTGCCAAATAATATCGGACGCAGTGGCGGAACCACCTGGGCTGGAAATTCGCAGCACCACAGCCTTTGCCTTTTCCTCGGACGCCGCCCAGCGCAACTCTTTCACGAGATCGTCGGCCGTGATGGAATCCTGGGTTGAACTGCCCGATGCCGTCATGTGGATTTCTCCGACGGCTTCAATCAAGGCAAGGGATCCCGCAGCGGAGTCGGCAGGGGATTTTTTCTTCTTGTCTGCGTTGCTTTCACGCGACTTTTTTTCAGTTGACGGTGCTTCGGCTGCAGCCAGCATGTAGTCGGCAAAATCCATTTCGGAATCTGTCTCAACGGCCTCTTCAATACGGTCCACGGCGTCGCCCGTGTATCCGAGGGCGTCGACAATGCCTGCGGTCAGAGCCTCGCCTGGGGTAAAGATGCTTTTTTTGAACCAATTTGCGACCTGTGCCTGGGGAAGTTTCCTGCCCTCGGCAATGGCTGCGGTCAGGTGGCCGGAGAGGCTTGATTCCATGCTCTTATACATTTCCAGAGTCTCAGGACTCGGGCGGTTGGCGACGAAAGGCTCAAACGCAGATTTGTATTTCCCGTGACGACTGACCTCAATGGTCACACCAAGTTTGCGCAAGGCATCACCAAAATACGCGAGGGTAAAGACCGGGCCAGTCAGGGCCACTTCTCCCGCCGGGACCAAAGTGATTGAGTCAGCCGCAGATGTCAGGTGCAGCAATTTGTCATCAAGTGAAGAAACATGCGCATGAAGCGGCTTGTTGCTTTTGCGAAAATCAACAAAGGCACGCCGCAGTTCGTCGAACTCTGCCTGGGAACCCTGAAGGTCGTAGATGTTCAGGACGAGGCTCTTTACTTTTGCGTCCCCTGCAGCCGCCTTAAGGGCGCGGCGGACATCGGGCAGATAAAATCCAGACTGGTGACGAAAAAATTGTTCAAAAAAACGGGATGAGAAATCAGGGGAGCGCTCCAGCAGGTCGCCATCCAAGGCCCATTCAAGTCTGGTGTCCTTTGAAGGCAGTGACGGGGCTGTCATGTGTCCAGAAAGCATTCCAAGGGATCCAGACCGTGTGGCGATCCATGCAAACACAACTGGCAGCACAGTCACCAGAATCCCGATGGTCATAAAATAACCGCGAAGAAACTTGACCACGATGCCAAATGCTTTCTTGATTCTGGAGATCATTTTTTTACCCGCCTTGCCTCTGCTGCAGCAAATAAATCAGTGAAGTCGCGTATTATGGCGACTGTATTCGAACTGCCAACGCGGTCTGCTCCGGCGGCAATCATTGCAAGGGCCTGTTCCAAAGTCCGGATGCCCCCCGAAGCTTTGATGCGGGTGGCCTGGGTTTTTGAATTTTGAGAAGCCTTGATGCCTGCAGCAATGGATGCGAGGTCTTCCATGGAAGCGCCGCGAGATGAAAATCCGGTTGATGTTTTCACAAAAGCAGCCCCGGAATCGGCACAGATCCTTGCGGCAATTTTTGTGGATTCTGGTGAAAGCAAAGCCGTTTCAATGATGACCTTAACCGGGATGTCGCCAGCCGCAGAAACCACGGCAGAAAATTCCTCCGCCACTCCACGCAAGCCGTCAGGACCCGACAAAAAAAGACCGACATTCATGACCACGTCGATTTCGCGGGCACCCATGCCAATCGCGCGCCGGGTTTCTTCAGCTTTCCACGACGCCGGTACGGCGCCCAGTGGGAATCCGATGACAGTGATGGGCAGAACGGATGTTCCATCAAGGTCGCGGACTGCCACAGGCAAGTTCACCGGGTTAACACAAACGGCAGCACATTCGAGTTGAATGGCCTCTGCACACAAGGCCGAAATCATCTGCGGAGTCGCATCAGCTTTGAGCATCGTGTGATCGAAGTGGTGTGCCAACGTCTTGGGATTGAATTTGTCTGCTATTTCCATAAGTTGGAATGTGCGGTTGCTGCCGGAATTTAGCAACAAAATAAAGCCAGCAAGATATATGGTTATGGTTAGTTGCGAATAAATAGAGTCATAAAAGCCTGAATTTAGACTAAAGAACCTCCCTTAGACGTCCGAAGTACAAACAATGCTTTTCTTCCCCAAAATCATCGTTTTCATCACGATCTGCGTGGCCTGCGGGTGCGCACGAAATCAGGATGCCTCACGCCGGACTGAAACAGGCGCTTCCACAAAACTTTCCCCACCCCCCGGTAACACCGCCGAGGACGGTCGTGCCTTCGTCGGCATGAGTGTCGCGTCCCCTGATGCCCTGCCCGCCTGCAACGACGCCCTCATTGGTCGAATTGTCTACGTCGTATCGGAACAAGGTTTCAGGATCTGCGATGCCGCGGGGATCGCTGCCGAAGGCCGTCCATGGCGCATGGCTGCCATCAGCGCCGAAGACAGTTGGCAAAAAGGGTTCAAGGTTTATCAGAAATATCACAACGGAATCATCCGAATCGCCGTGCAGTGCGAAGATGCAGCGGGCGGGCGGTCCACGTCCCTCGGAAGTGGTTTTCATTGCAGCCCAGGTGTCATTTGCACGAGTGGTCACGTCCTAAACTGCCCCACCGATTCCACCATTGGTCGGATCAACCTGCACCGCATCACCGGTGCCGGGGACAGCATCGCGGACGCAGCGAGCGACATGCCGCCGCCATTTTATTCGGTTCAGGACAACGCATCAGCAATCGCACAAATCACACGGCATCCGACCCGCGATTTGGCCAAATTGAGGCTGGTCTCGGATGACCCAAATGTTGCTGCCATGCCAGTGCTTTCGTTGTCCATCAAACCGTTCACGGAGACCATCAAAACCCTGTCGTATGTCCTAAGCATGAGTTTTCCCCTCGGGTTCACGGACCTTTACACCCACCTTGGGGCCATCAATGCCAGCAGCATCGGAGAATGCAACAATTCAACGAATGGTTGCCTCCGGGGAAAATACGATTTTTCAACGACGAACGACACCGACCATGGCAGCAGCGGATCGCCCCTGTTGAATCTAGATGGCCAGGTGATCGGGATTGTTAGCGGCGGAACGGACGAAAACAACGCCAACTACACTTGGGCTATTGACGCATCCCTGCTTTCTGCGTTCTAAATAAGCATGCAAATGAGTTCGGGAATCCACTTCATCAACGCCGAAGACTGCCTTGTCACTTGGCTGCGTGATCAACTCGATCCAGTGCATCATGCTGATCTCGCCAGCACATGGATCGTCCTCCCTACCCGGCGCCTTTCCGGAAACCTGACGGCGAGTCTGGCGGCAATGCGCGGCCAGTCTACATCGCAAGGTTCACAAGGCTCTTTAATCGCCCCACGTTCGATGAACCTCGATGGCTTTTTAACGGCTGCAGCTGACTCGGCGCCTGCTCATTCTAAAAACCCACCGGGTTACGTCGTGCCTCGCGCCCTGTCACCCGAGATGCCTGAACTTCTGATCCACGCGTTAATTGAGTCGGCAATCAACGCACCAAATACCCGGCAGCGCCGCAAGCACATCGATCCAAGCCACTCACACGAACTAGCCCACTTGATCAGCAGCGCGGTGGACAACATGCTGCCGTTGGACGCTATTGGACCCGCTGCGACCAAGATCCTGAACGAGGAAATTTATCGGTCTGAGGATCAAGTCTGCGCCATGGCGGAAAGGATCCAATCGATCCAGGAAACGATCCAGGACTTTCAAACCCTGCTTAAAAAGAATTCCCTTGAAACGACGGAAATGCGACGGGCCCGCCTCGCGGCGCAAATCGCAGCAATCCCGCTTGACGGCGCCATGCCATGGAAGCGCCTTGTGATCGCTGGTTTCACCAGCATGGTTCCTGCTCACCTTGAGATGCTGCGAAATCTAGCCCGGCGCCCTGATGTCACGATTGTCCTGACCGAGCCTCCCGGAGCTCTTTCTGCCCAGCGCAAATCAAAGGGCGAAACACCGCTGGCCCGTCTTGCAAACCACATGAGGCCATCCGGGAAAACAGCTGCCGGATCAACTCACGCCTCCGCTCAAGGCTCCCGTCCCCTTCAGGGTTCGACGACCAGCCACGAAACGTCCGCAAAAAATCCGGCGGAAGTGACAAGCTGGATTGCGGCCACGCGCGAAGACGAAATCGCATTGGCCATCAAGCTGGCGCAGGGCTTGCTTGCAAAAGATCCAAGCGCGCACCAAGTCCGCCAAGGAGTCATGCATCCTGCGGCCTCCGTCGCGATTCTGATTCCTGATGAAACAACGTACGAACCCGTGATCCGAAAAGCACTGGAAGGCCACGCTCCTTTTAACCTGGCAGCCCCCATGCCGTTGACGCGGACGATCGCGGGTTCGTGGTTTCTGCACATGGCCCAATTCGCGCGCCTGCGTCACGACGAGTGCGACGAAGCCACCCGCCAGTCCGCAGCAGCGTTTTTGACGCACCCGCTCATGAGCGGCGAAATCAATGGCGGGGAGCAAGAGGCAGACCACGCGCCTGTCATCGCATGCCTGGCTCACGCCGTTGCGGCCAGCCCAGACATCAGGTCGATCCGGGGGCAGTTGAATCGCCTGAAAAATACTGCCATTGAACAAATCGATGCCGCTGCCTCGATTGTGGGCAGGGCCATGGAAATTGCGCGTCAATTGCGAACCAAGTCGGTGCTGGAATCTCTCGCACAAGAACTTGAAAAGGCTGCGCCCTCGATTGACGGTGATTCCAATTATTCCAAAGACGCTCATGATTGCATCGAACGGATCTTGCATGACCTGAATTTTTTAGCGCACCAGATTCCCTGCAAACCATCCACGCTGCTTGATCTTTTTGTCCAGAGAATCCAGTCCGCATCAGTCCGCGACCGTGGCGAGCCCCTTACGGGTTTACAGATTTTAACCCTTGCAGAAGCGCGTCATGTCCCCTTTCACGCGGTGGTGATCGTCGGTTGCAATGAAGGCATTTTCCCACGCGGATTACCCAAAGACCGACTCCTTGACCAGTTCCTGCTGCGGCGCCTTGGCCTGCCGACTTGGGAAGACCTTGAGGCCATTGAAGACACCACATTTCACTTGTTGCGGGCTCGCCTCTCTAAAATCGTAATGACCTGCTCGCAGCGCGATGCCGCCAAACACCTGGTCCCGTCGCGTTACATTGAATTGATGAAAAACCTGCATGGCATTCAGCCGCGCAAGGCCCAGAAACAGCCAGATGAAACTTTTAACAGCCTGCCTGCAGGATTTGAATTTCCGGCTTTGCCTGTCGAAGGTCGCATCATCACACCAGAGGCACATGATGCCGATCAGGCGGCACCGCTGTCGGCTTCGGCGCTCGCGAACCTGATCGCCTGCCCGTTCAAATATGCCTTGGATCGTCAGGGGGCGAAACCATCTCCCGACTATGAATCCGAGGTAAAAATGCGCCAGGGCAATTGGCTGCATCATTCCATCCGGGAGGCCCTCGACGGGTTTACGCCAAATTTGAACGCAGCCGGCGGCGTGGACCCCGCGGCTGAATTAGCGGCGCGATTAACGGCTGCGAGCCTCCGTGGCCTTCCACCGGAATTGCGCGAAACGGACATTCAGGCTCATTTGGAATACTGGTCTTGGCCACGCCTCGCAGAATTCACCGTAAAAAATTGGACTTTGGCCCCGAATTCAACACCCGTGGATTCCCACAGCGAACTGCGTTTTAACGTTCAATTTGGTGGCCGGCAGTTTCATGGCGACATCGACCGGTTTGAAAATCTTGGGCCTGTTTGGTTACTCCTTGACTACAAGGCATCCAATTCACCGAAACGTCCGGAAATTGATCAGGGGGTTAGACCCCAGTTGGCAATCTATGCTCACGCGCTGGCAGAAACGCGCGGCCTCTCCCTGGACCATTGTATTGCCGGCCATTTTGAGATCATCAAAGGCAATTGGGTCCTGGGTTTTATCGGCGAGTCGGCCAAAACACAGGCGATTCAACTGGGCCTGATGACACCCAGGCAAAAACCATCCGCGCCTCATGTTGGCATTGCAAATGCCGCTGCCCTGATGCAGTGGCGCGAGGAATCACTCGTTGGAGATCCTCACCAATATCTGCCCGACCAGAGCCAGTGCGGCTATTGTCCACACAGCAACATTTGCCGTCGCGATGATGACGCTGCTGAAGGCTGGTTCAGCAATCCGGACAGTTCGAAGATGTTGACGCAAATGTTGACACATTCACCAACGAGCATGCGGACCGGGAGAACAAAATGAGCGGCTCACCGGATCCCAGAAATCCCTATCAAAGCCAGGTCGTGAAGGCGTCTGCCGGTTGCGGCAAAACCTATCAGTTGTCCCAGCGCTTTTTGGCCCTCGTCGCGGCCGGCGCCGAGCCTGGCAGCATCCTCACCGTGACGTTTACCCGCAAGGCCGCGGCCGAGATGCGCGAGAGGATCCTCGGTGACGCTGGCAAGTTACTTGCCGGCGGACCTGACAGCGAAATGTTTGACCAGGAGATGGCCCGGTTTTATCGTCAGTCAAGGGCCCCGATTTTGGAAGAACGCGGAATCCAATTGCCTCCACCGCGTTCCGCAAAAGAGTGTGGAAGCGTCATCATCAGTCAAAGTCAGTCCCTGCGCATCACCACAATCGACAGCGTCTTCCACGACTGGATTGCAAAATTCCCCGCAGAAACAGGACTGGCCACTGCGGCAGGAAGTCCACTTAAGCTCGCAGACGACCTTCAACTGATGAGTATGGAACAAGCCGCCTGGGAGAAGTCGAATCGCTTGTTGCTGACTAATTTTTCATCTGACGCCACGGATCCGGCTGAACCTGACGATGGCGACCTCGCGGATGGACAAAACGGGACAAGTGCCGGCAGCGCGGGAAATGCTGGAGAATCAAATCCCAATTCGATCGTCGAATTGGCCAAGGCACTTTCCCGGCACAGCAGCTTTCTGTGGCACCTAGAGCAATCAGGTCAACCATCAGACGAGCAATCAGGCCATTTCCCATGGCTGAAGAATCCTGCCGGGAACAATTCTGACGAATTAAAACAGCATGTTTTTTACGGATTAAGAAATTCCTGGGACGCCTTGGCCAGTGTGATCAAAAAAGATCGCGGGGATCAGCTTCGGAATATTTTATCCACCGCCGCACCCGATGAAATCATCGAAGCCCTCGTCGATGGAAAGTTCATCACAGGAAAAATGTTGATCAACGGTGCGACATTCAAGGAAAAAACAACGGCATCTGTGGCCACGGACCGGCAGTTGATATCGGAAGCCTTGCAAGATTGGGACACAGCAATCAAAGTCCGGGCCCTTCGCCAAAAAGCGGAACGCGCATGCCACTTGTTTCAACTTTTCCGCGAGTCTTTGCGCTCTGCGAAAGAAAAAGCCGGCATTGTCTCGTTTGACGACCTCCTTGCCGGCAGTTCAAAAATTTTCAATGATCCTTACGCAGCGGGCGCGCGGTACCTTTTGCAAAAAAGAATCCGGCACCTGATGCTTGATGAATTTCAAGACACCAGTTGGCCGCAGTGGAGTATCTTTAATGAAATTGCCAACGAGGTCCTCTCAGGCGCCGACGAAGTGATTCCTGGCACCGTGTTTCTTGTTGGCGACGAAAAGCAAAGCATCTACGGGTTTCGCAACAGCGATCCGGAGATCATGGCGATGGCCTCCGCTGAACTGGCCCATCAAGGCGTCCTCGAATCACCGCTGAACCATAGTTTCCGCACGTGCCAAACCGTCTTGGATTTTGTGAACGTGGCTTGCGGGGACATGCCGGACTTCCCAGATCACGCTCCGGCCAGTCTGAATGGAAAACTAGTCAATGCCGACATTGGCCGTGTGACGGTTCTGCCTGTTGCGGACAGCGACGTTCCTGATGACCAAGGTGACGGCAGCGCGTCGACGCCTTTGAAGCCAAAGGATCTTGAAATTATCGAGGCCAGCGGACTTGCCAGTTGGTTGCGCGGGGCTCTGGATGGAACCGTCGCCCATCCCGTTTTTGACAAGCCTTCTGGAAGTTGGCGTTCCCTGGAACCGCGTGACTGCGCCATCTTGTTTCGCGCCAAGGAAAGAATGTGGGCAGTTGAACGCGCCCTTCAAAAAGAGGGAATACCGTCGATCCGTGAAGAGTCAGGAAATATTTTTAGTCACCAGGAAATCGAAGACTGCATGGACCTCATGCGTTTTCTTGCCCGCCCCGGTGACCTGGCCGCTTTGCTTGGTATCGCAAAAAGTCCGTTTATTGGTCTGCCGGATGAAATTCTGGCAGAGGCCCTCGCAATGTCAAATGACGTGCATCGCAACTCACCCTTGCGTGCGCTGGATGTTCTTCGTGAATTTGAAAATGGAAAATATCGTTCACGGATCGAGTGGCTATCGGAGCACCTGCTCATGGCAGGCAAGTGCAGGCCGTCAGCCCTAATTGAATCCTGTTTGAATTCCAGCCACTACCGCGCCAAGGCCAGCAATGGCCGCACTGCAGTTGAACAAGAGGTGCTTCGGAAAAATCTGGCGGATTTTCTAAACCTGATCCGCAGCCTTGAGTCCAACTGCGATGACAACCTTCATGCAGTCGGTGCAACACTCAGGCAAATGTCGGGCATGGAAAAGTTGGCAACACCCGGCGGCGAAAGCCCCCAAGAGGTCAACGCCGTGCGCCTGATGACGGTTCACAAATCCAAAGGACTTGAATTTCCCTTGGTGGCGATTGTTGACACAGCGGCACCGTGGGTATCCGAACCAAAGGGCTGGCTGAAGGTCACCGATCCAAGCGGAACCAATGAACCAAGTGACTCCAGCGACCCCCGTG
>CANJZQ010000037.1 GCA_947479535.1 Oligoflexales bacterium | reverse complement strand
GTCCTGTTTCACAGCAATAACACCAGCGAGATTAAAGGCGGCGGCACGAATCCGCCCCTCCTTTAACTTAAACAACGGATCGAGAAAGAACTCAGCCAGCGCAAGTTTCGATGACTCAACCGCAGAAATGGCCAACTCCAGGCGAACGGCGGCAGGAAGTTCGAAATCAACATTTTTGCGCATTGCCTGGTCAGCAATGGCGCGGGCGGTTCCAGCCTGTTCTGGCAGGCGCTGGCTACCAAGGCGCTGCGCACTCAAATAAGCTTCCAGAACACGACGATCGGCCTTGCCTGACTGCACCAACGGACTAAGCTTCGCGGCCAACTGGTCGACCTTCTGACGGTTGACTGGATGCTGCATCAGCGGATCTCGACCAAGAGACTGAATTACCGTGCGTCGCTCGGCTGAAATCGATGCGGAGGCAGGATCCTGGGGCCCGACGGTGCCCGGAGCATCTGTTTCCTCTGAATCTTGATCCTGTTTTTTCTTTCCCGTCACACAAGACACACTGAGGGTGAAAATAAGGCCCAAACTCATAAAGAACGTGGTGAAAGCCACGCTGCTTGCTTTATGAGAACGATTTGAACTGGCTGTTTTCATTTGCTGCACCCTCACCGGATTTCCGCTGCCACAGATTCAGACACTTCCGATCCGACGAGGTCCGGAACCAAAACCCAATCTTCCATGCCCACCTTGGATCCATTTGCTTTTGCTGAAGCCGAGACCACGCGCCGGGAATAATCGCTGTAAACATGGAACTTGCCCATGGTTTCGGTGGCGATTTTGTAAAAGCTGGCAGCCTGCTGCCGGGCAGCTTGAGCCTGGGGCGCCAACTTCTGCTTCACATCATCGATGCTGGCGCCCTTGATGGCCGGAGGGTTTTCCATCTCGACCGCGAGGCCTTCATATGCCTTGCCGTTCTCAAAGAGGGCCGCAACTCCCCAATAGGAATCCTTTGTGGAAATCACAGAATCCATCGCCCGCTTTACCTTTTCAAGGCCGCCAGCCTTGCGGTCAATCGACGAAGCCAGGGCATCCACCGAGCCGCCAACTAGCTTTAGCGATTCATATTTGGGGACTTCGGCGTAGGCCCGTTTGAATGCAATCTCACCCACACAGCGCAGAGCCTCCCCGGATATCTTGCCGCCCGAGCCCTGATAGGCTTTTGTCATCTCGGTGACCGCGTTGACGGCTTCCGTACCCTTGCCACCCGCGGTACGGTAAACGGTGTATGCCGCCAGAATTTTCTCGTCTGGTGTCAGCTTGAATTTTGCAAAGTAATTTGTAACGAGTCCGTTCAAGCGTTCAAAGCTGCCAGCGTATGCGGCTGAACGAATCATCCGGGAGAACATCGCCTTTGCGCCTTCCTGATCAAACTTCGCCAGTTCCAGGCAGGTCTTGATTGCCTTGCCACTCTCGTTCGCTGCGAGAAGTTCGCATGCACGCCCAAGGGCAGGAAGGGCATCTTTTTCTTTCGGATAACGCTCTGCGTATTCAGAATAAAAATCAGCTGCAGACTCGAGTTCAAGCCGGTGATCTTTAAGCTTTGCGACCTGCAACAGGGATTCACGAGCTTGCTGGGATTTCGGATAATTTTTCAGGATCACGACATGCATGGCGATAGCCTGAGGGATTGCGCCAGCCTTTGTGTAATCCACCGCAGCATTATAGACCAGTTTGTCGGCTTCAGCGTCGTTTGGCTTTTTGCGGGCCTGTTCTTCATAGGCCTTTGCGCGCTTCAACGGATCGTCAATCTTTGCAACCTCTTCGATCTCAGCTGCGCGGCGCAACGCGCGCAACTTCTCGCCAAGGGGACCCTTTTGATAGGCGGGAACCTTGAGCAACTTGTCTGCGGTTTCCAGCAGTCCCTTACGATCGCCCTTATAAAGAGGGATCAGACTTTCAACCGCCTCCGGTCCTTCTTTGTCATTAGGATACTTCCACGCAATGTTCGTCAGATACTTGAGTGCCATGGGCCGGTCACCGAGGCGGTAGTATATTTCGGTCACATAGAGGTCACAGGTCTTGAGGTTTTTCCGGTCTTCCGGATACCAGCCTTGATAATAACCGCAGCCCCTGATGAAATTACCTGCCTTCTCGCTGATTTTACCGGCCTTGGCAAAGTCTGGCTTCAATTTGATCAGCCGCTTCAGCTCAGGTTCAAAATCCAGATAATAAGAATCGAGCATGTAGCGTGCCGCAGGTGCATGCACATTCACACTCTTTTTGGTTGCAGGTGAAGTGATGACAGCCTTGTCTTTGCCCACCATGGCAACGTCAAGGTAGAGCCTTCCTGCCGTCCTGTAATCCTTGAGGATGTATTCGATGTCGGCCATGTTGTATTTGATTTCGGTGACCTCATTGGCCTTCGGGTAAAACCGGAGGAACAAATTGTAGCCCTTCATTGCCTCACGATAGACCCTCACATCATCGTTTTTCTGAGCCGACTTGTGGGTGACCTTGGCGTAGTAAAGGATCTGGTCCTTGATCAGGGCTTGAGTCTCGAGGACTTCCTTGCGACTTGCCTGGTTGACGGTTTCCCACTGGCTACCAGCCCCGTATAACTTGGGGAAATTTTCAAGTTCAGCCCAAAGGGTATTCCAACGACCCAGCTCATACGTCAGCGAGAGGATATCCTTCTGGGCCTCCGGGCCATCGAGGCTTGTGGGTGCCACTTGCTGGAAACGCTTTAGAGTGCTGATGGCTTCAGCATACTGGCCTTGGTCTGTAAAGACGCTGGACAAGAGCAAAAGAAACTGGCCGATGTATTTTTCGCCACCGTTGGCACGGTAGTAGACGATTGCTGGTTCAACCTGCTTAAGTTCCGCAAACGAATAGACCATGTCTCGAAGGGACTCGTCCCGCAACCCGATCACGGACTTGTCGTCGGACTCGCGGCCATTCGCAATCGTCGCCTTCCAATATTCCAGACTCTTGGGATAATCACCCAAGTTATACGAACACCAGCCAAGCTTGAACAGGGCCCAAGCATAACCTTTCGAACGCTTGTAACGGAGAGCCTGCTTGTAGTTGTTGGTGGCGGCCCGGAAGTTCAACTTGTCAAAATAGAAGTCACCGAGCTGAAAATAGGCATCTCCGGCCTTCGGTGAATTCGGGTACTTGGTAATGAGCTGCGTGTAAGTCCGCGCAGCATCTTTTTCCCGCTTTAGAAATTGGAATGCGACCGCCAGATTAAACATGGTTTCGTCCGCGTTTCTCGCACGCGGGAATTGCCGCAGAAGATTCTCTGCGCGAGTGGAAACAACACGCCACTGCCCCTGGGACTTGGACGAGCTGAGTTTCGGCTCCGGCCCGCGGCGGCCACCGCCATCCCAACGCTCATAGGCTTCATCGTACCGCCGAAATTCATCATTGGACTCATAAAGGCCAAGTTCCAGATTCAGGTTCAATAATTGCTCAAGGATCCTGAGTCGCTCGGGTGACTGGGCTGGCGTGCGTGGCTCAAGTTTTTGCAGGTATTGAATCGTCTTGCCGATTTCGGAGCTTAGCTTTTGCTCCGTAGCCACAAAAAATGCCTGTGACTTGGTGTAAGTCGTGGAATTCTTGCGTTCCGAACCACCCTTTTCAATTTTCCGTTCAACAACGTTAACACCGGACTCTTTGTGGTCCTTGCCACGATTTTCATCCAACGAAACTTCGACCGCACCAGACAAAACCAGGGCGAATGCGGACAAGACGACTAATCGCAGATTTTTCGCTGGCATCAAACCCTCTTATTTCTTCTTGGCGGCAAGGCAACTGCTGGCGATGTTGTATACATAATAGCCAAGTTCATCTTCCCAATACTCGCCTTGGAATGGCCAGTATTCTAGCTCCTGGGCCAGATTCAGTGTCTGGAAACCACCGATGAAATTAATCCGCTTCTCTGCGGTGGAAACCTGCAGGGATGCACGCAACGCGTCGACACGATTCAGCAGCATTTCTGCATTGATGAATTCTGTCTGACGCGAGAGTTCTTTCAAATAGTCACGCTGGGTTCCAAGCTTCCGGTACAACTTCCGACCGGCCTCGTCAGCCGCCACAGCTTTTTTCTTGCCCAGAAAGTCTCGCAATTCCTCCTGCAGACCAGAACTCGCCCACTTGCCGCCGTAGCGGGAAAGGCGCGCCAACTCAGAATCAGAATTCCGGACTGCAATGGCGCCTTCACGAAAGGCGTCAGTTCTGGACAGGGCGTCAAAGAGGGGCCAAGCTTCCTTGAATTTTGACAATGATCCACTACGAAAATCGTAAACCAGCTTGTAGAAGCCACGCGGATTCTCGCCGTAGTCATTGATCAGTTTTTTCAATTCACCAAATAACGGCTGGTATCGGTCCCGGAACTTCTCAAGGGATTCCTTTGTCTCATCAAACCGGCAGAGCCTGAGAAACGTAATTGATTGCAGGATATAGCTCTCTGGATAGAATCGATTCTCGAAAAAAGGCGCTTGAACCGTATGAAGATTACCCAAGGCATTGTTGTGCTTCTGGATCATGAAGAATGCCCATGACCCCTCAAACTGTGCATCCAACCATAAATCTGAGTCACGTCCAACCCGGCCATACTGCATCAGGGATTCGTTGTACCGTTTGGTTTCGTATTCGACGCGGGCGATGTTCATGATTGCAGATGCGCGGAGGTGTTCCCCCTCATCATCACGGCGGGCACCAGAAGCGACACCGCTGAAGTAGCTGATTGCCTGACTATGGCGTCCTTCCAGATTCGCAATCACACCCAAGTGGAATTGTGCGCGCAAATAATAAGGTGACCCACCCGGAACCGCCTTGAAATTTCGTGATGCCGCCTCATACTTACGGTCTTCAAAACTCTCGACACCCTGGTAGTAAAAATAGAACCCGCGGGCCGAGCCGGGGATCGACTCTGAATTTAGACTACCTCCGCCGCGACTGGAGACCAGCTGGACAATTTGGGCCTGCCCAAGGCTCACGGTGCTGTTGATCGCACCCAGCTGCTCAAACGCCTGTCGGAAGAAGGGATTGTTCATTGGGCCCTGACGGACAATCGCACCATAAAAGCGCGATGCGGCGTAAGGCAAATCAAGCGCCTGGAGGGACCGGGCCAGAAAAAAGCCTGCATTCAATTTTTCCTGCGCGTTGCGGCTGGAACTGTACAATTGAAATGCCGACGAAGCAGCCGCCGGATAATCACCACGCGAGTACAAGGCTGAGACGTTCTGAATGTTTGCAGACGCAACCTGCGCACCAAGGCAGACGCCGACAGCGACAATCCTGACCAACCAGCGGAAATGACAAACAAGTGAATTCATGACCTGTTCTTCCTTGATGGCCCGGACTAGAGAAACCGAGAGGCACCGACCTGCATTGTCACGTTATTGATGGCCGTTGCCTTGTCCGCTGCGTACTCCGGATCACACGAGCCGTCGCGTTCATTCACGGAGAAAATATTATCCCGGACTTCAAATCGCAGTGACGTATTTTTATCGATGAAAAACCGTTGCCCGATGCCGATGATCCCGCCGAAATAGCCCTTGGTATTTGCCGCAGGCGGCGTCACGGTCGTACCGCTGGAAGACGCCTGACAGTGGTCATACTGGTAGTCAATGCCAGTCATTCCGCCGCCACCGATCAGAAATGTATCAAAGTAAATCAGTTTTCCACTGGCCAGCTGGTACTTCCCATAAAGAGGGGTCCAGACCAAACTGCCGAGGAACTGATATTGCGTCCTCTGAATCTGAGTGCTGATGTTGAAGCTGCTCTTAAGGAGGGTCTTGTCCTCTTTGTCGAGGCTGAAACCGAAGCTGCCGTCGAGTTCTACCCCGAGGGCTTCCGTAAAGTGGTAATTTAAAATACCAGTCATCAAATAGGTGTAGATGAACGTCTGGTTCATCACGACACTCAATTGTCCGCCAAATTCCGCCCGGCGTGCTTTAGTGAAAAATCGCGGGCGGATCACCCGGACGTCATAGGCGTCAAATAGTCCCTTAGGCTGGTCCTCTGGATCGCCTTCGGCGAAAGCAACACCACCCAGCGATACGAAAGGTCCAATCAGCAACAACATCGCACAGGCCAGAAGTCCCAGCCGGCGCTTTCCACCACCAATTTGTTTCGGCCAACCCAAAAAAGGCTCCTTTGTCACATAAGCAGGATCAAACCCACAATTTCAGTTCTCGATCCTGGTGACCACGAGTTTGAAGGTGACGAATTCGGCCTGCTGAGCGGAAAGCATGATGCGTTTCATCAGTTTAAACGGATGCCCTTTGTCCATCTCCATGGTCAAGGCTCCCGTTTTTCCCACCTGAGCGGGGTCGTTGAGCGTGGCAGCGACGATGCGCTTGTTTGCATCCGCGATCCGCTTCAATTCATCGTAAACTGGACGGATCGCCCCCTGAAAAGATTCACCCAGTTGGGCTCTTGGAATTTCTCCGTTCACCACGTCGGCGACTTTTTTATCGTTTACGAACAGCTCCGACTTCGTCACGACAATGGCCGGTAATTCATCGAGGGTGACCATGGTGACTGAATCAGGCAATTCAAGTCCGGAATTCACATCGTGGGAGACAGGATCTGTTGAATAACTCATGAGCAGGAAAACGATCAAAATACTGAAAATATCCAACATGGGATACAAATTCAGTGTCAGGGTATCTTTACTGCCGCCGCCGACGGATGCCATCTGAACGACTCCCTCTTGGAATCAGCCTACAAAATAACGCTGCCCATGATGATCTTCGGAAATACGAATTGCTGGTCTTGTTCCATTGCACCAGTTTTTTCGTTTTTAAATGAAAATACCGGGTCGGTTTGTTTCCGAAACTTTGCCGCATCAAGGATCGCCGAGATGCTTTCCCAAATCACGTCGTCTTCAGAGAAGAAAGACAACTTGTCCTGGGTCGGATTTGCCTGGCGGATTGCAACCAGGCGCTCGTGCATCCGGTCCATACCCTCTTTGGTGTTCGGAAAATCAAACTTCTGCTCGTTGCGAGGCTCCTTGGAATATTCGGTGATGACCTGCAGTTTGTCCTTTGCGGCATCAACCTTCACTTCCAAGGTGCGTTGGCCTTCTTCTTTCGGCTGCGGCGCATTGGACAGGAACGGCACCTGCACTTCGATAATGCCGGTCGCCACGAACACCGCAGAAAACAGCAAGAATGTGTTCAGCATCGAAAAAACATCGATGAACGGAATGATATTCAACTCAATATCAGTCACATCCTGCCGTTTAATGCCTTTGCGTTTGCGTCGCATGGGTCACCCGTCAATAAATCAGTCTGCACTTGCAGTTGCCATGTCCTGGCCACTGCGGATTTTCATTTTGCGCGTGTAAAGCAGGTCCATAAGACGGGCGGAATTCTGGTTGATGTCATCGACGATTGCGGTCTGCTTGTTCATCAACAGTCCGTAAACGAGCAAACACAGGAGAGCCGTCGCCAGGCCGAATGTGGTTGCCGAAAGCGCTTCTGCAATACCCTGGGCCAAAATCACGGCTTTCTGCTGACCAGTTGCATTTGCCGCCGCAGCGAAAGACTTGATCAACCCAAACAGGGTTCCGAGGAGGCCGAGCAACGTGGCCACGTTTGCTGTGGTTGCCAGGAGCGGGACCCGACGGGATACCCTTGGGATTGCAGCCAGCTGGGCATGGTGCATGGCGTTTTCAATCTCTTCCGTGGAATCATTGGCTCGCTTCAGCCCCTCGGCCAGCACATAAGGAAGCAACTGCCCCTGGTTCCGCTTGCCCTTGCAAAGGCGGATTGCGTTCTCGATGGAATTGTTCATGACCAACTTCTGAACGGCCGACATGAAGGCCGAGCTGTTGGCAAGATCGTACTGGTACCAGTACCGGAAGACCCTTTCCGCAATGATCGAAAGGGACAGGATCAGGGTCAACGTGATCCCACACATCACAACAAAGTGGGCACCATCGTTGGGGTTGAATAATTTTACGAGCGTATCAATCATGGTCAAAGGCTCCTCTTGGTCCGGTGCGTGTTGTCCCCAGCGTGGACAAGCTAAACAATGAAGTTCACTGCTATTTTACGGGTCCCGGAAAGGCCAAGTCAACTAACCGGCCAAAATCCCGAATTAGAGTGTGCAGGACGATGAAATTGTCGTAAGCTCCCGCTTGGATTCGGATTTTTACAAGGGAAACCGGGACCATGAAACACCAGCAAAATGACAGCGGAATTCCCATTTTTACCACGAAACACAAAGAGTTTCTGGCATGGGCAAGGAAGAACTCGCTTTGGCCATACCCATTCGGCACAGCTTGCTGTGGCGTCGAATACATGTCCGTGGTCGGGCCGAAATACGACATCAGCCGTTTCGGGGCGGAAGTTGTCCGCTTTTCCCCAAGGCAATGCGATCTGATGATCGTTGCGGGGACCATCACGGAAAAGATGGCTCCAGTGATTAAAAAGATCTACGACCAGATGGCTGAACCCAAGTGGGTCATGGCGATGGGAGCCTGCGCATCCAGTGGCGGTTTCTACCGTGCATACCATGTGCTCCAAGGTGTTGACCGGGTTATCCCGGTCGATATTTATGTTGCCGGGTGCCCCCCGACCCCTGAGGCAGTGATTGCAGGCCTGATGACGCTTCAGGACAAAATTGACCGGGATGCCGTTGGTGCTGTTGAACTGCACCCCACTGTCACCTGACCGGTTCACATGGGTTTCGCATAATGCAGTCGATCAAGCCGCCCAGCGGGCAGCCGAAATTTCAGCCGACCATCGTCGCCTATAGTGAGTCGGGCCGTGCGCCCCTTCCTGAAAGCGATGCCTTGGCCAACTTGTGTGACGGTGCCAGGCTAACTGCTACCGCTGACCAAGCGACTCTTGATGCCGCTCTTGCTGAAGGTCCCCTGGCCGTATTGACAAATAGCCTTAACCCGGAAACCCTGACACGAATTCGCGATGGTGTCCGCAAGGCCAATCCAGACTCGGTGGTGATCCTCCTGGTCGATAAAGTCCATGCGGAATACTCCAAGGCGCTGGCAGGGAAAGAGCTTGAGCTGGTCGACCACATCGTCGCAGCACGGCTGGAGGCCGGCGGTGATCCATCCAGATGGAGCAACACTGATTTACGGGCCACCCTGCAGAAGCTTATCCGCAATGATCTGTTTGGGGTTGAGAAATACCTGCGCACTGGAGCGCGCATTGTGAGTTTTCCAGTCAGTTCGTCAAAGGACCGTGATCCGCTCCACAATGAAACAGCCAACTTCGTAACGTCCTGCGGACTGAGTCAGTCCCTTGCCTTGACGGCAAAGCAAATTGTGCAAGAAATGCTGCTCAATGCAATATACGACGCCCCCAATGCAGCAGGACACCACCAGGTCAAGGAACGATCAGGACGCCCGGTCGACTTGGCTCCGGAAGACCGCAGCCGCCTTCAACTTGGTTTTGACGGAGAAATCCTGGCGATCTCGGTGTGGGACCCGTTTGGATTGTTCAAGCGCGATACGTTTTTTAATTACGCACGCAAGGCTCTTTTTCGTTCAAATTCTGAGGACATCATCGACACCAAAATTGAAGGTGCCGGCCTTGGACTCATGACCGTGTACCTCAAGAGCCACGGGTTGGTGTGCAACGTCGATCCCGGGCATGCCACGGAAGTGATTGCCTTGATTGACACAGGCACCAAGGTACGTGATTTTGAAAAGATTCCCCGTTCCATCCACTATTTCAAAGCCATTAAAACAGGAGCTTGAGTTCCATGAACAAGATCAAGGTTGCCAATCCAGTTGTTGAATTAGACGGCGATGAGATGACACGGATCATCTGGGCGGACATCAAGAACAAGCTGATCCTGCCATTCCTGGATGTGAACCTCATCTATTTTGACCTTGGCATCGAGAACCGGGACAAAACCGAAGACCGCGTGACCATCGAATCGGCTGAAGCGATAAAAAAATACAACGTGGGCATCAAGTGCGCGACGATTACGCCAGACGAAGCCCGCGTGAAAGAATTCAACTTAAAAAAAATGTGGAAGAGCCCCAACGGCACAATCCGCAACATCCTTGGTGGCACTGTATTCCGCGAACCAATCATCTGCCGGAATGTTCCCCGCCTGGTGAGCAACTGGACTCGCCCCATCGTCATAGGCCGCCACGCCCATGCCGATCAGTACCGCGCCACGGACGTCAAAATTCCTGGCAAGGGTGTCGTCAAGATGACTTTTGAGCCCGAAGGCGGCGGTGCGACTCAAACGTGGGAAATCAACAAGTTTGACGGGCCTGGAATTGCAATGGGGATGTACAACCTCGATCATTCCATCGAAGGTTTTGCCCACTCTTGTTTCAACTACGGCCTGATGAAAAAATATCCGGTGTACCTGTCCACAAAGAACACGATCCTGAAAGTGTACGATGGGCGCTTCAAGGACATCTTCCAAAATGTCTTCGACGAGCAATACAAAGGCAAATTCGAAGCCGCTGGACTGGTCTATGAACACCGTCTGATCGATGACATGGTGGCTCAAGCCATGAAATGGAACGGCGGATTTTTGTGGGCCTGTAAAAACTACGATGGCGATGTTCAGTCCGACTCCGTCGCTCAAGGCTTCGGCAGCCTTGGTCTGATGACCTCTGTTCTAATGTGTCCGGACGGCAAGACCATCGAAACGGAGGCCGCACACGGCACCGTGACACGTCATTACCGCCAGCACCTGCAGGGCAAGCCAACCAGCACCAATCCCATCGCCAGCATCTTCGCGTGGACTCAGGGCCTGGCCCATCGTGCAAAGCTGGACGGCAACAAGGATTTGGCGCGGTTCTGCGAAACCCTGGAAAAAGTTTGTGTGGAAACCATTGAGAGCGGGGCGATGACCAAAGACCTCGCCGTTTGTATCCACGGCGACAAGGTCCCAGAAGGCAGCTACCTGAACACCGGCGCCTTCTTGGACAAGTTGGCCGCCAACCTTGCAAAGGGCATGAAGTGATTTTTGGTCTTGCGACAAGGAAGATTGCGATGAAAAGGATTGTCACTGCTGCCTTGGCCAGCTTTGTTGCTTTGGCCACGACATCATGCGTCCATAAATTCAACTCCGGTGCGGCTGATGAATCTGCTGCACCGGAGATCGACCCTTATGCTCCAGCCGTGACGTCTGAAAATACTGGTTCGGATAAGCCCGTAACCGTTGATCCGATGCTTCACGAAGAGCCAGTGACCGAAACCGCTCCACAAAATCCGGCTGAAGCGGTCCCGAAGTCGACCGTTGCAACAGCATCCAAAACCCCAAGGGGCACCGGATCAAAACGAATGATGGTGACCGTGGCGCGGATAAACCTGCGCAGCTCCCCTGACCGCAAATCAAGGATCACAGGCGAGTTGCGCCGCGGCGACGTTGTGATGGTCGACATTGACGAAGCCATTGGATGGGCAAAGGTTGCTGAAGGTGAATTCATCCGCGCGAGGCATTTAAAGTCAGCGGAAAATTGACATCGCCAGTTCGACGGCGATCAAGAAAACGATCGCCATCTCCACCAGGAAAAGTCGACTGTCCCGCGCCATGTCCAGAAGGATTTCAGCCGAATCCTGGATGTAATCCAATTTGTGAACCAGCGCCTGGAACCGCTCCTTCAAGTCGAACACGGCACGCAAGTCGTCATAAAGGCTGTCCATGGTCTTGTCCTCCCAGATCAAATCAGGGCGGTCCAGCAAGTGCAATACTCCGACAATCTCGCTGCGCATGATCACCGTCTCTGCGATGAAACGATGTAGCTTCGCAGGAGACCTGCCGACGTTCCCCTTGTGCTCCAGCTGGGTCAGCATCGCAGCCAGCTTTGACTGGGATTTTTCCAGAAGATTTTCGTAGTAGGACATGGCTGCGCTTTGAGCCACGGTCAGTGCTACGACTTCCGCCCTTTGCGGAGTCACCTTGTCCAAAATCAGCCGGCTGAATTCAGCGCGTGGCCGCTCACCGGTATCTTCTTCGACGACAAAATCTTCACTGACCGCAGGTTCTGACAAGCCACCCTCGCGGCGTAAACGAAATTGTTCCATTTCCTTGATTCTGGTTTCAGGACTGACGTTCCAAAACACCAGACAACCGAAATTATAGGCATAAACCCAGCCTCCGCCGGGGATCTCCCGACTGACGCTGTCTTTTGGATCCATCAGGCTCTGGGTCGCACCGAGTTCGGCCTGCACCTTCGACATGCGAAAATTTTCCGCAAAAGCGTAGGCGACGATGGTATGTGATTTTCCTGTCGCGAAAATTGACACCGCTCAACATCCTTCATGGATTTCTATTCCGCATCTCGCACGCAAAGCGCCTTGTTAACGCTTTTGTACTTCTCTGTTGAAGCCGTGGCACCGCTGGCCAAATTGACCAGCCAGCCTTTATGAGGCGTAGCGCTGTCGGTTGTGCTCGACCACCAGCCCAGGTTGTAGTTTGAAACTGTACCGTTTGCCACCGTGTATCGAATGGTATCGACATAGGCCGTCATCAATTCCTTCTGGGTTGGCAAGCGCCATGACTTTCCAGCCATAGTGAGCGTGCTGCAATAGTACACGGCTTCGTACCAGGACTTGTCCCCGCCATCACCTTTGAACCAGGTCAGCCCGGTGGTGAGGTCCTTCAAGGAACAGTTTGAAGTCGTCGCGGCACAGGTGCTTGCCACCCCATCGTTGTCGAGGGTGTTATCGCTCCAATTTGCGACCTGCGACGGGGAGCCTGCCGTCGTGCCACAGAGATTGGCAAGGAACGGTTCGCCGACCCCACTGTCGGGCAGGGCAGCTGAATAGGACGCAGACGCGTTGGCATCATCGATTGTGTCCCAAACATCCGCAATATTTTGGAACGTGTAAATATCGAAACAATCGGTCGAGACTCGATTGGCCGGATCCGACACTTCATCGCAAGAAGCGCCACTCAATGCGCCCGTGACTGACGCGCCAATCTCCTTCAATGCGAATTCGTATGCAGCCGGATCAGGTGCTGGAAACCCGGCTCCCAAAACTTCTGTGACGAGGTCACGCTCCAGCACATCAGCGCTGAGAGTGAACTCCGATCCTGCCCCCCCCAGGCCCAGCGTCAACGGACGAGACGACCTGATCGGGGTGTCATTCTTAATCTCAGGCATCGGAGCATTGCCAAACGAAGCCATGGTAAAAATTTTCCCGTCCGCACTGATTTTTACAACCCGGGCCGCACGCAAGTTGACGCCACCAGACATTTCAAAAACAGACTTGTTGACCCGGTTCTGACAACTTGTGATCAGGCTTCCGGCAACGCCGGCCACGGTTTTTCCCTTGCGAATGTCAAACGGATTCGGCGTGGAAGACGGCACTGGTGTGGGAGAGGCCCCGCCACCGCTGCAATCGCGCGTCCCCGTGACTTGGGCGCCCGACGCATTGATATAAGTGATGTCGCTGCAAACCTGTGTTTGTTCTGCAATGATAATTGGCAGCGAATTCGTCGCCGTATTCGCAACAAGAGATAGCGTTCCAACGGCCGTGGTTTTAGCCATCGCCGTGGCTTCTTTGAGTCCCAGACCCAACCCTTCGGGAAAGGAAAAAGTTGCCGTTTCTGCGGATGTGACGGTGACCGGCGCGATGATGGAACCCGAGCTGTCCGCGAATTCCAAACGAACTCCGGAATCACCGGTCAGATTCTGACCCGAGAGGGTCATGGCATCGCCGGGTTTGCCCACCAAAGGGTGAACACCGGTGAACATCATGGTGGAGGTCGAAGATTCAGCCCCACCGGAAGAGGATCCAGATTTTACGCACGACAACGACATCGACACAATGGTGCCAAGCGCGACGCACTTTGCGACGGATTTTAAACGTCGAATCAAATCGATCCCCCTGATGTCTAAGAGGAAATCGGATATTTGTAAAATTACTGAAGGCTTAGTAGAGGGTGACGGACAACAGAGCTATAACACACTGAATTTATTGTACTTTTTTTTCAACATAGCGATCTGCGGGCGTCAACGGATGGACGATGTGGTCGAACCCAAGCCAAATGGCCATGCTGTATGGAACAAACCAAAGCCCAAAAACGATCAGGAAAACCGAGACAATTGCCGCAATCCACATCGCATCCAAGTCAGGCAGACGATACAAAAGAAGGGCGCCAAAGCCACAACCGAAAAAAGCCAATGCGGCGTAACTCACCATCCAAGATGCACCCGTGAAGTAGCCTGGTTCACGCTCGTAAACGTAATCGCAGACCTTGCAACCGGTTCTAAAATAAAACCACGATCCCTCTGTCCGCAGAGGCGTTGACCCACAATAGGGACAGCGCAAACGCATGAGGGGGAGCAGCTTTAGTTTTCCTTGAGGGGTCGCCATGGAATTCTTATGGCATCAATGGTTGCATCTCTGCAACAGGTGTTCATAGACACGCCCAAGAGTCTTGAACTTCTCTTCATGACCAGTGCCAGCATCCGGATGATACTTCCTGGCAAGTTCCAAATATTTCCGCCTCAGTTCATCCTGGGCTGGAAAATCGCTAAAACCAAAATAACGCAACGCTTCAATATCGCGCGAAGTTTTTACCGATGCGCCAGCACGTTGTTGCGAGGCTTCATGACGGCGGCGACTTTGCTCGTCACGAAACTCATCCGCCTTGTCCCGCCAAGCCCCAGAACGGGAGCCCGCCTTCAACTGTTGCTCAAAAAAGTTGTCCGATGCGCCAAGCAATTCTGCATAACAGGCGTCAAGGCGCTGGCGGCAAGTCCGCATCTCATTCCGAACATTTGTCAGGAATGCCCGTAAAGACTTGCTGTCCAACGATTCAGGCAACCCGTCGGGCAGACGGTCCAAAGCCAGAGCCGAGTGAGCCCCGTCCAATTCATTGATCGCCCGGTAACGCGCATTCACTTCCAACAGCGTGAGCCAAAGGCAGCGAATGCCGACTCGAAAGACCCCAACCGATGCGTCACCATTTTTCCACGCCGTAACGAGACCTTCCCGCACGACTTGATTGGGGGCAGATCCATACGGGGCAAAAACCGGCTCATGCAAGATCGAAGTCGCAAAAGGTCCAGATGTGCGAGCCGCCGAAACTCGAAACCACGGACCGGCACGATCCGGGAGAAGCATCGGCAATCGGGTTCGCAAGGTGTTTTCAAGGGGTCTGATCCGATTGCCAAGTTCAGTGACTGCATCGATATTGAAACCGTTTGGCGGATCCAAACGGGTCTGAACTGCAACGATGAAATCGCGACGACGCTCAAGCTCCCCGACCACTGCCCCAAGGCAAGCGCCAACGGAACCATCGGTGAAAATCGCAGGCAAAAACCAGTCATTTTCAGATTGCACAGGGATTACTTCCTGGGATGTTTCTCGGAAAGTTGACGGGACAGCTCATTGAGTTCATCCGCAACTTCGCCGAAAGCGTCCCCGTCGCGCAATTTGATCTGCATTCCGTAACGCCCGTCGATCAACCCGCGGATCATCCTGCGAAAGGCAACAGTCGGTCCAACCATCCTGTGGGTGAAAAAAATCGACGAAATAATATTCAGAATCAAAAAGACAGCAATTGTCACCAGGACTGCAGTGCGCATTTCAGCAAGGCTGGAATAAAGCAACTTCAGTATTTCCTCTTCTGCATCGGTCAACTGAATGACCACCGAGGCAAATTGATTCAGGTGGATGTAAAACAACCAGGCAATAACCCCGGCAAATGCAAAAGATAGAACCACACTGAACAAGCCGAGCTGGATTTGCAGAAAAGGCTGCAACAGGAAGTTGCGAACGCTGCGCCGGTTTACCCCATCTGAGGGGCTTATGACTTCTGGGGTACTTTCTTTGTTGGACATGGAACCAAGACCTCCTTGGCCTCAAAGATCAAACAGCTCAGAGACTCGATTCCAGAAATCTTACCATGAACGGCCTCTAATCCCGCAGGAAGTGGCAGTTGTAACCACCCGGATTCTTAACCAGATACTTCTGATGGTACTCCTCGGCCGGCCAAAAGTGGACCTTGGGCAGGATTGCAGTGGCGAGAGGCTTGGTCCACTTGCCAGAAGCCGCCACTGCGTCCTTGACCCGCTCAGCGACCTCGCGCTGGGCATCGGACTGACAAAAAATCGCAGAACGGTACTGGGTTCCAATGTCGTTCATCTGGCGATTGAGCATGGTCGGATCGTGAAGCCGAAAAAAATAACCAAGTAATTCCTCGAAACTCAAAACGGCAGGATCAAAGGTAATTTCGACGGCTTCGGCATGCCCTGTCGTCCCCGTTTTGACCTGTTCGTAACCAGGAGAATCAAGATCGCCACCAGTGTAGCCAACGCGGGTTGCCATGACGCCGTGGATCTGGCGCAGGATTTCTTCGACGCCCCAAAAACATCCACCGGCCAACACCGCGACTTCCATCATCAGGCCTTCGTAACCTTCGGCCGCCATTTTATGAAGGGGAATAAAGCGCAAGGCAGCGGAATTGATGCAGTAACGCAAACCTGTCGGAGCAGGTCCGTCATCGAACACATGGCCCAAATGAGAGTCGGCCCCGGCAGAGCGGACTTCAGTTCGCGCCTGCCAAAGTTTCCGGTCAGTTTTCTCGACGATCTGGTCGGCCTTCAAAGGCTTTGTAAAACTCGGCCAACCGCACCCCGAGTCGAATTTGTCGGCGGATGAAAACAGCGGCTCCCCAGAGACGATGTCGACGTATATCCCGGGATCCTTGTGGTCCCAAAAAGCGTTGCGGAACGGGGGTTCTGTCGCGTCTTGCTGGGTCACGGCAAACTGCTCGGGGGTCAGCCTCTGGCGGATCTCCTCAGCGCTTGGTTTCACATACTTCTTCATGCTACGGTCTCCACGACTTAAAGACGGAGAAAACTCATGTCCAACGCTCACTTCAAGGCCCCTGCCCCGACCAACGAACCGATCCGGTCTTTTGCGCCAGGGTCACCAGAGAAACGGGAACTTAAAAGCGAACTTGCCCGACAAGCTCAAGCGGCGACTGAAATCCCTTTGGTCATCGACGGCAAGCACATCATGACAAAAAACCGCAGGCCTGTAACCAGCCCGCACAACAAAACTTTGACCCTTGCCCACTGCGCCCAAGCTTCCAGTGATGACACTCAGGCTGCCATCAAGGCGGCCCTGCATGCCCGGAAGACCTGGTCGACCTTGCCCTGGGAAGATCGGGCCGCCGTGTTCCTCAAGGCAGCCGACCTGTTGGCCACAAAATACCGTGCAAAAATGAACGCCGCAACGATGCTTGGCCAAAGTAAAACTTGTTACCAGTCTGAGATCGATGCCGCCTGCGAGCTGATCGATTTCTTCCGCTGGAACGTCCATTTCATGACTGAAATTTACAGCCAGCAGCCGACTTCGCCAGCCGGACAATGGAACCGCCTGGCGGCGCGGCCTTTGGAGGGCTTTGTCTACGCTGTAGCCCCATTCAACTTCACTTCCATTTCCGTGAACTTGCCTTGTGCCCCGGCCCTGATGGGTTGCACGGTGGTCTGGAAGCCAGCCGCCACAGGCGCCCTGTCCTCGTGGATTGGCATGCAAATCCTGGAAGAGGCAGGACTGCCTCCGGGCGTCATCAACTTCTTGCCCGGAGAGGCGGCGGCAATCAGCAACACGCTCCTTGAACATCCGGATCTGGCTGGGATTCACTTCACTGGGTCGACAGCCACATTCAATCACCTCTGGAAGACGGTCGGAAACAACATCGACCGCTACAAATCATACCCACGGCTGGTTGGTGAGACTGGTGGCAAGGATTTTGTCTTTGCCCATCCTTCTGCAGATGTCGATCAACTGGTGACGGCCCTGGTCCGTGGTTCTTTTGAATATCAGGGGCAAAAGTGTTCTGCAGCCTCGCGCGCCTACATCCCTCAGAGCATCTGGCCTCATGTTCGCGATCGCCTGATTGCCATCACCGAAGAACTAAAAATGGGCGACCCGGAAGACTTCACCAATTTCATGGGTGCAGTGATCGACGAGCGGGCCTTTAAAAAAATCAAAGGCTACATCGATTTCGCCAAGGGCGCTTCTGATGCAAAGGTCATCGCCGGCGGGCAATGCGATGACAGCAAGGGCTGGTTCATTCGCCCAACCGTGATCGAAACCACGAACCCGACCTTTAAAACCATGGTGGAAGAGATCTTTGGACCGGTGTTGACCGTGTATGTCTACGAAGACAGCAAATTCGAAGATGCATTGAAACTGTGCGATGAGGCGACTCCTTATGCGCTGACGGGGGCGATCTTTGCGCGCGAGCGCCGGGTGATCCACCACATGACCAATGCACTGGAAGGCGCCGCAGGAAACTTCTACATCAACGACAAGCCAACCGGCGCCGTTGTCGGACAGCAGCCTTTTGGTGGAGCGCGGGCTTCCGGGACCAACGATAAAGCGGGCAGCATGCTGAACTTATTGCGCTGGGTTTCCATGCGGACGATCAAGGAAAATTTCCTGCCAATCACCGACCACCGCTATCCGCACATGATGGAGTCCTAAGTGACCGATGCCGTTGCACCAAAGTTAAAGCCGATCATCCTCGTTTATTGCCGCGAGGGCTTCGAGGCCGAGGCAGGACAAGAACTGGCGGCAATGGTCGTACAAGTGCTTGGCCTGCACCGGCAGCCACTGCCAGTCACCATCGCCAACTCGGCGTTCGCCATTCTGCCCTTGGCCAGCACCAACGAACTGATGGCGCTGCGTCGGAAACTTCCAATCAAGTCCCTTATCTTTGCGCGACAACTGGCTTTTGGTTTTGGTCCGCTTGATCTCGGCGACGCGCGCGATCGTGCTGCACCGATTGCAGCTGCGGCGCTGGAATCCATTTTTCCTGCCGCAGGAATTCAATACAACCGGATGGTTGTGACTTATCCTGACAACAACGATGGCAAGGAACTGACCCGCTTTTCCAAACTGGTCCATCCGGCGCTGACCAAGGCACTTGGCAAAGCAGGCATGCTCACCAAAAATGGCGCAAAAGGTCTGCCGACTTTAAACGTCTTTTTCTTTGACCGGGCGAAACAGGCCATGTTGACGTGGATCGATCCAGGCAATTCTTCGCCTTGGATCGACGGCGTGGCGCGCTTGAAATTGCCACCATCGGCCCCAAGCCGGTCAACCCTGAAACTGGAAGAAGCCTTTCACGTCTTTATGACCAAGGGCCAACGCGACCACTTGCTTCGCCCTGGACTGACAGCCGTTGACTTGGGAGCCTCTCCCGGTGGATGGACCTGGCAGCTGATCCAGCGGGAAATGTTTGTCACGGCAGTCGACAATGGAAAAATGGACGATGCCCTGATGGCCACCGGTATGGTGAATCATCTGTCGGTGGATGCGTTTCATTACAAGCCAAAGAGTCCGGTCGACTGGTTGATTTGCGATGTGGTGGAACAGCCGTCGCGGGTCGCAAAACTGGCGGCACAGTGGATCAGCGAAGGCTTGTGTAAAAACGCAATGGTGAACCTGAAACTACCCATGAAGCAGCGTCGCGACGAAGTCATGCGTTGCCTCGACATCATCGGGGCTGCCAACGATCAATGGTATCTGGCTGCCCGGCAGCTTTACCATGACCGGCGCGAGGTCACGGTATTTGCTTCGTCCAATATGGACTGATCCGGGGACCCGCTGCCAAACCTAAAGGTTGGCATGGTTAATGCCTGAACCAGAACCAGGCGACCAGCCCTTCATTTGATGCCTGAGGATTGCTTGACTTGACACCATTGAAGAGGTCTGGTTTTATGCTGGAACGCTTAGTGCGTCAATGGTTTCAAGCATTTTTAATACAATCAAAGGAGGTCAATCATGGCCGTTCTCGTCGGAAAAAAAGCCCCAGAATTCAAAGCCACTGCTGCCATCGCTGGCGATTTCAAGGAAATCAGCCTCAGCGACCTGCGCGGCAAGCACGTGGTCCTGTTCTTCTATCCACTTGATTTCACTTTTGTTTGCCCGACCGAACTCCACGCTTTCCAGGAAAAACTTG
>CANJZQ010000036.1 GCA_947479535.1 Oligoflexales bacterium | reverse complement strand
TGCAGCCTGCCGGATAAAGGTGATCCACGCCCGAACGCCGCAAGAGTTGATCGATTCAACTCGTCGAAAATTAAAAACAACTTTCGGCGGCAATTGCGACAAGAGACTGCCAAGGGTAACCTCGGAATCTTCATTGATCACCCCAGACAGGTAGCATCTCTGCCAGTCGCCGGCTGCTTCAAATTGGAATACTAGAGCCATAAAACCTCCCGTTATCTCTCCAAAGATTCGGAGGATTCGGGCCAGGCTTTAGCCGGAGGCGGGCAAGCCTCCGGAATCACTAAAGATCGTTCTTTAGATTTGCCCCTTGAGGTACGGATAACCCTTGGAAAACTTAATAAGATTCTCAAGGATTTCATTGGACTCTTCGGCCGTCAGCAGGTTCGAGGAAACCGCCCGACCGAGCTGCATCTGATACTTTTCGTAAATCTCGTTCATGCTGTAATTGCGGCTCTCGAGAAGTTCACAAATTGGATCGCCACTGGTCAGCTTGACGATCTCCCAGTTGCCATCGTCGTTCAAACGGATTTCAGCCTCGTGGATGGCGCCAAAAAGATTATGCTCGTTGGCCAGACTTTCCTGATAAGCGCCCGTTAAAAAGAATCCAATGTAGTACGGCTGCTCGCTTGGGGCGTGTAAATCCAAGGTTGTCTTGACATCAGAACGATCGATAAAAGTCGTTAGACACCCATCGGAATCACACGTGATGTCAACGATGGTCGCCTTGTGGGTCGGCTTCTCATCATGCCGTGACAGTGGCATTACCGGAAACAATTGATCAATCGCCCACGAATCGGGAATGGATTGAAAGATTGAAAAGTTAGCCAGGTATTTGCTCACCATCAGTTTTTGGAGGTTGTCGAATTCCTCCGACTGATGGCGGTGAAACGAAGCAAAATACAGTGCTTTGCGACAAATTCGATAGAAAAGTTCTTCCGATAACGCCCGCTCAGCTAGTTGAAGATACCCAAGGTTGAAAAGAGTGAACAACTCTTCCTGGTACTCAATCGCGTCGTGGTAGTACTCGTTGTAATTTTTCCGGTTCATGTTGTCGAGGATGTAGCGGAGCTCTTTGAGGCCCTTGTGCGTCAAGTTCTCGACGGGAACCATCTGTCCCTCTGTGAGGGGCTCGTGGAGTGGCTCCAGGCTGTCAGCGCCCTGAACCTCACGAATGTCGGTGACAACAACCGAGTGATAGGCTGCAATCACCCGGCCTGATTCGGTGACAATCGTCGGATGTGGAACGTTTTCATTGGTACAAACTTCGCCAAGAACATAGACGGCGTCGTTTGCGAATTCCTGCAGCGAGTAATTGGCACTGGAATGGAACGACGTCTTGCTGCCATCATAGTCAACACCAACGCCACCACCGATATTCAAGTATTTCGGGGTAAAGCCCGTCTTCACGACCTTGGCATAAACCCGCGACGCTTCCTTCAAGGCATTTTTGAAGCGCTTGATCTCGGTGATCTGAGATCCGATGTGAAAGTGCAACATGGACAGGCGCTCGCCAAGGTTGGCAGCTTGGAGCATCTGGAGGCAGCGCATGACTTCGGTCGTCGTCAGACCAAACTTCGATGATTCACCTGACGATTTTTCCCATTTGCCTGAGCCTTTGCTGTAAAGGCGGACGCGAAGTCCAATCTCCGGGCAATGGCGGTTTTTCTCGGCCAGATCGAGGATAAGCTGTAATTCGTCCGGACCCTCAACCACCACGACCACATTTTTACCCATGGCGGAGGCTGCAAACCCAAGTTCAATGAACTCGCTGTCCTTGAATCCATTGCAAATCATCAAGGCTTTTTCAGGCAACGTGTAGCTCAAGGCTGCAATAAATTCAGTCTTGCTGCCAACTTCGAGGCCATAATCCATCGCCTGGCCGGCAGACACGATGGCATCGATAAATTCACGGCGCTGATTTACCTTGAAAGGGAACACGCCCATGTGGCGGCCCTTGAATCCAGAGTCACCAATCGCCGTCCGGAAGGACTTGTGCATCCGCTCGAGCTGGCTCTCGATCACCTGAGGAAAGCGGAGGATGATAGGGGAGTTATGACTGCGTGCTTTGCAAGCTGCGACAACATCCGGCAGGGGCACCGACAAATGCTCTTCACCGGTTGGGTGGCACACAACGAAGCCCTGATCATCGATACTGAAGTAACCACCACCCCAATCATCAATGCCATACAGTTCACGGGCTTCTTGAATTTGACGGATATTCATGACTTCCCCAAGGCTATAGGACCAAGCTATAAATGGAACGGCTATAACTAGGACATCCACTCAAAATTACAACTGTAAAAGAATGACTAGAAACAAGACCCACGAAACAGCCCCGTCACCGGTAATTTCCACCGGTATTTTCAGGGGGATGAGGTTGGCAACTCCAGCGGGTGACAAAACACGTCCGACGAGCTCCAAAGCACGGGCTGCGGCGATGAATGCCGTCCAAAACCGCCTCCCTGGAGCTGCCTTTTGCGACCTGTTTGCTGGATCCGGAGCCGTTGGCATCGAGGCCTTGAGCCGCGGTGCTGCCGAATGCACTTTTGCAGAGTCAGCGCCGGCCGCCCTGGCGGCGTTGCGTCGCAATTTAACGGAATGCGAGAGAAGATCCCTCGCCCAAAGGCAGCAACCCCCTGGGATTCTGGTCTTGGCCCAAGACATTCGCAAGCTGCTTGCAGAGACGATTGGCATGGCGAACGCTGCTATAAATAACCGGAATCACAAACAATTTGACATCATCTGGGCGGATCCACCATATACCTTGGCCTCCAGCTACCTTCCAGAACTTCTGCTATTTGCCGATGCGGCCCTTGAAGACGACGGAATCCTGATGATCGAAACAGGAAACGCCGTCGAGCACGGGGTACCAACCGGCGCTGCATCTTTGAGGTTTAAAACGGAAAAAAAATATGGCGGCACGTTCATCACAAGCTGGGAAAAAAAGAGGGCCCCCTCCGAAGGTCAAGGCTGAGAAAAGGACCGGAATCTACGCCGGCAGCTTTGATCCTGTTACCTACGGGCATTTGGATGTGATTCGTCGGGCGGCTAAAATCTTCGACCACCTGATCGTTGCGATCGGGGTCAATCAATCAAAACCTCCGATGTTCACTCTAGCTGAGCGGATGACAATGATCCGAGACCTCTGCCGTGACCTTCCCAATGTAGAGGTTTCCAGCTTCAACGGCCTCGCCGTGTCATTTGCAACACAGAAGGGTGCCACCGCGCTTGTGCGCGGCCTGCGTACCGAGATGGACTTTGTTTATGAAATGCAAATGGCCTTGATGAACCGCAGCCTTTCCGGGGAACTGGAAACCATCTTCATTCCAACAGCCCAGACCTACGGACACATTTCATCCACCCTGGTCAAGGAGGTTGCTCTCTATGGCGGCGACGTCACTTCTCTGGTCCCGCCTTTAGTGGCGCAACAAATTACCGAAAAAATAACCAGATAGCCTCTTATTGGAATCCGAGTTTCCGGTGGTGTGATGAAGCCTTCTCAAAATGCCATGAGATTAATTGCCGGGGTCGTAGCCTGCTGGGTTAGTGCGCCGTTGCTTGCCGCACCACCCGTGGATCTCGCAAAGAAATCACCAACCCTTGATCCACCAATCATCACTGCGGGGCCTCCGGAACTGGTCAGTGCCATGCGCGGCGACATCATAAAATTAAAAATTGAATTCAAATCCAATAAGTCCCTGGTGCCACAGATTAAATGGGTCATCCGTTCCCAGTCTCTTGTTTGTCGAGATGCCACCTGCACTCTAAAAACATCAGGTATCGCTCCGGGAAATCATGCCGTGTACATCGTCGTTTTTGATGATGCTGGATCGGATAGCACCAAGTTCAACCTCAGGGTTGATGATCCCGTGCGTGGCAAAAATCCAAAAGAAATTGATGTTCCTGCTGGACAGCTGACCGAGGGACAAAAGGATACACCAGAGGCCCGGACCAAGAACCCAGGAGGATTTCTTTCGCGGCACTCCGTTTCAGCAATAACCGGTCGCGCCTACTCACATAATCGCTCGGTCATCCATGTCATCGGCCGGGAGACCGAAACTATTGCCGCAGCAGACTCGCTGCGGACTAGTAATCCAGGGCTACTCACCCTCAAGCTGACAGGATCTGATGAGACTTGGCTACTCGAAGGCAGCATGGCAAGGCTGGCTGCCACGAACAAAGGTCGGGGGCTCCTCCGGTTGGAGCGAGGAATCGTCCGATCACGAACGTTGAGCAACAGGGACCCCGGCTGGGATATCTCATCTGGAGGATTCGTTTTCCGCGGTGACGGCAAACAAGACATTGTTGTTCAACGCCTCCCCGGCGATGAAATTTTAGTAACAGCCCTTCGTGGACCAGTTCGTATCCACAAAGAATCCACTTATAAGGGCAATGCTGACGAAAATGTTTTTTTTAAAATCACCCAAGGCTCGATCATTCGCCTCAAGGTCTCGAAAAACACCGCTGAACAAGACCCGACGCGCCCACAAATTGCTGGATCACCTGCTGAACGAGACGCCGTCGCCGCAATCATCCGAACCACAACACCGCAATACTTGACCAAGCGCGACGCAACGGATCAAGAAAAATTCCCATTTATCCGGAATCGCTCGCCCGGGGCACTTAACGATGCAGTAAAATCAGCGAGAATTGCACTGAATCAATCAGACCCATGGTTGGCGATCGAACCGCTTTTGTACCGGCTGGACGAAGCCACCAAAGATCAGGATGCATGCTATCTCATCGGGCGAAGCTACGTTGAAATGCTGCTCCTTCCAGAGGGGGAGGAATGGCTGCAAAAAGCGGTTGCTGGCACTACACCAGGAAATGTTCAAACACCTTCAGCTGCCAGTGATAATGCACAGATCATGCTTGGCATTCTTAATTACAAGAAAAAATCATGGTCCGCTGCGGCAGCATATTTTACATCCGCCAATCTCGATGCCTGGCTGAGAGAACCGGATCTTGCTGGCGAGCGAGCCTACATGGTTGGCAAATCCTGCGCCCTCGGAGAATACCGCCACTGTGCGAAAGTATATTTGTCGCGCGCAGCAAATGACCGCATGACAGTGGAAGGAAGAAACGAGGCTCGAATACTCCTGAAAAAAATCGACGTCCTGCCTGGATCCACCTGGTCTTCTTCGATGCACTTCGGGTACAACTCCAACATTTTCGGGCTGAAATCGCCAAGCAACAGAGGCGCCCTTCCTGCCGGAGTGACACACAACCAGACAGGATTTGCAGTTGGTAGTTTGGGGCTGGCGTCCAGGGGATCGGCCAGTGATGAGTTGCCTCAGGACGATCAGGACCGCGGTGGTATTGAGTTCAAATTGAACCTGCAAAAAAGCATGTACGTGAACTCTGATCTTTCGAATTACGGAGTGAGTACCTACGCGGGACAGTTGGGGATTTTTTACACCCGCGCATCCCGAAAGGTAGATTCAGAGGATGCAAGCGGAAGCGTCCCTTTCATGGACTTGGGATTAAATGCTTACATGATTATGGGTGGGATTGGCAGTCAGAGGGTTCATGATGAAGCTGGTGCTGGCATGAGGCTGTCTTTGCCATGGTTGCTGGGCACCGAGTTCGTCTATCAAAATGGCAGAGCGGTCGATCCGCAACCCAGCCTTGAACATGAAATCGACTATTTGACCGGCGAAACGTCAGGCACAGCTGATGATACAGCCAATATTTCCCGCTTCATTTTAAGCTTTGTGCCATTCGGACCCACTTCACTGACAGGAGAAGCAAAAGGAAGCACAAACGTTGCTCTCGAGGGTGAAAGCATTACCGCAAGCCGGTCTGCCCCCCTCGATGGAACGGGTGCAATCCATATGTTAAATGTAAAAATGACAATGGCGCGCAAGGTCCTTGATCGCGCAACCCTGCGCGTCCTCGCCGGAGCCGACACCCTGACACGAAATATCAATAGCGAAGATTCTGAGGCCCTTGGGTCACCAGCCAAGCAAACCAAAATAACCTTGGGCCTTAATTACGAACACGCTCTGACACCATTTTTGATCATCGACCTGGCGACCAATCAGGGCATCACAACAACAAGCCCGTCAACGATCGACTCCTTCTCCCGCACAATGGTTACCGTCGGGGCCAGGATCGACTTTTGAATCTCGTGCCTCTGACGAGGAAAACCCCTCTCCAGCGCTAGAATCAGGCAATCCCTCAACCCATACCGTCATTGTGGCATCACCATCCTCATCATCACGCTTGGAAAGAAGCGCCCCGAGAATTGGGACACCCTCCAAAAAATAAGATCCTCGGCGTGAACTTGCCCCGGACGCGAACTCCACGGCGCCACCAAAGGATTTACCCCCAAGTCTAACGGACCGCTTTCCAGAAATTCGACCAGCAAGCAGATGCTGTTCTCCGCCAGAGATTCGCTGCGTCACAGAGACTTCAAACTCGACAACCGGTTTTTCATTCATGCATTCCGTCCATTTAGCCCGGATAGCAAGTCCGTACTCCTTCCAAACATCCAATCTTCCAGGAAAAATACCACTGGGGTTTCCATTTCCGTGGCCAAATGGAAATACAGGGGATTCAGTTTTGAACTCACCGCCACTGCGAACGATCGACTCAACCCCAGGAAACAGCACCAGCCGTGGCTTGGCTATCACTTTTGAATTCATGCGCCCCGAAATATCAGAAGTCCCAACTCCAAAAAAACCTCGACCAAGGTTTAGGGACTTCCCACTTGAATCGACATTGGTTTGCGCAGTGAGGCTGATGCTTGGTGAAACACCAGCCTCACTGGCTTTATGATGCGAACTCATCGAGACCAGAAATTCAAACGCGCCATATTTTTCAATGATGCCTTCACAGCCTGATTCAGACTTCGGCCCCTGCAGATAATGTAATGAATTTGTCGACTTCGAAGGCGACGGTGTCTGCGCGCGAACGGCTGGGGAAAACACTTCAACCACAACCTCCTGTGGACCCGAAGTTACGCCTTCCGGATGAATTAAAACGACACCCCTGGCGGTACCAGTTAAAAGCCATTCATTTCCTGACCCGTGTCGGGCGAGAACGATGCCATCACGGCTGAGACGAACCCGTTCCACACCTGGCATTGCCAAACGCATCGTCTCACCGAGTGGCAATCGTTTTTTCTGAGGCAGTGCCGTGGCATGAGCTGTATCACAAATAACAAAAGGCATGAGAACCAGCACGACAAGAAAACGCACAGTGAAGATGGCCACCATCAGATATCCTGCCGTTCAACAACAACATCCAGCCGGGAATCACCCTTGCATTTAGGCACCTTTGCGCCCCCAAGGGCCAAATGATTTTGGGCCACTGAGGCCCATTCGACCACCGCCTGAACTTCATCTCCACTAGCCATCGCCAGACCTTGAGAAACGACAACGACAGGATCGACGGAAAGCAACTCTAATGATTTACTTTGAAAGGCGCAGGGCTCCACTCCAGACCTGACCAGTTTGACCTTTTCACCAGGCGAATAGGACCCAATGTCAGCGCGTTCGACCGGTATCGCCAGAACTACCGATGGCTCGTCTAATTGCAGCGCCGATCTTGGCCAGGCATCTCCCTCCAGGACAGTCGCGGCAGAAATGCCCAGAAGGATCGCCGTGAAATGAGTGGCCAAGGAAACCAAAAGAACTTCAGAAGGGACTTCTGAGAGTCCTCGCAGGACGGCTAACTTTGGCATCCTCATCGTTCGACCTCAATCATTTCCGTCGAGTTTCAGCGCAGCTGCTTCTGCCGCTGGTTCATTCATCATCCTTCCCACACGAAATACCATGAGGGACCAGTCCACAAGCCAGAGCTCGAAGGCTGCAATTGCAAAAAGAGCAGCAAAGAGAAGTTGCATTGATTCAAGACCCACTTGAGCGTTGCCGGAAGATGACCCCAACCGCGCCATTGCGGTAGGAGATTCTGGCCGGCCCAACCCCGCCTGTGCCACAAGGCTTGTCCGATTGTGACTTCAGACACTGAACATAGTCATGCTCGGCACCAGCGATATAGGCGGCATCAACTTGAACCTGCTGGATCGATGATTCATGGTAGGAAATCATGGATGTAAGAAAACACATCACGCCGAACCATAATTTCAAATCTAAAGATGCCATCCCGAAGACCTCCGCCAGCGCAGAGACTGCACCTTGAATAGTCAGGTCGTGAAGTGGCATCTGATATCACCCCTTGTTAAGGGAGATGTTTTCGCCAAATCGAAGAGTGGCGAAAGGGAAGGACGTCAGAAATTCCAGCATCCCCAAGGAGTAGAGCCAGTAAACGCTCGAATCCCAAGGCATTGCCCGCACAGGAGGGAAAACCGGCATCCATTGCGTCAAGAAAATCACTGTCGTCTGGAACAGGAGGCAAACCGGCTGATTTCCGTTTTTCAGAACTTTCTCGTATACGCGCCTCGTTGTTAGCCCTGCCGGACAGCTCCAAGAATGCGTTGCTCAACTCAATTCCATTCAAGAAGAACTCAAACCGCTTGGCAACTCCCCCGGAAATTGTAGCAAGTGCGGCCTGCGACGGTGGATAATCACAAAGGATGGAAACTGGAAATTGTGCCAAAGCTGGTTCAATTTTTTCCAAAAGGATTTTAAAAAAAGCAGTATCAAAATCCTCATCCCCACGGATGGAGACAACTCCAGCCTTCTTGGCCTGCCCAGCCAAATCAGGATCTAGATCAACGAGAACAATTCCAGAAAATTTTTTAAATGCGTCGGCTATCGTGAACATTGGAATGGAATTCGGGATGGCCAGCGAACGATGACCCAGCAAAGAAATCGACTTTGTCACTGCACGCAAAAGATCCGCTGTCTCAGCCATAAAATCTTCGTAGGTCACACCGCAATGATACCACTCGAGCATTGCAAACTCGGGATGATGCCAAGCCCCAAGCTCTCCCTTGTTCCGGAAACACGGGCCGAGTTGATAGATCTTACGGCAACCAGCTGCAATCGCCTGCTTCATATGAAGTTCAGGACTTGAACGCAAATAGAGCAACTCATGCTCACCGCGAAGGGATTCCCATCCAGATTCAAAATAGTTTAAGTAAACCTCCGTGCCAGGGGTGCGGACAAGGCACGGCGTTTCGACTTCAGTGAATTCATTGGAATCAAAAAAATCACGGATGGTGCGTCGTAATACAGCGCGCAACTTAAACTGTTCAGGCAACGAGCGGTTCATTTTCCACGTGTTTTAACACGGTCCTTGAGCCGTTCACGATGTAACTTCTCCAGCCGGTCCTCAGCCAATTGAAGGGCAGAACCACGGGTAAAAACCCCAACTCTGTTGTCCCGCAGGTCAGGCACACCGAGAGGCACACCGGTTGCCACCTGGAATGCCTCCACAATACTGCCTACCGGGATGATTTTAAGTTTTCCGGATTCAACCGCCTGACGGGCTTGACGAGCCAGCATCAGGTTTGGCACGTTTTGCTTGGGAACCATGCATGCAAAGGTTCCATTGGCCTGCCCGAGAATCTTGCAGGTCTGCCAAAAACCTTCGACCTTTTCATTCACGCCACCAATTGGCTGCACTTCGCCGAACTGATTGAGGCTGCCAGTCATTGCAATATTTTGTCGCACGGGAACACCTGAAAGGGCACTTAGAATCGCAACAAACTCAGCCAACGTTGCGCTGTCACCGTCGATTGTTCCATACGATTGTTCGAAACAAATGCTGGCCGCCAACCCGATCGGACGGCGCGTTGCCAGAAATGAATTAAGCAGACCCGTCAGGATGAAAACACCCTTGTCGTGAATCTTTCCCGAAAGCTTGCTGGCCCGTTCAATATTGATCACACCATCATGACTGATTGTCGTGGTACACGTGATCCGCCCAAGCTTTCCAAAGGTATAATCGCCCATGTCATACACAGCGAGGCCATTGACTTGTCCGACCTGCTCACCGTGAACCGACAAGAGAATGTCTTCATGGCGCACCATGGTGAACAAATTCTCTTCGACCAGATTGACCCTGAAGTATTTCTCATCAAGCGCCTGCTCGACGTGCTTTCGCCCGACCATCTTTGCGCCCTGCTCGCGGGCGATGAAGTCAGACTCAATGGTCAGATCCTTCAACTCTCCAAACTGGGTTGAGAGAAATCGCTGATCTTCAACAAGTCGTGAACCATATTCGACAATGGTTGAGATTGCAGAACGATCAAAAGGAACCAAACTTTCGATTTTCGTCCGGGTTGCGACGAAAGACGCATAAGAACTGATATTTTCCTCGTTACGCTCCATCTTGTGATCGAAGTCAGCCTTGATCTTGAAAATCTTGTGGAAGTCCTCATCGGCATCATAGAGGAGATGATAAATCTCATCATTGCCAATCAAAATGACCTTCAAATCGAGAGGAATTGGCTCCGGCCTCAATCCCGAGGTTGGAAGCAGGGAGTATTGTTCCCCCATATCTTCTATGTAGCCAAGCCGGTTTTTCAACACCCGCTTCAGGGTCTCCCAAATGGATCCCTGCTTGAAAATATCCAGCGCATTTAACACCAGATAGCCACCATTCGCCTTGTGGATGGCACCCGCCTTGATCATTGTGAAATCGGTCAGGTACATGCCATGTTCGACGTTTTTTTCAATCCGACCGAATAGATTGTAATAGGTTGGATTGGTCTCGATGATTACAGGTGCGCCCTTGGCTGACGTATTGTCCACGAATACGTTAACTTTGTAGCGCCGGAATCGGTCGCGTTCTTCTGGAGGCATGAACATTTCGTGGGGCTGTTCAGGTTGGGGCTCATCGGTCTCAACGAAATCGAGCAGGTTTTCGAGGATATCGGTTTCGACTGCCTTCAAAAATTCAATCACGGCGCCATTGTCAGAAAATTCCTGACGTACAGGATCGAGTTGGCCAGTGACCACCTGGGATCCAATCTCATTCCGCAACCGTTCGACATAATCTTTGGTTTCCTGCTCAATCGCGCGAACCTTTCGCGCAAAATCAAGCACCTCAGGTTCAAGCTGGGACCGTCTGTCTTCGATGGCATCCCGCTGAGGTTCGGCAAGTTTCGAATATTCTTTTTCAGTGAGGGGCCGGCCTTCGAAAATTGGGATCGTCTCGATACCCATGCGCGTCGATTTGATCGCAAAATCCAGTGATTTCGCACGCTTTTCAAGATCACTGAAGAGCTTCGATTTGCGTTCATTTGATGCAGAGAGATACGCGTTCACCGCGTTTTCATAATCTTCACTCTGCAAAGCCGTCGTGATATCCGAGCGCAGCGACTTGACAAGGTGCTCCATCGCCTTCTTGATCCGACGCCCTTCCCCCGGTCCCATGCTGATGGCACGCGGTTGTTCCGTTTGACTGAAATCGTAAACGTAGATCCAATCGCGCGGTCGGGCAGCGTCAGCAGACCACTTTTCGAGAAAAGTTTTGATCACACTGGTTTTACCGGTGCCTTGAATTCCTGCTACGTAGATGTTGTAGCCCGGCTTGCGGATCCCAAGGCCCATCTGAATCGCGCGGACAGCGCGGCTCTGTGCGATAAACTCATGGGTAGATTCAACGGTTTTCGTACTGTTGAATTTGAATGAGGCATCGGCACATGTCACATAGACTTGGGCCGGGGACAAACCAGACGGCAAGGGTATCTTGCCTGCCGGTTTTTTCTTTACCCTGCTGATAGCCATATCAGGTCAGCGCCACCGTTCCGACGTTGAACCCGACGGCGACGTTCCGCCATTCTTCCGCCAGTTCAAATTCAGTTGCGGGCATGGCAAGGGATTGCAGGGCAGAGCTAACCAGCCGCTGGCCTGAACCCGCAACTCCGTTCTGAACCAACATGTCGCCGTAGGCATCGATGAAGTCGATTGCTTCAGCAATACTGTCGCGAGACAGACTGGTAACGGAAAGATCCAAACCTTTTTTAAACCAAACGCCAAGCTCCTGGAGATTAACGCTGGACTTCACGCCAAGGCGAATACAGTCCCCGTAAACAGCCATAAGAATTTCTGGCGGAAGGTCGCCCTCGTAACGACCGGCAAAATAACCGAGCGTCTTGTAGGCATTACGCCAGTTCTTGTCCATCTGAAGGACACGAACCTTTTCCATGGTGGAATCGTAGGCGTTGACTGCATGATCACGCTTTTGCTCAATCCGCTTGCGGCGGGCCGCCAACTGAACCTGCATGCGATCTTCAAGATCGATGAGGGCCTTTTTGGCATCATCCAGGGTTATGACGTCCTGGACGTCCAGCTCCCGGTTCAAGGCCACAGCCAGCGCGTCAACTGACACGGCGATCTGGGTCTTGGTCAGCTCGGCGATCTGAAAGATCGAGTACTGAGTGGTTGCTGGCCATTTCTGAATAAAGCGATCTAATGCAAAAATAAAATCCAGCATCGCACAATCCTCCCTGTGCAGACCGTTTTTCTCTGGTCCTACCGTCCTTGGTAGTGCCTTCGTAGGCGAATTGACTGGCAATTTTGAACAAGCTTACTAAGCCAGCGGAAGGATTGCAAAACATTTATTAAAAATAAAAAGAAACCCAGCCAGAGCAGGCGGTTCAAGCCTGTCTGGGGGTTCTTTTACATTCTAAAAGTCAGGAAACGACCGGCCGATCAGACCGTACGCAACGCGCGACGCTTCTTCATCATGCGACGCTTCTTACGACCAACCTTACGACGACCTTTTGGGTGCTTGCGGCGATGTCTTGATCCGTGCACAAATATCTCCAATAACCATCGGAATCTTGAAAAATTACAGACCCCGTTGGTTATCTGGCCTGACCAAAAATTTCAAGCCGGAATTCATTCTTCCGAAGAGAAGTTACCGTTTTTGGGGGTCCCGATGTCTGATTTAAGGCCTAGGCGCAAAAAAAAATCGGTTCTGATTGAACCGTTCAAGCAAATAAAATTCGGGCTTTACGTCTTTGCCGTGTCCGTTGCGTTCATTTTAGCCTCAGGATTCCTTTTCGTCCGGGCCTTCCGGGACCAATACGAACATGTGATGGGCTTGTTTAATGTCGTTGACGAAAATATGCAGTGGGCACTTGTCACCAACGATGTCTTTGTGACCAACGCAATTCGGATTGGAGTCCTTTTTGCTGCCTACTTGATCATCCTCTTTACGGTCGTCTTCCGCCTGACCCATCGCTACTACGGGCCACTGGTTTCAATTGAAAGGTTTGTCGAAGAAATCAAGCGCGGGAACTATGGTCAAAGGGTCCGGATCCGAGAGAGGGACGAGCTCCATCAACTGGTCGAAAACCTGAACGTCATGGCAGATTCCCTGGAGCGCCGTCACGGCCGCCACGCCAAGGATGATGCCAAAGAGATTACCAAAGAGCCCGCAAAGGCACCCAAAGGCCGATAAATGCGAGAGCTAACCCATGTTAGCCGGCTGACCCGTTGTTTCCAGAACATTCTGCCATAGCTCGCCATCGGGATTGATCTTTTGCTTTTCATGACCAAGAGCCCTGAGGGGAACATGGGTCATTCTTCCATGCCAATAACCGATCAACAGGCCCGTTTTTCCAGCCATTGCTGCATGGACGGCGTATTGGGCCATCTTGTTGCAAAAAACCTGATCCGCTGGATTGGCCGCTGCGGCGCGAATGATGTAGCTCGGATCGATATACTTCACAGAAACAGGGACTGAATGTTGCTTAAAGAGAAGGGGCAGGCGCTCCTTGAGCAGAAGACCAATGTCACCCATCTTCACGTTTCCAGAGGCATCCTTGGGGCGCGCGGATGCCGCAAAATATTGCTGACCGGCCCCCTCGGCGGCGACGATCAAAGCGTGTTTTTTATGTTTTAACCGCTCTCGAAGGCGTTCAAAAAGACCGTGGTTTCCCTCAATCGAAAACGGCACCTCCGGAACGAGGCAAAAATTCACCTGCCCGGTTGCCAAGGCTGCATTTGCGGCGATGTACCCGCTTTCCCGCCCCATCAACTTGACCACACCGATGCCGTTTTCAACACCCTCGGCTTCCGTGTGGGCCGCATGAACGGCCTCACAAGCAATATCAACGGCAGTTTCAAAACCAAAAGATCGCCTGACAAAAGGGATGTCGTTATCAATGGTCTTGGGGATTCCAACGACGGCGATTGGCAATTTACGCCTCTGGATCTCGTCGTGGATCGCAAGAGCACCCCGCATCGTCCCATCGCCTCCGATGGTGAACAACATGTCGACCCCAAGAAGCACCAGCGATTCGAGCATCTCTGACGCCGAAGGGGCGCCGCGGGAAGAACCAAGGATCGACCCACCTCGCAGATGGATCCCATCCACATTCTCAGGGGTCAGGAAAATATGTGGTTCATTCGCATTGTTGGCAAGGCCTTGATAGCCATACCTGATCCCGTAGATCTTACGGACACCGTAGCGATGATGGAGCTGAAGCACCATCGACCTGACGACGGCATTCAACCCAGGGCAAAGCCCACCACACGTCACAATCGCTGCCGTTACTTTTGCCGGTTCAAAAAAAACCGGATTGCGGCAGCCGGCGACTTCGAAGCTCTCGGGTACGACTCCGCCTTTCAGGCAGCGTTCGATTTCGACTGCCCTCGGATCCATGACGATCCGTTCACTATCGTCGAGAAAATGCCCCGGATCGATCGCGGCAATAGGGCTGGCAACCCCCGCCTTACCTAGGTTTTCGATTGTAAATCGCTGGTTCATGCACTAAATCCACCCACGTTAGCCGTTTTTTCAGCCTTTGCTTTAATCGTAGACCTTAATCCTATCCATGCGAAACTTTTATTCAATTCCGCGCCAAGAACTGGAGCACCGCTGCCGCGAAGCGGGCTTGCCAGAGATCCATGCCTCGACCTTGTTCAAAGCAGCCTACAAAGACCTCCTCGGTGATCCATGGATCGCCGGCAGTCTGCCCCAGAAAATCCGCGCCACCATTGGCAGTGACCTGGACGTTGCTCTGCCAATCGCTGCCAAAACCATGGTTTCCCGCTACGACCATTCCGTAAAATTTTTATTTGAACTAACGGATGGGTCCCTCGTGGAATCCGTCCTTATGCCAGAACGACGCCGGGTGACCTTGTGCGTCTCAAGCCAAGTTGGCTGCCGCCAGGCTTGCACCTTTTGCCACACCGGCCGAATGGGACTTCTGCGCAACCTGGATGCCGGCGAGATCGTCAGCCAACTGATCGCCGCGAATCAATGGATTGTCGAAAATCCGGGTTGGTTGGCCGATTTGAACTTGCCCCGGCTACAGCGGGTCACCAACATTGTTTTCATGGGGATGGGTGAACCCTTGGACAATGTTGAATCCGTGGCAGATGCGATCACGATCATGACGGACCCGCTCGGTTCTGGACTGGCCTTGCGCCGGATCTCCGTTTCGACAGCAGGGCATTTGGACGGGCTTGCACAGATGCTAAAACGCCACCCGGATGTGCGCCTTGCCATCAGCCTTCATTCACCGTTTGATGCAGAACGATCGAAAATCATGCCGATCAACCGCCGGTGGCCTCTTGGGGAAGTTTTAAGCTACCTTAGAGATGCTCCAACCCAGGTCAACCATGGAATTCTGATTCAATATACGATGATCCACGGTGTCAATGATTCGCTCCGACACGCCGAAGAACTCGTTCGCATCACTGCGGGCCTCAAGGTCAAGGTCAACCTCATCCCCCTCAACGAGATCGACCCATCACGCTTCGCCAGTCCGACGGCGAACGCCATTGATTCCTTCCGGGATCATCTCCACCAGTCCGGCATGCGGGTCATGGTTCGTTACAGCAAGGGGCAAGATATTGCGGCGGCCTGCGGCCAATTAGTCACAGAAAATGCCTTGGCTTCTGGACAATAGATCAAGATTAAACCTCTAAATACCTTAACTTAAGCATCCAATCTGCACCCGACGCTCACACCTTATCTCAGACAGGTTGGGCACTTGGGTCGCGACTGCCTAATTTTTTTACAAATCATGCCGATCCAAACCTCGAAAGTTATTAAAGGGTCCACCGCGACTGGAATAGAGGGAGACGTCACTTGCAGTTTTGGCCGTGGAAAAAATCGCCAAAGCTCTTTTACCAGCCCACAACCCATCAAGTTGAGGTTGTGCTTAGCAGGCAGTGGTGCCTTTCTCAAAACACCTTCCCAGCGTCTCTGATCAAAAAAACAATTGAACTCTTGGACGCCCACAAGGCCAGTGGCGAGATCAAATCCTATCTGGTTCATGAAACCCGATTGACTGAAGCCTGGCGCGCCCTTCGCAATTTGGCAGACGAAGAGGAAACCTTCGTGATCACCTGCGTGACCGGGTCGGGAATTCCTGCCTTGGAAGGAGTGACGGTATCTGCAGTAAAAGGCGAGAACGAACCGCTCAAGACGATCGCCTACTTGACCATCCGCGCACCGAGGACTGTGATCGCCACATGGCAAACCGAATGGCTTGAGGCATACATCACTGAGAAGCTCCTTTCCGTCGGTATAAAAGACACTCCTCATCCAGGACAACTCGAGTCAACCTTGCTGCGGGCAGCTGCGGGCGAGAGCACTGACCAGGTTCCTTTGATGCGCCGCCCGACCATCGAAAAGATCGCCGCGGATGTGGTCGATAAATCAAACTTCACCATTGTTGCAAATCATACGCGCAAGGAAGTCTACGTCCACGTCCACAACCCCTGGTTCGTAAGAAAACCTCACGCCGATCAACAAATCCTGGCGGCGCTCAATAGCGCAATCGAAAAATTCGCCCGGGCACGCGGAACTGACTACACAATCCGTCGCAAGGGAATTACTTCAGCGCTGCGCAGGGCCCGGACTAATGTTGAGGCTTTGGGAATCGACGTTCCCCTGGTCGTACTTGCCGGAGGAACATTTAAACTCGGAGAAACCACCCGTCCCATCGGCTACCCGGGGCAGGGCAGGTTATTCATTGATGTCACCGATGACAAAATGCACGCCAAGCTCGTCAAGTTCGACGAGGACATCTACAAGGACGACTCTTTCACACCAGACCGGCAATGGCTCAAGGCGGAATTTGATCGCTTGGGGATCCTGCCTGCCGTCTCAGCACAACAAACAGAACAGGCACTGGATCGCGTCGGGCAAAAAGAAAGCCTTGAAGGGCTTGAGGTTGCCACTGGCAATCCACCCACAGGAGGAACCGAACCGTTTCTCTTTCTGACTTACCGGGAAAGCCCGCTCAGCCTTGACCCGGCCAACGAGCGCAATAAAGTCGACATGCGAGAAATTCAACAGCGTACCATCGTGAAAACAGGCGCGCTGATCGCAGAGATACGATTCAAAAATCCAAGGCAACCCGGAAAAAATGTCTTCAATGAAATCATACCGCCGCTGCCAGACGAAGCTTTTGAAGTAAAAACAGGCGAAGGCATCGAAGCGATCGATGGTGGCCGGTTTGTCGCACAATTTGATGGTGTTCCAGCAGTTGACGGCAACAACCTGACCATAGCCAAAGCCTATGTCGTCAATGGCGACGTCAACATGCGTGTGGGGAATATTCGCTTTGATGGCCCGGTTGAGGTCAAAGGATCGATTGACAGTGGAGCCATCGTTGAATGCACTGGACCGCTTATCGTCGAACAATCCATTCTTGGGGCAAAAGTTCGCTGCAAAACCACTATCGACGTGAAGGGCAGCATCAGTATGGGTGGACAGGGATTCGTGATCGCAAAGGAATTAATCCAGGCTGAATTTATCGAAAACGCGAAAATCCAGTGTTCCGGTGACGTCAAAGCAAAAAAAGCGATTCTGAATTCGGAAATCATCTCGGGAAAATCCATCGAAACCATCGAAGGCACCGGGATCGTTGCCGGAGGATCACTCACATGCCGCGACTTTATAAAATGCGGCAATCTTGGTTTTAAAAATGGGGCCACAACCGAAATCGCCTGCGGAGGCGATTTCAAAGCCGAGCTATCAGTACGGATCCGGAAAAAACGGGTGGACCAGATTCTGGCCCATCAGGAACGCACAAAAAACAGCCTCAAGGAAATCAATGGCAAATCGGAAAGCCAAATGACCGAACGCCTCCACGAAATGAAGAAAAAGATGCTCGCGCAGCAGCTTCACATGAAAGGGTTGATCGAAAAGGCGCAAAACCAATTGCGCGCGGCTCAAGGAAAGATCACATACGACAAGAATGCGAAGGTTTTGATCTCGAACCTTCTGTCTACGAACTGCCGGGTGAATCTGGCTGGAAATTTCGTTCAGATTGAAACCGACGTGATCGGTGTTGCGATACTTGCAAAAAAACGCCGCGGGAACTTCATTGTGGCAATCAATGAGGTGGATCAGGAAGGCGAGGGCACAACCACCGCCGAAGATCAGAAAGCCAGCTGATAGAGTTCAGAGGTAATATCGCATTGGCGAATCGGTCTCTGCGTTCATTGCAACAAACTTCTCCAAACGCTTACGCCCATCCCCATGGAATGTTTCGATCCTAAAACCAAAACCACTGACAGATGGGGATTTTTTTCCATCACTTTTGACCTTGCGGACGATGTGACCGCTGACCTCAATGGACTTCTTCACGCCGGGCAACATCAATTCAACCTTCAAGGCAAGCCCAACCGGGAGCTCCACATGGCATTGAAGGAGCACTCCACCACTTGAAACGTCTGCCAACGGGCAACTGATCAACTTGCCCTCGAGACTAAATTTGCCCTCACCGCCAGTACCAATTCGAGCAGTCCCCCGGGTGCTGTGTGACAACAGCGTCTTCAACTTTTCGATAAAAAACTGACGGGGCAACGGCTGTTCCACAAACAAGTCTGCCCCCGCATCAATCGCTGCCGTGCGCACACGGGCTGCTGACTGAACACTAGTCACGACAACGGGAAGTTCGACAAACTCAGGCATGGATCGAACATGGCGGATGATCTGGATGCCATTCACCGTGTGGTAATCCAAATTGATGACGAGAACATCAATTGCATCTTTAGCTAAAAATTTCTCAACCTCATCCCAAGATGATGCCGGACGGACCGAAACACCCATCTTCTTGTAACCAGCCGAATCTAAATCGGAAGTCACGGATCTGTCGTCCACAGACAGCATGATGATCGGTTTAACCTTACCCATGAAATAACTCCCTCCAAACAGTGTTACTTGGTGCTTCGGAGCAAAAAGGATACGCTTTAAGACAAATTTCAGGGAAATAGCCCATGCCAGCGGGAATAAAGGCAAAAAAAGGGAAATTACGAGCAGATCAAGCCATGTTGGAGGTTGGTTTAGCCGCCACAATCGGCGATGCCCAGGCACTCATCATGGCAGGCGATGTGCTGGCGGGTGACCAACGGGTGCTAAAACCATCTGACCTCGTGACGCCGGAGGCAAAACTTCGCCTGAAACACTCGACGCGCTCACAATACGTCAGTCGGGGAGGCGACAAGATCGCCGCCGGAACATCCGCATTGGGAATTCAATCGATTTTCCAAGGCGCCACGGTTGTGGACGTTGGTTCTTCCACAGGTGGGTTCACAGACTTCGCATTGAAGGCAGGAGCAAGTCACGTTCTGGCCGTCGACGTTGGACACAACCAGATGGCTTGGGAATTGCGCAAGGATCAGCGCGTAACGCTTTTTGAATCCACTCACATCAAGCACCTGGTCGAGGAAGCCAAAGCCTCCAAAAAACAGGATCTGCTTCTCAGCGCGACCATCATGCTTGCCGATGTCAGCTTCAATTCAATAACGCGACTTTTACCAGAAATGCTCGCGGCAGCACCGGGTATCAAGCATTACCTGATCCTAGTCAAACCCCAGTTTGAATTGGATGCAGGCATGGTTCCGAAAGGGGGCGTGATCACTGACCCAAAACACAGGCAGCTCGCCGTGGAGATTGTAAATAAGTCGTTCAAATCGTCCGGATTTCCCGATGGAAAATGGGTCGACTCGTCAGTACCTGGTAAAAGCGGGAATGTGGAAATATTTTACTACAATAAAAAAATCACTCAACCCGCCAGCAAAGCCCTTGCAGAGGACAAGCAATAATAAAAATGGGCTGCATCAAGCGCATCAACCCATATCGTATCGTTCTGATAATCGTAATGGGCTGCAATGTCCTTGTTTCGAATCGCTGAAATAACAAGATCCTCTTCCACCGTGTACAAGTCGATCATTCCCGCCAAACTGAGACGCTTTCCATCGTATTGGGACGGATCATGACCAAGTTCCATCAGTGCTTCTGAAAAGGCCTGTTTTGATACCTGGAGAGACATGGCTGACCCCCTGATTGTCCACGATCAGTTAATTGTCTGGCTTGTTTTAATTCTAGTTTGCCCTCGCATGCAGCCTCAACGGGCAAAACTTGCCTAAACCTCGACTTGCGTGGATGCGGCGTCAGACAGGGTCTTGTGAGGATTAAAAAGTAACCTGGGAATCTGAATGAAAACAGCATTTGAAAGGGAGCTACTCCCCAAAATCTCATAGAGAAAGCTCTCGTGATAATAAACATCGGCGCCATCAAATCGCTTCTTAACACAGGACCAATAGGGGTGCTCAGCATGAAGGGCTGGAAAATCAGCCATCAACTCCGAAGCGACAAAAACTGGATTAAAGTGGGTTGCCACCAACGGATTGCTGAGGACAGATTCAACCTGATCGGCATCAACATGCACAACTTCAATGCAAAGCTTTTCCTTGACCCCGTCAGGCCGTCTCACGAAAACCGGAGTGCCTCCAACATCCGTACCCGAGTTTGGCACTTGACCAAGAACATTAACTGGCCGTGAAAACAATTGGGCCAATTGATTAAGCTGAACATCAACGGGAAGTGGCTGAGAATAGTCTTCCAAAATCGTGGAGTGAAATATCGTCTGCTGAATTTCTTTCAGAACTTCGATCACTCCCGAAACAGAATCAAGATTCGAGCCCTCTATCAGTTTTTTTCCCGACCGTAATGAGGAAAGAAATTGAACTGCCTCACGAAAGTCCACCCCAGTAAATTTTCTCTGTCTCAATGATTCTCGCACCTTCCGAACAGCCTTGATCAGAGAAGTTGAAAATGTCGAAAATCGAACGACTTCCTGACTGGCTTCGGAGCCCGTCCCACAAACATTATCCACATTTCGAATCAGCAAGTAATCTGCACTTGGGAATTTTTCTCGAACTCCTTCAAACAAGTTGATCAGCGCACCATGTCCTGCGGCGACCATCGAAGGCATCCCATCTTTACTGACGACAAATGATCCGTCTCCCCGAAACCTAAGGGTGCTTAATGAAGGACCCTGCTCCATGACCTCATGGGGCAAGTGTCTGTTAAGTCCAATTTTTGATGCCGTTAATTCAGCAGAAAATTGGCCTGAACGCCCCACAGGAGCCACGTAAACTTCGCCGCAAATATTAACTCCTGCTTGTTTGTATGCAGCATGTTCACGAGCTTTTGCATTTAAGAAAGAGACTCCGCGCGCGTTGCAAGGGAAAAGGGCTTTAGGCCAAGACAGGATCTCAAGAAGGCCCGCAATATCGTCCTGCGAAAACGAGCGGCCCCCGCTTTCAATGAATTCCCGAAGCTTCGCGGGTAGCGGGAATGTCGGGGCCCCCGCCCCAACAACTGCAGCTAATTCAGCAGCCCGGCTCAGATCCCCCTCTGCCAAAGCGACCGAAAAAACCTTCAAGGGCTCAAGAAACCGGGTGGCAGCGCCTGCTGCAGGCACAAATGCGATCGCCGCCAATTGATCATCACCGCCATATTGTTGAAAAGGGGCACCCCTGACGATAATTCCAGCATTATCAGCCCGGCAGGCCGCATCAATCCTGAAGCTGTGGCTCCTTTGTCCGCCAGCAAGGGTCTCCCGAATGCGGGTCTCATGCTTCGTCATTTCGGCAAGCGAAAGACCAGATCGCTTGCAGGCGTCCTCGAGGCGTCTGCTGTCCACGTTCAAAGGAGTGCCTCCAATGCAGCACCGCGAACCATCAAGGACTCATGTGATTCAGCAATCAATTGAAGGCGAGATCTCACGGCCGGCCGGGACTTCAACAATGATGCGGCACGGCAAATTGATGTGGCCGATGCAGGAGGTATCTCCTGGACAATCCAGTTCATAAAAACGCCCTCAGCTGCATCTGCAAGGTTTGACCGGACCAAGGCCGCAATCATGGACTCGGCCAAGACCGGATCCTCGATCCGGGGCGGAAGCCTCGGCAAAGCCTGTTGCAGAACCATTCCTGAGGATTGCGCAATCGCTTGCTGAAGATACCCCTTACGCCACTTTTCTGGAGTATCAAACCAATCTAACCCAGTCCCAGCACTAGATTGGGCGCGCCTGGTCGACACAAAGGCCTCAGCAGTGAGCTGCTCTGCGGCAGGTGTCAAATCCCAATGCGTTTCTTGACGTTTGCCACGGCGCTTTATATCACTGCGAAAAATCAGCCCTGCGGCTTGCAGCAATTGAACAATACCGTCGATCCCAACAGCCTGTCGCTCATGACAGCCGGCCCAAATCAGTCCCATGCTTTCCTGGTCCATTGCCTTGTGGTTGGTCCGCCCAATCGCGCACAAAAACTCGTACACCTCATGCACGTAGGGAGCCAGAACCGCAAACCGATGCCGGTCCAGCTGTTCCAGCAACAAATACTTCAATCGGTATACATCCAGAACCCACGGGCATTCTCTAACCGCCTTCGTCAACTTGATCATGATGCTTGCAAACACAGTGTCCACGTCTGGCAAAAAAAGTTTTGGCGCGCCTGAACCGTCACCGGCTTGATCTTGCGCTGCCATGGAATCTGCTGCGGACTTCAGTGAACGCAAAAGACCCGTGCCAAGGCCAAGCTGCTCCCGCACTCCTGACTCGGGAGTCGATGAAGCTGCCGCCACAAAGATGTACGTGAGAAATTCTTCGTCGACTTTTCCCTGCAATAATTCGGCTGCCGTGAAATTTGGGTCATCCCCCAGCAATGCCTCACAGGATTCCAACACTTCGTTTACCAGTGACTCTGAAAAGGCCCGCGGAATCTCATGCTCAGTCACCAAAAAATCAACGAGCACGTCCTTGAACAAAGGCACTTTTACCCAGCGGGCATGACGTGCCAAAGCGTAAAGAATATCAAGCTGCAGCAACTCAGAATGGGGTCTGGAAATCCCAAACCCCGACCGGCGCTCGTCAAAAGCCCGGCTAATCTGCCTCTCGACACTTAATCTTTGGGGCCTGTTAAAAACAGACTGGATCAGATTTAACTTGTTGGTAAAACCAAGAAAACCCACAAAAAATCTCCAGATAACAGTTGATTATAAGATCCCCGACCACAGGAAATTCAGTCGATCCAGCCCTGTCACATCGCGTTACACAGTATAACCTCATATTAATCGACTAAAACTCCTAAAATCACGGCCGATT
>CANJZQ010000035.1 GCA_947479535.1 Oligoflexales bacterium | reverse complement strand
CGACGACAAGATTTTCGACCGACGGCGAACAGGTTTACAGCCAGGGAATCAATCCGGATTCAACATTGATTGCTTATGCTGCGATTGATTCCACGACTGGTTCATCCCGTGTGATTGTCGTTGATGCCGGGAACTCTGCAACGCGTGCGACTCTGGCTACGGGCAGCCGCAAGATCTCCAGCCTGCGCTGGCTGCGCGCGGGAGCGGGCTACAAACTGGCAACCGTTTCGTTGGCAGAGTCCTCCGGAACTTCCGTGACGAGGATCGAGGCATGGACGTTTGCCAACATCGCCGGGGTTGCATCTGCCTCCGCGTCGACCCTGACGGAAAAATCTGTGATGGCAAGTTCTGATGATGCTGCGCGTTGGATTGCACAGGATGGAACCAAAATCTTGACGGTGCAGCGCCTCACGCCAGCATCGACAAGATCGGTCGGCGAAGTTGGTGCCGGTGCTTTGGCGGATCGCCAGATTTATGTGAGAAACGATCTTCTGTTGCTGGACCCCAACACTGCGGCTGAGTCGCAAATGGATTCGCCCGTGGCCAGCGCCATCACCGGCATTTCGGCATCGACTTCGGCAACTATCTTGACCGGCAACGAAACTGCGCGCTGCATTTCTGGAAGCCTCCCCTCAAAAATAACGACCATGAAACTTTCAGCAACGCCGGCAGTGGCCGCGAGTTACGAACGCATCGTCGTGCGAAAAACCTCCAGCGAGCTGACTTTTGACGTGATTAACGATCCATGCGACGCGACACTGACAGGAGAAGGTGTGGCCTTGGACACGGCACCCGGTGACCTCGTGCTAAGCGACGGCGCAACGACGTCAACTCTGTCTGCTGCTTACGTGTCTGTGGTCACGGGTGACCCGGAAGTGATCGTCATTCGCCGCGCCTCAGGGACAACGAAGGCCTGGGACGCTTCAAACAATATCAAGTTGTGATTTTCCGCGCCGTTTCAATGTCGCGCTGGATTTGTTCCTTGAGGGCTTCGATAGAAGAAAACCTCGTCTCATCACGCAGCCTTGCTGCAAAATAAATCCGCGCGCGTTTGCCATACAGGGCGTCGTCACCAAATTTGTGATCAATCACGTGCGCTTCGACGGTCAAGCGCGGCTTGGCACTCGCGTCAACGGTAGGACGATGACCGACATTGATCACGCAAGGCAGCGCCAATTCATTGCGGCATAAAAGAGCGGGTTTTACAGAACCGGCCACAAGTGGATCGAGCAGGGAAAAGTATCCAGCATAGACACCGTTGCGCGGAATGATTTGATCAAGCGACCTGAGGTTGGCGGTGTGGATTCCAATCCTCCGGCCGTTTTGGTTCCCCCGCTCCACTTCACCGTCCAACGCGTACTCGCGTCCCAGCAGGACTGAAGCGAGCTCGACGTTCCCGGAATTCAAAATCTCGCGACGGATCGTACTGCTGCTCGCACGCACGCCGTGAACGGTCACAGGATCGACCCGGCGCAAGGAGATTCCAGCGGTTTGACAGGCTTTGCCCAGAAACGCAGCGTCTCCCGAACGGCCGCTTCCGAATCGAAAATCATCTCCAATAACAATCCCAGCACACCCACCCCGGCTGATGGCCTGGAAAAAACCATCCGCGGTGACTTGACTGAATGCCGCATCAAAAGGCTGCAGAATCAGTTGGTTAACCCCAAGTTCCGCCATCGCTTCGATCTTTTGCTGAGGGTCAAAAAGGGATTCCGAAGCAGGGGCGTGTTCATCCTGGGGAAGGCCATTTAATTTACGAAAATAAACAGCCGGACGAGGATCAAAGGTCAATACGCAGACGTCCGCATCGCATGCGAGGCCTCTCGCCGCCTTGATCAAGGCCTGATGCCCAAGATGACAACCATCAAAATTTCCGATGGTTAAGACAAATCCGGCCTTCTCGCCAGAGGACTCGCGCCAGGCCGAAAAGGACTCTATGGAATGATGAACGAACACCGTAAATTCCTGTATGCAATTCTGGCCGGTGTGTTAAAAACCCGGTCATGGTCAAGACTCGCATCATTACCGCTCCCGCAATCCAGTTGGCAAGCCTCGTCGCAGGCCTCCTCGCATTCTGGGTTCATGGTTTCGGCGTGGGCGGCATCGCGTTGGGCGAATCGCTCGGTCAATGGTCTGCTCAAGTTTACATGCCGGCTGCTACTGCCCTGGGTGCCGAAGGTGTTTTAAGCCTGTCAGCCCAGTCGACCACGGACAGCGTCCTTGATTTAGCCTCTGAAATCGCGATCATAGCCGCAACCCTCTTTGTGGGGTCCATTTTAATTTTGGGTTTCTGGTCGACGGTTACTTCACCCAAAACCGCTCTTGGCCGCCTGCTGAACAACTTTCGGATCGACCACCTGTACCTTGACGTCAGACTGGTTCTGGACCAGGGCTCGTTAGCCACCTCTGGATCCCGGAAGTCTTTTCTCCGCTCACTAAGCCTGCGCCGCGCGTCCATCGTCACCAGCATCGATTCGCAGGGACCTTCCGCAACGCCCCCACTGGCTGGTCAAATCGCAGAATTGTCATTGCCAGGGCTTCCAGTTCCGATCAAAGGACGCGTCATCAAGGCAACCCCCGTGTCTGGACTCCAAGGGTCGTTCAATCTGGATTTAGCCTTCGATAACTTGCCCAACGAGGCTCGTACGGGACTGGTTGCCTTCATCCAGGAACTTCGTCACCCCGCACGACCATGAAGACCCAACACCTTGGGTTGATTGGACGAGGCATCGCCTACAGCCTGTCGCCCCTGATCCACAACACATCCTCCAAACACCTCGGCATTGATGCCGACTATCGCCTTTACGACCTTGCCAGCGCAGAAGATGTGAATTTGTTTCTGCAGAAGGCCTGGGAAAATGGTTTCACTGGCTTCAATGTCACCCAGCCATGGAAGAAAATTTTAGGGGACCAATCGATCAACACCCTGTTTCGTCAGCCAGAGGCGAACATGTGGAGCACGGCCTCGACGGATGCAGAAGGTTTTTTCGCGGGAGCCAGACGCATTGGATGCCGCCGCGAAAAGATCCATCGTGTTATTTTTTTTGGCAACGGCGCTACAGTCGATGCCATTGCCAGCCTTCTTGATGTTCCTCTCCATTGCATCGTGCGTGAGCCGGATCGCCAAACTCCGATCGCGGGGCGGACCTTTCACAGATGGAATCCCGCGGAACTGCGAAGTCTGCTGACCGCAGCGGAAGACGATGGGACATTGATCATCCAGGCAACGCCTGCTCCAATCACAGGAAATTCCCTTTCAGAATTTGTCCCTGCCCTGGACGCACTGCGCGGCCGTTCAAACAATTGGTTTGTTGACCTTTGTTACAGCCGGGTTTCGGCGTTGATGGAAGGCGCGCGTGCCGCTGCGATTCCATCGCAAGACGGCCTTCCGATGCTGATAGAGCAAGCGCGCTCTGCCCAAACCATCTGGTGGGGCAAGAGCGCGCCATATCAACTGATTGAATCAGTCTGCCTTGCGGCGATTACAGAGCCACGTCAAGGGTAACGAGATCGCCTCCCACGAGGATGGTCTTCTCAACCGTGCGATCACCACGGGCAACCACAACCTTGTAAGATCCCGGGACGAGAACTGCGTGAAACGTTCCATCACCCTTCACTTTGATCATCTGACCGACGTCGCCTTCCTTGATCATGCTGGTCACGCGCACCACGGCGTTGTCCACAGACTCTCCGGCGACAGTCACGTTGCCGCGAATTCCGCTTTGAAGCGTCCGGCGGATCACATACTGCCAAGCCGCGCGAACCTTTTGGACGGTCTTGTTGCGCCATGCGCTGAATGACGGCTGGAAGCCTTGGCTCGTGCTGTTGAGCTCAATGACGTAGGGGATCACGTTGTGGGTGTTGTACATCCAGTCGATGTCACCACCGTCGACGGCATAAAGGATCTCCCACGAAGTCCCCGGCGCATACTTGCCGCTGCCACCATCGCTTGGCAGAAGTTGAGCCATGGCCTTGCCGCCGCCCTCGACCACGTCGCGCTGGGGCACGTGCTCACCGTCGCAGCTGTAGGGATAAAGCACGAGTTCGCTATAGGAATGAAACGAGATGCTGTAAACCGGACGAATCCTGCCGACAAGGGCCATCATCGCCTGGGTCTCATTTTCCGAACCTGCCGAAGGACCGCGGTAGGTGTCAGAACTCGGACTGCCACTTGATCCATTGCACTGATTCCAACGGTACGGGTAGTTGCGGTTCACATCGACTCCGTCGGAACCCGACGTGTTTTTGCGCCACATGCTGTCTTCCGTCCAGACTTTGTTGCTGCCGTCTGGATTAACCATTGGAACGATCCAAATTTCGGCGCGATCAAGCCAATCACGCACTTCATTGTTCGTCCCATAATTCGTTGCCAGATAATCGGCTGCATCAAGGGCAACTTCGACGGTCATCACTTCGCGCGCATGGTGCAATGCATTCAAGAAAACCACGGGCTTGCCGGCTTTTTGTTTTGCCTGACTGGTAACACGAATTGCCCAAAGGTCACGCCCTTCATGGGTGCGACCGAAAGACTCGACCGTCACGAGATCGGGGTAGTTGCTGGCAAGGCGATGGACGATCTCGTCCACTTCAGCTGAAGTTTTATAGCCAACATCCGGCGCAATCGTCGTATCGACGATCTTGCTTTCGATCACTTGACCAAAGATTTCCTTGTTGAACGATTGCTGTGAATTTGCCCGTTGGACGATATCCACGGTGCTACTGGCAGGATTTGCGCCGGCGATGTCGTAGCCGCCTTCGACAAGTTCACGCATCTGAGCTTTAAAATCATGCAGCTTCAACGTCAGGATACGGGACTTTCCACTTTGATCCTGTTCGCTGTGAGCAAGTGCAGTGCCAGTCAACAAGACGGCAGAAGTCAAAACTACCGCAATGGCAGCCGACGGACGACAAAACATTGCAAACCTTGATGCCCTGATATTCATACGACTTCCTTTTCGTAAAGCAGGCAACCGACGCGATTTGAATCATGCGCCGATTTTACCCGAATCCCAGCCCGGCACAAAATGCCGGGGTGCTTCAGGTCGCTTTAAAACGGGCCTTTTCCCAAACAAACAAGAAAAATCAGTCACATAGGCCGGTGATTACGTTGGCTTAGGAGGACTAAAGAATATTTACCAAACGTCGATAACTCTCATAGGGAAAAGGGGGAGGGCGGCTATGGCACATGACACACTCAACAAGCGCCTCGGACTCGTTGCGCCGAAGGATCTTGAGTCCTTGATCAGAGACCTTGAGGCCATTCGTCCGTGGCGGGGCCTGCTGAAATCGGGCATTGGATACGGCATTTTCATACTGCTGGCTCTCGGCGCAATTTACAGTCCGTCTCCCTTCCTGTCTCTTGGGCTCGCTTTCGTGGCGGGTTTGGTTGTTACGACGCTCATGGTCATGACGCACGATGCGATTCACCGCACGCTGACAGGCTGGGCCTGGTATGACGAACTCTACCCCGTGGCTGTGAGCTATCCCCTGCTTTGGCCACACCAGACCTATCGCGAATTGCACAAGATCCATCACAAGATGAACGGAAGTGACGAGAATGATCCAGAGCGCGTTCAGTGGACCGAAGAAGAATACGCGAAGGCCCACAAATTTATAAAATCCTATGTTCGCAATCAATGGATCGTGGATATTTTTGTGATGGGAGGAATCGGCTACATCATCGGAACCCTCAACCGCGCCGCCCCTTTTGCGCGTCACATAAAATCCGTGCGCCGGGCATTGATTATCGATGCGGTGGGAATCGTCGGAGTCAACGTCTTGATCTATAGCGTGTGCATTGCCCAGGGGCTGGGATTAAAGTATTTCCTGTTATACATCCTGGTTGAACGGATGGTTGGGGGCCTGCAACAACTGCGCGCCCATACCGAGCATTACGGCCGTTTTGGCAAAGCCGCACATTACTTCGAGACCCAAATTTTCAACTGCCGCAACATTCGCACAAATCAACTGGTCAGTTTCTTCTTCAACGGGCTGAACTTTCATTCGGTGCACCATGCATTTGTGAAGGTTCCCTTTTACAACCTCGGAGAAGCCCACCGCCGTCTTGTGGCGGTCTATGGAGATAAATACCCAATTTTGGAAGAGGATTCGTACTTTAATGTTGCGCTTCGTGCGATCAAACGGCCGATTTTGATCGGTGAGACTGATACCGGAAGCCCGGTTGGACAGTCACGGATGAAGGGCATCAAAAAAGTTGCATGAAACGTTTAAAATTCACGAGCGGCTGCGGGAATCGTTTGGTTCCCGCGGTTTTCTTTTTATTGGCGTCACGGATTTAAATGTCGCGGAAGATCATTTGCGTTTCATGAACTGGCTGGAAGCCGGAAATCAAGCGGACATGGATTTTCTGTCACGAAATGCAGAAATTCGCGGCGACTTGCAGCGACTTTTACCTGGCGCAAAAAGTGCCGTTGTCTTTGCCTTGCCCTATGCCCCGGAACCGTCCCTGACAAATCCGGATACCGGCATTGAGATGCCGTCAGGACCGCGCATCGCGAAATATGCCCGCCTTCGTGATTACCACAAGGTCATGTGGCAGGAGGGCGATGCCGCGTTTGTTGCAGCCATGCCGGATCATTCCATCCAACATCGCGTTTGCGTAGACAGCGCTCCAGTTCTGGAGCGGGCTTTGGCGGCGAAGGTTGGCTCTGGTTTCATCGGAAAAAACACCTGCTTCATCGCCGGCAAACAGGGCAGCTTCATGCTGCTGGGAGTTGTCCTGACAACTTTTGAGATGCCAGCGACAAAACCACGTCCAGAGAACAAATCACGAAGCAACGCCAACGAATGTGGTGGTTGCCGGCGCTGCCAAACCCACTGCCCAACGGGAGCTTTGGATCAAGCTTGGACCTTGGACAGCAGAAGGTGCTTGTCTTATTGGACCATTGAAAACCGCGGGACGATACCCGAGGAATTCTGGCCTTGGCTGGGAAAATACTGGTACGGCTGCGACATTTGCCAAGACGTATGTCCCTACAACCGGACCGGTGAAAAACTGAAGCGCAACGACTTGCAAAGGCCAGTGGAACGATTAAGCCTCCAAGAGGTCGCCACAATGGATCAGGCTTTGTATGAAAAAACTTTCGGTGGCACGGCAATGACCCGCGCGAAACGAAATGGTCTGAGGCGCAATGCCATGATCGCAATGTTCGTCACATCAAGTCCTGGTCTGAAATCAGTTCTGGAAAAGGCGCTGCAGGATGAAGACCCTGTGATTCAGGAAACCGCACGGCAGATCTTGCGTCGCCCGTCATCCTGAGCCGGCGGGCTTTTGCTTCAAACAAACTTCGAATCGATCTCCGTCAGCTTGCGGCTGGAATGCCAGAGCGGAACCAGTTGGCGAAGCATCGCCTCGGCCTGCGGGATGGTGAGTTGGGCCTCTTTGTCGCTTTTAGCCTTTGCGGGCTCCGGATGAACTTCCAGAAAAAAGCCATCAAGGTATCCTGTCGCCACTGCGGCGCGGGCCAAAACCGGAGCAAACTCGCGGTCTGCGCCGGAACTCTTGCCGTCGGCCGCAGCTCCCGGCAATTGCGTGCTGTGCGTGATATCAAAAATAAGGGGCGTCCCGGATTTTGCCATCACCGGAAAGGCGCGCATGTCGACCACGAGGTTGCCATAACCAAAACTGGCCCCCCTCTCGGTCAAGGCCACATCGACGGCCAGATTGGCAGCCTTGGCTGCGGCCACGGCCTTGGCGGCAATGTTTGCCATGGCTTGAGGGGCCATAAACTGGCCTTTCTTGATGTTGACGGCCCGCCCCGTCTGGACTGCCTCGACAATCAAATCGGTTTGGCGGCAGAGAAACGCAGGAATTTGCAACACATCGCAAACTTCAGCTGCGGGACGGCACTGCACCGTTTCGTGAACATCCGTCAAAATCTGAACCCCGTGACGGGACTTGATGTCGCTGAACCAGATCATGGCTTGTCCCAGACCGGGACCACGGTACCCCTCGATGGAGGAGCGGTTTGCCTTGTCAAAGCTGCTTTTGAAGACCAGGTGAAAGTCGAGCTCCCGGGCCAGCCGGGTGAGGGGGACGACCGTTGCTTCTAAAAGTTCGGCCGATTCTGCCATACAGGGGCCAGCGATGACCACGGGGCGGGGGCCGTTTTTTATAAAAATGGGTCTCGAGGCGGTTTTCATGCTGAAATACCTTCAGAAAGGATCCTGCGCTGCGCTCAGGGTAACGGCTTGACCATGGCCCATGCAAGAGTCATCTTGACTAGTCCGAAACCTGTGCGTAGATATTTGGTCTCTCGCGAGGGCGCTTTAGCTCAGTCGGTAGAGCAGTGGATTGAAAATCCACGTGTCCCCAGTTCGATTCTGGGAGGCGCCACCATTAAAACCGAACGTCCGACTTTACAATGACCCGAAAGGGCCATGAGACCGGGCGAGAAGTGTAAAAGGATTTGCCTTGGAAACCCTATTGACAGTCATTCATGTTGGCGTCGCGCTTTTCATGATCCTCGTCGTCCTCGTACAAGGTGGACACAGCGGGGGAGTGGGCGCGGCCTTCGGTGGTGGATCGTCATCGGGGCTTCTTGGCGCAACAGGAGCAACCACGTTGCTCGGCAAGCTGACTTACGCGGCAGCCGGGATTTTCATGGTGAGCTCCATCTCCCTCAGTGTGATCCAAGGGAAAAGCGGTAACGTAGGTCTAGGCAAGAAATTGCAGGAAAAGGCAGCAGCGGCGGCTTCACCGAGCCCTTCTGCAGCCCCGGAATCTGCGGCGGCGCCATCGGCTTCACCAGGCCCGGCGGCGTCTCAGCAACCTGCAGCGACGCCAGTCACGACACCCTGATCCCTCGTAAAATGCACCTTGCTCAGGTGGTGGAATTGGTAGACACGCTAGTTTGAGGGGCTAGTGCCGTAAGGCGTGCGGGTTCAAGTCCCGCCCTGAGCACCACTTGGTGTATCCTTGTCTCCGTAATCACGGAGACAACACAATGAAGTGGATTTTATCCTCACTTTTTTTCTTGACCATTAGCTCAACCGCCTTTGCAGCAGTTCCCGTGGTTCTTTGCCTTGGTGACTCTCTTACCGAAGGCTTTGAAATTAGCCCTGACACTGCCTTCCCTGCACTACTCGACAAGCGCCTCAAAGAAAAATTTGGACCCAAGGCGGAAGCCATCAACGCCGGCATCTCAGGTGCGACGTCAGCCAGCGGTCCATCACGTCTGAAATTTCAGCTGAAATCACCAAAACAATTGACCCACGTGATCCTGGCTCTCGGTGCCAACGATGGCTTGCGTGGCCTTCCGGTCGCCGCCATGAAAAAAAACCTTGAAGACACGATCAAGATCGCAAAGGAAAATCAGGTCAAAGTCCTCTTGGCAGGAATGAAGATTCCTCCAAATTACGGGCCAGGATATGCGAAGTCCTTTGAAGAGGTTTTCAAAAAAATAGGCCGCGAACAAAAGGTTGCCGTCATTCCCTTCTTGCTTGAAGGGGTTGCGGCCCATCCAAATTTGACACTACCCGATGGCCTCCACCCGAACCCAATAGGTCACCGGATCATGGTTGAGACAATCTGGAAAAACCTGGAGCCCATCCTATGAGCCACCCTTCTGGAAATCTCGACAAGTCAGTCATTTCGGTCGTCAATGTCGGCAAATCCTATAGCCGCAGCGGGCAAAAGCTGTCCGTGTTAGCCAAACTGAATTTTGAGGCAGGCGCGGCCCAGACCATTGCGATCACGGGGCCTTCGGGTAGTGGAAAATCCACCCTGCTTGGCCTCCTTGCCGGTTTGGACGAACCCGAGACTGGAACCATCAGGATGGATGGCGTTGATTTAACCAACATGTCCCAAGCCGGCCTCGCCTCGTTCCGCGCAAAGACGGTCGGCATTGTGTTTCAGCAGTTTCATTTGCTGCAAACCCTGACGGCCCTTGAAAATGTCTCACTCCCCCTGGAAATCGCCGGCAACAAGGCTGCCGAAGCCGAGGCCATTTCTCGCCTGGAAGCCGTGGGGCTTGGGACCCGGGCAAATCACCTGCCCTCCCAGCTGAGCGGCGGGGAATGCCAGCGTGTCGCTATTGCCAGAGCCCTCGTGGTCAGACCAAAAATTTTGCTGGCCGATGAACCGAGTGGAAATCTTGACGCAAAAACCGGAGAGCACGTCACCGACCTGCTGTTTGATTTGGTGCGCAAAGATGGCACCACCCTGATCCTCGTCACCCACAATGAAGAGCTGGCTAAACGCTGCGATCACCGCTACCAGCTGCGCGATGGCCAGCTTCACAGGGTGCTGAGATGATCTGGCGACGGCTGGCTTGGCGTGAAATCATCAACACGCCAAAATTTTCACTCTTCTTTATTTTAAATATTGCCCTTGGGTTGACTGGCTTTATTACGGTCAGCGCCTTGAAGTCCTCTGTCGACCACAGCCTATCGGGAAAATCACGCGAAATCCTGGGAGCCGATATTGCAGTGTCGGCGTTTCGCCCCATGACCCAGGAGGAAATTGCAGGCTTTGACGCGCTCGTCCCACGCGGAACTCTGACCGCCGAAGAATCTGGCTGGGTCAGTATGGTCGCAGCCGTTACCAAAGACTCTAATGTCCCGCCGCCGGCAAGGCTGATGGAAATCCGCGCCGTTGATCCGACCTTTCCTTTTTACGGGCAGGTCGCCTTCACCGGCGAGGACGGCAAACCATCAAGTGATGCCATCTTCCGTCGCATGGAACAAAAATCAGTCGCCTTGGCTGCACCAGAACTTTATTTTCAATTGGACCTGAAACCTGGGCAGTCCGTTAAAATCGGAGATCAGGCCTTTCGACTCGCAGGGACTATCGTCAGCGATCCATCGACCTCGTCCGCCAGTTTTTCAATCGCGCCAAGAATTTATATCGGACGGAATTGGGCAAAACAAACTGGATTGATCCAGAGGGGCAGCCGGATCACCCACGCCCGCCAATACGCACTGCCAAACCAGTCCACCGAGTCTGCCCAGGGTTCAGACCAACGCGATCTCGAAATAAAGTTTAAGGATTTTGCTAAGACACGCAGCGACCTCCGCGTGAGGAGTCACACTTCAGCCACTGACGAACTGGGACGTATTTTAAAATTCCTCGGTGATTACCTGGGAATCGTTGCCCTCATCGCCATCATCCTATCGGGCATCGGCGGCAATTTTTTAATCCTGGCCCACGTCCGCACCAAAATACGCGATCTCGCAATCCTGCAATCCATCGGCGCCAGACCATCGTCTGCGCGATGGATCATTGGATGGCAGTTGATCATCCTTGGATTTGGCGGGGCTGTTTGCGCCGTCGCAATCGCTGCGATTTTATTGCCATCGATCCGGGAAATCCTTGCACCTTTTCTGGGAACGGCCATTACGGTCACCATCCAAAAAGATTCCGTGGTTACAGCCCTGATCATGGGAACCTTGGGCACGCCCATCGCAGCACTTCCTGTGTTCGCGCATCTTGAAGGCATGAGTGCGGCGACACTATTTAGAGAACACCAAGACCCGTCTCGCATTAAACCATTGGGTTGGCTGATGGCGGCTTTGCCATCGACGGCGATCATTTTCGGACTGGCCTCGTGGCAAGCACGAAGCCCCAAGGCCGGAATTCTTTTTTTAATGATCACTGGAATTGCAATTCTGATCCTTGCGGGATCAGGAATTCTGTTGCTTCGCAGCCTCGGGCCATTTTCCCGCCTTATCAAACAAAAAACCGGACGGAAGTCCTGGCCAATTTTGATGGCGTTACGCCACACGAGGCGTTCCGGGCAGACCTTGATGGTGTCCTTTGTGACCTTGGGGCTGTGTGCCGCCTTGATCAGTGCCGTACCGCAAATACAGGCCATTCTGACCTCTGAATTGACCTCGTCCGACAAAACAGTATTGCCCGGGCTATTTATTTTTGACATCCAGCCGGAGCAGGAAGCCCCACTCCGGCAATTTCTTGAATCAAGAAACCTGCCCTCGGGATCGTTCTCCCCATTAATCCGGGCCCGCCTTGATCGCATCAACGAGAAAATCACCGGCGACACGTTTGACAACATACCCGGCACACGAGAGCGGCAAACAGAAGAGCAGTTCAAGAACCGGACCTACAATCTCTCGGTCCGAGGACGCCTCACCACCAGCGAGGCGTTGGCGGCGGGGAGGGAATTTGAAACCGTCAGGTATGACCCAAGCAAGCAGGATATTCCAGAAATCTCCTTGGAAAAACGTTTTGCTGAACGGACTGGAATGAAGATCGGCGACATCCTTGAATTCAACGTCCAAGGAATCCCCGTCAAAGGCAGGGTTGTCAACCTTCGTCGCGTGCGTTGGGCCAGCTTCCAGCCAAACTTTTTTGTCCAGTTTCAAGAAGGCGTGATTGACGATGCCCCCCGGACCTACTTGGGCACAGTGGGACAAACGGACTTTGAGACGACGCAAAAACTTCAGCGCGAGCTGGCACAGTCTTTTTCCAACGTTTCAATTGTCGATGTCAAAGCCTCGGTCGACCGTATCCTTGCCATTTCACAGCAGGTCGCCCTGGCCATCACCGCTATGGCGCTCCTCTGCCTTCTGGCGGGGCTGGGGGTCTTGACAGCCATCACCCTGCAGCAGTCCCGGGCGCGCTCTTATGAAACGGCCATCCTCAAGGTCTTGGGAGCCTCGTTTCGTGAAGTCTATGCGCGCGTTCTCGGAGAGGCAGCAATTGTCGCGTTTTTTGCCGCCTTCACGGGCCTTGCCATCAGCTTTGGCATCGCATGGGTTTTATCGGTTTTTATCTTCGACGGGGTTTGGGTTTTTGCGGTGTCGGCTGCTGTCGTTCCGGCGTTGCTTATCTTCACATTGACGCTGATCATCACCATGGCGGCCTCAAGGATCGCCCTCGGAACCAACGCGCGGAACCTGCTGCAATCAGAGTCGTGATGATGCTTTTCTCAATCATTTTCCAGCAGCATGGCGCTCATCCACAGGAAGTCTGTTCCAGCAAATGCCTCTGTGCATGGATGACGACGCTCACGTGATTGTCCAGAAGGACGCTGCCACACATAATCAGCCCGGCGGTCACAATTGGTGGGCAGACGCATTTCGGGAAAGGCCGGCATGGCAAGCATTCGTTTTGCCATGGCCACGCGCCGGTCGGTTGTTAATCCGGCGATTGACCTTAGCGCCAACCAGTGAAAAAAAAGATTGTCTGGATCTGTGCGGAGCAGAGACTGGGCTGACCAGGTCAAACGAAAATTGCGAACGTGAACATCCGCCAAAGGATCAACCAGCGGGGCAATGAGATCAATCATTGATCCCGACCGGTGGTCCCACTTAGCCATGCGTTCAATTTCATATTCCAGCCAAATGGTAAGTGCCACAAGGTGGGAGCGGTAATCTCCATTTGCGGTCCATGCGTCAAACTCTGTTGTCCAAAAGCTCATGGCCAATCCCGAAGATGGCTGGCCCATCACTAAAGCCATCTCGTCAAACGCGGCACGGAATCCTGGGCTGAAAAAGCTCAAATAAAATGGACCATTGGAAATGTATCCATCAAACCGGCGCACATCACCCCGGGTTAATTCCAACATTTGTGCCGCATCCGGTGGATTTTGACTCAGGGACACCAAAAGTCCCAAGGTCATGTCTCTCGACAAGGGCGTTTGCGGACAACGCGGATGACGCAGCCAGCCCTCCGCAGGTGTGCGACTTTTCTTGATCGCCTCCCATGCTGGAGTGGCAAGATCGATGAATCCAAGTTTAGTCAAAGCCACATAGCGCAGGGATGAGAAGAGCAATGAGTCGCACTCATGGATCGCCTTGCCTGATTCATCACGATCCACCACCATGCCATCCAGCAGATGTGACGACTGGCTCAAGTCAGCATAAATGCGGGCGCGCTTCAGCAAGGCCTGACCCTCGATCGTCTGGTGGAAATCTGTCACCAGCAATTTTGCAGGGAGTCCTGCAGCACGCTTGAGATCGATCAAATCGCGCGTCACGACCATGAACTGTATTGTGAGAAAGCCGGCAACAAGAACGAAGCCAGGGACAAGGACCCAGCGCGCGAACCTAAAAATGTTATTTTTCTTCCGCATGTTAAAGCGGGGAGCGATCCCCCTCAGGACCCACTCCCCTGTATTACCTTGCGGATATCTCGCAAAAAAAATGAAACCCGCCTTTTAAAGGGCGGGTTTCATCAATTGAAACGGATAGTTGTCTAGAAATTAAATCTGGATTTTGTAGTTCAAGTCTGGCTCAACATACGCAGTATCCATCTGGGCCAACTGAAGTTTTCCAGACATGTCCCAGTTTACGGCATGCCACTTGGTAAACTGGTCAATGACCCAGATTCCTGATTGGCGTCCGCCATTGCCACTCTTTCCATTACCACCAAACGGCAAGTGGGCCTCGGCACCGGTGGTCGAATTGTTGATGCTCGACATGCCGGCAGTAATGCCTGTCTTGAACTGATAAACAAGCATCGGGTTGTTCGTATAAATTGCAGACGACAGACCGTATCCGTGATCATTCGCCATGGCCATGGCCTCATCAAAGTCGTGGAACTTCATGACGTTGAAAAGTGGTCCAAAGGTTTCTGTCCTGTAGATCCGATCCGTCATTTTCACGTTCAGGGCGATGTTCGGGCGGGCATAGAAGCCGTTTTCAGCATCACCCTTCATGTGATCCCAGCCAACTCCGTGGCCAATCCAGCCGCCTTTTCCAAGTGGCATTTCGTGATGCTTTTCAATGAGCGTTTCGAGGTGACCCAAATGCCCCTTGAGGAAGCGCTCACTGATCAATGGTCCGTACATGATTCCTGGCTGCATTGGATCACCGATCACCATCTTTGAAGCGCGGTCGACCAGCTTCTGAACAAATTGATCGTGGATTGAGGAGTCGACGATAAGATTTCCAAGGGAGGTGCAACGCTGACCACCGGTTCCAAATCCACTGAACAGAGCACCTTCGAGGGCGAGGTCAATGTCTGCATCGCGGCAGACGATCATTGGATTCTTGCCACCCAATTCCAGACAAGGAACTTGCAGGTTACGCCCACAAGCCTCGCCAATACGGCGACCAACTTCGGTCGATCCGGTGAATCCGATTTTGTCGAATATCCCTTCGTCGATCAAATCGACCATGGCAGCACCGGTTTTTTGGCCCGTGCCAAACACGGTGTTGAAGACGCCCTTGGGTACGCCTGCATGATGCAGCAAGTCGGTGAACCAGTAACTCGTCGCCGGAGCATCTTCGCTTGGCTTCCACACGCATGTATTGCCGGCGATCAGGGCCGGGATGAAATACCAGGCCGGAACCGCGAAGGGGAAGTTGCAGGCGGTCATGCAGCCAAATACGCCGATGGAACGGCGGTAGGTGAACAATTCCTTGTTGGGCATCTCGGATGGCACGGTCTGGCCGTAAAGGCGACGTCCTTCCGAAACAAAAAAGTTACAGGTATCGACGGCTTCCTGGACCTCGCCCAGGGCTTCGCGAAGTGGCTTTCCGATTTCACGGGCAAGGACCTTGGCCAGCTCTTCCTTGTTGGCTTCAATCAGCCGGCCAAAGTTTCCAATCACGCTGGCGCGAACTGGGGCAGGGGTTTGCGACCAAGTTTTATAAGCCTTGCGGGCGGCATGGGCAGCCTCGCGGACTTGATCTTTGCCGGACTCGGTGAAGACGCCAACGACGTCTTTTTTATTGGCTGGGTTGATGCTCGGAAATTCGGTCCCGTTTTGCGACTCAATCCAGCGACCATCGATGTAAGCGGCAAGCTTGCGGTTCTTGTACATGACATGTCCTCCTAGGTCGGGGTAACATCCCTCAAACAGACGGGTTTCGCAACCTGTGAGCGACCGGAAAGCACGATGACGGGGGAAGCGAATGACGGATAGTTCAGACCGCAGAAAGGCCGCCCGATGCCCGGTATGTCAGGGGCCTGGATACACCACGGAAGCCCGTCCCGGCGAAGTCCGGTGCCGGAACTCTCTGTGTATTCAGAACCATAGCCAAAAAAAATGCCCGCGGTGTGGCTCTGAATCGATAGGGGACGTCCGGCCCAAAAAGGACTCCACCTCCTACGAATACACCTGCAAGGACTGTGAACACGTCTGGGGTTGAAGCCCTCAGCCCATCATCCGCCCACGGTGCCAGCCATGTCAAAGACCGGCAGGTACATGGCGATCACAATGAAACCGACAACCGAACCGATGGTGACGATCATGATCGGTTCGATCATGGACAAGAGCGTTTTAACGGCCACATCGACTTCTTCTTCGTAGAACTCGGCCACCTTGAACAACATGTCATCCAGAGCGCCGGTGGCCTCACCAACTTCAACCATGGAAACAACCATTGCTGGGAAGAGGCCATCCTTGGCAAGGGGAGTGCTAAACTTGACGCCCTGCTCAATCTCGGCCCGGACATAAAGGATGAATTCCTCGATCCTTTTATTCCCGGCCGAGGCTGCACAAATACTCAGCGCTTCCAGAAGGTTTACCCCGGCCTTGAGCATCGTCGAAAGGGTTGAACAAAAGCGCCCAACGGCCACCTTTCTGATCAGATCCCCGAGCACTGGAATGTAAAGGACTATCCGGTCAAACTGAGAATTTCCCATCTCTGTCTTGCGATAGGTGTTGATGGCAAAAAATAAAATGGCGATCCCGCTCAGGAGGTAAGCATAATTCAGACGAAAAAAGTCCGAAAAATCGACCACAATCTGGGTTAATGCTGGAAGGTCCCGCCCGGAATCCCGAAACTGCTTGGCAAAAGTCGGCACCACAAATGCGAGCAGGACAGAGATCACAGACGTGGCCGCAACGACAACGATGGCTGGATAGACCATCGCAGACTTTACCTGGGATTTAATTTTCGCGGCTTTTTCGATGTATGTCGTAAGCCGCAAAAGGATTTGATCGAGACTACCGCTGGTTTCGCCCGCACGAACCATCGCGATGTAAAGCGAGTCAAACGAACTTTTATGCACCCGCATCGCTTCGCTCAACGTCTTGCCGTTTTCGACGTCGCTCTGAACCCTTCTCAAAACCGCACCAAAAACCATATTTTTCTGCTGTGACCCCAAAACATTGATCGTCTGGATAAGGGGCACTCCACTCGACAACATGGTTGCAAACTGTTTGGTAAAGATCACGAGGTCACGGATGCTGGGCGCACCGCTGCCAATGATCACCTGAGATCCACCTTTGCCATCCTGCACGAATTTAATTGGACCAAATGCAGTCACACCGTCGTCGGATCCACCTGCTGAACCGGCCTTTGCCGTCTTTTTCTTGCTGATTGAAACCACCTTCAACCCTTGACGGGTCAGGCGGCTACGGACGACAGAATCAGAAGGTCCGCTAATGACACCCTCCGACAACTTGCCGTCTTTGGCTTTGGCTTTGTATGCAAAATCAGCCACTACGAAATCCCCTGGTTTCACGCCGCCTCAATCGCCGCCACGTCGCCTTCTTCGTCTACAGCTGTGTTACTCAAAACCTCGGCGAGCGAAATCAGTCCAGACGCCATCTTCATAAGGGCTGATTGCCGCAGGGTTCTCATTCCGTTCACCATTGCGATTTTCTTCAAATCCATCGAAGCCTCACCCCTCATGATGGATTCGCGGATGGCATCATTGACCTTGAGAACTTCATGGATCGCAACACGCCCCTTGTTCCCTGTGTTACCGCAAACTCCGCATCCAGTTCCCTTCATGGGTTTGATGCGCTGTGCAAACTGGGGTGCAATTCCCGCCTTGATCAACATGGCAGGAGTGACCGAATCATCAGGGACCTTGCACTTGACGCAGATTTTTCGGACAAGACGCTGCGCAGTGATGCAGTTAAGGGCAGAAACAAGGTTGAAAGCCTCGACACCCATGTTCAACAAACGGCGGATCGTATCTGGAGCGCTGTTGGTGTGCAGGGTCGAAAGCACCATGTGACCGGTCAATGCAGCCTTGACCGCAATTTCAGCCGTTTCCAAGTCCCGGATCTCACCGACCATGATGACATCCGGATCCTGGCGCAAGAATGACTTCAATGCCTCGGCAAAGGTCAAACCAATTTCGGCCTTGGTCTGCATCTGATTGATGCCTTCGATATTGTACTCAACTGGATCTTCGGCCGTCATGATGTTGTCAGATTCCTGGTTCAATTCTGTCAGCGCAGAATAAAGGGTCGTTGTTTTTCCTGAACCAGTCGGCCCCGTCACAAGCACCATGCCGTAAGGGCTTTCAATGGCCGACATGAATTTGTCCAGCTGATCCTGCTCCAACCCAAGCTGGGTCATGTCCACCTTCAAGGCGGACTTGTCGAGAATACGCATCACGATTTTTTCGCCGTACACCGTCGGCAGGGAACTGACACGATAATCGACAGGATTTGATCCCATCAGAATGTTGATGGCGCCGTCTTGGGGCAGCCGGCTTTCGGCAATATCCAAACGCGACATGATCTTGATCCTGGAAATGAGCGCCGGCTTCATGTTGATCGGTGGGCGGGTCAACTCATGAAGCACACCGTCAATGCGCAGTCTAACGCGAACGTAGGTTTCATAAGGCTCAATGTGAATATCGGAGGCACCGCGCGACTGGGCTTCGAGCAAGATGTAATTCACCAGCTTGATGATTGGTCCGTCGCTCTCCTGGTTGCCAGCTCCAATTTGCTGACGCTTGACACCAAGAACGTCGATCGCCGTCTCAAGGTCTTTGCCTTGCTTCTCGAGTTCAGACAAATCAGTGCTGGTCCGGCCATAGTATTTTGCCAGAGCGTCGGTTAGATGTGTCTCCGCAGCCAAGACAGGACGAGCAAAAAGGCCCGTCCTGAAACGCACGGCATTGACCGTCTCAAGTTCGCGAGGATCTGCCATGGCCACGACAATCTCGTTGGGAGATTGAGACACCGGAATTACCTTGAACTTCATCGCAACTTCACGCGGGATGAGTTCTATGATTGCCCTCGGGATTTCAATTTCGTCTAATCTTATTTTTGGAACACGGTAGACCTTCGCCATGCCGTCAAGAAAATCTGCGATAGGAATAATTTCCAGCAATTCGACTGCATGAGTCAGACTGATTTCGGCTTTTACAGCATGCTCTTCAGCATGCTGAATTTGCTCTTCAGTCAGCCCCAGGGCTTTTTTCACAATGTCGCGAAATAAAACCATTCATGCCTTCTTGTACGGATCCGGAATGCCCAGACCTCAGACTCTGATTCGGCAAAAAAGCTGGTTTTGTGAGATCCACGGGGAAGGGGGCCCAAAAAGGGGCAAGATATAAAAAAATCAAAATAATCAGGAAACAGCCAGTTCGTTCCCGTAGATCCGCTTCGCTCCAGCATGGCTGTGACGCAAAGCTTTCAGCTGAACAAATGCAAGTCGGGCGAGAACACCCTGCTCATCAAAATCCACTGATTTAACAGCGTTTTTGAGAAATTTTTTGATTATGGCCAGGGTCTGGGACGGGTGCATGACCAGACCATTGCCCAAAAAAGCGAAATCATCTGAAGGGAAGAGAAATCCTTGAAAAACAGCGCCTTTGGTGAACCCCCGAAAGGACTCGTCGCCCTTTGACTTCACCTTGTAGATTTCACCAGTACGAAGGTCCAACACTGACATCCCACTCGCACCCGTCACCGATTCCACTTCAAAGATTGAATGGCGGAAGGACTCCAGGGCAGCGATCAGGTGTGCGGGGTTTGATTTATTGAACGAGGCAAACTTCATAAACGGAGTGGAAGTCTCGCCAGGCAAGCGGCGAAGAAGAACAAAAAAATCCAGAAAATAACTCATCCTGGATTCGTAAAACGGGTCTTCAGGAAAAACCTTGCCAAAACTGCTGTAAAACTCTTCCTTGGCCGTCACAAAAGCATCTTTGCCATAGGCCGCCTCAGCATCTGCAACCACGGACTCAAGAACATGGTCTGTCGTATTCTGTCCTGATGGTGCGTTCATTGATCACGTCCGGCGGATGACTCGATGATAAATTCCCGGGAAAGGCCATAAACAAAAGTGCCAGCCCAAGGGATCCGAAATGGCACTGCCAACCAAACGGTGGCCTTACGATTGCCCAGAATAACATCTTCCAGGGGAACATATAAGCCGCCCTCACGAAAGGCGGCCTGGACAGCCCTTTTCATTGAAATTTCGTCCAGGTGAAGCCTTTTTTTCTGATCGCGAGAGATTGCCTCTTGAGCAACCCTGGATGCCCACAGGACACGCCCGGCGCCAGTAAAAACCTGCCCGATGGCAACCAGTAAAAAGGATGCCGACAAACCCGCAAGAATGAAGTGAGTCCAAGGACAATTAAACCTTCGGGACATTCTTGCCCTTCTGTTGCCACAGAATTTCTGGAACGCCGGCTTCCTGCGAGATCACACGACTGACGACAAAAAACCAGTCGCTCAAACGATTGAGATAAATTGAAACTTCTTCGCGAACAGAGTCCTCACTCGCAAGTGCAACCACCGCCCGCTCGGCCCTGCGACAAACTGTCCGGACGACATGGGCCATGGCATTGGCCTGATGTCCGCCCGGCAGAATGAAATTGGCCAGTGGTTCCAGGAGGTCGTTGTATTCGTCGATTTCTTTTTCGAGAAGCGAGACGGACTCATGGGTCACAACTTGCTGTCGCAATGTGTCGAGTGAATCCTTTGGAGTGGCAAGCTCCCCGCCAACGTCAAACAACTCATTCTGGATGCGGCGCAGGCGCTGGAGCAATTCACCGATACGCGGCATGACCTTGTGTTGCTCCATCAGATGCAACTGGTCGCGCAAAAGTCCCGTGAAGGAGTTCAACTCATCAATCGTGCCGTAAGCTTCAATGCGCAGGTGGTATTTCGGGACCTTGGTGCCATTGGCCAAAAAGGTCAGCCCCTTGTCTCCCACTTTGGTATAAATCTTGGTCAGTCTCACGACATGTATCCCCCGGAAAGGAGTAGCTTACCGGGTCTTGGTTTCACCAGAAACAAGAAAAGCCGCCTTCCAGCAATTGTTGCTCTGGGGGCGGCTTTTCCATGTGGAATCAAAGAAAAGGACTTATTCGAACTCGTCGTCGCCTGAAGTGCCCGTGTCTGTGACGCGTTCCTGGCGATTTACAGATTCACGCAATTTGTCAGAAGGATGAAAGGTCACGACGCGACGGGCCGTAATTTCGATTCGCTGTCCGGTGTGCGGATTGCGCCCTGGACGTGAACGCTTTTCCTTGACGTTCCACTTGCCGAATCCTGAAATTTTGACTTCACGTCCGTCTTCAAGCTTTTGCTTGATTTCTTCAAGGACGGTCTCAAGGATGTCCTTGGCCTCCTTCACGGGAAAGCCTACCTTGTCGCGAATCATCTCAATCAGGGTGTCCTTGGTCAGCGTCATAAAAGCTCCTTGCCTGGCAAACGCTTCTTAAAAACATCAACACGCCGCAGCGCACATCTTTGAAGTAACTTTTGGCCTATGAATCTCTAACTGCCTAAAATATATTACCAACTTCCAGCCCGGACGGAAAGAAACCGACCCCGGCAGCATAAAAAATCATGACCCTGACCTGGGGAGAGCAGGCTTGATGGCCAGCAACAGAAAAAAACGCGTTCTGACCGGGTCCCGGGCGACCGGAATGCCTCACCTGGGGAACTATTTTGGCGCCTACAAGCCGGCCATAGACCTTCAAGATCACTATGAACTATTCCTTTTTTTAGCGGATTTCCACGCGCTCAATGAACACTACCACCCGGACGAAAACAGGCTGAACAGCTACCGGATGTTGGCGGCTTTTCTGGCCTGTGGACTGGATCCATCAAAAAGCTTGCTCTACGCCCAGTCCGCCGTCCCTGAAGTAAACGAATTGGCTTGGATCCTGAGCTGCCAGGTTCCCTTTGGCGTCATGTCCCGCGCCCATTCCTTTAAGGACGCCCAGGCAAAAGGGCTCGACATCAACATGGGCGTCTTCAATTATCCGATCCTCATGGCAGCCGACATTCTGTTGTTTGACGCAAACCTTGTCCCGGTCGGCCAAGACCAGAAGCAACACCTTGAGATGACGCGCGACATGGCCCAGCGGTTCAACCACCGCTTTGGCGAGACCCTGGTTATCCCGGAGCCGATGATTTCTGACACCGTTGCTGTTGTTCCGGGGACTGACGGCGAGAAAATGAGCAAATCAAAGAACAACACTGTTTCTCTTTTTGCTGACGACAAGGAATGGAAGAAGCAAGTGTTGAGCATCGTCACCGATGCCAAGGGACTGGCAGAGCCAAAAGATCCCGACACGTGCAACGTCGTAAAAATATTCTCGCTGCTTGGAAATCCGGATGAGATCCGGGCGATGCGAGAAAAATATTTGAGTGGCGGCTACGGCTACGGCCACGCGAAGATGGAACTACTCGAGAAAATATCTGCTACCTTTGGCCCCATGCGGGATAAATACAATCACTGGATGGGGCGTCAGGAAGATCTAAGGAACCTGTTGCAAGAGGGTTCGCGAAAGGCCCGTAACCTGGCGACTGAGAAACTAAACAGGATCCAAGACCGGATCGGCCTGATTGGGCGTCCGTTTTAAATTTCAGGTGCAAAAAAAATATCCCACTCTTTTGCATGGAGGCAAATCATGGGTTCCCATTATTGGACTCAATGGACTTTAAGAAAAGTCCTGGCTGCTGTTGTGTCGGGGCTCACCTTGATTGTCGTTGCGACGGGTTTCTGGGTCGTCAAACGCCAAGGCCTTGCCGAGCGCGAATATTCCAAGCATCTTGCTGGAGCCAGCATATCATTTGATGAATCGGGTATTCCCACCATCACGGCGGGAAATTGGATGGATGTGGCCAAGGCTCAGGGCTTTGTCGTCGCCAGCGAGCGCATGTGGCAGATGGACCTTATCCGCCGAAAAGCGGGCGGCAGATTGGCGGCATGGTTTGGCCCAAAGGCATTGGACCTGGACCTCCGCGCCCAACGCGAAGACCGCGCAAACATCATGAAAGAATCAGTCAGGCTTTTACCGGCAGAGCACCTCGAATTTTGCGAATCCTACGCTGCCGGCGTCAATCAATTCATCGAAAAATTTCCCGGCCGGTGGGGAATTGAATACATGATCACAGGGCAGAAGCCAGAGCCCTGGCACTGCGAAGACACACTCCTTGTCGTCCTTTCGATGGCTGAAACCCTTTCATCCAGCAGTGAAGATGAACTGATACAAGCCAAATGGCGCAAAGCCCTTCCGCCCGCCTGGGAAAACTTCCTCTACACGATGGAACATCCATGGAACAAACCGTACTTCAATGAACGCGAGCGCAAGCCCCTCGTTGTACCGCATGGTGTTGATAGCCTTCCAGCCAAGGCGATCAGAGCCGAGGAATTTGCCTCTGGCCCCGCAATGAACACGGAACCCTATGCCATCGGCAGCAATTCGTGGGCATGGCATGGACCTGCCGGATCGTATCTGGCGAACGACCCGCACCTGGGTCAAAGCACGCCGCAAATCTGGTACGCCCTGCGGCTTAAAACCAAAACCAATGAGTGGGCCGCGGGCGTTGCCTTGCCAGGCCTTCCTGGCGTGATCCTCGGGATGAATCCATCATTGGCATGGGCCTTCACCAATGTTGGCGAGGATGTGGACGACCTCTTGGAGGAAGAAATCAATCCAGAAGGCACGAAGTACGCCGATGCCAAAGGGGGATCAGGAAAGAAGTGGCGCGACATCGAAATCGCCACGGTGTCCATCGAGGTGAAGGGGGAT
>CANJZQ010000034.1 GCA_947479535.1 Oligoflexales bacterium | reverse complement strand
GCAGGCGTTGGCTGCCCGAGTGGCGTGATTCGGAAGCCGCGCGCCAAATCATGCGGGCCCTTGGTTTCAAGGCTAAGCCAATGTCGTTTGAAACGGTTTGGATGGACCTTGGACTTTCTGAAGCCGAGCTTCGCGCAGGGTTGAACCCGAAATGGCGCGGTCACTTGAACAAGGGTGAACGTTGCAATCTTGAAATTGTTGAAGACTGGACCGGATCAACCGGCAAGGCATTTTTACAGCAATACGACATCGATAAGTCGATCAAGAAATATTACGGCCGGTCTCCTCGTTTTATTGCAGCCGAACTGGCCCTTGCCCTGAGATCACGTGAGGCTGTTTTTATCTGGGCGTGCGAAAATAAGGTACCGGTTGCATCAATTTTGATTTTGATGCATGGCAAGAGCGCCACCTACAGGATCGGCTGGACCACAGACGAAGGCCGCAAGGCCAACGCCCACAACGTTTTGCTGTGGTATGCAATCAAGTTGCTCAAATCCAAAGGGTACGCCTACCTTGACCTTGGCGGGATTGAACCCCACGCAGCCGAGGGTCTGACCACCTTCAAGTCCGGGATGGGCGGTGATGTTTTCAAGCTGATGGGTGTCTTCAGCTAGCCGCTATATAGCAAGGTTTTTTGTTCCCAGTGCGTCAATCCGGTCAATCAGCCACGTCTTGATTAATGACTGACGCGTGATTCCACGCCTTCCTGCCTCGCGGTCAAGTTCTTTGATTGCCCACACCGGGATATCGACGTTGACCCTTTTGGTCCATTCGCCTCCGCTGCGAATTCGGGTTTCCTCGTCACGCCTGATTTCGGAACTGGAAAGCTTTTTTGATTTACCAGCCAAGGTACACCTCCTTCTCATCGATCCGGGCGGGCCGAACCATGAAGATTCGGATTCCTTCCTCTCGGATTGTGAAGCCAACGGTCCAAATGCGGCCGTTGGCCTTGCCAACCTTGAGCCAGCGTTCCTCGCTTCCGGATGAAGTCGCCGGTCCTTCTATGGCCTCCGGGTCTTCCCAGATGGCTCTGGCTTCGACAAAATCAATGCCGCGTGTTGCTTTCGTCTGGGCGCTTTTCCCTTGATTGAACGACTCGTCGAACATTTAGCACCCTTTTTGGTATAAAATCTATACCTTTAAAACTCAGGTGCAGATTATCGTTATGATATTCCCACCGCGCCAGTGACATCTGCTGTCAGGGCGAATGGAATTGGGTACCTCAGGATGGGCGGTGATGTTTTTCAAGCTGATGGGTGTCTTCAGCTAGCTGTCGATGTTTTCTTCCGGTTGTTTCGGACCCATTCACGGATCCATTTCAGAATCTCGCTCCATTTGATGCAGGCCATGATGATAATCAACCCGTCAAATGGGATCCTGTAGCGGGCTTCACCAATCGCAACGAAACCCAAGAGCCACAGGCCAAGCAGTGGCAGGGCGAGGCTTGCGGTTAAAACTTCGCCTCCCCTCGCGATCCTGAACGGTGGAAATACCAAAGCAAGCGCAGGGATTATTCCCAAAAGTAAAAACAGCACCTCGTAAAACTTAAGCAGCGTGGCGGTTGGCATCTGGTTCGCAGGCCAAGGGTCGTTTCCGAAAATCGAATCATTCGCATTTTTAAAGGAAAGGGTCAGATACTGGACAGGATCTCGCCCGAACATCTTCATGGCTTCTTTCATGGCAGCCGCATTGTCCACAACACTGAAATCAAATTTGAATTTTCCCCTCGGATTTCTCTGATGGGCGACGGGACTCCCGTAAAAGTGGAAAATGCCTGTCCCTGGTTCTTCAAACCGGGCCTCCGCAGCATCTGGAAGGCGCCCCATCACCATCTGACACCCGGCACCCAGCGACGTGAGCATTGGCCGCCCAGACTTGAAGGAAAAATAGCCCCCAAAGATGGCTGCGATGAAAAGAAAAGGCAGAAGGGTTTGTGCCACAGCCGTTTCGGCCTGCCCCCGGATGGCATTCTTATCGTACCGCCTGTTCCAAATTCCAATTCCCGTGATCGCCACGATCATAAACAGCATGCAGATCCCGTGGGGACGAAACAACAGGCTGATTCCCCATAAAATTCCGGCCGCGAACGACCAAGGTTGGGTACGTCGTGGGTGGCTGCTCATCGCCATGGCAAGGCAGGCGGTTCCCGTTGCGATGAAAAAAGTAAAAGGCGTCTCGGACATGAAAAGGCTGCCGAATGAAATCATACTGAAATCGACTGAAGCCCAGACCGCGACGGCAGCGGCCAAGCCCGGTCCAGCCATTTTACGGGCCGCAATAAACCAAAAAAACGGTGCAGCAGAAGACATTAAAAACCAAAGGGCATCTGCCGCATGCAGATTGCCTGTGAGGCGAAAGCTTCCGGCCAAAATCAGGCTTGTTCCAAGTGGTTGGATAAGATCAAAGGAATTCAAAATGTGATTCGGATTTAAAAGGCGTTGCGCCAAAGTGACGTAGCCTTGCATGTCGCTGAAAATATGTTCACTGGGCCGATACACAACGTACGTCATGTAGAAGCGAAGGATGGTGCCGGCGATCATTGCGCCAACGGCGGTGATCCACGGGATAGAAGATTCAGCGATTGAACGACGAGGGGACATGAATCGAGGTTACCCCGATCCCGATCATGCGACAACTCCCCGCCGTCTAAACGTAGCGCGTTATGAACCGATTACTTGACCAGCTTAAGGTGGCAAGACACTTCCGGGTTCGGAACCACTGGCTTCGTGCAGCTCACTTCGAGGACCTGGTAGTTGTTGGCGCCAACCAGTTGTGGGTTCACTTTTGCTCCGATGCGTTCCATCACCTCGACCATCTTGCGTGCCATGGCAGCGTCGTTGAGCTTAAGTTCACTGCCGCTCGCGCCATCAGTGATTTCACAGTGCTTGGTAAAGTTGGCGTCGAATGAGCTGGTGCAGTGAATGGCGTCAGCGTTCAGGGTTATTGATCCATAGATCACCTGACCATCGATGGTAGCTGGTTGGATGCCAGAGGCTTCCATCGAGTCAAAAAAAGTTGACGCGTCAAGACCAGAAAGTTCCAGGGCGAGGTCGCTCCGCCCATGACTCAATTCGTAGGAGCAAGATATTTCTGGTTTTAGAACGACCGGTGATGTGCAGCTGAGATTTTTGATTTCGTAATTGATGGCTCCGATAAGGCGCCGGTCAACCTGAGCACCCAAGCTGTCAAGGGATTCAATGGCACTCGCTGCGACAGAGGCCTTGGAGACATCGTACGCCTCGCCGGATTTTTGGATTTCGCAGCGCTTGTCTTGGTTGGCGGTCGAGGCGATAGAACAATGAACCGTGTCGGCACTCAAGGTGGTTGCGCCAATGATCACGCGACCATCAATGGTGTCGGCTGCGATACCAGCCTCTTCAAGCAACCCGTACAGAGCGGCAGCATGTATGCCAGAGACTTCCCGGCTTTGTTCGGAGGAAACCAGTTTGGCATTCTCGTTTACGTTCATGCCGCAGGCGTTTAACAAAAAGAGGCCTGCAATGGATGCCAACGAGGCGTTAACAGAGTCTTTCACGGTGAACTTCATGGAAACCTCCAAAATGTTGCTGTGCCGACTTGAGCAAGGTGCGTGCCACACTGCACTGTTTGGTATGAGGACTCGTTAAGTCCGTATATTCGTCCGACGGCCAGTCCACCGAATTTTATAACCAACCGGAACTTAACAATAATTTAACTTCCCGGAGCACCCATCCTGTTCCCTGCCGCGCATGCTAAGATAAGGGTTCCGCAGTGTCTCAAATTCAACCGGTCTTCCTTTGAGGGGAAAGTCAGATGAGCTTTCGTATGCAAACGATCAAATCCATCGCCTTGGTTGCACTTCCTTTGGCTGCATTTTCCGGCTGCACAAGCGACAAGTCCGCGCAATCAAAGGGCGCGGAAGAGGCGGTTGCTGCTCCTGGTTTCGATGCTTCTCGCGTCATCGAACGCATCGGCGGTCTAAAGGAAACCCCGAAGTGGGCAACGGGAATAGAGCCTATGCTCGAGGAAAAAGGTAACGTCATTTATATCCAGACTTTGACGATGGACGGAAATTCCCGCCCCGAAGCATGCGTTAAGGCTGCGAGCGATATGGCCCGCGCCGAATTTGTGCGCCAAATCAAGGACGGCATAACGGCTGCCGGTCAAGTCACCGAAAACTCCGCCACAGCGGATGTGGCCATCGAAAGCAACGTCGCCTACTTGAGCAATCTCAAGCTAAGTGGCGCAAAGATTTCCGAGCGTTATTGGGAGAAGTTTGAAGAGAGCGATTCCAGCCGCAGCCGTGTTTTGAAGGTTCGTTGCGCGGCGAAGGTTGCCATTCAAAAAACCTTGCTCGACCAGCAAATCCGCAAGGCGACAGAAACCAATGCAACGAACCCCGAAATTAGAAAGAAGTTGCTGGAAGGGCAGAAGGCATTTTTGGACCAGATTGCCAAAGAGGGTGCCGCGCCAGCAGAAGCCGAGAGCGCTCAGTGAAGCGTCTCCGCCGGCACTTTCAAGCTTTAATAGGGGCGGTCGGGGGCGTCGCACTTGCGGCGGCCTCGGCCTCCTGTTCTGCGCGTCAGGAATTGAGCGCAGCGTTAAAGTACGAGCCGGTGCAGGGCAGCGTCCAGGAGCCGTCACACGATCATGCAGCCAGTTGCCTCGATGTTTCAGAAGAATTGAGGCTTCATAACGAGGCGTCGATTTTTGTCGGATTCGGCGAGTCCTTTGCCTCGGATGATGCCACCAACGCAGCTGCCGCAGACCTCGTTCGCCAGATTCAAACCAAGATTTCATCGTCTGGCACGACGCAAGAATCCAACCGTTCGGTCGAAATCTCAAATCTGACCCAGTCCACGGTAGACGCCATGCTCACTGGAATGAGTGTGGCCAAACGGTGCCGCGACGGGGCCCGTTGGCAGGTGGTCACTAAATTGGAAAAAGCGGTGTTCTTCCGCAACATCCAGCTCCGCGTCCAACCCGTCCTTCGAGAAGCCACTTCCCTGCAGCAGACTTTGAGGTCCGCCTCAACGCCTAACCCAGATTTGCTGGCGGCTGCCGCCCGGGCGCGAGTCCTTTCGCGTGGGGAGGCCTTGGCTGCCAAAGATCTCATTTCGGTTTGCAGAACCTTCAATTCATGCGCCACGTTGAATGACGCGGAACTCGCGGGGCTTGAAGCGGCGGCGACCGAAGTGTTTGCCAGGTTTGCTTTTTCGCTTCAGCCGAAAGATCAGGAAGCGGTTGCAGTGAGCACGGTGGTTTCGCGGCTGCTTTCGGAAGAAGGCTTTGCCATGGCCACAGCGCGAAACAGCAACAATGCCGGACTGAGTTGTCAGCGAAAGGATTTTCCGCCCATGGCCCAGACGGGCTACATGGTTACGGAGATATTATGCAACGTCACTTTCACCGCCGGATCTGGCGATCCCGTGACCGGTTTGACCCGGGCCTATCTTGGTAACGGACTTGGCGAAACGCGGGATGAGGCCCTTTCCGAGGCGCGTCGCAAGCTGGCCCGCAAGGAATAAAGCGGGATCAAGATCCGATGATTAGATCTTCAACTCGGCCCACATCCGGTTCATGATGACCAGCGATTCTCCGAGGTCTTCCAGGTAATACAGCCGCGCCTTTGTGGCCTGATCTGGGTACAGGACCTGGTTGTTCTTCTCCGTTTCAGGAAGAAGTTCCCATGCCGGCTGATTTTGAGTCGAAAAATGGCCTTTTAAAGCCAATTCACTGGCCACTTTTGCATCCAGAATGAAATCAATGAAACGGTAGGCTTCGGAAACATGTTTTGCCGAGGTGGGGATGGCAAAATTATCTGCCCAGCGGACGGCGCCCTCGCGAGGGATAAAGTATTTGAATTCTGGTTTGACCTCTGCAGCCTGCAGGGCATCCATGGAATAGGCGTGGGAAATATTCAATTCAGACCGGGCCAGATATTGGCGCGGCTCGGAAGTGAACATCAAAATGTTTTCACGAATGTTGCGAAGTCCAGTCAGGGCGTCTTCAAGTTTTTGAGAATTTCGCTCGTTCGGTGTTGAACCTTTCCAGATCAACATTGCGGAAAAAACCTCGCGCATGTCATCCAAAAGCGAGGTGCGTTTTGGGTCCGGAGATTCAAACAACATTCCCCACCCAGGAATTTCACCTGGTGCCAGAGGGACCATTGTTGTGTTGATGACCAGCCCCGTTGTCCCCCAAGAAAACGGCACCGTATATTTTAGTCCGGGATCCCAAGCAGGGCTCCGGACATCTTCCATGAGATTACCCAGGTTTTTTAGCTGGCCGTGGTCGAGTTCCCGCAGCATTCCAAGGCGTATCATCTGGCGTGACATGTAGTCAGATGGCTGAATGATGTCGAAGCCGGTTGCGCCAGCCTTTAGTTTGGCAAAGAGTTCCTCGTTGCTGCTGACAAAAGACAGCTCGACTCGGATGCCTGTTTGTTTTTGAAATTGATCCAGAACATTCTGGGGCAAGTAATTGCTCCAGGCACAGATGCGAAGGACCGGTTGTGCGGAGTCGCTCGACTTGCGTGCGAACCAAAAACCGGCTCCGCCGATCAGGATTATGGCAAGCATGCCATTTAAGAGAACCTTCAAGATCCGCTGATCACCCATTTCCGGCTTTGCTCCTTCGACCACAAAACCATGACCAACCCGGTCGACAGGCAGATCATAACCAGAGACATGGCATTCAACTCCGGTGAAAATCCTATGCGCATGAGCGAGTAGATTTTCAAGGGTAATGTGATCAAACCAGCCCCGCTGGTGAAAAAAGAAATTAAAAAGTCGTCAAATGAGATGGTGAACGAGAGCAACCATCCCGCCATGAGACCCGGGACGATGTTGGGCAGGATCACCTTCCAGAAAATCTGGCCGGGCTTGGCTCCGAGGTCATAGGCTGCCTCGCCGAGGTGTGGGTCCAGCTTTCGCAGCTGCTCGATCATGATGAAGTAAACAAAACTGGCACTGAAACTGGCATGGGCGAGCACGACCGTCGTCGCGCCAAGCTCAAAGCGGAACAGCAGGAAAAAGAGCAGTAAAGACAGGCCGGTAATCACTTCGGGAATCAGGATGGGCAGCATGATGAGTGCGGTAAGGCTCGGCGGCAAGACGGTTGAAAACGGTCCAAAGCCAACAGCTCCCAGGGTCCCAATGAACGTTGCAATGGTGGCCGAGGCAACCCCGATGATGAGGCTGTTCATGAGGGGTTCCCAGAGGGAATCCCCATGAAGGAGGGCAAGGACCCACTCCATGGTGAAGCCGCTCGCGATATTTCCTGGATCGGTCAGGAAGGCTTGAACGACCAAGTAAGCAAGGGGCAGGTAAAGAAAACCCATCGTGGCCCAGAACATGGTGGTAATGAAAATATTGTTTGGCCGGACGACAGCGGCCGATTCAGACGAGATGGATCGTGGATTTATTGTTTTAGCGGAGGCCATGACTTGTTGGTCCCGCCTTTCTTTGTTCAAACCGCATGCGAACCCATACTGCAATCATGAGCCCCATGGAAAGCACACTCGCCAGAGCCGACCCAAACGGCCAGTCCTGCATGGTAAAAAACTGTTCAACCATCACGCGGCCAAGAAACACTTCTTTTGCGCCGCCTAAAATATCCGGGATCACGTACTCACCCATCATTGGAATGAAGACAAACAGGCTGCCAATGGCAATCCCCTCGCGCACGTTGGGGAGCAGCACGCGAGTGAAAGTCTGCCAACGGTTTGCTCCTAGATCCATGGCAGCCTCGCGGAGCGAGAGGTCAAATTTCTCGAGGGCGGAGAAAATCGGGACCACGATAAATGGCAGGTAGTTGTAGACTAGTCCAAGGTAAATGCCAAAACGTGTGTAAAGGATTTCAAGGGGAGCGTCGGTTAATCCAAGGCGCATGATCGTCTGGTTCAAGAGGCCGTGATTGCCAAATATCGACACGATGCCGTAGATCCGTAAAATAAAATTCGTCCAAAACGGAATGAAAAGCAGCATGAGCCCCATTTGGCGTTTTTCGGGAGTCGCCCGCGCCAGATAGTACGCCACAGGGAAACCCACCAGCAGGCAGGTGATGGTCGCGCCAAGGGACAGGAAAATCGTTTTGGCGAGAACCTTCAGGTACACCAGGTGAAACGCACGCTCATAGTTTGCCAGCGTGAAGGTCCATGAAATCAGACCTGATTCAGAGCGGACGGCAAAACTCATCGCGAGGATGATCAAAAAGGGCAGAACGCTCAGGCTGACGAGCCATGCGAAAAAGATCCAAGCGCTCGGTGGCCAGTCGCGCAGGCGCAAAACCAGCTTTTTCATTTAGGGGCACTCTGGGGGAGCAAGATGGCGTCCTCGGTCTTCCAAGTCAGGAAGACGCGGTCACGCCTGTTGAGGAGGCGCTTTTTTTGCCGCTCCAGCTCAGCTTCAGAGACTTTGAAGACGTTGTCGTGCGTCTTGATGGTGTATTCCGTTCGCGAACCCAGATAAGTCAGGTCCTGAATTTCCCCTTCGAGAAGATTTTCCTGGGTGTTTGAACGCTGGCGCAAGAGTCGCATTTTCTCAGGGCGCAGGAGCATGGAGACATCCCGCGGCAGGGCAATTCCATTTTTCCTGACCTTGAACGTCCCCATGGCAGACGAAACGGTCCACTCTCCTGGTTGGGTTTCGGCAAGTTCACCACGGATTTCATTCACCGGCCCAATGAAACTGGCGACAAAGGCGTCAGACGGATCCTCGTAGATTGCCTTTGGGGTCCCGACTTGAAGGCAGCGGCCGTCTTTCATGACAGCCAGGCGGTCGGATAGCTGAAGGGCTTCCTCCTGGTCGTGGGTAACCAGGATAAAGGTGGCACCAACTTTTTTGCAGATGGTTCGCATCTCTTCCCGGACTCGCACGCGCAGGGACGGGTCCAAGGCTGAAAACGGTTCGTCCAGGAGCAGCACGGCTGGCTGATCGACCAGAGCGCGGGCCAGGGCAACACGCTGGGATTGACCGCCGCTGAGTTGATGGATGCGTCGATCAGCCAGCGTGCCAATCTCAGTCAAACTCATGATTTCGTCGACACGCAGTTGTATTTCAGCCTTGGCCAGCCCCTTGAGGCGCAGGCTGAAGGCCACGTTCTCAAAAACACTCAGGTGCGGAAACAGGGCGTAGCGCTGAAATACGGTGTGGATGTTGCGTTTGTGGGGCTGGAGCCGGGTGATGTCACGGTCGCCAAGCATGATCCTGCCGCCAGTGGGCTGTTCAAAGCCGCCAAGTAGCCTGAGAACCGTCGTTTTGCCGCAGCCCGATGGGCCGAGAAGCGAAAAAAATTCACCCGGTTGGATGGCAAGATCCAACGGCTGAAGCGCGAAGCTTCCGAATGATTTTTCCAACGATTCACAGCGGAGTTCGTACATGCCCCAACCTGGCAAAAAGAGGGTTCGGGATACGGCAAGGCCGTCAGTTTGTAAAGGTTAAATCGAACCCGTAAGATAGAGGCAGGCGCAAGCTTGCCAAACCTCCCCGGAGCCAACCGCATTGATCCAACATTTACTCTTCACTTTCAACACCTTCGTCGCAATTTTTGTGATCGTGGATCCTTTTGCAGTGGTGCCGATTTATTTGAGCCTCACCGAAGGGTACTCGCCTGCGGCGCTGCGCCAAACCCGGCACAAGGCGACAAAGATTGCTCTGGCAATCCTCTGCACTTTTGGCCTGACGGGCATGGGCATCTTTCGCGTCTTTGGCATCACGCTGCCAGCATTCCAGATTGCAGGTGGAATCCTGCTGCTCCTCTTGGGGATCGCCCAGCTCAACTCGAGTCGCTCTCGCGTCCAACCGGAAGAGCAGTATGAGGGCATGGCCCGTGACGACATCTCCGTGTTCCCATTGGGGATGCCCCTTCTTGCCGGGCCGGGCGCCATTTCAACGGTCGTTCTCTTTGCAAGCGAGGCCCGGGGCATCGGGCAGATGACGGGCCTGCTGGTTGCGATTGCTGGGGCATTGGGAGCTTCCCATTTGACGCTGAAGGGCGCTCCCCTGCTCTACAAGGTTCTTGGTCGAACAGGACTTAATCTTTTGACGAGGATCATGGGCGTCATCCTCACAGCGGTTGCGGTCCAATTTATTTTAAATGGCATTCTGGGAGCTTTTCCCGTGCTCACGGTGAAATGACCTAAAATTTCCTTGTAACCCTTGCCCGACTAGCATTATACGCGCAATTCTGAGGCAGACTCTTCTGCCGGGAGGCGCGCCGTTATGTTGTACTCAAACCTGCTCCGTTTCAGCTTGATTCTGACCGTTGCCACGATGAGCCTGGCTGCGTCGGTTTCAACAAACCGTGTGACCCCTTGTTTGGAAGAGGCTCGTCTGGCGGCCGTCAACGATTCAATGGAACGCTTGAGGGCTGGTAATGCCCCGGATCCGAAGGTTTACGAGGACCGCAGTCCTGAATCCTTCAGCCGTGCCAACAACACCTTCGTTTACGATTTTTCCCTGCAGGCCTTCGATGATTATCGCGGCGGGATCTGGCCAGCTCGTGAGCACTACCAAGTTGTCGTTTCCTTCAATCGCAAGGCACGCCAGCCCGATCAGACCTGTCAGATCAGCAAGGCAACGCTGCTGGAAGTCGCATACTGAGGCGGATTCAGCAGCTGTTTTTTCTCCAATTTTTATCAGTAAAATCAATAAATCCAGTTACTTAACAACTAATTTCTTTAGTTTCCCTTAATTATTCCGCAAAAACCCCCTGTGGCCGGCCTTCGCCGACCCACAAGAGGAGGTTTTTGTTATGCAGAGCGGAAACTTCCGTTTTGCCAGATCTGCTCTCATTGGCTGGGCCGCAGTGGGTCTGACCTTTATGGTGCATGCGTGTGCCTCGGTTGGCCGTTCCAAGTCTGCTTTGGCTGGTGCCAATTCAGTTTTGAACCAGTCGGGGTCGGGGCGTGCGGCATCCCCTCGTCATACCCTTCGTGAATGGCGCCTTGAACTGGACACGGGTGGGTTCGTCCAACTGATCTTGAGTAGTTCTGGCCACTACTTGATGCGTTATGGGTATTCGCAGGCGGATCGTACGATTGGGTCTGACAAGACCCTGATGGTGTCCGAAGTTAATATTGGCAAATACGGAATTCACGGATCACAGGTTTCCGTGGGCGTTCCGTTGAAATCAACCTGCCTTTCCCGAATTGGGCAAGACTCCCATTTGATCTTGGAAAGTGGACTCGCCCAAAGCCTTTTGATGGATGAATTTGCCACGCGAAATTTTATTTTCGAAGCCATCAAGGAAGAGATGGAGTTGCCGTTTTTAAAACAGAGTCTGGGTTCGCTGGATGAAAAGTCAGCGCTTCCAACTGAGGAGGGCGATCCTGACGGAAATTTAGAAACTAAACTTGGCTGCGTGCAGATGCAGGCCAACGGTCAAATTGGTTTTGCCTTGCCTGAGGCAGTCTTGGATGAAGGGGCTCCGCAAAGTCCATCCCTGGGGGTCGCTCATTGAGTTTACTTTTCGAAAGACACCTGGGCTTGAAACCCCTGAAAAACATGTCCAGCTGGAGGAGGGTCGCCGTCAGTGGCTGGGCCAACCCTGGTGATCCGTCCGTCTATGCTTTTTTGGATGTCGATGCGGATGCGGCAATAGAATATGTCGCGCGATGCAGGAAGGTCAGTGGTGAGCGGGTCACCCTCACTCATTTCATTGGCCGTGCGGTCGCCGAGGCATTTAAACGCCACCCAGAGATCAATTGCATCGCTCGCTGGGGCAGGCTTTATGTTCGTGAGGACATCTCCGTATTTTTTCAAGTTGCGACGGATGATCGAGGCGAAGACCTCTCTGGTGTGGTCATCCATCGCGCCGATGAAAAGTCGGTTTCGGAGCTCGCTGCTGAAATGACCTTAAAAGTCGCCGCGGTTCGGGCAAATGAAGATGAAAGCTACACGAGGCTTAAAAAACTTTTCAGTGCACTGCCGTCATGGGCCGTGAAGCCAGTGATCGATTTCAGTTCATTTTTCTTGTACCGCCTGAACATCTGGTCGCCCCTTTTTGGGACGCCAAAAAATTCTTTCGGTTCCGTGATGATTACAAATATTGGAAGCCTGGGCATGAGTCGTGGTCTTGCACCGCTGGTCCCCTACTCCCATGTGCCAATGCTAATTGCGTTGGGTGCGGTCGAGGAAGTTCCTGTGGTGCGTGATGGCAGAATCATTGCGCTGCGTCAGATTACAATCGGAGCGACCTTTGACCATCGCATGATTGACGGCGTCGTTGGCGCGAAGATGGCAGAGACAATCAAAAAAGCTTTTGCTGATCCCGAGGGTGTTTTGGGGCCAGTGGGATGAAGGGGAGAGTGGCGCACCCGGAAGGATTCGAACCTCCGACCCCCAGATTCGTAGTCTGGTGCTCTATCCAGCTGAGCTACGGGTGCATTCTTTCGATGAGTGCCGGTGTATATCCAAGCGGCCACTAACGTGCAACCGCTAATTGGTAGTGGCGTTTGGTGCCACTTTCCACCGGCGTGATGACCATGATGTGGGACGGGGCAAAACCCATGTCGGCTGCGGAGGCGGTTGCGCCGTCCATCGGCGGCCACTCAATTAACATCCCAGAATAATTAGTTAAATCAGCAAAGACTCCGGCGTCTTCCAGTGCCTCTAAAGCCGTTCCGCGGTAGAGGTCCATGTGAGCCATCCGGCGGCCATCGGGGAGCGTGTACTCCTGAAGGTATGTGTAAGTCGGAGAGAGCACGGGAACTTTCTCAGGCAACCCCATCGCGTGCAAAACGGCTCCCGAAAGGGTTGTCTTTCCAGCTCCGACGGGTCCCACGAGCCACAGGCAAAAGGGCGAAGTGCCGACCAAGGCAAGGCTGGTTGCCACGGCAATGTCCCGGAGCTCGCCTTCTCCGGCCACACGTTCCCAGAGTCGCTTATGGGCGGTGGCGTGGGTCATTCAGCAGTTCCTTCATAGTCTGGACGGCTTCCTTGAGGCCGGTGAAGAGTGCGCGGGCCACAATAGCGTGACCGATGTTGGCTTCTTCGGCATGCTCGACATGCTGAAGCCACATGGCATTCGTGTAATTCAGACCGTGGCCAAAATGCGCTTGAAGGCCCATGCGGTGGGCCAGGGCCGAGGCATGGTTTAGCTTTGCAGTCAGGGCCACTTGTTCTCGCGTGCGCCGGCAGGCCGCCATCTGATGGCACCAGGATCCCGTGTGAAACTCAACGGCATCAGCACCAAGTTCAGCGGAAACTTCGATGGCATGATCCTCTGGTTCGATGAAAAGGCTGACGAGTATTCCGCAGTCCTTCAGACGCGCAATCTTTGGTTTCAGGTCGCGCATTTGGCCAGCGACATCGAGGCCGCCTTCTGTGGTTCGCTCCTCCCGCTTCTCGGGGACCAAAGTAACCGCATGGGGCATGATTTGCTGGGCAATGCGAATCATGGCTTCCGTCCCAGCAATTTCAAAATTGAGCGGAATTTTGATCGAGTCCTTCAAGGAAGGAACATCGCGGTCTTGAATGTGGCGGCGGTCTTCTCTCAGATGGCATGTGATGTTGTCAGCCCCACCGAGTTCGCAAAAAACAGCAGCCTGCACGGGGTCAGGATAAAGTTCGCCCCGCGCCTGACGAACAGTCGCAACGTGATCAATGTTGACACCAAGCCGGATCACGATTTTTTACTCGTTGGCGCAGCTGTTTTTGCTTGTTGATGGTGGACGATGGATTTTTGCATCTGATCTGCAATCTCATCAACCATGTTGTCGATAACACTTTCATCTTCGCCCTCGACCATGATGCGCGCAAGGTTCTCCGTGCCCGAATAACGAACGAGCACGCGCCCTTTTCCTGCCAGTTTCGCTTCACAGCGTTTGATGAAGTCGGTCAGGTCGGGCATCTGATCCAGCGGGACTTTGTCTTTGACTTTAATATTGCGCATGGTCTGGGGCACGCGTTCCATGCAGTGACGAAGTTCGGAAACTTTCTTGCCGCTCTCGACCATGATTTCCAGCAGGTTGAGTGCCGCCATGAGGCCGTCACCCGTCGTGGCGCAGTCCCGAAAGATCAAATGGCCGGATTGTTCTCCGCCCAGGTTGTAGTCCCCGCCGATCATTGCCTCCATGACATACCGGTCGCCGACCTTGGTCCTAACGACTTTGCCACCGTGTCGGGCCATGGCGATTTCCAGGCCCATGTTACTCATGATGGTTGAAACCAGAGCCCGGTTGCGCAACTTGTTTTTCTGCAACATGTGAATGCCGCAAATCGCGAGCAATTCATCTCCATCTAAAATATCACCACGGTCGTCGACTACGACCAGGCGGTCTGCGTCACCATCTAGCGCGATGCCGATGTCTGCTTTGTAGAGCATGACTTTTTCGCGAAGGGTTTGCGGATGAAGGGCACCGCAGTGCTCGTTGATGTTGACTCCATTGGGTTCGACACCGAGCATGAAAATTTCGGCTCCAAGTTCCGTAAAGACCTTGGGTGCGACGCGATATGACGCTCCGTTCGCACAGTCGATAACGACCCGCAAACCGTCCAACGTCAAGTGTTTGGGGAACTGCTCTTTCAGGAATACCGCATATTGGCCAATGGCATCCTCAATCCGGCGAGCCGTACCGATATCAGCGCCGTGGACGGCGTGATTTTCCAAGTCGTCACTTTTCAAAAGGGCTTCCAGCTTGTCTTCATCTTCGTCGGGAAGTTTGTAACCAGTGCCGCTGAATATTTTAATCCCATTGTCATGGAATGGATTGTGCGACGCCGAGATCACAATTCCCGCACATGCGCGCAGGCCGCGGGTCAGATAGGCAATGCCCGGAGTCGGCAAAGGCCCGAGAAAAAAAGCATCGACACCAACGCTGCAAATCCCAGAACACAAGGCCTGTTCAAGCATGTAACCACTGCGCCTCGTGTCCTTGCCGATCAAGATCCTCGGATGCGCCGTCTTGGTGCGAAAGTAAACGCCGATGGCTTGTCCAAGGCGAAGGACGAGGTCAGGCGACATGGGATATGAATTGGCTTCCCCGCGAATTCCATCGGTACCAAACAATCTCGTCATTCAAACTTCCTTTCAGAATTCCCTTTTGGATTTCCAAACCCTAGCGCAGGCGCCGTTGATTATAAATTTCAACAGATGTGGCCTTCGGATAGGTTTCAATCATCACCGTTTCAGACGGGATTTTTACCTGAAGCTCACGCTCATACCTTCCTGGGGTCAAATCCCTTACGTCAACGAATGCCCGAAGATCCGATTTCTTGACAAAGCTGAGCACGCCTGGCGTACCCTGAAGGACGATAGATGCAAATTGCGGGCGAACATTGGTTAAATATTCTCCGCCAACGACTTCAATTGGGACCGAAGAGAATTTTTTGTTTATCTTCTGCTCTCCAATGGCAACGCTGACGTTCACCCTGGTGGCAGAAAATTGGATGTCTCCAAGTCCGGTTTTAATCAGGTTGACTTCGAATACCTTGGGCTGCTTGAGGCCAGAGATGTTCATTGGTTCGGTTACGACCTGGGTGATTTTTGCCAGATCTACCTTGAGTCCATTGATCGTGACAGCGTCTGGCTCGAGGACCACTTTCTCCAACATGTAACCCGCCGCTGGAACCCCCTGAAGGACTTCGCGAACGGGAACCTTCTTGGAAGCAACCTCATCAACCGTAACGACAATAAAAGGGTCGTGAATCGTCAACTTCACTCTGGGGTCAAATGTCGTCAAATTCTCCCGGTCGACGCGGTATCGCAGTTGCCCGGCCTTGCCAGGCGGGATCTTGATCGTGGCATCCAAGGGTTTTTTTCCTTCGATGTATTGGCCGAGCAAAACCCGTGGCCCGCGTAACGTTGCGTCCTTGTAGCGAAGGGTTGGTCCTTTGATCGTGTATCCATCTGGCACTGCAACCGTCACAGCGATACGCTTGTTGACCTCAAGGATTTCTTCGCCCTGGACGATGTACCACAGCATACAGGAGAGGATGACAGCCGTGATTTTATAGGGGAGGTTCTCGAGGACCCAGCCCCGGATGCGAGGTTTCATTTCGGCTGACCCTCGGTAGCTTGGGTTGGACCTTTGGCCGATCCACTGCTGCCCGAGCTATCCGCCCGGTCACTAAATTCCTCTTCACCCATCAAAAGGTCGTTGAGCTGTTCGCGAAGCTGCCTTGCATCAAGTTTCCGTGAGACTTTGCCGTCGACTACAATGGTTACAGATCCAATTTCTTCAGAAACAAGAACGACAACAGCATCCGTCTCCTGGCTGATTCCGATGGCCGCACGATGACGAGTGCCCATGTTTGGATCTAGATTTTCCTCTCGCGTGAGCGGAAGAAAGCAGCCGGCTGCCGCAACGCGTCCACGCTGGATGATCACGGCTCCGTCGTGGATTGGAGATGATGGATGAAAAATAGAGACAAGAAGTTCCTTGGAAATTCTTCCATCGATCAAGACGCCGACATCAATGTAACGCCCAAGGATGATGTTGCGTTCGAGGACGATCAGACCCCCGATACGTTTGCTGGCCATTGATGTGGCCGCGCGGACAATTTCATCAAGGACATGATGCGATGCCACACGGTCGGCGCCAGGAATGAACGACTTTTTTCCCATCCGCGACAAGACATGGCGGATGTCGTCTTGGAAGAGGATGATCAAGATGATGATAAAACTGGAGTAGAACTTGTTCATCACCCAGTTCAGTGTCGTCAGGGGTACGATGGACGATAGCAAGAAGGCAGCAACAACAAAAAGAATTCCCGTCAGGATCTGTGCAGCGCGTGTCCCCCGGATCAGCAAAAGAGCCTGATAGATGACGAATGCGATGATCGCAATGTCAACAATCGCCCAAATGTTGAACTGGTCAAGAATCTCTCGCATTAATGCCCGCCTGCCATTCGCTGCCGGATTATTGAAAGGCCTTTCACATCATGGGTCCTGATAACACCTGCACCTGCCAATGCGCACATTGATTCGATGGCTTTTCCCGGCCCGTCCCGGTCCACTGGGGACGCGATGTCAAAAAGCCGGCCAATGAACGACTTTCGCGACACGCCGACCATGACCTGTCTGGTCTCATTCCATTTTCTGATCTCACCGAGCAGAACAAGATTGCCTGCCATGTCCTTTCCAAAACCGATTCCCGGGTCACACCAGACCCTTTTTCTGTCAAAACCGGCCAAGCCCATCTGATCATCTACGGTCTCAAAAAAATCGTTCACGGCATCCAGCGCATCCTCGCGGCCGAGGGGAGCATTTTGCATGGATTCCGGGACACCGTGCATGTGAGTCATTGCCACTCTGGCCTGGTCAATCGCAGCCAGCCTCTTTAGCACGCCTTGCGAGGGTATCTTCCCCACCCGGTTGAACCATTTAACGCCTGTATCTGCCGATTGCACAAACACTTCATCCCTGCGGGAGTCGACGCTGATCTTGAACCCAGGTATCTCCTGACGAACTCGATCCAAAACCGGCATCAAACGATCAAGTTCAACCTGGAGAGAAATCTCAGTCGCGCCAGGTCTGGTTGATTCAGCGCCAAAATCAATGATGTCTGCACCATCTTCAAGCAACTGCAAGGCGGCGGTTCGTGCGGCATCTGGTGTTGCCCAATTGCCACCATCTGAAAAGGAATCGGGCGTCACATTGATGACGCCCATGATCAAAAACGGTTTCGGCTCAAAACGGTTCACCATCAGGTTGCAGATGTCGCTGGTTGCATGATCGGATTGGGAGCATCAGACTTTCCCTGTTCAGCCGATACCTCGGGTTTCACAGGTGATTCGGGAGTCGCTTTTTTGGTTTTTGCATCTTCGTAATTACGGCGGTCCTGCTCCGTGATCAGCGGTTCGCCGCGCATGAGGCGGGCCATGTCTGTTGATTCAACGGTTTCCTTGATCAAGAGTGCCTCTGCCAGAATATCCAACTTCTCGCGATTCACTCGCAGGATATTCAGGGCCTTTTTGTAAGCTGTGGTCACAATGCGGTGAATTTCAGAATCAATCTCTTCCGCAATTTTTTCGGAGAAGTTTCGGCTCTGGCCCATTTCGCGGCCCATGAAGACCTCTTCGTTTTTCTTGCCTAACGAAAGAGGCCCAAGTTTTTCACTCATGCCCCAGTTGCAAACCATCTTGCGGGCAATGTCCGTTGCCTTGTTGATGTCGTCTCCGGCTCCAGTCGTCTGCTTGTGGAAAATAAGCTCCTCGGCGGCGCGTCCACCCATGGCATAGGCAATCATTCCCTCGGCATATTCCTTGGTCAGGGTCAGGCGGTCTTCCGTGGGGAGCATGATGGTGACGCCGAGGGCCTGTCCCCGCGGGATGATGCTGATCTTGTGCACTGGATCCACGTGCTCGGTGTACAATCCAACGATGGCATGTCCGGCTTCATGATAGGCCGTATTGCGTTTTTCAGCCTCGCTCATGATCAAGGAGCGGCGTTCCGGCCCCATAAGGACCTTGTCCTTCGCCAATTCGAAGTGCGACATCGAAACGTCTTTGCAGTTCGCGCGCGCTGCAATCAAGGCCGCTTCATTCACAAGATTTTCAAGGTCGGCGCCCGAGAATCCAGGAGTTCCCTGTGCGATTTTTGCCAAGAAAACATCGCTTCCAATGGGAACTTTTTTCGTGTGGACCTTCAAAATTCCTTCGCGCCCGCGGATGTCTGGCTTCGGCACCATGACGCGCCGGTCAAACCGGCCGGGCCGAAGAAGTGCGGGGTCCAAAACGTCGGCACGGTTGGTTGCCGCGATGATGATGACCCCTTCATTGCTCTCAAATCCGTCCATTTCGACGAGCAGCTGATTCAGGGTTTGCTCGCGTTCGTCGTGACCGCCGCCAAGGCCAGCACCACGTTGACGACCAACGGCATCGATTTCGTCGATGAATACGATGCAGGGGGCATGTTTCTTCGCTTGCTCAAACAGGTCGCGAACGCGACTTGCGCCGACACCAACAAACATCTCGACAAAGTCAGAACCGGAGATGCTGAAAAACGGGACCCCAGCCTCGCCAGCGATGGCCTTTGCCATGATGGTTTTTCCGGTTCCGGGTGATCCGACCAACAGCACACCCTTCGGAATCCGGCCGCCAAGTCGGGTGAATTTTTTTGGATCTTTAAGGAACTCTACGACTTCTTCGAGTTCCAGCTTTGCCTCATCAATACCGGCAACGTCTGCAAAAGTTACCTTGACCTGATTTTCGTTCAACAATTTGGCCCGGCTGCGTCCAAAAGACATCGCCTTTCCGCCGCCGACTTGGAGCTGCCGGATGAAAAAGAAAAACAAGAAAAGGAGAAGGAGCATGGGTAGCGAATTGACAAGCAGGGTCTTCCAGAGGCCTGCCTCTTCAGGTGGCTCAAAATTTACCTTCACACCCTTGTCTTGGAGTTGCTTGCGGAGTTCCGCGTCATTGGGTCCGTAGGACTTGAATGTGGAATTATCGACACGCGTGGCGATGAGATCGTTCTCGCGAAAGGTGACTTCCTTCACGTGGTTCTGATCAGCCACCGGCAGTTGCACGGCTTCGATGAACTCAGAAAATTTAAGAACTTTTTGCTCTTCCACCGGCCTTGATACGACCTGGACCAGCAAATAGACCAGCAGAAGGCTGGCTATGATCAAGGTGGTTTTCATTTGTGGCGTTTGCTTCTTGGGATTTTTCATTTTATTCCTCCGCACTGTCACTTGTTGCAGAACCAGTCGAAATCCGCAAATGGAGTCCGGCATTGCAACGCTACTGTCGTCTTTAAATCATAACCCCGATGATGCCCTCAAATCCCGTGGCGGGCAAAAATTGCCGGTTTTAGGAGTCAAGTCTGGGCCGGACCAGGAAAAGATCGCACCCTGTCCTTTGTCGCTTCAAGGTAAAGGCCTTTGCTCATTTCTAGAACAAACCGCGGCTGGCCCCCCGCCCTGGCTGCCATCAACACCTTGAGGAGGTTGGCTCTTGAGAGCTGCTTCCAACACCCCGCCGATGTTGACTGTGCCATGTGCGCCAAAACAGCCAAGGCAATTGGGTCAGGAAGTTCGGAAAGCCGTTCGCGACTGCAATGTGCCGAAACGGTTGCGACCTCTTTTTTTTCTAACTTGAAGTCCGTGTCTTCGAGGGCCTTGAGCAGCGCATAGGAAGCCACCGCGTGAGCGTCATCCGCAAGGTCTAAAAGTTTTTGTCGGCCTGCTGGCCATAGCCTCAACAGTTCCGGTAAAACCCTGTGCCGGACGACGTTGCGGGCGTAGTCCAGTTTCTCGTTGGTAGAATCTTCGCGAAAAAGCATGGCGCGCTCTTCGGCAGCAGCAATGATTTCGGCCTTCGGAACACGAAGCCATGGTCGCCACCAGCTGCCGTCCCATTCTGCCATGCCGCGCATTGCGCCCAGGGATGTTCCTCGCATCATGCGCATGAGTACGGTTTCTGCTGAATCGTCTGCGTGATGAGCCAGCGCGATTAGCGTACCTTCTTGGATCCACTGACCCAAGGCTTCCCGCCGCAATCTACGAGCCCACTCCTGAACCCCTTCTCCCTGGCGGGTTTCGCGTTGTTCCTTGGTTGCGCGCGCGGCAAGAAAAGGCACCCCGGCACCGCTGGCCAAATCCCGGCAAAAAGCCTCGTCGCCCTCGGATTCCTCCCCTCGCAGCCCGTAATTAAAATGAAAGAGGGCGAGCGAAAAAATTTTTTCGGCCTTTAAAAGTTCACAAAAAACAGCAAAAAGCGCTGTGGAATCAACACCACCCGAACAAGCGACGATAACCCCCCGTTTTTCAAACGGTAAATGGCTTATTTTCGATTCCACCAAATTTATTAAGTCGCTGAATTTGTTAGTCATTATGGTCCAACCACCTGAGATCACTGTCAACCTACCCGTTTTTTGTGGTTTTGCAAAAAACTTCTAAAGCTTTTCACAAAAACAACGAAATACCCCCTGCAAGTTTCAGGGTGAGACTTGCTTCAATGAACCGGGACCAAGGTTTGGGCTCGGGGTCGATCAAGGAGGATTAGTCATGGGAATGCGTATCAGAACAAACGTCTCGAGTCTTACGGCGCAGCGGTTCCTTTCAGACAGCAACGGCCAGTTGCAAAGCAGCATGGAGAAGTTGTCATCCGGCTACCGGATCAACAAATCCGCTGACGATGCCGCCGGCCTTGCCATTTCCGAAAGCTTGCGGGGTAAAGTCCGCGGCCTTAACGTCGCACAACGAAACGCCAACGATGCTGTGTCTCTGGTTCAGGTCGCCGAGGGCGGCATGAACGAGATGACCAACATCTTGGTTCGTCTGCGCGAACTATCCGTTCAATCTTCCACCGACACCATTGGGGATCGCGAAAGAGGTTACCTCAACCGTGAATACACCCAACTCGTCGACGAATTGGACCGGATCGGTTCGTCTACGGAATTTAACGGGACCAAAATATTCGATCCGAATAACGCGCAAAGTCAATTCGTCATTCAGGTTGGTACGAACGGGACAGCCCCGGAAGAAAATATCGACACCATCCGCATTGGTCTGGAAGGCCTGAAGTTCAACTCCGAAAGCCTTGGCCTGGGCAAAGGCGCAGAGATCGGCCCGGCCGAACTTGGCGGAACGGCTCCGGCCCGCGACGAAATTTCGGCCAAGCTAACCACGATCGACAGTGCCCTTGACCGGATCGCATCCGAGCGAGCAACCCTTGGTTCCGTTCAGAGTCGATTGAACTCTGCGATCAACGGACTCGGTGTGAACGTCGAAAACATGGAAACCGCGCGTAGCCGAATCAAAGACGTCGACATCGCAGCAGAATCTGCGCGTCTGACCCAGTCGCGAATCCTGACCCAAGCTGGTCTGTCCGTGTTGGCGCAGGCGAATGCGGCACCGGAGCAGGCTCTGTCCTTGCTCAGGAGCTGATCAACGCAATTTTCAAAAATTTTTTGGAGTGTTTTTGAACATTTTTTGCGCAGGGCAGCGGCTGCTGACTTGCCAGGGAGGGTGTCATGGGACTCAGGATTAAAAGTAACGTCGAATCGTTAATTGCCCAACGACGGTTGACCGAAAACCGTAGGTCACTCGGAGAATCACTTGAAAAGATGTCGTCTGGTCAACGCATCAACCGGTCTGCTGACGATGCCGCAGGCCTTGCGGTTTCGGAGAGTATCCGGGCCAGGACGAAGAGTTTGGATGTCGCCAAGCGAAATGCCAACGATGGTATCAGTTACTTGCAGGTGGCTGAGGGCGGTTTGAATGAAACCACCAACATCATTGTGCGCATGCGGGAATTGGCTGCCCAGGCCGCGTCAGACACGGTAGGTAACCGCGAGCGGACGTTCCTGGACAAGGAATTCCAGCAGTTGCGCCAAGAGGTGGCTCGAATTGTTGACTCTACAGAGTTCAACGGTTCCAAACTTCTAAAGTCGGACGGATCACGGCCAATTCAATTGTTTGTTGGCGCATCCAACCGCGCCAGCGACATGGACGGCAATCCGCCCGATATCGATCCGGCAACCGATCCGGACGTGTTGACGATCAACACCGACGAAGTTGCCAAACTGAACGAGGCCTTGAGTCTAATCACCCAAGATGAGATTGCGATCCTTCCTGATGGTGAGGGTGGTGCGCAAGACCTGGGTCCGGCTGGAACCGGGGACTTGTTCAACCGTATGGATTCGGCCCTGAATTCCATCGCGGAATACCGTGCAACATTGGGTTCTGTTCAGTCGCGACTTAACTCGACGATCACAAACATCGAGATCTCCAACGAGAACTTGAGTGCAGCCATGAGCCGCATCCGTGACGTTGACTACGCCAGTGAGACGGCGAAGTTTGCGACGAGTAAGATCCTTATGCAGGCAGGTGTTTCGGTCTTGTCGCAGGCAAACACCAGCTCAGAGCTGGCCTTGCAGTTGCTGCGGTAAGCGGTCGGGTATCCTGGGCGGAGCGAAGGGTTCTTCGCTTCGCTCAGGCCCCTTCGCCCTGAGCCACCGCGTCATCCTGAGCGAATGCGAAGGATCCTGTCCTCCGCGCGACATTCTGAGGCGTAGCCGAAGAATCCTGTCCTCCGCGCGTCATTCTGAGGCGTAGCCGAAGAATCCTGTCCTCCGCGCGTCATTCTGAGGCGAAGCCGAAGAATCCTGTCTTCAATTTTTTTAAGCCATCAAACCTATGAAATATCCTTGGCGCTCGCGCAATTCCAATTGGTAATAAGCCGAAATGAAAAAGGGTGGATACGTTTACATCATGACGAACGCTGGACATACGGTTCTGTACACCGGGGTAACATCCAATATTGAACTGCGAGTTGCGCAGCACAAGACAGGTGGCACTGAAGGGTTTAGTTCCAAATACCACACGACAAAACTTGTGTATTTTGAGTTTCTTGACTCGATGCACGATGCAATCGCCCTGGAAAAGAGCATTAAGGGAAAAACGCGTGCCAAGAAAATCGCGATGATTTTCGAGATGAATCCGCGATGGCATGATCTTGCGGATACTCGCATGGACAATGTCTAGTCCAATTTGTTCCGAAGCCGCAGCCCTCGTCATTCCAAAACCGCAGCTAACGTCATTCCGAAACCGCAGCTAACGTCATTCTGAGGCCGCAGGCCGAAGAATCTTTTCTTCAGCGCGGAAGAAAGGATCCTTCGCTTCGCTCAGGATGACGGTTTAAGAGAGAATTTACGGATTGCCTCGTCATTCTGAGGCCGCAGGCCGAAGAATCTTTTCTTCAATGCGGAAGAAAGGATCCTTCGCTTCGCTCAGGATGACGGTTTAAGAGAGAATTTACGG
>CANJZQ010000033.1 GCA_947479535.1 Oligoflexales bacterium | reverse complement strand
TGACGGTCGCCAGCGGTGCAACATCCTTGAATCCGACAGGGACGGCAGGCACCTTGACGGTGAGTGGAACCATGACGACTGCGGCACTGACGGTTGGTGTCGCCACGACGCTCAATGCCGGGGCATTGACCACAAACGGGGATTTGACCACGACGGGCACGTCGGGTGTGATCACTTCAGGAAACATCACAGTCAATGGCAACATGACGGTGGCGGCATTGACTTCGGTCACGGCCCCGGCATTCATTGGTACCTGGTCAGGTTCGGCATGGTCTCCGACGCCCGGAGTTGGCAACGGCCTCCTTCAACTGACGGTGACGGGCATCCTTAACAATGCCGGGACAATCCAGATGGACGGCAAGGGCTTCAAGGGTGCGACCTCGAGCTCCTTTAAAGGTAATTCGAACATGGGCGCGTCATCTCTGGCGACAACAGATGTCACTGGCGGCGGCGGTGGCGGCGGCAGCAGCGCGAGTGCCTACGGCGCTGGTGCATCCTACGGGACTTTGGGGACAGTGGCAAATGCCACAGGGGCTTCGGCTGGCCAGTTGTATGGTGCCAGTGATTTCTGGACGCAGCTGTATCTGGGCAGCGGCGGTGGCTGCGGCACCGGTGGTTCGTACCCTAACGCCGGGGGCGGCGCGATCAAGATTCGTGCGGCTTCGGTCACCAATAGCGGCACCATCAGCGCCAAGGGCGCCACGATCACCAGCGTTAACAAATGCGGCGGTGGCAGTGGCGGGACGATTATGATGTCTGCCTATCCCACTGGCAATATAACCGTGACCAACAGCGGGACGATTTCTGCGACGGGTGGCACCGGCGGCTCCTTGAACGGACTCGGCGGATCCGGACGATTCGGGTTGCAAGCGGCATCGACGACTTTGGCGGGGACGGTAAATCCACCCGCAACATCCGTGTCCGCGACATCGCCCACAATTCAGAACGTGACGCTGACGTCGCCCAAGAATTCGGGTTCAGTGATCGCGGGTGTACCGCTGACTTTCACCGTGATCACATCCGAACGAATCACCGTAACGGGAACGCCGACCATGCCAATCACAATCGGCGGCGTGGCTGCAACGGCAAGTTACATCAGCGGTTCGGGAACCCAGAACCTCTTGTTCCGCTACACGACCGTTGCGGGACGGGATGGCGTCGTGGCCTACGGATCGCCTCTGGCCTTGAATGGCGGGACCATGCTGAGCGCGACGTCGGTCAGTCTGGCCCTCACGGTCATGGCGGGCAGCACTGCGGTCACCGTGGATACAACGGCTCCTTCTGCCCCTTCTGTGAGTCCGGGATCACAAGCGATCACCAGCGCAACCACGGCCTACATCTATCAAGGCGGCTCTGATGTGGACTTCATGGACTTCCGTTATGCAACGGATCTTGTATCCACGTTGAGCTGCGGAAGTGTGACCAATCTCGTGACCATTTCGATGTGGCAGCCGACGTACGTGGCCATTCCAATGGCGACGACCGCCCTGCGCGTGATTGCCTGTGATACGAATTTGAACGCATCAACGGTGGCCCTTTCCACCTACACGTATTTCGATACTGCACCGGATGTGCCGTACATCTCGCCGGGAACGAGCGTCATCTCCGGAGAAACCTCGGTTTACATGTCTCAGAACACATGGGAGGCAGATTTCAAGGAGTTCCGTTACGCCTTGGATCTTGTCTCAAGTTTGACTTGCACAACCACGGCATCGACGGTGAGCGTGTCCGGTGCTCAGTATACTTATGTGACCATTCCAGCGGCGACCACCACCATGCGCGCCATCGTCTGCGATGCCAAGGGCCAGGCATCCAGTATCGTGAATGCGACTTACACGCTGTATGACTATTCGGCGCCAGTGCCCGGAATGATCAAGGCGTCCACCAACGTCACGGGAACCGGATTTACTTTGAATTGGGAGGCTGCGACAGACACCGCCACAGCCCAGGCAGACTTACAATATAAAGTATGTTCGTCGACGGATCCCAACAATGTAAGATTTTCGTGGAGCTGTGACTATAGTGCGACCACCGTGATGGACTATACGACTAATACATTGTCCGTCAATGTCACTGGGCTAACCAACGATCAAGTCACTTATTATAATGTGATGGTGATGGACGTGGATGGCTACACGGCGATGTACAACGGCAAGGTCCAGCAAGCCGCCCCCACGACCAGGTCGTCGATGGCATTTAACGACGCGGTCAACGCGGTGGCCGCAGGCAGTGACGGGACAATTTATTTCGGTGGTGCATTCACTCAAGTTGGCGCCAACTCGGGTGGTCTGGTGCAGTTGTCCAGCAGTAACGGAAGCCTTGCAGTAGCAAATTCAGCTTTGACGAAAGTTTCTGGCACCATCGCGGCAACCGCTGCCGATGGATCTGGCGGATACTACATCGGAGGTAGTTTTACTTCGGTGGGTGGCATGCCCGTGAATAACTTGGCCCACATCGACAAGTACGGAAACGTAGATTTGGCATGGAATCAAAATCCCAATGGCCCGGTCAATGCCATCGCGGTTATCGGATCCAGCGTTTATGTCGGCGGCGCCTTCACAAAAATTGGGCCCTTGCCGTTCACCAGAAATTACCTTGCCGCATTGTCTACGGCTGATGGCGGCGTGCAGGCGTGGGATCCGAATGCTAACAATGTTGTGCGTGCCCTGGACGTTTCCGGGACGATCCTCTATGTGGGTGGCGACTTTACGGTGATGAATTCAGTGAACAGGAACTACCTCGCCGCGTTCTGGACGGTGGACGGCACACTGGATGCGTGGAATCCAAATGCCAACGGCAATGTCTATGCATTGGATGCCGTGGGCACGACGATTTATGCCGGCGGCACTTTCAATACAATTGGTGGCGTTACCAGAAATCGCATCGCAGCAATTGCAACCAGCGGTGACCTGCGCCTCTGGGATGCGAATGCGGATAATTATGTTTATGCAATTTCGGTGTCCGGCTCGACGGTATACGCGGGCGGGGCATTCACCACGATTGGTGGGCAAGCAAGAAATCGGATTGCAGCCCTGGACGCAACTTCAGGGGTGGCGTCCACCTGGAATCCAAATGCCAACAACACGGTTTACGCACTGGGCGTGTCCGGATCGGTTGTGTATGCCGGTGGGGATTTCACGACGATTGGTGCGTCCACCAGAAACTACATGGCAGGCATTGACGCGACCACAGCCGTTGCAAACAGTTTCAACCCCAACGTCAACAACCGGGTCAACGCGGTGTCCATTTATGGGTCCAATGTATGGGCCGGCGGAACATTCACCGGGGTTAACAGCACAGCCAGAAACTACCTTGCTGCGATTTCACCGGACGGTACGTTATCGTCGGCATGGAACCCCAACGCAAACGGGATTGTGAGGGCGATGGCCCTCTCTGGAACGACGCTCTACATCGGTGGTGAATTCACCACGCTGGGTGGATCAACCACCAGAAACAGGTTAGCGGCCATTTCAACTGCTGGCACGTTGCAGGCATGGAATCCAAACGCCAACCTCACGGTACGGGCCCTGCTGATTTCTGGTTCGACGGTCTATGCCGGAGGTGATTTCACCACGATGGGTGGCGCGACCACGAGAAATCGCCTGGCATCGATGAATGCCAGCACGGGTGCTTTGGGCAGTTGGAATCCGAACGCCGATTCAGGGGTTTACGCATTGGCTCTGTCTCCCGACAGCAACACGATTTATGTGGGCGGCATGTTCAGCAGCATTGGCGGGCAGCCCCGTTATGGCTTGGCATCGCTGGACAGCACTGGGGTGTTGGGATCATGGGCACCAGATACCAGGGCCGATGGTTATTATGCTGTAGGCCGGGTCAGGGCTCTGGCAACGATTGGAAATAGTGTTTATGTAGGCGGGGATTTCACTTCGATCACAGCCAATTACTCGCTCTATCCCGTCACTTACATGGCTGAAATCATGTCGGACGGCAACATGTCCTGGTATCCGAATTTGGATGCTCCGGTCCAAACCATCATGATTTATGGCCGAACGATTTTTGCTGGTGGCGATTTCACCATCTTTAACGGCTCGCCAGTGAGTCGTCTTGCGGCGTTCTATGCGAGCAGCAAGAATTTCCCCACGGACTGGGCGTCAAGCGTGGCCGGCTCGGTGTATGCTTTGGCATCTACAACCAGTGACGGATACATTTATCCGGTGGGTAGTCCGGCGACGGGATTCAAACCCACGTATGTTGGGCTTCCCCCAGTGCCTCCGTCGGCCCCAACGAATGTGGCGGCTTCACAGTCTTATAACAGCATGTACATGGCCTATGATGTTCGTCTTACATGGACGGACAGCACTTTTGCTGCCGGGTCTATTTATGGATACGAGATTGCCGAGGATGCAGGATTCACGACGATGGTTGCATACTACTACTACGCAACTTCGGGCAGTACGGGCTACACGGCTCAGCAGTATACTAGTACGACCAAAACCTATTATATCAGAGCCTATGCTTACGATAACAACACATCGGAGTATGTGTACTCGAGTGTAGGTCAGGTCACGGTAACCACGGGTGCTGGCGATACAGGCGGTGGTTCGAGTAGCAGCTCGAGCGGTGGTTACGACATGGGTAGCAGTTCGAGCAGCAGTTCGAGTGGTGGTTACGATATGGGGAGTAGTTCGAGCAGCAGTTCCACGGGCGGTGGCAGCCTTGGCACATGCTATGGAGACTATATGTCCTACATGATGTATGGGATGGGCATGATCACCACGAACAATTGCACGAGCGGTATGGCCATGTTCGATACGAGCTCTCCAACCTATTGCACCTGCTACTGAACGCCTCCCTTGGGGGGGCCGACGTCCCTCGGGGGATTAAACATGCAACCCTCAAAGGGATCCGTTAAAATCATTTTTAACTAGTCGATTTTAGATCGCTGCGTGTAGAGTTTTGCTATGGACTTCCATCGTTGGGCAGTCTGGTCCAGGCAATACGGAGCGACCTCATGAAAATCCAGTCTATCGCTTACCTTGTTTTCGTCACCATCGCAGGATCCGTTCTGAATGGCGCGGCCCAGTCTGGCATGGCGGAGATGAGATCGAGTTTAGGATCCAATGTCTATTCTTACGAGCTGGCCCACTACCCGACGGGGGATCAGCGCTGTGAGGGGATAGCCGCGGATCTGGCGGTCAGGCTGCGGGACGAGGCCGGGGTGCAGGTTTATGGGACGGATTGTGATGGAAACGGCGACGGCACGGCCAATCTTAAAATCAACTACATTGCCGAGACAGAACTAACCATAACCTCGACCCAACCCAAAAAACTGATGGGGATCCCAAGCGGGATGTACCGCAGCATGGAGGAATGCCAAGCGGGACTCGCTGCTGAAGTTTCGGCATTTCAGGAGAACTTGGGTTTGGATTCGTTTGTGTCTTATTGCTTCCAGGACCCCGATCAGAAAAAATATCCTTTTGTCGCGCGGATCGATGCCATTGGTGTGGCGAAGGACGGTATGCGGGTCATTGACGACATGGAACTTTTCTATTCGCCGGTGTTTGGCGACACGGACATCCTTGGTGACGTGATGACCGAGCGCCTGCGCGAGCGCGGTGTGAAGGTTGCGCGCGCGGTGGTCGGAATGCAAAGTGGAACCGAGTACTGGATCGGCGCGCGTTACTATGCAAAGGCAAGCCACTTGATGAAGCTGCGTGAAGTGACCAGTTTCAAATCGGAAGAGGCCTGCCACCGCGACAGCGAGGCTTTGCTGCGGGTGTTGGAAAATGGCAAGGTGCCGCCCCTTGCGGTGTTTTGCACGGGCGACAATCTCTTGGGCGAAGCCCGCCTTTATTTCATGATGATCCCGGGCGACTACGCTTCTGAAAAGGCGCCTGATGTTTTTGCAGATCGTGAGGCGTGCCTTAACGGCAAGGCTGCTGTCGAAGATGTTTACCGGACTTCGTTGCGCCGTGACGTGATCGGTGGCCTGTGTGTTTTGAACAGCCGCTCGGCGGGCGATTACAGCGTGCGGGTTTTTTCTAATCCTTAATTAAAACCCCTGTGGATATCCCGCTCAACCCACTGCGAAAGCAGTGGGTTTTATTTTTATTTTTGTGAAGTGCATTTTGCGCGGCATGATGGGATCCGAGGGTATTTCATGTCACCCGATGGTATCTTGGCCCGGCTATATTGCAGAAAGCACACACAATGGATTATTTCGACACCTCGATGAACTTGAACTCTGTCGGGGGGATTCACATGCACGAAGATCAGATGACTCAGATGGTGCAAATGCTGGGTACCGTTGTTGCGCAACTTGGAAGGATCGAGCAGCGGCTGGACAAGATCGAGCAACGGATGGATGCACTCGAGAAACGGATGGATGCAATCGAGAAACGGATGGACGCGCTCGAGAAACGGATGGACGCGCTCGAGAAACGGATGGACGCACTCGAGAAACGGATGGATGCACTCGAGAAACGGATGGATGCACTCGAGAAACGGATGGACGCGCTCGAGAAACGGATGGACGCACTCGAGAAACGGATGGACGCACTCGAGCAGCGTATGGATGCGCTCGAGTACCGAATGGATGCACTCGAGCAGCGTATGGATTTAATTGAACAGCGCGTGGGGACACTTGAAGCAGGTGCGTCTGCATACGAAATCCGGTTTGAAGCCATTGAAACAGAATTGCGTCGTTTGCGCGCACTGTTTGAGGAAAACGAGAGGACGCTAGCAATCATTCTCGAAGTGTTGAGCAATTACGTTAAAAAATCGGAGAAGGTGGATCAGCACGACGGGATCCTTATTGGGCAGCGGCATGATTTGGATATTACCCAGAGCGCCTTGAAGCTCCACATTCAGGATAAAAAAGTTCATGTGAGTCCAAAAGCAGGGCGCCCCAAAAAGGCGCATTATGAGTCGGAGGTTTGAGGGCAGCCCCTCAGTCGGGGAAGGTGAAAAGGCAAAGAACAATTAGTGCTTGGATCACAACCCCAGAATCGCCTCGACATCGCGGTCGATGGCATCGGCCAGGGCAGTCAGCTGACGCAGCAGGGGATTGTCCATGAGATTGATGGCCGCTGGTTTTGGAGTTGGATCGATTTTTAGTTCTGTCGGCCCGTTGCCGCAAGGGATCAGTCTCAGCTGACTTTGGCTTTTTCCGTCTGACATCAGGCACCCTCCGAAATTCACAGCCACGCATCATGGCCTTGCTTCTGTTGGATCGGGTGAATTCAAAACGGCTTGAGGGCGGCAGCACAATTATCGACTGGGAAAATTTTGCCTGGTGCGAATTCATGGCGGATTGCCGGAAGGCTTGTCTAAATTTCAGGTAACGAAAAACCCCGCCTCGACACCACGAGGGCGGCGGGGCGGGGTTGGGGAGAAGATAGGATTCTTCCCCTTCGCTACGCTCAGGGTCAGAATGACGGGAACACCGTCATCCTGAGTCCGAAGGGCGAAGGATTTTGTCTTACTTGTTACCCTTCGCCAAATCTTCGCGGTGCTTCGCGACGATTTGTTCCTGGATGTTGGACGGAACCGGACGGTAGCGGGCGAATTCCATCGTGAATCCAGCCTTGCCCTGAGTTTTGGAACGCAGGTCCGTCGAGTAACCGAACATTTCAGCCAGCGGAACTTCCGCCAGAATCACGGCGTAATCGTCACGCATGTCGCTGCCGAGCAGCAGGCCACGACGTGAGGACAAGTCACCCTGGACTGGACCTTGGAAGTCGGTTGGGGTTTCCACTTCGACTTTCATGATCGGCTCAAGGAGAACCGGCTTCGACGCCAGGAAAGCCTCTTTGAAAGCAGCACGGGCCGCAATCTTGAACGCCATCTCAGAGGAGTCGACCGGGTGGTATCCACCGTCCGTCAAGTCGATCGCGCAATTGATCACCTGGCAACCAGCCAATGGACCTTTGTCCACGGATTCGCGGAAGCCTTTTTCGGTTCCCGGGACGAATTCCTTCGGCACGGATCCACCAACGGTTTTGTTGGTGAACGTAAAGGTCTCGGTGCTGTCGTCTGGCAGCGGGGTCAAGTTACCCACGATGTGGGCGTACTGACCGGAACCACCAGTCTGCTTCTTGTGCTTGTAATCGTACTCGGCGGCGATGGTCGGCGCCTCGCGGTAGTTCACTTTCGGCTGGCCGACGATCACTTCTGCCTTGTACTCGCGCTTGATGCGCTCGACGTAAATCTCAAGGTGGAGCTCGCCCATTCCCTTGATGATCGTCTCGTTGGATTCTTCGTCAACCTTCACGCGGAATGTCGGGTCTTCCTTCATGAAGCGGTTGAGGGCTTTGGAAACCTTCACCAGGTCGTCTTGTTTGGCCGGCTTGATGGCCAATTCAATGACTGGCTCCGGAACCCAGATCGACTCCATGGAAACGTTCAAGCTCTCGTGGCAGTACGAGTCACCGGAAGCGCAATCCACACCCACCATGGCAATGATGTCGCCCGGGGTTGCCTGATCGATATCTTCGCGGTCGTTGGAGTGCATGCGCACCAGACGGCCAACGCGCTGGCGCTTTTGCGTGCGCGGGTTGTAGCAAGAATCGCCTTTTTTCAGCGTGCCCTGATAGATGCGCGTGTAGCTCAACTGACCGTAGTTTTCTTCCGTGATCTTGAACGCCATGGCAATCAGCGGCAAGTTCGGGTCTGGGAAAACTTCAACCTTCTCATGCTTGTCGTTGTCGTAGCCCCAGTACTTGCGGTCGACTGGACTTGGCAAGAAGCGCGAGACGCCGTCCAAAAGCAACTGGACGCCTTTGTTCTTGTAGGCAGAGCCCATGAACACTGGCGTGATTTCGCGGGCGCAGGTTGCCTTGCGGACCGTCGCGTAAATCTGCTCGGTGGAGATTTCTTTTTCTTCCAGCATGGCTTCCATGATCTCGTCGTTAAACATCGAGATCTTGTCCAGCATGATACCGCGGTATTCTTTGGCGCGGTCCATGTGTTCCGCCGGAATTTCTTCTTCGCGGATGTCTTCGCCCTTCGGCCCGTCAAAGTAGAAGGCCTTCATTTTGATCAAGTCGATGATGGCTTCGAGGTTGCTCTCAAGGCCGATCGTGATCTGCAAGGGAACGGCGTTGTGGCCGAGCTTCTCGCGCAGCGCCGTCATAACGCGGTATGGATCCGCGCCCTGCCGGTCGAGCTTGTTGATGAAGGCGACGCAAGGAACGACATAGCGTTTCATCTGGCGATCGACGGTGATGGACTGGGACTGAACCCCTGCCACACCGCAAAGAACCAAAACGGCACCGTCGAGGACGCGCAGGGAACGCTCCACTTCCACGGTGAAGTCGACGTGTCCCGGGGTGTCGATGATGTTGACGACATTCTCGTTCCAACGAACGGTCGTCGCAGCCGAAGTGATCGTGATGCCGCGCTCTTTTTCGAGTTCCATGTGATCCATGGTGGCGCCATCGCCGCCGCCGCGGACTTCTTCAATTTTGTGGATCCGCCCTGTGTAGAACAGGATGCGCTCAGTCAGGGTCGTCTTCCCTGAATCGATGTGCGCAGAGATACCGATGTTACGAATATGGTCCAGTTTCTTCGACATAATCAAAAAGCCCTCAGGAATTTCAAGGGTTAGGTCACACAGTCGACGGGGTCGATCAGGGCCGGTTTTTTACCATAACTGCCAGTGGAATCAACTGGTTTTCCGGTTCCCCTGTACTTTTTCCTAAATATTTTTGGCGGACTGGCGAAACCCCTCACAAGGCAATCATGGAGGCTTGGCATGCCATCGCATGGCCAACGCGTTGATTTCATGCGGACGATTTTCAGGGGTGGCGGGTAATGGCAGGTAAAGTCAGTCAAAATACGACTCAGGATGCGGCCAACGAGCAAACCGTCCGCCTGGACACCAGGTCTGGTCCCGTTGCCGCTGCCTTGAATCTGGACTTTCTGGATTTGCCGGACGACTTGGGGCTGACGGTCTCGGCTCCCCAAGCGGCCAAAGCCCCGCCCGTGGCGATCCCCAAAGCAGCAGCCATTCCCCTTGGTATGCCCGGGGCGTCGGGACCGGATCCCTTTGGCGGGCAGCCTCCTGCGCGCCGAAATTTGGCAGACGGTGCAATGGCGGGTGGCGCACTGGCGGGCGGCGCAGGCCTGAATCCGATGGACAGGAACGCCCCCTCGGCGATGACTTACATGCCGCCTGACGCGGCTCGCGTGACCTCGGCAACCTTGATAGGCGGGGTGCAGGGCGCTCAGACAGTCGGCGCCAAGCGCATCCTGCGCATGGGCCTGCTCTTTGCGGCTTCCTTTATTGTGGTCGGTGGCGCCGTCTTTTTCATCAATTCCACAAATTCCGCATACTTGTCCGCGGAACACGAAACCGTTGGCGAAAATCCCGTTGCGGCAAAAGATGCCCCATCTGAAGAACCTTCGTTGTTCGCCGGTATCGTGAGCACGGTGATGCAGGCCATTGGCTTGGAAGACGAGGCCCAGCCCGCCCTTCCGGAATTCAAAAACAAGAAAAAGGGCAAGGCAGAGGTCGCAGCGGAACCGGCGGCCCCTGCAGGGTCCGAAACCGCAGACAACGACGCAGATAACAACGCAGGCAACGACGCAGACAACGACGACACCGACCAGATTGGCAATGTCGACGTTGATGTCAGGGATCCGTACCGCATCATTGCGAACGAATTGGATGAGGACGCCCTGAAGGCCCTGAACCGGGGGCGCCGCGCCATGTCAGTCACGGAAGAACAAGGCTGGAAGGCTGCCCTGGACCACAAGTTCCCGTATCAGCACTACCGTGCCGTGGAAGAGATGCGGACTTTTCGCGCCGGCGGGTCCGAGTCTGTTTTGCGCCTGGCACTGGATGACAAGCGTTTTTGGGTCCGGATGAACGCGGCCATCGCCCTGGTCGAGAGCGGCGTTCCCCTGATGGCATCCGAAGTGGAAAAGGCTGTAAAAAATCCGGCGACCAAAGCCGAGCGCCGTGATCTGCTGAACGGATACTTTCAGAGATTCACGCGGTCCAGCAACATGGCCGAGCGTTACGTCTTGAAATTTGCCCTGCCCCTCGTTCCCGATGCGGCGCGGATAGAAATCTTGCAGGCCTTGGCGAATGCCGGTGACCCCGACGTTGAACTTTTCATGATTGCAGGGTCGTTTGACCCATCCCGGCGCGTCCAGCGTTGGGCAACGAAATGGCTGGCAGGGCACCCGGCGGCGTTGCTGCGGATGGATGAATACCGCCAGGCTCTGGAGGACTATGGTTTGACCGATGCCCTGCGCAGCGGTGTGGCTTTGGCCCGCGCCGGTGACGCAGCAGGGCGGGACCGGACTCAAACAGAACGTGGTGCAAAATCAGGAGCAGGGGCGCGGCGTGCCTTTGCAGATCGCCCGGTGGCCTTGCCAGGAGTCGCAGGAGTCGCAGGAGTAGTAGGAAGTGCTGCTGGGCCAGGTGCCAGTGCCGTGGGTGGCAATGCGGCTTTGGGCGGCGCTGGCGCGGGGCAGGGCACGGCAGTAGAATTCTACAATAGCAATTTGAGGAGCGAAAATGATCGATGAAATCAACCCGGCCGATGCCCTTGCAGCACTTGGCAAAGATTCAAAGGCAAAGCTGATCGACGTGCGCACGGACGAGGAATTCACTCAAGTGCACGCCACGGGTGCGGTTCATATCGTGTTGAACAAGATTTCCCGGGCAGCCCTGGCCGCGGCGGGGATCAAAGATCCGGCGACCAATTTGTATTTGATCTGCAAGGCTGGCGGGCGCTCCCGTCAGGCGTGCCAAATGCTCGCGGCCGAGGGTTTTACCAATCTGCACAATGTCAGCGGCGGCACGATGGCGTGGGTCGAAGAGGATTTGCCCCACGAGTGACGCGGTCGGATTCAAGTAAACAATCCGACATAGCCGTAAAATATGGCACTCGCGCTGCTAAAGCCGATCGAAGCCATGAGCAGCCACCGGCGCAAAAGTTTGATTTCGCAAAGATCGTAAATCTGCCCAATCAGAATCGAGAACGGTATGATTGCAAAATGCACGTAGCGAAAGTCCCCGGCGGCTGCGACAGGGGTGTTAAATCGATAACCCATCAGTGCGGTGATCGCCGCGGCAAGCAAGACCAGGGACGGGGCCGTCCTTTTGAAATTTTCCGCGGGCTTCGCCAAAAAAACTAAAACGGCACCCGCAAGGATCGCGAGCAACAGGCCGCTGATGGTGTAGGCCGCAGCGGACAAGAAGCGATTCCCCCATGAAAACTGGAATTCGCCAAACAAGCTGGACTTCGCCAGGAAGTTCCAAAAAAATTGCCTGCCGTTCGAATTGTCGAAAGGTGACGAGTATGGCCTGGTAAAATAATCAACCAGATCAAACGACACAAAATTGCGCAGCGAATTTTCCAGGATCATCCCTTGCGGCAGAACCTTCGTGCCGAGCTGGTGCGCAATGTCTCCTTTGATTTGAATGAGAATAAAACATAACGCGACGGCGGTTAAGCCGCGGGATGCAGGCACGAAAAAATCTCTGAAATGAAATCCTGTGCGCCTTTCCTGTGCAACATAAATCAGGGCGCCAAGGCAGGGAATGCTGAGCATCAGGCCGGAAAATTTCGTTAAAAAGGCCAACAGAAAAAACATGGATGCGACGTTGATATGTTTTTGGTTTCTTGTCTGCAGCCATTCGTGCAGAAAATAAAAAAGAAGTGCAGCGAACATGGACAGCATGACGTCGTTTCCAATTGCACTGCCGCGCAAGAATCCTGCGGGCCAGAAGATCACGAGCATGCTTGCAATCAGCCAGCCTTTTCCTTTCGGCAGGACGCGATTGATCAGCAGCAGGCTTGTACAGAGAAATACAAAGTAGAAGTTGAGGGAAAGCCACTGGTAAAATTTTGGCGGTGCCGGGGATTTTAATTCAAACGGCCGCGAGGCCAAGGCCGCCGTCCAATAATAGACGGGCGGTTGATGGCACTCCCAGCAATCCCTGGTTTTAGGCATTATGTTTCCGCTTTTAACCTGGGCAAAATGAGCCAGGTGGCCGTCGACATCGTTGCCTCGGGTTATTGGATTCGCCGTGAAGAAATAGGCGCATGAGACCGCCAGCCCAATCGCAAATAAATACCTTTGCAGCATCGGCGCGCCAAACCACGCCATGGCGATCCAGATAAGCGTGATGGCGCTGATTATGAACCCCGCGCGGAGGGTCATGTACGCCCAGGGTTGCATCGCATTTTCCAGGCGTAAGCCAACGGTTCCGCCTTTGTTTGTGATGTTGAACAGCAAAATATTACTGCCCGTTTTTAGGTACGGACCAACATCAATGACAAATCCGTTTTGCCAGTCGCATTGTTGATCCCGTGACGCTGGCAGGGGAATCGACGCGTCATTGAAGGATAAACTTTCCACGCAATCATCAGGAGTGATTCGCAGCAGGCCTGTTTCAAATTGGAAATCTTGAATCACAGTGCGGAACTGGAACGGTCCTGGCTTTGCTTGCTGCTCGTAGGGCAATTGAGTTTGCTTGGTCCCGGTCTGATCTTGAATGGTGCCCGGTGACTGGATGATTCCTGGGCTGAAAATTAGAAGGTAGGAAAAAACAAGAAAAAGAAAAAAAAATAGAACGCCTAAAGCTGGGACTGCGATGAGCAACTTTCGTTTCATGTGATGTGCGCATCCCCTTTGCTTTGATTGTGCCACGATGGGTTGGCAACATCAAAGTTCGGGGCGTTACGGCCGCTGAATTAAAGGCGTAAAGTCGATCCCCGGAGTCGTGTACGTTTCCGTTCCGACGATCCTTTCTTGACCGTCGACCCAGTAGTAGTTTGAACTGCTCTTGATTTTGAATTCAGTGCCCGTGACCGGGTCGACCACGTCTATCGTCTCGAGCATGGCATTCGACCTTCGCCGTGACAGCTCGTCCATCGAAGCATTTCTGGCCTCGTAAGCTTCGGTGATTGCCCTGGTCGCCGCGTCATGCGTTTCGGCAATGATGCGGGATGCTTCAGCCGTTGCGTTTTGTTGGCGTGCCACCCAATCCGGGTCGGCCCTGGTTGACATGACAACCCGATAGAGCAGTTCTTGAGCGAATGCACCCTGTCCGGTGGGGGCTTGGGATCCAAACAAATTTTGCACCAGCCACAGCCCGGACCGGTCGGACCGCAAGTGCAGCGTGCTGGCAAACAGGTAGCCATCCCTGCGGGCATCTGTCGCCCCACACGAGTATGTGGTTTCCCCGGAGCTCAGGGAAAGGGCGGCGCTGCCCGTCGGGTAGCGGGCGTAAATCGCATTGATCGCTTGGTCGATGTCATTTCGTTCGCGGGAGTCCCCAAAAGAAACATCAGGACAGTCCCGGCTCACGGTTTCTGCGACGTACTCTTTGCTGTAGTCAAACCCCGAAATGAATCTGCGAACAAACCATCGCTGGTCGAAGCCGGGAGAATACCAGCTGCCTTCAGGGAATCCGGTGGCGTCCAGGATTTCATTTGGCTCGGTGAATAGCGGAATCGCCTTGTCACCGCTCGTCAGCCTGATGTCTTTTTCCGGCGATGTGATCACCCAAATCGCCTTCGGGTCGATCACACTCGTTCGAATCAGTCCGCCCTCGACCGTCCATCCCTGCGGCACCTTCATCGTGAAGGCGTGTTCCACCGGGTCGACCCAGGTGACAAAAGACAACTTCCCGGTACGTTCGGTCGCGTCATCGTTTCCTGTCATCCGAAAACTCTTGAAAATTTGGCCAAACTGGCCGGCTCGCTCCGCCAATCCACCTGCGGGTGCGGTCGCGACAAATAGAACGGCAGCCGATCCAACCTTTGTGCTGGTCCACCAGAACAGCGCCCGTCCTTCGCTGTTGCGGTTCGTCATTTTCGCGATCGCGGTGCCTTTGTTTTCTTTGGTCGGGGCTGACCAGGCTTCACCCGGGCGCAGCTTTTTGAGGAGTCCGCCCGCCGCAGCCAACGCTGCTGAATCAGAAAAATCGCCCTCGATGAACACGGGCCATATGGCCGCTTTTTCCGAGTGGTCGCCGGTGATGTCAAGATGCCCGTCTTTGGAATCCACGCCGACCCTCCAGCCTGGTGGCGTGTCGATCTCGACACCATGCAGGGAGGCTTGACGGGTCCAACCTTCAGGAAGGGCAGGGTGCCCTCTCGACGGATAACCGCTTTTTTTTGTTTTTTGATTAAAGGAACAGGCGGAAAGCGCCAACAGCAGCAGCAATAGCACCCGCATCATTGACCCCCCTTGCCATGCAAGTTGCCTTGGGCAATGCAAAAACGAGGCCTCGAATGGAAGATTTTGATTGCCGGCTTACTGAACGAAGATGTGCCGCGTCTGCGGGTTGCCGAAGGTACCCGAAGGTTGCATTTCTTGAAACTGGGTGTGATTGATGCGCCCGAAACGGCTTTGCCAAACGGCAAGAGCACCAGCGGCGATGGCTGCGGCGGATGAACTACCCATAACCGTTTGGCCATCCACAAAACTCAAACGCGACGGTGCCATCACGTTGGGCTTGTTCCAAAGTGGCCCATCACCAGTGGCAGACATCGCAGTATCCCACGCACCAACGGTGACGACCTGCGGGTTGTCGGCGGGAATCATGATGGAATTGGAGGAGCGGCTGTCCAGAATTTGCGCGCCGAAGGCATCCACCGAAAAACGCAATTTTGCCAGACGCGCAATGTTGTCAGAATTTTTTACGTCGATCCGCGCAAAGTAAGTTCCCTGCGGGAGTTGCGCGCGGACGATCTCTCGCGCATGGGCGGAATATTTTTCATCGTTACCTTGTAGACCATGTTCAGCACCGTCTTGGATCAGGCGTCCCGATGCGACCTCGCGGTGGCCGGCATCCTCGATCACAAGGTCAAAATCTTCTTTGGTGCGGTAATCTTTTTCGTCATGGAAGTCGTTCCAGGTCAAAACCATTTTTGTGTTGCTGGCAGAGGGCAGGTGAAAGCGGATGTACCGGTATTCGCGCGCCGGCGAGACGAAAGCCGTCGTCCCATCAATCGCTTGCAGGGTGCCTTCCCACGTCGCGAGTCCGTAATTGCCTGCCGCGTTGACCCACAAGATTCCAGCGGCGGTTGCGCGGTTGACTTCATGGTTGATGAATCCACCGCCGTCAAAGTTGCCGCCGTATTCCCACACTTGGGCATAGAGCACCATGGTGGCCTTGCGGGAGATGGCTTCGTCAATGGCGCGAATGAAATTCGAATAGCCATTGCTGTTGATTAAAAGGATTTCAGCGTCGGGTGCCAGGGCATGCACCACTTCGGCCAGTTTAGTGCCGTGGGCTGTGTCGGCGGATCTCGTTCCAGGCCGGCCTGGAACGTAAGTCGTCCCTTCGGCGAGGCGTTTTGAATCTAGAGAATTTTTCAGTCCGGAAAAACCGTTGTCGAGGATCGCAATCCTCTGATTCTGTCCACGGTAGCCAACCTGCTGCAAGCGGGACAGTCCGATGTTCGTGGCAATTTCAGCGATGTTTGCAATGGCAACGCCAGCCGTCGGATCTTGGCTCGTCGCGGCGTCGGCATTTTCAGGAAGGTCTGGGCCGGCAGCCGGCAAGAGGGCTTCGCGGCTGGTGTCGCCGGGCAGATCAGTGTCCAGCGCATCGGTGGAAACGGGCTTGACCCCGATGCCCGGAAACCGGCCGCACGCGGCGGCCAGCACGAGCATCAGGGTCAAAATGGTAACCCGTTGGATCATTAGTTGTTGACCAGCTCACACCACTCGGCGCCTTCGCAGGCTGGGCGTGGGTAAGCGTAGAAGCGATTGTAACCGCGGGTTGTCGTGATTGCTGATCCGAAACCCCAGTAGCCATTGTCGTTCACGTTGGAAAAGGCCTGTGGCTGGAAATTCATGAACTGGGTGTTGTTGTAACTTGGCAGCACTGCCGGACCTGGCGAGACGATACCTGGCTGTTCCATCACAACCGGCTGCTCGATCACCACTGGGGCGCCGATCACTGGACCGTTGATGACAGGAATTTGCTGAACTGGAACTGCCATGCAGCGCTTCTTGTGGAGCAGCGGGCTAAGGGCACCGCAACGTTGCTTGCGAGACTTAAAGAGGTTGAAGAAGGCTTTCGACTTGTCGTGCTTGGCGAGGCAGCACTTCTGCATCGGGCCCTGCATTGGACCTTGCATTGGACCTTTTATGGGACCTTGCATGGGCGTCTGAGCCACTTTCCCTTGAAACGGGGCCTGAACTACTTTGCCTTGGAAGGGAGCCTGGTACGGAGCCTGGACCACTTTGCCTTGGAAGGGAGCCTGGTAGGGAGCTTGAGCCACTTTGCCCTGGAACGGAGCCTGGACCACTTTTCCCTGAAAGGGAGCTTGGAACGGAGCCTGGTACGGAGCCTGAACCACTTTGCCTTGGGCTGGGCCTTGGCTCGGATACTGGGAAGGCTGGTTCTTCCAATCGCCCCATGATTGGGTCGACGTGCCTTCTTCGTTTAATGAATCAAGGCTGCTGATCAAATTACCCGGCGACGTGCCGTTGTCAAAAAGGCTTGCGATGTCGGCTTCCACCGAGACCAGGTCCGCACCGTGATAGGCGCGCATGCTGGCGTCGTCAGCGACTTCGTTTCCCGAGGCATCGAGGGGAACGCGGATGATCACCGCTGCTGGCAGTGCGCTGTATTCAGCGGCCAGGGCATAGTCCATCTCATCGTAGTGCTTTGTGTTGTCGTTGCCCGACTTGCCTGCGCCGCAGCTTGCCAGAACCGTCAAGGTCGCCACAGCGGTCGTCCGGAAAATTGTATTAAAAACGGAATTCACATGGAATTGCATACACCACCCCTTAAAAGGTTTTATTCTGCGGGGCGGGTTTTAACCGAGCGTGGGTACAAAATCAATAACAAACATTAATAATATATAATAATGAATAATATCAATAATACGCGCCTGAGGCCGGTTCCTACTTATCCGAGTTGGATCCGCCGGGCGCGCCTGATGATCCAGAAGAGGCTGCGGACGCCGCAGAGGCCGAAGGCGCCGGAGCCGTCGTTGCAGATCCACCAGTTGCCTTGCCCGTCTCAGGTGTTTCGGCCTTTAGTGCATCCGTATTTTTTGGAACCGGTGGCTTCCCGCCCCTGAAATCTGTCACATACCAGCCGGTGCCGTTGAGGACGAAACTGGTTTGACTGATTAGTTTCTGTAGGGGGCCGCCGCCGCAGGCTTCACACTTTGAGGGGGCCGGATCAGAAAATTTCTGAAGCATTTCGGTAACTTTGCTGCACGCCGCGCACTGATATTCGTAAATAGGCATAAAAAACCCCGCAGGTTTCCTTGATTGGATCTTGCGGGGTTCATAATTGGTCGGGACGAAAAAATGTCAAGTCCCATGTTGGGAACCGCGTGCGATCGTCGGCTTCAACAGGGGCTTCAACTGGCTTGGCTACTTGCCGCCACCGATTGCGGCGGAGTCGACGCGCTGCTTCAGCTCCATGCCCGTTTTCCAGAACGGCAGGCGCTTGGGCGGAACGACGATTTTCTCACCGGTCTTCGGGTTGCGTCCTTCGTAGGCCTTGTATTCACGGACCGTAAATGCTCCAAACCCGCGGATTTCCACGCGATGTCCGGTGCACAGGGTGTCTGTGACGGCGTTGAAGAACAGTTCGACAACTTCTTCCGCTTTGGACAGGGTGATGTCCGTGCGTTCCGCGAGGGCTTCGATTAGTTCCGACTTGACCATGGTGTCGACAAGGCCTCCGAGCTCCGGTTTCCACAATCCGCTCTACGTTCTAATGGTATCAAGATCCGAACAATTTTGGCAACTTAGGGGAAAAAAAAGTCTGCTCCCCCGCGCCAGGGCTCGTGTTCGGGCTTGAGGTTTTCTTGGAGGAAAAGCAAGATGGCGAAGATTAACCAGAGTTCTCATAACGTTGGGGAGGCGGTCCCGGGATGGACTTCATAACTTTAGAGCAGCCTGTTGCTGAACTTGAATCCCGCATTGATGAACTCAAGCGCCTGGCGTCAAGCCAGTCGATGAATCTCGACACCGAGATCGCCGATCTGGAAGTCAAAGCTTCGAGACTTCGCAGCGAAATTTTTTCCAGCCTTACGGCTTACCAGACCACACAGCTCGCGCGCCATCCACGGCGACCGAGCACCCTCGAACTCATCGGCGCGATGTGTTCGGATTTTATCGAACTCCACGGCGATCGAAATTTCCTCGACGATCCTGCCATCGTTGGTGGCCTTGCGAAAATCGATGGCCAGTCGGTCATCGTCGCTGGCCATCAAAAAGGGCGTGGCACGAAAGACAACATCTACCGCAACTTTGGGATGCCGCGTCCCGAGGGTTACCGCAAGGCCTTGCGCTTGATGTCCATGGCAGAACGCTTCAACCTGCCGATCCTTACATTTATTGATACGCCGGGGGCTTATCCTGGGATCGACGCCGAGGAACGCGGCCAGTCGGAGTCCATCGCAAAGAACATTCTGGTGATGTCGCGTTTGCGCATTCCGATTGTAACGGTGGTCGTTGGCGAAGGTGGCAGCGGCGGAGCACTGGCACTGGGTGTGGCCAATCGCGTTCACATGCTGAAGCACGCTGTTTACTCGGTGATTTCGCCAGAGGGATGCGCTTCTATTTTGATGAAGAGCGCAAGCGCTGCGTCACAGGCTGCGGAATTGCTGCGCATCACAGCCCCGGACGTCTTGCGGCTTGGAGTCGTGGATTCGATCATTGATGAGCCAGAAGGCGGTGCCCATCGCAGCGTCGAAAGAACCGCGGCCTTCATCAAGGAACGCGTTCTCGCCGACTTTGCTGAACTAAAGGCCATGTCTGGTGAAAAATTGCGTGACAGTCGCATCGAGAAGTTCATGAAGATGGGCTTCACCGGAGACGGCGCAGAAATCATGGGCCTTAATTAAGGTCGGGGCAGATCAACAAGTGACTCCAACCGTTTCATGCCCATCAGATAAATCAATCACGCACCGGGTGCTCTTCCTGGCCGCCATGGCCAAGGGGAAATCCCGGATTCATCGTCCGCTGCTCAGTGGCGATACCCGTGCAACGATGGATTGCCTTCGCGCCCTTGGTGTTTCAATCGAAGAAGGCAGCGAAGAAGGCAGCGAAACAATTGATGTGGACTCTCCTGGTATTGCCGGCTGGAAAAAACCGGACGCCCCGTTGAATGCCGGCAACAGCGGGACCACAGCGCGCTTTTTGATGGGTGTGCTGTCGGCTTGTCCAGGCATGCAGGCGAGCATTATTGGCGATGCCAGTTTGTCGCGGCGTCCCATGCGTCGCGTGTTGGATTTGCTCCACCGGGCAGGTGCGCCAGAGGCAATGCCTGAAAATGATGGTGCCCCACAGACGACTGAAAATTCTTTGCCCGTCACCATTCGTGGCGCACACTTGCAGCCTTTTGACGTGCAAAGTGCGGTTGGTTCAGCGCAAATCAAAACGGCAATGATATTTGCGGCACTGACATGCGACGGCGAATCGCGCGTGACATTGCCAGATGGATCTCGAAACCATACTGAAATTTTGTGCGCCAAGTTAGGTTTGCCGGTGACCGCTTCGCGCGGCGGTGGACTTGAAACCATCACGATCCACGGCCCTGCCGATATCCGTCCTTTTGAGGTGACCATTCCCGGTGATCCTTCGTCGGCTTCTTTTTTGGTGGCGGCAGGAATTTTGTCGGGCCAAGGAATTATGATTCGCGGTGTGTGCGGCAATCCCCTTCGTTCGGCTTTTATTGATGTCCTTGATCAGGCGGGTCTCACGGTGCAGCGCACACCCGTGGCGGGCAAAAATTTTACGGAAGCCGTGGAGGACTGGTCGGTGCCGCCGGGTTCTCAAAGTCGTCTGGCCATTCGTCCTGCCGGTGAAATCCCAGCTGCGTGGGTTCCTGCCATCATTGACGAAATTCCGGTCCTGGCGGCAGTCTTGGCCTTTGCGCCGGGGGCGAGTGTGTTTCGCGGGGTGGGGGAGTTGCGGTTCAAAGAGAGCGACCGTCTGGCGGCAACGGTGGAGCTGCTGCAGCTGGCGGGTTGCGAGGCGGTGGCCGAGGGCGATGACCTGCTGATTGCCGGGGGGCTGAAACCAGCGGCCATCAAGCCTTTTGAGTTCGATCCCAAGGGCGATCACCGGTTGGCCATGGTCGCCATGGTGCTCGAATTTGTTGCGCAAAAAACGTGCACAATTTTGGACCGTTCTTGCGTGGAAGTTAGTTTTCCTGACTTCGCTGCTGTGCTAAGTTCTCTCGACTCAAAGCACTCCAAAAAACGGGGCCTCTTGTCGTGACTGACCGTAAACGACCGATTATCGTTGCTGTGGATGGGCCTGCCGGATCCGGCAAGAGCACCATTTGCAGTGAAGTCAGCGCAAAAATTGGATGGTCTTACGTCAATACCGGGGCGCTTTACCGCGGGGTAGGGCTGTTGGCCCGGGACCGTGGCATTGACCTTGAAGATGAATCCGCGGTTGGGGCCATGCTTGAAAAATTGGCGGGGGACATCCGCTGGGATTACAACCACCACCAATTATATTGCGGCGGCGAAAATTTAACGCTGCGCCTCGGCACGGCAGAGGCCGGCAATGCAGCGAGTTTTATTGCCAAGCAACAAAAGGTCCGCCAACTGTTGCTGCCGGTGCAACGCAATCTGGCGATCAATGCTCCAAAGGGTGCAATGGTCGATGGACGCGACATTGGCACTGTGGTTTTTCCTGACGCCAACCTTAAAGTGTTCATGACGGCCAATCTCGAAGAGCGGGCCCGTCGCCGATTGAAACAACTCGATGCCAAAGCACTGGCCCACGGAAATGATGCCGCGGATGCTCGTGATTCCCTGAGCGCCGTGATGGACGATATTTCGCGGCGCGACAATCAGGATTCAAAGCGTGGCGAGGCGCCTTTGCGCAAAGCCGACGATGCCGTCGAATTCGACACCAGTGGTTACTCTCAATCCGAAGCCGTCGACGCCTTGATTGCCCTCATCCGCAGCCACGGGTTGCTTTAACCGTCATCCTGAGCCGCTCCGTCATCCTGAGCGAACGCGAAGGATCCTTTCTTCGTTCCGCGTCATCCTGAGCGCAGCGAAGGATCCTTTCCTCGTGTCGCGTCATCCTGAGCGCAGCGAAGGATCCTTTCCTCGTGTCGCGTCATCCTGAGCGCAGCGAAGGATCCTTTCTTAACTCGTTTTTTTTTTTAGATTTTATCCACAGCGAACGGACCGCCTGGAATCCTGGAACTCCATTTGACCAGGTGCCCGCGCGCATCTGCGCTTCTGATTTCATTGTGACTATTCAGAACGCTTTACAAGACTCCGACCGCGCTTTCCTGAATTGGCTTCGTGAGGACCAACAGCAGCACGACCGCGATCCCTGAAACAATCACCGGAATCACTCCCTTGCCCGCGCCCAAAGGAACAACCATTGAGATGATCGTGGTCAAAGTCATCCAGCCACCGATGTAGGTGGCACGGCGCTCCGGCGGTACTAGCTTCGAGACGTAGGCGAGCATTACCGGGGACACAAACATGTCCACTACCGCGAAGATTGCCACCGCAGTAAGGACGATGGACATGGCTGGCTTCCCAGCTTCAGGTGCCACCGATGCGGAAAGATAGATGAGGACGGTTCCAATGAGGGCCGCGATGAGTCCGACGAGTAACTTTGGAACGGTGTAAAGTGGCTTTCCCTTTTTGGCGAGACCCATCCAAATTAACGGTATCAGAATCGACGCGAGGACACCGACGGCCAGGTCCATGAATTGAAGGGTATTGCCGATACTGTCAGCATCCGGCAACGAAGCAAGCCAAATGTCTTTGGACTTGAAAATGCATTGCAAGGGAAAAACCGCTGCAATGAGTATGAAAGCAATCGTCGTATGAATCTGCGACCAATTACGAGGCAGCTCCGGCTGTGACTGGTCGGCGTCCGAAACCTGATTCAGCAGCATCAATGCCGGAACCATAGCCAGGCCAGCGAACAGAAATCCAAACCCCGGCGCGACCATTTTATAGAGAACACCGCATACGATGGGAGCAAAGAGTCCGCCGATATTCGCTGCCATAGTGATAAAGACGAATCCGGCGTCAACGGAGGCCGCATTTTTATCCGGATAGATTTGAATCAGTTTTGAATAAAACCCCGGTCTGAAAAGGCTTCCTCCCAGCAGGAAGAGGAGCCCGCCAAGATAAACGAATGGCTTCGTGGTGGTGAAGCCCGCAATTGCGACAATGATACTCCCCAGGAGCATAAGTCGACACGCCAAGACCATAGGCTTCCTGTCACGCAGGGCAGTGTCGATCAGTAGTCCACCAACCAGGGGCAGAAAGGGGACGGCTTCACTGAAGATCCCCAAGTAGGAGTTGGTTTCTTCCTGACTGAACGCCGCCACATTCAGAAGAAATACGAAAAGTATGCTTTTGAAACCCCAGAAGCAGAATCGCTCCAGAAGGAGGGCCGTGAACATCTGGTAATAGCCCTTGGGTTGGGACAGAAAACTCATCATCGAATCTCCAATATGACGAGCCTACAACCAAAGGTGCGACATCATTTTTAGATCGTAACCACGAGGGTCGCTGTAAGCGCCCTGGTAGATCTTTGCCGCTTGAACCGAGAACTCAAAGTGCGGCCGCGGGAACCACTGGATGCCGGGGCCAGCGCTCCACTGACGGGTGTGCAGGTCGCTTTTTAATGGCAGCAATGAATCCCAGTTCGCACTGACGTGAAGTCCCCGCGTGGCTTCAAATGAAACGCGTTGGTGTGAAAGCAGCGCGCTGTTTTGTTTTCTGCCGGACAGGCTGCTCACCAGTTTTTTCTGCTCAAAGTCGACTTCACCCAGGTATAAGAAACGTTCACCGAGTCCAGTGATGGCAAAGGCGCCGAAGGCATTCCGGTCCACGAAATCGCCGGTGGTGCTCAGCAGGTTGAAACCGAACTGGCTTTTTCCGCCGTAATAACTGGCCGCGCGTATCATGACGCCGCGGTCTTTTGATCTGGGGTCAATGGATGCGTCACCCGTTTTTGAATCGCCCAGAATCACGTCTCCGATAATTTCGCCGGCCTCGGATTGCAGGCCGATTTCGGCATTGATGGTTTCCATTCCCTGGTCAAAACCAAGTTCGCGGCGCGTGATAGTCGTATGATCGGCTTCGTAGATGCCGTAAGGCACGAAAAATTTCCCAGCGCGGATAAACAGGTTGTCGTTTGGCGCCACCAAAACATACGCGCGTTGGGTCTGCTCAAATTTGTTATATCCGCCACGGGAGAAGTCGACCCAGACTTTGCTGCCCAGTTTTACCGCGACCTCGCCTTCGACCTGCATGATGAAGCGCTTCTCGGTCCTTACACCATCAAGGTCTCGTTTGTAGCTGATGTGGCGGACGTTCGCACCGGCGGCGACGTTGGATGGCAGTTGGACGGCATTCCAAAGGAATCCATTTTCACCTTCACGTCCCCATGTGGTCAGAAAATCTTCGGAGGCCTTGCGGCCATATTCCGTTAAAACGCCTCCGCCCGTTGGGCTGACGTGGCATGATGAACAGCTGGCATAACCGTGCCGTACGTTTTCGGGGAAGGCGTGAGCCGCAGTAGAAAATGCAGCCGCGAAAAACAAGAAGGTTATGAACGCCGGAAAACTTTTGCGGTTCATGGTTTTTGAACCTTGGTCAGAAACGCCGTG
>CANJZQ010000032.1 GCA_947479535.1 Oligoflexales bacterium | reverse complement strand
TTCCACGGCAGAGAGATGGCGGGCCAACGATGACGGGCAAACGTTATCAAGATGGCCGGCGCTGCCCGACTGGACAATCCAACGCGCAGCCTTGACGCCGGAAGTGGCGGCCGCAGATGCGGAATCATAGCGGCGCACATCGTAACCAAGGATTCCAAGAACGGTGGCGAGTTGCCAGGAATCGTCTTGAAGGATCCCCTCCCCCCTTGGCTCGCTGATCAAGATGACACTGCCGGGGCCTGCTTCCCGGCGCGTGCGAAACTCGTTGTCCGATTTGATGGTATCCGGCGTTTCAGGATCAATGCGAAAATGAAGGACCTCACCGGGTGATTCAATTTCTACGGAAACGACGACACGATGGCCGCCTGCAGGAAAGGCCCATGTTCCACGTCCAACAACTTTTTCGCCGGAGAGGACTTCGATCGTGCCGGAAGATTCGGGCATGCGGACCACCAGCCCTACCAGATCTTCGCGGCGGCGGCGCAGGATTTCAACCTCCCACACTTCCCGCCCCGAACCAGGATCTGCCTCGAGCAAAACGCCACTGCCTGATGAAAAACCAGATGTCCTGCGCACGGACTCGATAAAAAGATTGGGAACGGCAGAGGGATCGGCTGCGGCCACGCGCGCCAGAACGGCACGGTCGCGAAAAAATCCTGCCCTGAGCCCAGCCCATGAATGGGCATCGTCATCGGAGAGAAGAACAATCCGGTCGACTTTCTCCAAGCCCGCCAATTGGTTTTGCAAGATGGCGGCAAGTCGAACTCCGGCACGGGAAAATCCAGCTTTGCTGACCAGTTGCGAAACCTCGTCACGCGAATTTGGAACGAACGTTTCAACGCCCTGCGTGGTGCCGACTGTGACCTTGCCATCCTTTGACAAGGACTCCCAAGTCGCGACGGTTTTCTCCAGAAGTTCAGACAGGGATACACGCGACATGGAGGGCGAAAGGTCAATCAACAGGTGGGAATCGATGCTCGTCCTGGTGTTGGATTGTAGTTCGACCCTGCCCGGCTCAAAGGACAATAGTGCTGCGGCAACAGCGGCAACAAGAAAGCAAAGGAAAGGAACGAGGGGCGGCGGTTCAAGGCGCACGCGCGGCGTGACCTTGGGCGGAATCTCAAGGCGGCGCATGAGGGGAAACCAAACCTTGCGCCGGCGCACAAGAACGAGCCACCACAAGGCCAGGCCCAACACGGCAAGCGCGGCAACGAATGCCGACAACGGTGCCAGCTGGAAAACACTTTTAAACAATGTGAATGAAAGCATTGGCAAGGTGACCTACCGCGCGCCTCCACACCAGGACTCAAAGAGAACCAGGAATGCGTCGACTGGCACCGATCCCGTCAGGCGGATCGCGTCGACTCCCTGGTTCTTCAAAGTCAGATTCATTTTTTCAAACCAGGATGCGCGCGCCGACTGAATTGTCGTTTCCAGATATTGCCCTTGCCATTCGTTCGTCGAGGATCGGGCAGAACCACCGGGGCCTTCAAAATCATCGTCGGTGAAAACATCTGCTGCAGAGCGCCATGCATCTGACACTTCCTGATCCGACAAGACGTGCAGAAAAAGATCGCCAGGGCGCAAGGCCGCCATCCAAAGACTTCCCGCTTTTTCAAGGGCGTCGCTCAGGATCACACGACGAATCCGCGGCGAAAGGGGCAAGTCCCCTGCCTGCGAAAGTTCCGGCAAAATGTTATTTGGAATTTTAGTGGACTCGAAATTCCGGTCCTTCAGCCAGGCAAAGAGGTCTCCAATCATGCGCGTGCCGGAGGGGCGCCAGACGGGTCCACCATCAATGGCAAGTTCAACGATGTCACCGCGACGCATCAAGGCAAAACCCATAAACAGGGCCAAACGCCAGGCCAGCTCAGATTTCGTCAGCAGTTGATCTCCGGACCGGGTCAGTGGCCAGTGCATCGAATCATGCTGGCCCATCTGAATCCGGACGTGCTGGGGGGCTTGTTCGCGTCGTTGCCGAAGGATCAATTGGTCGGTCCGGCCAAACGCCCGCCAATCGATCAGATGAAAAGGATCCCCTGCCTGATAGGGACGGGTTTCCTCGGGGACGCGGCCCGGCGTCTTCAGGCGTTGGATGGCGCCGCCAGAGGGGCGCATCGAAAAGCGGGCCGACGACTGAATCCTGCGGGCTTCATAACCGGGAATTAAACCCGCCAAAGTATTTGCAGCAGACTTTGGGCCCGTGTGCGTAGAATTGGCATTGGCAATGGCCGCACTCAAATCCTGCATGACAATTCATCCTTCACAGCAGCCTCGTCCATTAACCGTGCAACGTTTCGAGCCTGAGCTTTTCACGGCAGTGGTTCAGCAACCGGTCCACGAGAGAATCTTCCGTCAAACCATCACGCACTGCACCCATGTTCAAACGAATGCGGTGGCGGAGCACTGGTTTTGCAAGCCTTTCCACATGACGCCATTGAACTGGTTCGTTTCCTTCAAGGAGGGCCAGAGCCCGGGCCGCAGACACGAGGGCGAGTCCACTGCGCGGACCAGCGCCATATACAACAGACTCATTGATAAAATCAGGAGACTCGTGGCTGTCTTGAAGGATTGAACCATGGGTGCCCGATGATGGTGATGATGATGATGACGGCCGGGTCGACCGGACCAACATCACAATTCCTTTGAGCAAGGCTGGATCCACCGGGATTTTTTTGGCGCAGGCAATGATCCCTGCACAGGCGGCAGCATCCAGCGATGGCTGGGCCGAGTGCTCGCCCACCAGCTTTCCTGCAGCATATTCGTCGAGCATGGTTAATTCTGCGGCAGCTCCGGGATAGTCCACGAGGGAGTGCATCAGGAAGCGGTCAAGTTGGGCTTCAGGCAACGGGAAAACGCCTTCGGATTCAAAGGGGTTCTGCGTTGCAAAAACAATAAATGGTTTGGGCAACTCGTGGGTGACGCCAGCGACCGTGATGGAACGTTCCTGCATCGCTTCCAGCAGCGCCGACTGGGTCCGCGGAGAAGCCCTGTTGATTTCGTCGGCAAGGACAAGCCCACCAAACACTGGTCCTTTGACGAAACGAAACTCCCGCTGTCCAGAACCCGGGTCGATGTTCAGGATGTCGGCTCCCGTAATGTCCGACGGTAAAAGATCCGGCGTGAACTGGATGCGTTTGAATTGCAGCTGGACAAAATCAGCCAGGGTCCTGACGAGGGTTGTTTTGGCGAGGCCGGGGGCTCCCGTCATCAGTAAATGCCCGTTCGCAGCAAGGCAGCAGACCAACTCATCGATCAACGCCTCTTGTCCAAAAACGAGACCACGCAATTGATCGCGAAGGGCGCGCAAGGCATTGGACGCATCTTGAAAATGCATGGTTCTCTTCTCCGTAGGGCCTACCAAAAAAATAACGCAGCCTCCAGAGTGCCAAGGTACCCGCTGACTTGCAATGCCATTGGGCGACAGGCTCCTGTTTCGTCTATTGATGCGTCCAGAGGTATGGCGCCGTGCCGCGCACAAGATTGAAAAACGCGACAGCGGAGGAAATAACGATGGGAAAAGAAATCCAACTGACGGGACGCAATGCCGGCGGAGTTGCCCTTGAATACATCATGGTTACCACTTTCGCCCTTGCCACCACCCTTCTGGCCCTTGGCTATCTAAGTAAAACGGTAAAGTCGCGTTTTGCCGAACTGGAGGCGACCTCGGTCCGGACGGGATCGGGCGATGCGATTTGGGATCCCTGATCATGGTCATGATGACCTCGCCCGGACTGGCGGGAGCGGCGATGCTTCTGCTCGCCTCGGGAGTCTTGTTGCACAAGGCGGACAAGGAAATGACCTCGGTCTTAAAACGTTCGCTGGCCTTGCGCCGTAGCCTGCAGGTCGATCCCGCAGCAACCATGGCTTCGGCGTGCGGAGGGCAGGCCACGCCAAGGGTTCACCTGGGCGGGATAGCCCTGCGCGTCGGACCGGAGGGCACGCCCAGTCCTTTGGATTTCGCGTGCAATGCGGTCATCCTCCACCGCAAGGGGACCAGAGGCCATAAAGAAAATAGGGAGGCGATTCCGGGTGAAACCTTCTGGCAAACCGCGGCCTGCGGAACCCCGGCGGGTCGGGCGGTCCGCCTTGAACCAGTGCGTTTCCGCCAGATTCGTGTATGCTGCCAACGGGGCGAAAGGCCCTGTCTGCTTGAGTGGCGTTTTTTCATGAAATCGTGAGGTTGACCCATGTATTTCGCAGTCATGAAAATAACTTTTATGATCGACGAAGAGCATCCCGCCGTCGATACCTCTAAACTGAAACATGACCTACAGGCCCTGGTTGAAAAACTTCGGGCGCGGTTTCGCATCGCAGTCCTTCCCGGTCAAGTGGGCGGCCCGGGCGAACCACCTGTCGTCACTGTGGCCAGTCTGGCCCACTCCGAAGAATCTTTGGGGCGTCAGTTGGATTCCATTTGTGAATTCTGTGAGTCGTCTGGCTTTGGACGGATTGATACCGAACGGACCCTGATGGATCACATCGACTCCTTCAGCGATGACGAGGATGACGACGAGGGCGACGACTCTTTCGACCGGTCTCATTGAACGCCAGACCGTCGTCCTGAGCGCGATCACGCGGGGAACATTCGTTTAAGCCGCGCCTTGAATGGCTGGACCTTGAACAGGGCCGCTTTCTGTTTCTGTTACAACCAGCTCGCGGTCAATTTCGACCCTGAACTGCGGGCGGTGAAACAGATAACCTTGAACAAGATCGACGCCGTTGTCCTGACAAAACTTTGCCTCTTCAACCCGTTCGACCCCTTCGGCCAAGACCTTCGCCCCGACCAATTTTGCCGCCGACAACATCGACTTTAAGAAAGCCTGGCGTGCAGGATCGCGATCAATGCCATCGATCAAGGATCGATCAAATTTGACGATGTCGGGACGCATCTTGACGATCCGGTCAAGGCCGCTGAACCCCTTGCCAAAATCATCTGCCGCAATTTTAAGCTCCATGCCACGCAAGGCCGCACAAACTTCCGAAAGCTTGCCGTAATTGCCAATCTCTTCTGACTCGGAAACCTCGAGGACAATCCCTTTACGACTGCCGGTCATCTCCTTGACGGCTTCGACCTGATACAGGTTCCGCGGCAGGATATTCACCATCAAATCCCCAGGTAATCCGGTACTGCCGCGGATGGCGTGGGACATGCACGATTGATCCAGTTCCAATGCCAGATGGTTTTCATGTGCCAAGGCAAACAAGACGTCGGGACGCAGAATTTTCGCATCAAAATGCCCGACCAGATCCGCAAAAACACGCTGATCAAAAGCCGTTGCCTTCACCCGGATCAAGGATTCAAATCCATAGATCGAATCTTTATAAACCTGAAGTCCAGATCCAATGCCGGCCTTGCTAAGGTCCATGCCTGCCATGTTAAAAACAGCCTGATAGGCTGGCGCAATCAGTTCGTCAGATTTGATCAAAGTCATCAGGAGTTCCCGCTGGCGCTCCCGCACGCGGGCAATCTGACTCCGCGACAACTCATGCGCAGATTCAAGCAGCTGAACAATCTGGTCATGGCCGTCGACCGCAGGGTTGTGAATCGTCGTGGCATGGCCCGTACCGATTTCTGGAATCAAGGAAACAAAGGAAGGCAGTCCGCCCTTGGGATTGCCCGTGGCCCGCCAGAGGCGACCAAGCAGCCGGCTGGTGAGCCGTTCACCGAGTCGCTCCAAGGTCCCTGGCGCAGGAACCAAATCGCGCCCCCGCGCATTCTGCAGGACGACATAAAAAACAAGCGAATCATCGCGACGCTGGCAAAGCAAATCTTCCGCGCGAAAACTACCCGGCTCGCCCCACATATCAAGAAGTGTCCGCCGCACTTCGGCAACCACTTCCTCAAAGGCATCGTTTCCAAACCGGGTGGCAAGCTTGCGCAGTTTTGTGGCATTGACGCACAGGACACTGAGGACGCCATTCTTGCGCAACAAAACCCGCATCTCGCCTAAATCCATGTCGGCGACATTGGTCTGAATCCGACGCGGAACCTCGGGCTGTAAAATACCTGTGGAACGCAAACGGAGCACCACGCCTTCGATCCCCTCGGTCTCGGGAATGACTTCAAGGCCGCGGTAGTTTTTTCCATTGGCGTTTTCCGGAATGTTGCCGCAGATCATCACGGGCAGACGCATGTTGATGCCATTCAAAAGGTCCAGCCAAACGGCACCCGACATTCCCGTCATTCCTGCGGGAGCGTCAGGTCCAACCAAAAGGACATCACCAGTGGCACTGGCCAGACGAAGCGCCGCATCGGGCGCAGCGGGATCAATAAAAACAACTGTCCCACCAAATGACTCAAGCACCTGCCGCAAATCCTGGGCACGGCTCTTGGTCATAAAAATGACAACCTGGCGGGCGTGAACCAAAAGAAAAATCCTCCGGCGTTTCTGCTAAAACACAGAAAGCCATCGGACATCTTCGAGCGTCCCTTGACCGCGGGATTCGGCCGGCCCCGCAACCGACACCCGGGGCCCCGGAATGCAGATATTTGGTAAATCGCTAAATCGGCGTATTACTTAATCTAATCGATTGTTTTTTCCTGGCCACATATTCATCCACAAGGTCTGTGGATAACTGCCATTTCGTCCCCGCCTACCCCCACTCAGACGGTAGTTGTTTCGATTTGGCTATTTTTTGTTCACAATGGATCAGGCCCCCAAATTTAAAAACAAACAAGGCGCCCATGAACAACATGAACAAGCTGGGTGGCATCGAAAAAAAACTGGACCATCTTTGGCTGGATGCCTGCAAGGCCCAACCTCGGCGTATTGTTTTTCCTGAAGCCACCGACTTGCGGACCCTGGAAGCCATCGGTCGCCTGGTGCGAGACAAGGCAACGCGCGAAATATTTGTGGTCGGTGACCGCCAGTCAAGCCTTCGTGCAGCATCAGCAAACGAAACGCTTTGCAGCGAACTTGAAAGTGGCGTGACCTGGACGGGCGAAGAAATTCCAAAACTCGCGAAGCAAACCCAGCAGATCATCGAAAAAAATGCTGCGCATCGCGGCAAGGTTCTGGACCCGGCGAATGCAGAAGCCCTCTCCAAAGATCCGTTGTTTCAAGCAGGCGCCATGGTCTGCGCTGGACTGGCCGACTGCGCATTGGCCGGGGCCGTGAACACCACAGCTGCGGTGATCCGCGCCGCCCTCGCAACCACAGGCCTCGCCCAAGGCCTGAAGACGGTCAGTGGAAGTTTCATCATGGAACGCGCGGCATCCAACGGCGCATCAGGAGCCGCAATTTTGTATGCCGACGCAGGGGTCGTCATTGAACCCACCGTGGAACAACTGGTCGACATCGCCACGGCATCGGTGCAGACCTGGCGCAACCTCGTCCCAGGGTGCGGATTTGATGCCTCGGGACGTGAACCCGTCGTTGCCTTCTTGTCGTTTTCCACAAAAGGATCGGCCAAACACCCGTCCGCTGAAAAAATGTCTGCTGCAGCCAAACTTTTCCAGGCCCGCCATCCGGATGTTGCCTCGGATGGTGAACTTCAATTTGATGCGGCGGTGATTCCTGAAATCGCAACGCGCAAGTGTCCTGGATCCCCAGCAGCGGGCCGCGCCAACATTTTTATTTTTCCCGACCTTGCCGCCGGCAACATTGCCTACAAAATCACCGAACGCCTGGCTGGCTTTCACGCCTACGGACCAATCCTGCAAGGCCTTGCCAGTCCCTACTCCGACCTTTCGCGCGGCGCGTCGAGCCACGACATATTCATGTCTGCCCTGCTCAATTTGTTGCGTGTCTGAAGCAAACTCCCATATCATGACAACAGTTCTCACCTGGATCAGCGACAAGGGAGTGTCACATGATCGTAAATAATCGCCGCCGTCGTTTTCTCATATCAACTGGTATCACGGCCAGCGTTGCGAGCATGGCAACCTTGACCGCGGGATGTGGAGAAATTCAAACCAAAGGCAAATCAGCGCAATCCCGTTTTTTCATGGATGCTTCAGAGCTCCGTGAAAGCGAGCGGCCTGCCTATGTCCGCATCAGTCGTGAAATTGCGACACCGGAATTTGTGCGTGAAACGGGTTTTGAACAGGATCACGCTCGTGGTGAGACCCATGCATTCGGATGGATCAACAGTTCGGCCTTGAGCAAGTCCATCCTTGACAGCGATTCCTCCCGCATTCGCGATGGACTCCAACTCCTGGACGAAACGGCGATGCAAGGCACTGCCTTTGATCCCGACACCATGGTTGAAATCCAGCAGGAAACCTCGCAGCCGGCAGGCAATAAAACCTTCGAAGGTTACCATGACTATCAAGAACTAACCGCTGAGTTGGAAGCCCTTGCCGCCGCTAACCCGCAACGGGCTCAACTGGAAAATGCTGGCAAAAGCGTCTCCGGCAGAAACCTCTGGTACATGAAGGCTGGTTCAAGGCTGGATGCCGCCAACGGCGGGCCACGGACCCTTCTCATCGCCAACATGCATGGCGATGAAACGGCTGGGCGCGAACTCATGGTCTACCTGACGCGCGAACTCCTTGGCGGCTACGGCCGCGACGCACGCATCACCAGGATCATGGACGGTTCTCAGATTTTTATCATGCCCAGCATGAATCCAGATGGCTTCGAGGACCGGCAACGCTGGAATACCAATTACAAGGATCTGAACCGAAGCTTCCCCGACTTCACCGACGACCCCAATGATTCGGTCACTGGTCGTCCATCCGAAGTGGCAGCGGTGATGAAAATGCACGATCGTTACGCGTTTGCAAATTCCCTGAATTTTCACGGCGGGACGGTTTGCTACAACTTGCCTTGGGACACCAAACCAAACCGCCCGGCCAACGAAAAATTTGGCGATGATGCCTATGTGACCTCACTGGCAAGGGCATACACGTCGACCAACAAGACCATGCGCGACAATCACGGTGGCACGTTTGATCACGGCGTCACCTATGGCTACGAATGGTATGAAGTCGATGGCGGGATGCAGGACTGGTCCATTGCCTATCGCGAGGCAACCCATGCGACGGTGGAACTTTCCTACGCGAAGACCGTCAGCGAAGGCAGCCTCGAGACGGTTTGGAATGAAAATCGCGAGGCAATCCTTGATTTTCTGGATCGCAGCACCCTTGGAATCCACCTGAATGTCGTCGATGATGCGACCGGTGCCACCCTTGGAAAAACCGAAGTTGTGACGTCCAACTCACCGCGCAGCGTCGGCTTCCGCAGTGGTGTAGTCCACCGTCTCGCTCCGGCTGGAACCTGGAAGGTCACTGTCCGCGCGGCTGGCTACACGCCCGTCAACCTCGACGTGACGGCTTCCCGTTTCAGCGGCAACCTTCAAACGGTCCGCCTGACTCGCGTCGTGGCTACCGGAAATTTGGCCAACGGCGACGCGACCTAGCCTGGAAGCAATCACTGGATCCTGAACTTCCACCATCATTTTCAAAGATGTGATGCGTGGAAGGCTCTTGTATAAAAACCGCTCATAAATCCAACGCCGCGAAGGATCGATTTTTGCGTCGCGGCGCAGGCTGTCGGCCAATGCTACCAGGGATTTCATTTCGCAAATGCGTTCCGCATTGATCAGCGCGGAGCCAAAGTTTTCCTGCCGTTGCAATTCCTTGCCCAATGCCTTGATCGACTTGATGAGGTCCATGCCACCCGTGTCCCGGCGGCTGGAGCGGTAGGCTTCTGCCACCACCTGCCTGATGATCGTGAGGAGGCTGGAGTAGTATAATTGCCGGCACTTCGCCAACTTGCGGTCCAAGGGATCGCGATAGGAAACGGCCATCAACTTGCTGCCAAGTGCTTTTTCCAACAGGGCACGGGGGCGTTTGATTGCGTGTTTGATGGTGTCTTTCAGGCACATCAAGGCCTGAATTTGGGACGTGCCTTCGTAAACGGGAAGGATCATGGCTTCACGAAGCCACCATTCCGCGCGGTATTCTGTGGTGAAACCGTATCCACCAAAAATCTGCATGCAATTGCGCGCATGCAAAAAAGCATTCTCGCCCAACCAGTATTTGATGAGAGGGGTCCATTGGCGCACGCGCCGGCGGTAGCGCGCAAGTTTTGCCTCGACGGCAGATTTTTCCGAGGGGGGCAATTCTGGATTCGCCTTCAGGTATTCCTCGCCCAGGTGAACCATGCCATGGGCAAAACACGCGGCCAGTGAAAGGCTTCGCGCCGCCTTTAGCTCGACTTCCAGGTCCAGCAGTTTTTCAGCGATCAATTCGTGCTGGGCGATTGGCTTGCCCCAAGCCTTGCGCTGGCCCGCGTAATCCTGCGCCATCCGCAGTGTTGCTTCCATCAGGCCGACGCCTTGCAGGGCGACTCCGATGCGTGCCTCGTTCATGAGCTGCAGCATGGCGTGAAAGCCTTTGCCGTCCTCGCCCAACAGCCAGGCCTTGGCACCGTCAAATTTAAGCTCACACGTTGCCGAGGCCTTCAGGCCCAACTTGTGCTCGATCTTGGTGACAGTGATGTTTCTGGAGCCGCCGTCATCACGCAGGCACATGAACAGACTCAAGCCGTTCAGGCCAGCCGCACCTTTGGCGTTTTTAGCAAGAACCAGAACCACTTCAGCATTGCCGTTGCTGATGAAACGTTTGGTTCCTGTGATGCGCCATGTTCCGTCCGGCTGCTGCTCTCCCCATGTGGAAATTTGGCCGAGGTCCGACCCGGCATCAGGCTCCGTCAAGGCCATCGCGCCTGACCATTCGCCGGTCACCAGTTTCGGAATCGCCATCTGACGCTCGCGCTCGCCGCCAAATCGTTCGATCACATGAGAGATTGGCCCCCACCAGCAGGTGTTCAAGGCAGTGCTCGGGCATGCACGATAGACCAATTCATTGGCAGAGAGTTCAATAAACATCGGTGCGCCAGATCCGCCGTATTCCGGGCTCGTTCCCACACCGGGAACGCCCATCTGGATCATGACTTCGATGTTCCGGCGCAATGCCTCGGGCACAATGACATCGCCAGACTTTGAAAGTTCAATGCCGTCCTCTTCGACCTTGCGGGCATTGGGGGCAATCGATGAGCCACAAACCTCGCCGAATCCTCCGAGAACCTCGCGCCACAGCTTGGCATATTCGACTGCAGAGGAAACACCACTGGCCTCGCGCGCCGCAGGAGAAATCCATTTCCAGGCGTCGTCGAATTTAAACTTGTTGTCGAAGTGCCACAGCAAGTCATCGTTGTCGGAAAAAAAATTAGACTTCTTGTGAATTGCAGATTGCATCGCCTGGTGCATCCCCCGAACAAATTTGTGGTAACCTTTAGGCTACAACGCAAGGACCCATTAATGCGACCGTTTACCGCTTTTTTTGTGTTTTATTTCGCAGGCCATTCCGGTCAGGTTTTGGCCTTTGGACCGGGCAAAACGAACCGTACCAAACCAAAAAGCGAGGCCCTCGATGATGTCAACCTGCGCGAAGCCTGCCGCCGTGTGACTTCGGGGATGTATTTGGATTCCTGGGACCAGATGAACCAAACCAAAAAATTACAGGAAAGCGTTCAGAACAAGAAGAAAGCTTTGGACCTGTCACTAGCCAGCGAAACCAAACTCATCAATGCCATGCGGAGCAAGGTTGCCGCCTCGAACTACGACCTGGAGCTGGCACAAAAGATTGATTCAAAGTCAGGTCTGATCCAAACCCTGCAAAGCCAGGCAACTGATCTGACCACCGTCCTGGCGAAGGCAAAATTAGACGCAGAGTCCGCGCGCAAGACCGAAATCCAGCGCAAGGCCGAAGTCGTTACGGTGTTTGATATCAAGTCAGCGAAAAAAAATGAGCGGCCGTCCAGCCTGGAATACAAGGCCGCGTGTCCTAAATACCGCTACCTGTGCCCACTTCCACGGGATCATGCCATTCGCCTGCGGGACGTCACGAAACTGGAGCCCTGCATCCGCTATGCGGAGCAGAGCATCCAAAACCGGAAGTGATTTTTATTCAACGCCCCTCGAGTTCGAGGATGGTCAAATCACGGGCCGCGCTCATGCGCAGAATATCTGCAATCTTATCCTTGTTCGCCAGCCCCGAACCTTCCACGGCCTGAATCAAGGATTCGGTCAACAAATCCTGCTTCATGTACGTGATGCAGGCCTTGTAACGTCCCTTCGGAGGAATCCGTTCCAGCCAACCCAACCCTTCACGGTACACGATGTAACTTGCGATAAATGCCGCGAGCACCGCGATGCGATGGGGTGCCGGCAGTTTTTCCAGGACGCGCTCACGGTATTTCTCATTCAAGATCCGGGGGCAATGCTTCAAGACCAGTGCCTGAAAGAATGGATCTGCCAATACCTCTTGCTCACGGATGGTCATCTCGTCCAACAGGGCATCGGTCACAACGTTGATCTCTCGCGAGATGTCCATCGACAGCTCAACCAGCGTGCGCGTGTTGCCGGGACGGGCGTATTCGCGGAAGAGCAGCTTGGCTTCGGCATCGGCCTTTTGCCGCAGGATTTCAATCACCTGGTTGACGTAGACTTCCTTGATCGCAAGAAATTCCTGCTGGCTTAAAACCAACGACGCAATGATCTCGTAGGACGAGCAGATCACGCCACATTTGTTCGCCGTGGAATCCTTGACGATGACCACGCCGGCCTCCTGAAGGGACTTGCGCGCAGGACCAGTGAAGAAAATGTTGGCACCTTCCACAATCACTTTCATTGTCGGCTTGCCATCGGCTGACAGCATGCCCGACCAATTTTTGTCGTTGACGGTATAAGGGCGTCCGCCTGCAGGAATAAAAATGTCAGCCTGCACCGTTGCATAAAGCTCGTTGCGGCGGCGGGTGTTTTCCGGAGTATCAGCCTTGACGACAAACGCGCCCTTGCCGGTAAGCAACTTGGCACTGAATTCGGGAATGGCCAAAGACCCCTTGAACAGGCGCAGGAGTTCCTTCCAGTTCAGTCCATCTGGATCAAACGCCGCACCGAATCCATCGGCGATCGCAACAACACGGGCGTTCTCGCCGTATTCACGGTGCAGGATTTTCAGTTCGTTGCCCGCCACATCACCATCGGGTCCACCCGTGATCTTGACGGTGAATTTCTGTTTGCGTGGATCAATCCCAACAAATTTCAGGGCGTTTTCCACAAAAACGTTCACGCCTTCCGACGTCACGCCGTATTCTTTGTGGTTGATTCCGGCCCCTGGCTTGGACGACATGAAGGCCGCCGCATAAGGATAACCGCGCCGCGCGGCCTGCTCGGGAATCCACTCGATCAAATCATTGGTGATGTTTTCATCGGGACCGAGATAAATGATCTCGTCCTTGTCGTAGTAAGAAACGAGTTGTGCAGCACTGGCCTCGCGCGATTCATCGGTGGTCACGAGCAGGTCAAGCAGCGCATTGACCGCACCGCGAACGGCCTGCTGGCGATGCCCAGCCGGCTTCAGCAGCAAAACCGCCTTGGAGCCGCCCTCCGGGATGTCCTTGTTTTTCAACTGCTGGGCATGGCTCAAGCCGTAAACTTCGTCAAACAATCCGGCCAAAGCAAAATCATGCTCGGTTGAGTTTCGCGGCATGACCACGCGAAGTCCACCGCGTGCAATGTCTTTCCATCGCACGTGGAAAAACCGGTAATCGTGACCAATGATGAAAAAGATACCGAACGGTTTCTCCGGGTAGAACGTCGCATCGAGGACGTCCGGAGAGAGGCGGAAGGCAAGTCCGGTTTTGGTCGGCATGAAATAATTTGTTTTCAACGTGGCATCGATAAATTCCAGGGCTTCCTGAAAAATCGTTCGTTCAACTTCGTCCACGAGATCAGCGATTCTTTTAACCAGTGCGCCGCGCATCTCCGTGAAAACGCTGTCGCGATTTTTCCCCTGCATCGGATCAAATTTCAGGCGAAAAACATCGACCATGGCCGAGGTCAACTCTGGATTTTTGAACAGCGTCTCGCGGATCTTGTACTGCGAGTAGTACCAGGCATTGTGCTTGCCCAACATCACATGGACAAAGCAGGCAATCCCACGAATCAAGTTCACGCCGTTGATCGAAACGTTGTAGGGCTGCTGCATCAGCGAGGAATACTCGTCTGCATCCACCCAACCCAAAGTCCTGAGGGCCTTGTTGAACTTGATGAGCGGAACCGAGTTGATCTCGATCTGGTCACCATTCACTGGATTGATGATGAAATGAATGACCGTGATGGGCTCGTCGTAGCCGTGTTCAAACTTGACCACAAACGACCGGACCATCTGAAATTCATAGCGCTGCATCAGCAAAAAAATCTGTTCCATCGTCTCGGCCACGTTGACATTTTTCATGCCGATCGTAATCCGGGCCGACGACGCATCGGGCGCCAATTGAATGAACGTGTGCGCACCCTCGTGGGTCTTCATGTGACGGACCATGCGGTAGGTCAATTGCAACCGCGCCGGAGTCGCATACAAAACAAAATCATCGTCCAGGCGTTCCAGATAACGATCGACTTTTGCCGCCTCTTCCGGGAATTCCGCCAGAATGTCACGCCGCGCGACGGCCATCTTGTCGGCCGCTTTTGGGTTTGTCGCATCCACTTGCACGAATCCACTGGAGAAAAACGATGACAGGCACAACAGGCGATCGTGGGAGAAATAAATCGAACCCATTTTCACCGGGTTTTGCGCCAGGCGATGCGCCAGGTCAAACAGGGTGTCGGTCTCGCTGCCGGGGCCAATGTAGGTGACCTTGGTCCGGTCGCGGTCCCAAAGTTCCAGTGTCTGCTTGGTTTCAAAAATATGTCCGGAAATGATGCCCGAAAGGTGCCGCACTTTTTCTGCGCGCGGTGTCGTCTGGTAGTAAATCGATGGCATGTTGCTGAAGAACCACGGGGTCAGGATCGCAATGCTTTGATCGAGTCCGCTGCGGACCGATTCGGCGACATCGCTGACATAGCTTTCAAGTTCTTCGCCCGTCTTCACCTGCTCGTATTCATTGCCGCTGTGCGGCGAACCGTACCCTTCGTCGAGGTCTGCGCTGCCTGCCATTGAATCTGGCATGGAATCAGCCATCGAGTCGGATGCGTCGTTCGGGTTTTCAACGGAGTCGAGGCTGTCTTGCATGCTCAGGTCCTGTAAAAATTGAGTCTCATGCTCTTCCGCGTGCGAGTTCATCCCACTTGCGGTTTAGCGAAGTAAAAGTTGCAAGTCCAAGTCCGGCGGATAAATCGTCGCCCACCTGAACCTTGGTTTTTTTGGCGGCACCTGTAACGGCCTCCAGCAGATCATCGGCCGGGACACGACGCCGCGCGGTGAAGTGTTCGTAAAAACGCTTCAATGTCACGTCGGCTTCGGAACCCCGAAAGCAATCCGGGAGACGGTCCAGACCCTCGATGGCAAGTTCCATGAGGCGTGCACTGGTCTCCGCCAAGTCATTATTTCTAAACCCTTCCGGGACTTTATGCAAAACCAACTCGATGCCTTCGGCAAAGGGCTCAAGCAAGGCCAGGGCCTCGTCTCTGGCCTTGGCGTCGTATAAAAGTCCGGTGTAATAACCTGCCGGGGCCGCCATCCAGGGTGTCGCCTGGCAATCCACCGGGCGTTGCTCCAGAAATCCGCGCGGACGAACCTCGGGAAACAGCAAGGACAAGTGGGTTTCAAAAGCTGCCATGTCGGGGCTGACTCCCATCCACGGGGCAGCCATCCATTGGTCCCAGGTGAGGCCGGTGTCCGGCACGGCGTAGCCAGCCGACTCGGCAAAAACAACGCGCGCACTGCGCACAAAATCCCAGTAGTATTCGACACATGCATCTTTATCTAGGCGTTGCATCAGGCGGCGCGGATCCCGAAGGCCCGTCCGCGAAGGATCCATGTTCAACCAGACGCGGGAGCGAAAGCCTTTGTCCCCCGTCAACCGGCGGTCGACAATGGGCGAGTTGGCAAAGGTCGCCCCTGCAAAGGGGGCAATCAACAGGCTCGCCAGATAACGCCGCGCCATCTCATCGCCCGTCGAGCCAAAATCGAGGTTCACTTGAATGGTGCAGGTCTGGCGCATCATGCGCGGACCGAAGGGGCCCACTCGCGAAAAAAACTTGTTCATTGCCGCGTAACGCGGCTTGTTCATTTGCAGACCGATCTCATCCGGTGTGAACCACGGGTTGATTCCAGTCGAGACCAGTTCAATGCCAAAGCCCCGCAAATGACGCTGCAGTTTTTCGTCGACAAGATGCATCCGGTTCAGGGCATCGGACAGGCACGGGAATGGTGCCGACGAAACTTCAATCTGCCCGCCTGGCTCGAAGCTGATCCAGTCCGGAATTCCCGTCTGGCCTGGTATCGCAATTTTCATGAGAACGGACTTGGAACCATCGCCAGAAAACTCGCACTGCCAGCCCTCGCGATCCGCAAGGGGGACGAGCGCCTCGGCCAGGGAATTCTCGCCATGGAGCATGATCCGGGCTGGGATTTCAGACCGAACATCTCTGGCACGCACGGGCCAGGATTCCATTTCCAGACCGATTTCACCCGGCCAAATTCCGTAGCGTTCGTCGTAACGCGCCGGCCTCAGGCGAAATGTCTTGTCCGAAAGGAACGCAAGGCACTGCTCTGCAAGTTTCGAATGGTTCGGATTTGAGGGAGGCTTGGAGTTCAATTGCTCGCCGCTTCAACGTTGATCGCAAGCTCGGTTATACCGCTTTTACGAATCACATCAATGACTTTCACCACGGCGCCGTGCGGGGTCGCCGTGTCGGCAGAGATCAACGCCTGAATCGTTGTCCCCTCTGCCTGCTGACCCTTGAAAGCCATGATTTTCTCGCCCAGCTCAGCCACTTCCACCGCCTGGCCATCCAGATAAACCCTGGACTCCTTGTCGATGACAAACGCCAGGTTCCGGGACTGGATGACCTGGCCGGTGTCGGCTTTCGGCAGTTGAATGTTGATCGACTGGTTGACGATGTAGTTGGCCGTGACCATGAAAATCACCAGCAGCACCAGCATGACGTCCACAAATGGAGTCACGTTGATTTCTGTGATCGCTTCGTCACCCGAGTCCATCAGTCTGCCTGCCATGGCGTCTCCATTGAGTGCTAAGTACTTTGAGTGCCAGCACGATTAAATTCTAGCGCGGTGCCAGATGGGCCATGACCACTTTGACCACGGCCTCTGAATTTGAAATGTGGCGCTTCACGACACGCTGGAAAAAATTGAATGCGATCACGGCCGGTATCGCGACCATGAGGCCCACCGCAGTAGCAATCAACGCTTCAGAAATTCCGGCCATGACCACCGATGGTCCACCGGCGGGGTTTCGCGCCAGGTCCTGAAACGCAATAATGATGCCCAAAACCGTGCCAAAAAGTCCGATAAAAGGAGCATTGTTGCCAAGGGTACCGAGGATCACAATCCCGCGATCCAGATTCTGGCGCTCGCTGATCACATAGGCCAGCATGCTTTCTTCCATGGCGCGAGGCCCTCGCGCCTGATGTTCTAGTCCGCGCAGGACCACCTGACTTTCCAGGGCCGGGCTTTGCGCGCACAACTTCACAATTTCGGTGGTGTCACCGCTGAGGAGGACTTTGGAAAGTTTTTCAGAAAACTCTGGAAAATTGATGTCTGATTTTCGGAAATAAAAGAAACGCTCGATCATGATCGAAACCGACAGGATGCTGAGTCCAATTAAAAGCCAAAGGATCCAGGCGCTGCCAAGCAAAGTGATGCCGAGAAGTTTTTGAACGATGCTGAATTCCATTTCGTACCCTCAATTGAATTATTCGAGAAAGCCCTTCATGACTCTGCTTTCCCACGCGCTTCCGCCGAGGCTGTTGAACACCCACAAAAACCCTACACCAAAACTGCTGATCGTTCTCTTTTCAATTTCGGAGTCGGCCGCCGGACGCCCCGACATCCATGCCCGTTCTGTATACACCTGCACACGGACCGTGACCTCATCAGACCCTTTGGGCTGCCCCAAGTTCGCACCCAACGTTAGCCCCAGTGCCGGTCCGTTGAAGTTCCCCTTCACGATCCCATCATGGCCCGAATGCGCCACACCGTTGTAATAGCCAGTGCCGCCGTAGATCCCGGCGTAACCTTGCTTCATGATCGTCGCCCCAACCATGCCGCCCAGAAGGACCATCGATGCGTCTTCGCCGACGATTTTCGCCACTCCAAGACTTCCTGGCGTGTACTGGGCCAACAGCGCGAGGTCTAAAACACGCCCCAAAGAATAGCCCGAGGCCAGCTCCAGGCCGTAACCCTCGTAGTTGGGCGTGTCTTCTGCGGCCTTCGGGGAAAAAGAAAAGAACCTCCAGGTCGGCCCCCCCTGGATGAGAAACCCGGCCTCGGCGCCGGGTACAATGACCATCAGGTTGAGGACCAGGCTCGACACCACAAACAGGATCCGGTCCCTCGACCTGCGGCCCGCCGTGAGTCTCGCCGGCATAGTCAGCCGCCGCATCGCACGGCCTCCACGAGGCGTTGGCGGTATTCAGAAAAGGGCATCAGTTGATCCTGGAACCTTTGCGACGACACCTTGGGCATGATGGCATCCGGGTGGCTGATGATGTTGACCACGTCCCAGGCCTCGCCCCCGCGCATGAAAGTGTCCTTTGCGACGATTTTGTCCGCCCGCCCGATCACCCACCCTGTCCCGGCACGTTCAAACAGAAAACCTTGCTGGTTCAACGGTTGTAAATAGACGTAGGGGCGATCCGAATCCAGCATCCCGGACTCGATCAGATAGCGCTGGGCCGTTCGTTCAAAGGGGGCTGCCCCAAATTCGAGCACAAACAAGTCACGCAGGCGGGCAAACCAGGCTTCGGCCGCCTCCTCCGGGGTCATGGATGGCTGGGACAAAGGCTGGGCCTTGGGAGCCGCGCGAGTATTCCCCGCAGATGGACCGCTGGACTTTCGGTTTCGTAACCATTTGAAATCTAAAATCGACATAAGTGTTGACACCTGCGTGGGTTTTATCTGATAGTCCGACCCGCATTCGACCGCGGGAGTAGCTCAGTTGGCTAGAGCGTCGCGTTGCCATCGCGAAGGTCGAGGGTTCGAGTCCCTTTTCCCGCTCCACTTTTTTTCTTTTCCTTCGTCTTTCTTTTCAGATCTCCCTACAAATTTGCAACCCGAACGTTGACGATGTTTGGCAGGGCCGACATCGACTTGATGTCGATCGCCCCGCGCTCCGCATCCACTTTGATCAAAGCCATGGCCTTGCCACCCTTGCGGTTTCGGCTCAGCTCAAAGCTGTCGATATTGATCCCTTTTGAGGCCAAATAATGTCCGACATCCCCGATCACACCGGGTTTGTCGTGATTTTCCACCAGAATCAATGTTCCGCTGGGATCAATCTCGAACATGAAATCATTCACCGCCGAAATCCGCAGGTAGGTTTCGTCAAAAACGATACCACCCACCGTAAGGCTCTTGCCACCGGCACCGGTCAGCAACACCCGCAGCGCGGACTTATAACTGGCCGAATCAGAGTCTTCGACTTCGACGACGTTCAAGCCGAGTTTTTCGATGTGGCTGGTGACGTTGACGAATGAAACGTAATCATCCACCACTTGCGCGGTATAGCCTTTCATCCAACTCAGGCGGATCAGGCTGTGGTCCAGTTTGGCCAAGTCGCCGCGGTAGCCGAGTTCGACCCGCGACGGATTAAAATCCAGCATCTGTCCCATCAAGGCGCCAATTTTTTCTGCCAGCAACGCATAACTGCGCAGCAAAGCATGATCGATCACACCGACTTCCGGCAGGTTCACGGGATAATCAACCACACCACCTTCAATCGCCTTGAAAACTTGTTCGACAATCGTTTCTCCGATGGCCAACTGGGCTTCATCGGTGGAGGCCCCGATGTGTGGCGTGCACCAGACGTGAGGATGCTGGACCAAGGCTGCAAGTGGATTTGGTTCCTTGTCCCACGTATCGATGCCAGCCCCGGATATCTGTCCTGACTCCAGGCGTTTCAGCAGATCCACCTCGCCAATGACACCACCACGCGCGACATTCAAAACACGGCTGCCATGTGGCATCAGATCCAGAATCTCGCCACTGACCATGCCGCGCGTTTCCTGATTCAGCGGAACATGGACTGTCAGAACGTCGACATTTTCCGCAAGTTCACGCAGGCTTTTGCATGGTTTTGCGCCGTGGCGTTCAAACACATGGGGGGCGATGTAGGGATCGTAGGCATAGACTTCCATGTCAAATCCGTGGGCAAATTTCGCGACGCGATGACCGACGTTCCCCAGGCCGACAATGCCAATCCGCAGGCCGCGTGCCTCGTGGCCCGTAAAACGGTGACGGTCCCAAGCACCTTGTTTCATGCTTTGATGGGCTTGGGGAATGTTGCGCAGCATTGCCAGCATCAATCCAACGGTCAATTCTGCCGCGGAATTTGTGTTCTTCCCCGGGCAATTGATGACCAGGATTCCTTTTTCCGTCGCATAAGAAATATCAATGTTGCCGACACCGACTGCGGCACGGGCGATGATGCGCAGGTCTGGTGCTGCGTCGATCACTTCGCGATCCACATCGGTCTCGCTGCGGGTCACCAGGACGTGCGCAGATTTGACGAGGGACATCAATTCCGTGCGCGATCCATCGGGATGATAACTGATTTCACTGCGGTCACTGTTGCCCATGCCGCTGCCCTTGGCGCGCGTTTTAAATGCGGCCAGAGCCTGTTCATGCAATGCACCGGTGATGAGGATGTTTGTGGTCACGGGTTGAATGCCTTTAAATTCGCACGGGCTCCAACTTCACACTGCCACGATGGTTTTCTGCGCGTTTCTGCCCAGCCTTGCCAACGTGAAACGATTTCACGGCCGCATATTCCCGCAAGATTCCGTTTGTCTTTGACCCAGCAAAACGTTTGCGAAAATGAAAGCGGGCTTCTGAACTTTCCGGCAATTTCAAATTGCGCCGCCAAATGCCAAAGCTGTCGGTCATGCCGACCTGTTGGGTTTCCAACCAGACTTCCGCACCGGCAACCGGATGCCCCTGCACATCAATGGCCCGGACTTCAAACACTGCGGCGCTCACCGGAGCCGCGCGCGTGAACGCTGCAAAGGCACCGGCACTGGCAGCCACGGCGACGACACCGGCGATGATAAAATTACGGATTGAGCTAGTCATGATAGTTCCATGCTAGCGAGCGATGCGATCACAAAAAATGGGCAGAAAAATGCCGGTAAGAATTTGCCCGGCTTAACGCGAATGGATCAAATTTGAAAAACACCGGAGCAATTGCGGGCCGGACGCAAGGCCTCGCAGCGCAAGCGAACCGCCTCGATCTCCTTGGTCGTCATGACTTTGACGCTGACCGGCTTCAAACGAAAGCGGTTTCTTGATGTGATCAAGATGTCGGCTTCCACCATGTAGAGGTGGTCGGTTTGGGTCCAGGCATTTTCGCGTCCGACCAGGAGGATCCGCAGGGGCTCACCTTTGATCATTTTGCCCCAGGTCGAGGTCAAGCCTTGGTTTTCGCGCATGGCCACCGAAAATCCGATGTCGGATTCGCCGATGGCTGGAATTTCCCAGAACTGGACCATGAACGGCGTGTAGGCACCCACCGTAGATTCCATGGGAATCCCCAGCTCTTTTTTGGCCAGTGACTTGAGCGCTTGCTGATCCACGGGGCCCATCGGGCAATCATTGGCCAGGATCATTTCCACCAATTTGGGGCGCTCGTAATGAGAACCCTTCCAGTCCACGCGGCCATCGCCCCCGCTGCATGGAAAACCCATGGCAAGCCAGGCAGAGTTTTGGGCCAGACCTGGGGCGTCGTTGCGCGTGGTGCAGGCTCGAAAGAATTTGGTGACGACATAGCTGTTGGATGGGCTGCTCACGGGTGGAGTCCCGTTGATGGCGCCGTCAGGGCCCGGAGTTAAAGTAATGGCCTGGCAGGGGTCTGAGCCCGGAATGACATCGGAGGCCGGTTTATCAGGCCCGGGACTAAGGGGCGGAGCCGTCGTGGCAGCCGGGGCCGCCGCTGCAACGGTGGATGCGGCTTTGTTGCGGTTTGGTGAGGCTGCGAAGGCTGCAGGCGCTGGGGCCTCATACACGCCGACGTTGGCCTGGGACCTGGCCGGAAGCACATCGCCCCGGTGAGGTGCGCCGGGGGCTTGGCCTGCGGCCAAGCGAGCCTTGGCCCTCTGAATGGTCGTGCAACCGGTCAGAACCGGGAGAAAAATAGCCAGGGTTATAGAAAGTCCCTTTTTCATGCGCGAATCATCGGAAGATATTTGCCCTTCTAAAGCCCGCCAGCAGAGCGTTCCGCGCCACAGGGGGGGTCACAATCCAAGCAAGCCACGAATATGACAGGATTTAAAATCAATTTATCAGAAATGACAAGATGATATAGGTAATCAAAACAGCCCCAAAGCACTCACCATCGATTCCTGAATTGATTCGTTACAATAATAAATTTCGGCTTATCGAAGGTTGACAAAGTAAGTTCTATTTAATATTCCCAACATGCTTTGCAGAATCGCTAGAAAGCATTAAATTAGTTAGTCTTCGCTACCCGGCCCTGCCACTAAAGCGGGCACGAGAACTGGCGGCGACGGTTAAGTTTTCAGGAGGCATCATGGCATCGGTTCAGCTTCGTCCGGGTGACACACTCAATATCGTATGGACTTCGGTCCAGGAAACTCCGCTCGGCATGAAAGAAGTCGAGTCGAACTTTGCCTTCACCTACGAAGAGCTCCTTGCCCGCCTCAAGGCCAAAGGCCGCGTGGGCAAATCCCGTCGCTCCGGAACGGACGGCGCCCGCTTCAGCCGTATCGTTGCCCTCGCCACGAACGCGATGCGCAAAGGCAAGTGGTCCACTGGTGCTGACATCGACCGTGACGTTGTGTTCAACAAGTTGATGCGCAAGTTCAACGAACTTGAAAACCATGAGTACGCCAACATCACCGCCAACGCGCGCGAGGCGCTGGCCGACCTTCATGAGAGCAAGCACTTGAAGCCAAACCAGAAGAAAGAGCTCAAGACAGCCCTTGATTCTGCAAGCATTCCTGTAGCGTGATTGTGGATTCCGTGGCCGGATCAAACGAAAGCAAAACGCGTTCGTTCCGGATCATCGGAATCAACCACCTCGGATTGGCGCCAAAAGATCCTTCAAAGGCCCGGACGTTCTTCACGAATGTTTTGGGCCTTGGTTTTTTGGGCGAAGAACTCGTCAAGGAACAGATGACCAATACCGTCATGATCGATTCAGCGATGACCGATTCAGCGACGGCGACCAGCGCGAAAATTCCAACCGGCCGTCCGATGTTGGAAATCCTGGAGAACGAAACCGGACCCGACGGTCCAAAACCCGGACCGATCGCAAAGTTTCTGGCCAAAAAAGGCTCGGGCATCCATCACGTCGCCTTGCAAGTCGACAACCTCGACGCGGCCTTGGCCTACATGCAAGCCCACGGCATCCAAATGATCGACTCCACCCCGCGACCTGGATCCCACAACACACGCATCGCCTTCATCCATCCCGAGTCCACTGGCGGCCTACTCGTCGAACTCGTCCAGCAGCTTTAAACACCGTCATCCTGAGCGTTAGCGAAGGATCCTTTCTTCCTCCTGCTCCCCTGCTCAAAATTAATTGTTTGTGGATAACACCCTCAACCCACAGCAAACGCGAATCATTTCATTTTCATTTTTGCGAATAAATGAAACCACGCGATGATGTCGCCCTGTGACACCTGATGTCACATAATTCCTTTTAATGTCAGGATCTTGCAGGATGAACACCAATGCACTATTTCGATAACCCGTCGGACGAAACCATCTGCGGGAGCAATCAAATGCAGCAAAACGATCAAATGCCTCAAATCATGGCGATGCTTACAAAAATTTTTACAAAGCTTGAGGAGCACGATTTACGTTTCGATGCCCTCGAGCAGCGAATGACTGCCATGGAGGAGCGGATGACCGCCCTCGAGCAGCGGATGACCGCCCTCGAGCAGCGAGTCAGTGCCCTCGAGCAGCGAATGACTGCCATAGAGGAGCGGATGACCGCCCTCGAGCAGCGAATGACTGCCATAGAGGAGCGGATGACCGCCCTCGAGCAGCGAGTCAGCGCCCTCGAGCAGCGAATGACCGCCCTCGAGCAGCGAGTCAGTGCCCTCGAGCAGCGGATGACCATCATGGAGACAGAGGTCTCCCGCTTGGGTGTCTTATTCGAAGACAACGAAAAGAAACTTCAACACATCCTCGACGTGTTGACCAGCTACCTCAAAAAGATGGAAAAAGTGGATCACCTGGATGAATCCATGATCGAACAAACTCAAGGACTGCAGATCACCAAAATTGCGCTGGCCAACCACATCCAAAACCGTAAAATTCATCTCATGCCACCACGCGGCCGACCAAAAAAGAATCCGGATGAATCTGAAACTTGAACATAAAACCCATGCCATAGCGGCATGGGTTTTATCGAGATTCTGAAATACTGGTGAATTATTAAATTAGTTCCACCCTCGTGATACGCCCCTAGTTCAGCCCTGCCCGCTCAGAATCGACAGACCAGAAATTTGCGCTCGATTTCTTGATTACAGTTGCGGGATTTTTCAAGTTTGGCAGGTCAAATAGTCTCATACACATAGACACGCCCACTGGAACTGCCGACGAACTTCACGTATCCTTGATGGAATAATCCCTGCTATTTTTTTTGTGGTGCGACAAAAGGAGACGACGAATGACGATCCATCTGGGAGTTTCAAGAACTCACGTCGTACTCGCGATGGCTACGGCGTTTTTGTCACTTGTTTTTCCTGTCACGGGATCTGCGGCGCCTGACAAACCCCTCACTGAAAACGACAACTTCGAAAAAATCAATCTTGTTGAAAACAGCAGCAGGGCAGACCTCCCACGAAAAAGAAAAAAGCCATCACGCTCGCGCCTTAATGGATCCGATGCCGGAGACGCGTCAGATTCCACCGGGCCTTCCGGGTTGGCCTCCAAAACAGTCGTGCGGGGATCACTGGGACTTTTCTTAAGCAGCAGTTCTTCATTGATCTTTGGTGCTGGCGTAAACTTTCCACTCGCTAAGTCCGTGGTTTTTGATGGCGGCGGAGACTATGTTTCCTACGGGAACTCCTTACTTTCCATCAGCCTGATGCGCGTCACGGGCGGAGCCGCTTATGTTATTAGCCCAAGCCCGGACACCGTGTTCCGGGTTGGCGGCAGAGCGGGTTTGGCTAGAATCGCAGTCTCAGCCCAGGTACCAGATTTTTATGGCGCAGAGGGCACTAATTACTCAAACAGTGAAATGTCTTTTTACGCCGAGGGTCGCCTTGCGGTTGAAAAGGCGATTGGCAAAATCACGATATCCGGCGAGATGCAGATCCCAATTATATTCGGCAACAACACGCCTGACGCCAATTCGCTTGCCATCTATGGTGGTCTGGGTTTCGTGCTGTAAACGGCTTGTAAAAAATTCACTGTGGATAACACCCTCAACCCACAGCAAACGCGAATCATTTCATTTTCATTTTTGCGAATAAAAGAAACCACGCGATGATGTCGCCCTGTGACACCTGATGTCACACAATTCCTTTTAATGTCAGGATCTTGCAGGATGAACACCAATGCACTATTTCGATAACCCGTCGGACGAAACCACCAGCGGGAGCAATCAAATGCAGCAAAACGATCAAATGCCTCAAATCATGGCGATGCTTACAAAAATTTTTACAAAGCTTGAGGAGCACGATTTACGTTTCGATGCCCTCGAGCA
>CANJZQ010000031.1 GCA_947479535.1 Oligoflexales bacterium | reverse complement strand
GCAGAAGGGGATTGGAATAGCCCGGCAATCAGTGCGCTTTCGTGCGGTTCAAGTTCGTCGAGGTTTTTACTGAAGTATCTTTTGGCTGCTGCAGCAACCCCGTAGGATCCACTGCCCAGGAACATTTCGTTGGCATATAGCTCAAGGATTCTTTCTTTGCTGATTTGTCGCTCGAGTTTGATGGCAAGGAAAACCTCTCGTGCCTTGCGCGCAAAGGTTCGTTCATTTCCCAAAATAAAAGCCTTTACCAGCTGCTGACTGATGGTGCTGGCGCCTTGCTTTGTTCTTCCGCCGGTTAGGTTTGCCATTGCTGCGCGGACGATGCCTTTTGGATCGAATCCGTTATGACTCCAAAAATTATGATCTTCAATGGCAACGATGGATTGGATGATGCCTCTTGGCAGTTGAGCGAAGGGAACAAAGGCCCGGTCAACTTCATAGAATTCACCAATCTTGCTGCCATCGCGGGCAAGGACGATTGTGTTGGAACGGGTTTGGTGACTGGTGATTTTTTCAATCAGTTTTTCATCTGGCTCAAACACGCCGGCGCGTTTTAAAAATAGAAACCCACCACCCACAGCAACCGCGGCCATCAATGTGGCGCAGACGGTTGCAACGGCGAGCATGCGATACCAAATGGTCCGTTGGTCATAGGGGTTCATGCTTCTTATTTTATCTTGGATCTGGATTGTTGTGTTGCTTTTGGGGTTAACCTCCCGATTTCAAGTGAATATTTCTGTGACCTTGGTTGTTGCTATAAAGTCGTCCCGGTGCGCCGCCGAAGACCCGCTGTCCCAATGGGGCGGGAATATTTCTTCCCGGGAGGCGATTTGAGCAGCGATGCAGAAATGATCATGAACGACGCTGTGTCCCTTGACGCATCGTCCGCACTACGCCGCGGTGACTGCGTGCCCCTGTGGTCACGGGTCATTGCACAGAATCCGAAAGCGGTCGTATTGCAGATTGAGTCAGCCTCGCATGTCGATCCATGGCTCGATGTGATTGAGGTCTGGCGATCCGGGATGGATGGCGCCGCCGTGCAGCCGGCGGTATTGGTTCAATTGACGTCAGGGAATGTCGCATCACTTGATGCTGAATTGATGGTCCGGGCCTTGGATTCGGGTGTCGACGATCTCGTTGTTGCAAAGCATGGTTCACCAGAGTTGGTGTTACGTCTCGTTCAGGCTGTGCGTTTCAGGGCGATGACACAGTGCCTGCAAGCAACGAACCGCGAACTGGCCCACCTCAGTTGCACGGATGACTTGACCGGGCTGTTGAACATGCGTTCCTTCAAACCCCAGCTTGCCGCCGCCAACCAGCATTGTGGTGATGGCCGTTACGCCTTGGCAGTGGTTATGATGGACATCGATTTTTTCAAACAAGTGAACGATCGAAACAATCACCTCGTGGGGAGTGATGTCCTTCGCGCGGTCGGGCATTTGCTTCGTGAATGGAACAGCGGAGATTTGGCGGTTTCCTTCAGTCGCGCCGCCCGGTATGGCGGTGACGAGTTTGTGTTCTGTTTTTCAGCGGAATCCATGCAGGAATCATTTAAGGCCGTGGACGCCCTGCGGAAGGTAATTGCGGGGCAAGCCTTTCTTACGCACGGGCGGGTTGTGCATGTGACGGCCAGTTTCGGGATCTCATGGGCACCGGCCGGGCTGCAAATGGACAGTGGTCGAATGCTTCAGAGCGCCGATGCAATGCTTTACCGGAGCAAGGCCGAGGGACGCAATTGCGTCTCGTCGATCGACTTAGGGAATCCGGTTGATTTTAACCATGTTGGTCGGACGAACCTGATTGATTGGAATGCCGGCCGTGATGACGACCGTATCTCCAGAGTTGACCAGGCCAAGATTCTTAAGAAGGTTGGGTAGGTCAGCCAAAAGCACGTCCGTATTGTAGAAGAGCGGGCTTTGAAGCCCATAAACACCCCATACGATGGCCAGCTTTTCAATGACATCGCGACGGGGACTGATCGCAAGGATTGGGGTCCTGGGGCGCCAGCGAGCCATGAGGCGCGCAATGGATCCTGTCAAGGTCAGGCATACGATAAGTTTTGCCTCGATCGCGTCGGCTGCTTCACACGCAGCACGGGCGATGGCTTCGTGATCCTCCCAGAGGAGATTGTTGTCATCCAGATCCATTGCGTAACGAACCGGTCGGCGGAAGGTCCATTGTTCCACCTCGTCGATGATGGCGGCCATGGTCTGAACGCACTCGACTGGATATTTTCCACTGGCAACTTCGCCAGAAAGCATCAGGCAGTCCGCTCCATCCAGGACACCGTTGGCGACATCGGCGAGTTCGGCCAAGGTTGCCCGAGGATTCTCAATCATGGATTCCAGCATCTGCGTTGCAATGATGGCTGGTTTTGCGGCGGCGGCAGCGGCGGCCAGGATCACCCTTTGAAATCCTGGGACGCGCTCGACGCTGGCTTCGACGCCAAGATCACCACGCGCAACCATCAGCCCGTCGGCCGCGCGCGCAATCTGATGGATTTCATCAAGGGCGGAGATTTTCTCGATTTTTGCAATGACCGGAATGTCCGCGCCCAAGGCCTGGATCATTTTTTTGATCATGTGAATGTCGGCTTCTGATTGCACAAATGAAAGTGCAATGAAGTCAACGCCGAGGCTGATACCAAACAATAGGTCGCGGCTGTCCTTCTCAGTCATTGCAGGAAGAGAAAGTCGCGAATCCGGAAAATTGACGCCCTTGCGGCTTTTCAGGAGTCCGCCTTCGGCAGCAGTCACCCGGACATTGTCTCCAATGATTTCGTCAATGCGAAAAACGAGAAGCCCGTCATCCATCATGACGCGGTGTCCAACGCTAACGTCCTTGATCAAATCCTGGTAATCGATCGGGATGATCGCAGGGTCAGTCTGTTCGGTTCCAAACGCAAGAATGTACGATGCACCAGGAGGGATCTGCTGCGAGCCATTGATTAATTTTCCGCAACGAATTTTTGGACCCTGCAAATCTTGAAGGATTGCTACCGTACGTCCTTCTTCGCGGGCGATGCGCCGGACGAGATCAGCGTTTTTTCGATGGGTCTCGTGGTCGCCGTGGGAAAAATTCAGGCGTGCCACGTTGAGTCCGGCCCGGATCAATTCCCGCAAGGTGTCTTCGTTTGACGAAGATGGTCCCAAAGTGCCAACGATTTTGGTGTGCCTTACCCCAACTGTGGTGTGCCGGAATTCAGACAGCGCGCTGGCTTGCTGGATCTGCTGGGATTGCTGCGCCATGAAAGATTCCATCATTCGCCTCCGGGATCGCTGGTTTGCGGGGTGGTCGTGGGGGAGTTTTGCTTTTTTTGGGATAAAAAACAATGAAGTTTCAATGCCTTGTGGCGAAATCCCGGCCTCGGATCGTGTTTTTTTTTCAAGCTTTCCAATGGACGACCGAAAACCAAGTGTAACCGCAGGGTTGCCTAACCTGAACCAGGGATGCGGAATTTGGATCGTTTTCAGAAAAAAATGATCGGTGCGCGAATTGCCGACCGATATCTCGTCACGGGGACCATTGGTTCCGGTGGTATGGGTTTGGTCCTGGCGGCGATTCCCTTTGAGGATCCGTCCCGAGAGGTTGCAATCAAAGTGATCCGCAGCAAGCGCATGGGACCAGATGTCCTTATGCGCTTTCAGAAAGAGGCAGCGCTGATGAGCCGCCTCCACCATCCGTGCATCATTTCTTTTCTTGAGCTGGGCCTCATGGACGCGGAGTCCGCGGGTTTCGTGCAAAGCGGTTCTGAGCCAGATGAACGGGAGAAGCCTTCTGGTTCCCCGGGTTCCGAGGAAACCGGATCCAGTGCGCCCGGCGGATATTACATTGTCATGGAGCGGGCTAGTGGCAGGAATCTGAAGGACCTGATTGGCCGCAACGGAAGGCAGAGTCTAAGGTTTTTTTTCCAGCTTGGCACGCAGGTGGCTCAAGCACTGGATTACACCCACCGTAAAAACATCATCCACCGCGACATCAAACCGCAAAATATTATCGTCGACCGGCCGTTTGGTGATTCACGCGAGGTCAACGTCAAGGTCCTGGATTTCGGTGTCGCCAGTTTATCTGAGGCAGTGCTCTACACGGGACGGGATCAGAATCCGATGCGCAGGCCGGGTGATATGGGGGATGAAATCGCAGGAACGCCCCTTTACATGGCGCCTGAACTCACTCGCATGATCGATGCCCCGGTGGATCACCGGGTCGATTTATATGCCCTCGGAGCCGTGCTTTATGAAGCCCTGAGTGGACACACTCCTTTCTCGGCCGACACGCGCGAGAAACTTGAAAAGCTCCATGCATTTGCATCGCCTGAACCATTGAGTTCCCGCTGCCCCGATGTTCCGCCCTACGTCGAGGCGATTGTTCACAAGCTTCTTTCCAAACATCCGGACCAGCGCTACCAGTCTGCTTTTGGATTGCAGGCGGATCTTGCAAGGGCCAAAGCCCTTTATGACATTGGGAGTGTTTCTCTCGAGGCGTTGCCACTGGGGCAATACGACAAGATTGAAATCTTGTCCCGGCCGATGAAATTCAGTGGACGCAACTCTGAAATGGCAGCACTTCAGTCCAACTACGAGGCCGTGGCGAGTGCTCAGGGTCGTAGCCGCATGACGGTTTTACGTGGGCCGGCTGGTGCTGGAAAATCTCGCGTAATCAGTGAATTTCGGGATGGGTTGGTAAAACGTGAGATCCGGTTTGTTTCTGGGCGTTTCTCCAGCCACGAATCGGCCCTTCCATTCAATGCCCTTGCCAACGCATTCAATGAATATCTGATGCGCCTTTCCCGGTCAAAATCTGCCGAAGCAAGTGAGTTTCATGAGAAGGTGAAAACCCTGCTCGGGCCATTGGCACACCAAATTGCCCAAGTTGTTCCCGGACTTTTACCTTTTGTAGCGGATATTCCTGAGCCCGAAGTCATGTTTGGAGCCGATGAAGAAGGGTTCAAGGCGTTTGCCAAGATCTTCAGCGATTTCACGCGCTGCCTTGCATCTGATACAACGCCTTTCATTTTCATTTTCGATGATCTGCAATGGGCGGACGACAAGAGCGTTCGCCTCATCGATCAATTTTTTTCAAACGCAAACTCCCAGAGGTTTTTGCTCATTGTGTCCGTCCGTTCCGCAAGTGTCGCGCCTGGTAGTGAGGTAGAGGCATTTCTAAGCCGGTTCTCCAGGCTCAAACGACGGTTTCAGGAGATCGAAATCAACTCCATGACCCGAGGTGCACTGGCACCCCTTGTTGAGGAGACGCTTGGCCGTTCTTTCCTGGGAGACGAAAAAATCGAGACCCGGTTTATCGACTGGTTGTATTCGAGAACAGGCGGAAATCTTCTGCATGTGTCCGAGCTTTTGCGAGTCCTGGTCGCCAATGACCACCTGAGGATGCGGCGCGACGGAAGCTGGACTATCGATCTCGACCGCCTCTTGATGGATCCGCCCAAAGTCGATTCGGTGGATCTTGTGCTTGGACGCCTTGCCGATTTCAAGGAGTCAGACCGCAGGGCTCTCGAGGGTGCTGCTGTGGCAGGCATGACCTTTCAGTTTGAAGTCCTGCGCGGTGGCAGTGGCGATGAAGGCGAGTCAGGAATGGATCTTGTGCATGCGCTTCAGCGCGCAGTGGGCGAAGGAATCGTTGTGCGCGGTTCAGGCGATGACGATTTGAAGGCACTCGGAAAAACCTATTCATTTGTCCATTCCCGTGCACGCGAAGATATTTACGCATCCATACCCATGGCTAGGCGGTGCGTTTTGCACCTGGCAATTGCCCGGCGGCTGGAGGCACTCGTGCCTTCGCCTTCTGGCAAGACGGTTTTTTCGCTGGCGCAGCACTTCAACCGGGCGCTCGATGGCGGGGTCGAACTGGCTGAAGGACGGGTTGACTCCCGGCAGCTGTTGCTGAAGGCAATTAAATACAACCTGCAAGCTGGAAATGCTGCGCTGGACTCAAACTCATGGCAGACCGCAGAGACCTACTTCAAAAGTGTAGAGCGACTCATGCACCAGGCTGGTCCCGGAGGCTACGAGATCAGCGAACAATTGCGGGTTCTTGAAGTGCTGGCTGACTTGGCAGCCGCACAAAGGAGAACTTCTGATGCATTGCAGCGTTACCGCGGGTTGATTGCGATGACCATGCCCGATGGAAAGCGCATTGCACTTGCGGTCAAGGTCATCCGTTTTTACGTATCACTTGGTGTCATGGGCGAATCGATGAAATTGGTGGAGGATTCCCTTGCGCGCCTTGGTTCAGCGTTTAAGCAGGATACACTTTGGAACCGTCTTTCTGCGCGCTTTTGGCTTTGGTTTGACGGCACCTTCAGTGACCGGCGCTGGAGCCGTTCGTGGCGGCTTCTGCGCAAATCATTTAATAAAAAGACTGTCACGATGGCCTCAGCCCAAGCCGTCAATCTTTTTCAAAATGCCTCGCATGCCCTCATGTACCGAAACAAGGTTGGGGCATTTTTGGCGCACGACAAGGCATTTGCTGTGGCCCTTCAGACAGCGCCATCCCAGTCTGTGGCGTTGCGTCTCGTCGCCGAGCGGGCAGCCCTCCTCGCCTGCAAAGGTTTTTTTCAATCGTCTTTCAGGGCCTTTGATCTCGTGATGGATATTTCCAAGGCCTCCGGGGCGCGCTCTGAATTTGCCTACGTTTCCCTGCTGCGCGTGATTAGTGCTGATTATCTGCGTGCCCGTCATGACGAGATGAGTGATCATTTGCGCATGGTGGTCGCAAACCTCAAGCCAGATCAAGATCGCCTGGCCCACGGAATCGCAGTTTCCTTTCAAATCCACCGGGAATTGCAAAGGTTGAATTTGGACCGTGTCAAGTCACTGAGCATGGAACTTCCCGAATACCGCGCCTTGCGTAGTCCAGTGAGCTCCCGTTCGGTGATGATTTCGACCTTTGCTTTTTTGCTGCGTGATTCAAGGGATGAGATTGTCAACTTTGCTGAAAGTTACCTCAAACATCGGCGTCGCGATGGAGGACGCATGGATGATTTGTTCACCTTGTCCATCCTGGCGATGGTTGCATTTGCACGCGGTGAGTTGGACAAGGCGCGCAAGAGCTATGCAAGAGTGATCCAGGGAATTCCCATGCAGCGGGCGAATGAATTTCTCTGGCCTTTTGAGGAGGATAGCCTCGCCTTGTTTCTGGTCGTGTTTCCTGTGCTCTACCAACGCGAGTCTGGAGTGGAAATTCTGCCGGCTCCGCAAATGAAACAAGCGCTGCGTGGATTGCTCGGGTTTGTAAATGGGATGCAAGATGGTGAGCGGACGGTCCCACTGCTCCTGCGCGCAAGGATTTCTGAACTTCTGGGAACCAAAGAAGTATCGCGAGCCCTTTATGATCGGAGCCTGAGGCAGGCGAAGCTCGCTGGGGACAATCTGTCCCAGGTACTTGGCTACCTCTGGTTTGGCATGCATCTCAGCGAGAGGGGTTTGAAGCCACGGCTGGATTACCTGCGCAGGGCATCGGTTCTTGCTGCGAAGGGGGGTGTCAAGGCACTTTCCGAAGTCATTGCCCGCAGTGCAGGTGTTTCTGCTCTTGCGGAACCGTCGCTTGGCGGCGCGGTAAACGACGGCCAGTCGATGGTGTCAGGTGAAAAAGCTCAGTTTTTGGCTGGTGATTCCGTGGCTATTGCAGCGGCCACTCGAAACAATGGAATGGGTCCGTGGGCCACGGGAAAACTTCACCCAATGGAATATGCCATGTTGCGTCTGGTCTCTGCCAACGAGACACGTCGTCTGGATCTTGCGGCGGACCTCCGTGAGTGCCTGGCATTTGTTGCGAAGACCTTTCAGGGAAGTCGGGTTTTTTGTTTCAGGCGCGGGCCCGCCGGTCAGGGTTTACAAAACGCAGCTTCAGATATTTATGGGCATGACACGGTCTTGATTGGTCAACATTTGATCCCTTACGTTCAGATAAAATCAACCCTCTTTCTTCCCCTCCACGATGCGCCATGGATCCATAAGGTCAGCCACGTTCCCGGCATGGGAGACACTTCGGCATCTTCGTCTGCGGAAGACGACATCCTCACGCTGGCTCCCGTCCGCCTTGATTTAACCAACGCAAAAAGTGGAAGTGTGGAGGCATCAGAATCTTCATCAGGCTCGAAAGGCTCTGGCCTTGGTGCAGTGGTCCCCTTGCGCTGGGGTGGCGAGAACATCGGATTAATGTTTATTGAAGACAGTGGTGCTCTGGCGCAAGAAGATAGCACTGCCGTGCGGCAAGCGTTGGACAATGTGGGTGCCCAGATATCTTCTGTGATGGAACGCAGGAGCCGAGGCGTTAATTACCGGACGGGGGCGTTCCTGGTTGAGTCGCAGCCATGGCTCCGGATCTGGGATTTTGGAAACTTCCGGTCCCAGCGCGAAACGGGATGGTACCTGGGACTCAATTTTGGCGAAGACAGGCATGTGATGTTTTACCTTTCCTGCGCTGGACCTGAACATGTGAGGGCGAAGTTTAGTGCCCATCTCTGGCATCATCTCTTTGCCGTCAGGACGATTATGATGGCGGACGCATCCCGCGAGATCGATTCCAATGACATTCGAACTGAACTTGCAAAATTTTTGCTCACAGACCGGACTTTTAAGGCATTGGAACAAATCAGTCTGAGCTTCTCGATTGTCTCCCGTACGAAGAACACAGCCATTAGTGGTCATTTTGGGGTGGCGCGCCCGGTTGTTGTGAATGGAAACAACCGTGTTTCCCCTGGAAATGAAAGTCTGATGTCGCTTTCCGGTGGCCGCGAGTTGCGCTACTGGGATGTCGAATCGACCATGGGAGAACAGCAGGTGCTCGTTGTCAGTTACGACACTTCAAAACTGGATGGTGTCACGGTCTCCAGCCCTCACTCGGTATCTGCCAGAAGCGGATCTCAGCCGTTTGATGAGTTGTCGGTCGCAGATCGTCCAAGTGAATTGCATCAGATTCTGGCATCCCGACTCCCTGTGGATGTGCTTCCCCGTTATTATGTGGCGATCATGCGCCAACGAATAGCCCGGTCTGGTTCTCCGGAAGCTAACGCGGAGAGCCCAAAAATGGTAGGATAACCAAGAATATCATTGAAGCGAGGGGGTACTTATGGCTGGATTGTTTGAGACAGTGACCCGCGTCGCGATCGAGGAGATTCTGCGCAACCATGCCCAGCCATCGAAGTTTGGGTTACTGGTTACCCCTGAAGCCTTTCAGGAATTGACTGATGATCTTTTAAATCTTCTGGTAACATCACGGGAACTGAAAGCAGCCGGGGATCGAATGGTGGGTGGTATTTCCACGTCGCCCCATCCCGGACAGCAAAATTTTCAGCAACCTGCTTCTAAGCGTGGGGCAACACGCTGATCTGATCACAACCACTTGCGGAGGACAAAACCCCGAGTGCAAACATTTCAGGATTCCTTACCAGGCATTGCAGCAATCGTTGTTGGCGTCCAACTTCCCGAAGACAATCCCCAGATCATTGCCGATGACTTGGCGGAGCTAGAGGCTTTGCTCAAGACACTCGGAATTCAGGTCAAGGGCAGGCTTGTCCAGAAAAGGGTCAAGCTCAGTCCGAGTTGCATGCTAGGCACCGGCAAGGTCGAAGAATTGAGGGATCTGGCGCGGAGCAGTGGTGCTACCTTGATCGTGGTGGATCGCCCCCTTGCCCCACCCCAGATCCGGAATCTTGAAGAGATCACGTGTTGTCAGGTGACCGACCGTTCAGGGATCATTTTAGATATTTTTGCGCGTCATGCACGAACCAACGAAGCTAAAACCCAAGTCGAGATTGCGCGCCTTGAGTACCTTCTGCCGCGGTTGTCGGGTGCGTGGACTCACTTGCACCGGCAGCGCGGGGGTGGGTTGGCTTCTCGCGGAATGGGTGAGAAACAAATTGAAGTTGACCGCCGCCGCGCTCGCGAGCGGATTGCCCGCTTGAAGGGTCAGTTGAAACAGATTGCCCGGGAGAAGGCCACACAACGGAAATCCCGGCGCAATGAGCTCAAGGTTGCTCTTGTTGGCTATACCAACAGCGGCAAGACAACGGTTATGAACGCATTGACCCATGCGAAATTCCAAGCCAAGAATGCACTGTTTGTGACTTTGGATGCCAACGTCCGCGTGCTGGATCCCGCAACCCGGCCAAAGATCCTCTTGAGCGATACGGTCGGTTTTATCCGAAACCTTCCTCACAGCCTGATTGAGTCATTCAAATCAACCCTGGACGAAGTGATTGATGCAGACCTGTTGCTGCATGTTGTGGATCTATCCCACGGGAATTATCAGGCACAGATGGACGCAACACGGAAGGTCCTGGCGGAAATCGGTGCAGACAAGATGCCGGTCATCACAGTGTTCAACAAGATCGATCAGGTGGAAGATCGTTTTTTACCGCGGATCATGCGCGGGGCCTATCCCAGGAGCATCGCGATTTCAGCGATCAATGATCAGGACATCTTGCGCCTGCGTGATCATATTTATGCGCTGTTTGCAGAAAACTTTGTTTCCGCCGAGCTTGAAATTCCAGCCAGTGAAACATCAGTGATCCGGGCCATGTTTAACTCGTGCATGGTCTTGTCTTCAAATTACGAGATCGAAGGGGTGGCGCGGTTTCAGGTCCAGGGTCCGGAAGCAGCGATCGCCCGCCTGAAACCTTATGTAATAAACGGGAAAACACATGCAGCAGTGCATTCGATTTGAATCCAGGTTCGTTCCGGCTGAGCTGAAGGCATCTGCTGAATCTTTGAATGCGCAGGCCCTTTTATCTCTTGATGGCATCCGCAACGGCACCTGTGTTGGCGGAGAATGGACCGGATGGTTTGATTATCCTGCCCGGTCTGGTTGGCCGGTCCTTGATTCCGTGGAAGACTTCATTCGCAAGAATGACACGTTTTTCGATCTCGTGATTGTGGTCGGAATTGGTGGTTCTTTTGCTGGTGCCAAGGCTGTTTCTGATGCCCTCAGCCATTCATTTGTTCACGCCTTGCCGCGGTCGGCGCGGGTTCCGGTGGTGTTCGCAGGACACAATTTGAGCGAGGCAGGCTTGCTGGAATTGATGGACCTTTGTGATCGCCGGCAGCCCATGATCAACGTCATTTCGAAATCCGGCACCACAACAGAGCCCGGGGTAGCCTTCAGGATTTTGCGGTCCTATCTGGAAAAACGCTTTGGCGAGCGTGAGGCGGCGCGGCGAATTGTGGTAACGACCGACGCCAAACATGGTGCGCTTCGAGCCCTTGCCCGTGAAAAGTCTTATCGCGCATTTGAAATTCCCGACGATATCGGTGGGCGCTTTTCGGTTCTTACTCCGGTTGGAATCTTGCCCCTTGCGTTTGCAGGGTACGATGTCCGCGCTTTGATGAACGGTGCCGATTCTGTTTTTGCAGATTTCAGGACAGATCCCGTCGCCGCTCGTGTCAAGGGCGCAGGCGTTGCTGCCATCGAATATGCCTGCCTTCGCAGGGCTTCATGGCAGGCGGGCAAACGAATTGAAGTGATGAACGTCGCCGACCCGAAGTTGTCAGGTTACGTTGAATGGTGGAAGCAACTCTTCGGAGAGTCCGAGGGCAAGGGCGGTCTAGGACTTTTGCCGGCAGGATTTTTATCGTCCACCGATTTACACAGCATGGGGCAATACCTGCAGGATGGTCCTCGCAACTTGATTGAGACTTTCCTTGTTTTTGATCAGCCGACGGCGCGGGGCAGCATCGAGAGGCGGTTGGCGATTCCATCTCAATCAGGCAACGCGGATGAATTAGGCTATCTTGAGGGCCGTCATGTTGAAGATCTGAATGCTGCAGTCACACAGGCGTCGCAATTGGCCCACGCTGATGGTGGCGTTCCGGTCTTTGAAATTCGAGCGACTCGTCTGGATGAATTACATCTAGGTGCCCTGTTTGCTTTTCATGAGACGGTCTGCGCAATCAGTGCGCTTTTACTTGGTGTAAATCCATTCGATCAACCGGGGGTCGAGGATTACAAGAAAAATCTTTTCGCCTTGCTCGGCAAACCTGGTCACGAAGCCCGTGGGGCCGCTTTGCGCGGGCGCCTTGGACGCTGAAAGCCTGCGCCTCATACCCTCACAGGTCATTGCCGTTTAGCATGCGGTCGGCGTGGCGCCATACGGCTTCATTGGTGTCGATCGTAAAGTGGGACGCTTGCAGTTCCAAATTCAAGTCAGCCTGAGCAATCGAGCTGGAATGAAGGTATGGGGTGGTCGTTTGATAAAAGTTCGCCCAATGGCGGGTGTTTGCCCTGACCCCATCAAGGCTCGCTGGGCTGAAATCCTTGGGCGCGGTGACGCAGTTGCTCCAGTTGGAGTAGGTGCAGCCCGTCCTGCTGATGGCGTCGATGGTGATCAAACCTGCGAGTTGTCCTGACCCGGTGGAAAATCTTTCAGCGATTTTCATCGCGATCCACCCGCCGTACGAATGACCGATGATAAAAACCCTTTGGTTGGCTTGAATGCCTGCGACGGATTCGTCAACGAGGGCCTCGGGATCCAATGTGTCAAATCTCGATGAGAAATTCCGGCTCACGAGGATATTGTCAGGGTCCAGGAAACAAGAGGTCAAGACCTCTGCTGCGCCACCGTCAGAGCGAAAACGATTGATCAGACCGATGGCACGTGGGGCCATGTCCATCGTGACTGGCGAAGGGATTGAGTCCGTGCTGGATTTGCAGCTCCTGTTGCCGCCAAGCAGCAACAAATGAACGGGTTCAGGCTGACTCTGAAGGCTGAGGTGGGCGTCGTGTCGACTTCCGCAGCCATGAAGTAAAAAACAGGTGCAAACTGCCAAAGCCAGTTTGATCGGCGAACCAGTCACCATTCTAATAAAATTCAAGTTCAATGCCCCGTGTCAGGCTTTACCAGCTGCAGAAATAAACTTTTTTTCCAGCGCATTCAATTGAAGGCAAACTTCCTGAATCACCTGGTCCATAATTTCTACCTCCCAGGTGTCTCCTTTCAAGTGACTTTTCAAGTCACCCAACCATTTCACCTGATCTGCGAGAAATGCACGGGGGTCATCGGTCATCGAGTGGTGGAATGATTTGGTCAGAAATGCTGCCCATTCGTCCTGGGACTTCCCAAGCAGGTTGACCAGTTCGTTAAGGCGTTGGGTCGCATCTGATTCTTGCCACCCCCCGGAAATCCGAAACGGGTAGGACTGGTGGTCGACCTTGTGCAGCCAGATCCTCGCCTTGCTGCCAACCTCGGCAACCCGAAAGTCGGATGGAGTGGCGTCGTGGTATCCGTCTGGGCGTTTCCATATGACAAACATGATCGGGACTCCGGAATTCTTATGCCGCAATTGCTGAGGAATTCAGGCGGCTTCTGCCTTCATACCGGGGGATCCTATCATCAGTCGGTCCCGCCTGCATCCACTTGTCTGCAACGAGTGAAGGCGTTACCCTTCAAAATGCACCTTGGTGGATCATTGCCGACGGTGAAATGAGTTCAAGGAGTGCCATCATGCTCGAACGCAGAACCCTCGGAGTTGTTGCCCCAAAGCCCCACACTGTTTTTACGGCTCCCGGTCGCAAAACTCCATGCACGGAATATGTTTATACACGTGACGGATTTTCCAGCGGTTTTTCCATGTTGTATTTACACGATGCACCGACTTCGGTGGAATTGAATGAAGTCTGGAAGATCGAGCAGCACGGCGGGAAACTGGGTCGCCTGATTGGTGAGCTTGCGGACGATTCAGAGCAGCCATTGTCCCGTCACCACATCCAGTCCTGGGAGGCCCCCGTTGGCCAAAATTTGCTGGCGGGACGGACGGCACTTTTTCTCAACAGCAACTGCCGCGTCAGTGTGGTCCGCGGCAAGGCCGGGCAGACCGGCAATGATCCCTGGTCCTTTACCAACGGTGATTCAGATGAGTTGTATTTTGTGTATTCCGGGGAAGGAACCCTCCTCTCGCAGTTCGGGGCCTTGCCGTTCAAGAAGAACGATTACGTCCTGATTCCGCGAGGCATCCCTTATATTTTAAAGATGGACGGCGAGCTCGAAGCTCTTGTGGTGGAAGGCGATCCATTTGTCGAAATTCCGGCCGATTTTAAAAACCCCCACGGCCAGCTGCGGATGGAGGCGCCCTATACCCACCGTGATTTCCGGTCACCCCAGCGCCTGCTGAACGAAGCAGAAGCCAAGCTGTTTTGCCACGGGGTCACTTTGCGCAATAAAAAATTGACGCACCACCGCTACTCAAACTCCCCGGCCAATGTCGTCGGCTGGGATGGCAGCATGTATCCGATGGCCTTCTCCATTCTGGATTATCTGCCCAAGACCGGGAAAATCCATTTGCCGCCCAACCTGCACACGACGTTTCGCGGCAAAGAATTCGTCGTCTGCTCGTTTGTTCCGAGGATGGTGGACTACATTGAAGGCGCGATCCCGTGTCCCTATCCCCATGCGAATGTGCACTGCGACGAGATCATTTACTACGTCGATGGAAAATTCACTTCCCGCAAAGGCATCAACAATCGCAGCATCAGTTATCACCCAGCCGGCTTGTCCCACGGACCGCAGCCGGGGAACTACTTTGGCAGCGTTGGAATCAAGTCTGTTGATGAATTGGCCGTGATGGTCGATACGTGGGGACCGATTCACGTAACAAAGGCGGCCCTCGGTTATGAGGATGCCGCCTATGCCACAAGTTGGGAAGAGTGACAGGAAGTAGGGGACGGGTTTAAGCGGAGTGCTGTTGCCCTGGCTCGTCTTTCAGTTTCGGGCCGTGGTGACGGCGAATAAAATCCTCGAGGATTTGACGCTGTTCTGCCGTGAATTCCGCAAATTGAACGCCCATCCCCGGTTGCAGATCTGACCGGTTTTCAACCTTGGCCTGAACCCACAGTACCGTGCCCTTGGTTTTGAGGGTTTCCTTGCTGTCGGGAATCGTGAAAGTCAATTCCATTGGGCTTCCCGGCGTCAGTGGTGTCTCGGTTTCGATAAAAACGCCTCCCGTACCCAAGTCACGGCAAAAATCGAACAGGTAGTGTCCGTCCGTCCGGTAATCAACGAGCAGCTGAATTGGGACCCGGACCGTCTGGCGGTTATCTTTGGTGCCGACTGCTTTTTTCTGAACCATGATGGCCCTCCTTTTCATTGCGCGATGATTTGACCAATTGTCGAACGTGCTCATTGTGCTCGGCCAGCGTTTTTGAAAAATGGTGGCGCTGATCGGATCCCGGCATCAACACATAATAGTAATAACCCTCGTTAGCCGGTTTCAGAACTGCTTCCATGGAAGCAATCGTCACGCTTCCGATTGGTGTCGGCGGCAGCCCACGAAAAATCCTGGTGTTGTATGGGTTCTTGCGGTTGCTGAGGTCCTTCCACCGCAAGTCGCCGTCATAGTCCTCGATGCCGTAAATTAGCGCCGCATCGATACCGAGTGGAGCCCCATCACGCTGGCGATTCCATATCACTTCGCTGACGGGCGGTTTTTCGTCTTCATGCAAAGTTTCCATTTCAATCAAGGATGCGAAGTTGACAGCATCAACAAGAGAAAGTTTTTTTGCGCTGGCGCGGGCTTCGTAGTCCGGGGGAAGGCGTTTAAAAAATTCTGCAACCATTTCTGCGATAGCCTCTTCCGGCGAAGGCATCTTCGTAAACCTGTAGGTTGCCGGGTAAAGGAACCCTTCCAACGAAACCGCCCTGGTGGAGGCAATTCCTGGCAACTTCCGAATAAAAGGCGCTTTACGCATCAGGGCGTAATTCTGGGATGCAGTGCCGATTCCATTGGCCGCCATGCGCTCGGCGATCTTCTTCATCGTGAAACCCTCTGGCACGGTGTAGTGCGCGACGATGGGTTGGAAGATCTTCCCTTCCACGAAAGTCCGTTCCACTTCTGCTGGACTGACCTGCCCTTCAAACCGGTACGGGCCAGCTTGAAATTTTGAGTAACTGCCGGAGAGGCGGATGTGCAAATTGAACAGGATGTCAGAACGGATCACCCCTTTGGCCTCCAGGGAGGCCCCAAGATGCCGCAGTCCGGTACCCTGGGCCAGGGTGACATCCGCTGGGGCAACCATCGAGATTGGGGTTGATGCCCAGCCCTCGAGCCATGCCATTGCACCTGCCAGTCCCGCTGCGCCCAGCGAGGCAAGTGCCAGTAATGTCACAAAAAACTTCCGCATGAGTCTCGTTTCGAGGGGGTTCAGGGATCCCAGTTAACGGCAGATGTCTGTAAATTCTAACATAAGAGACGGATCTCTACCTTCCCCCGGTGCTGGGTGTGACGTTGTTCTTGAGGCCGTTTTCAAGTTTTATTCTATTAATTTCATTGAAAATTTATGAAAAAAGTATACGATCTGCCCGCCAATTAAGCAGGTAAACCGAATGAACAACTTGGAATCAAACCCCGTGGAGCCAAATCCATCAACCACCGCCGTGGATGTTTTGCCACATTCCACTAGTGGCATTGCACCGGGATCGCGAATCATTGTTGCGATGTCGGGCGGCGTGGATTCCTGTGTTGCAGCGGCGATCCTCGCCGAACGGGGTTTTGATGTTGTTGGCATCACCATGCAGCTATGGAATCACGGATCCGAGGGTGAGGCCCGCTTTGACAGTTGCTGCTCACTGACCGATGTTCACGATGCGCGGCTGGCTGCACATCAGATTGGCGTCCCACATTACGTCGTGAACTATGAAAAAGAATTCCGGTCTGGCGTGGTTGATTATTTCGCCAAGGAATATTCTGCGGGACGGACTCCGAACCCATGTGTCATGTGCAACAGCAAACTCAAGTTCGATCATCTGGTTGACCGCGCTGGCGCACTGGGAGCTGAGTGGGTTGCAACGGGCCACTTTGCCCGCGTTGTGCACCATGACGACGGGCGCCCGTCGGAACTCTATCGTGGCCACGATCCGCGCAAAGACCAGAGCTATTTTTTATTCAACTTGAAACCAGACATGCTGCGCCGCGTCTTGTTTCCCTTGGCTGAAATGACCAAGGACGAGGTCCGCCGCGTCGCCGGCCAGTTCAATCTGCACACGAAAAACAAACATGAGTCGCAGGAAATCTGCTTTGTCAGTGGCAAGCGCTACACGGATTTTCTGGAACAGCATTACCCCCAGCAGCTCGGTCAAAAGGGCGAAATCGTTTCGCGTTCCGGGGAAGTCCTTGGCTACCATGACGGGATCCACAAGTTCACCGTTGGCCAGCGCAAGGGTCTGAACATCAGCTCTCTCGAGGCCAAATATGTCGCCGCAATCGATGCCGCCACGGGCCGCGTCGTTGTGGATGACCTTGAAAACCTTGCCTGCGAGGAATTCACGATCCCTGAAGTCAACTGGCTCATCCCAGGCCTTGAGGCGGGAAACGACGCGATCGAATGCGAAGTTGTCGTGCGTTATCGTGGCAGCCCGATTGCCTGCCGTGTTGAAAAGAATGCATCCGGTGCATGGCGTGTCTTGCTCGCGGTTCAGGCCAAGTGGGTGACCCCTGGACAAGCCGCTGTTTTTTATCAAGAGGACCGCGTGTTAGGTGGCGGCTTCATTGGCAGTCGTCCGGTTCCGGTGGTGCATTGAACATGGCGAGCCATCTCGAGACATTGCTGGGATACAATTTCAAGCAGCCAGGCTTGCTGATCGAGGCGCTGACACACAGTTCCGCTGTGACCGCAGCCAGCAAGGCATCCGTCGCGCCGAAGGTCAGCCGCCGCTGGAATGAGCGCCTTGAGTTTCTTGGTGATTCTGTCCTCAGCGTTTCCATCAGCACCCGTTTATTTGCCCGGGCCGAACAGTTTAAAGAGGGTGAGCTGTCGAAGATCCGCGCAGCCCTGGTCAACGAATCTTTTTTGGCTGGGATTGCACGGAAGATAAAACTTTCCGAAGTCATCCTGCTTGGTCGTGGCGAGCGTAAAGCCGGCTTGGACAATCAAGATTCCATCCTTGCCGATGCCCTTGAAGCCGTTTTGGGCGCTATTTATCTGGACGGTGGATTCGATGCGGCACGGTCGGCAGTTGACCAGCTTTTTCAGGAAGAGCTCGAAGGACCGCTTGACCATCTTGTCGTTCGGGATTTCAAGACCGAGTTGCAGGAAGTTGTGCAGGGGCTGCATAAGGAACTGCCGGAATATCACGTCACTGACGAGATTGGTCCGCCCCACGCAAGAAGTTTTACGGTAGTTGTAAAGATCCTTGGTATTGAGTTTGGTCTGGGATCTGGGAGCACAAAGAAAAATGCTTCTCAAGTCGCTGCCCGTGCTGCCTTGCTGAAAATTCAGAAAGTGAATGAGGCCAATTTATGATTCGCGGAACTGTTGCCATTGTCGGACGTCCGAATGTCGGCAAATCAACCCTGTTCAATCGCCTGACGCGCACCAGAACAGCGATCGTCGATGATCGCCCGGGTGTGACCCGTGATCGCCTGTATGGCTTGGTTTACCTTGATGACGACCGGGAAAATGGCTTCACTTTGATCGACACCGGCGGTTTTGAAACGAAGGGTGTCTACTTTCAGCCATTCACTGAAAATCTGGTCTGGACCCAGACTGAGATGGCGATCAAGGAAGCCGATGTTGTCGTTTTGCTCCTTGATGGCAAGAGCGGCGTTCACCAGCACGACCATGAACTCTCCCGCTATCTGGAACGGCTGGGTAAATCGGTTATTTATGTCGCGAACAAGATCGACGGCCCAGAACACCGTACGGCGTCTTTTGAGTTCTATGAACTGGGCGTAACCGATATTTTGACTGTATCGGCCGCACACGGACGTCAGATCGACATCCTTTTGGAAACCATTGAAGAGCGTCTGGCTGCCCTTGCACCAAAGAGCGATTCACGCTTGTCACCCGGTGCCCCGCGGATCGCCCTGATTGGCCGGCCCAATGCTGGAAAATCTTCGATCTTGAATCGTTTGACGGGAGAGGAACGCTCTGTAGTGAGCGACATTCCAGGCACCACCCGCGATGCGATTGACACGCCCTTGAGTTTCAACAAGACAGACTACGTGATTGTGGACACTGCGGGTATCCGCCGCCGGTCCAGGATCCACGACAAAATCGAAGGTCTGAGCGTCATGCACAGCCTTCTCTCCATTGAACGTGCGGACATTGTTCTTATCGTGATTGATGCCAAAGATAACCTCACGGACCAGGATGCGCGCCTCGCCGACCTGGCTGCCTCGCAATACAAGCCGATTGCAATCATCGTCAACAAGTGGGATTTGGTTCCGGACAAGAATTCGAATTCGACCCGCGATTACGAAATTGATTTGAAATTGAAATTAAAGTTGCTGCAGCACGTGCCCGTGCTCTTCATCTCGTGCCTGGAAAATCAGCGTGTGCATCAGATTATGAACGTCGTCGAATCCCTGGCCGTTGATTACGATCGCCGCGTCGAAACGCGAAAACTAAACGACGCCCTGCGCACAATCGTTTACGAACACACGCCAGCCCTGATCCGGAAGTACAGTAAACGTCCGAAGTTTTACTTTGCAACGCAAGTCCGCAGCCGTCCACCGACCATCGTCGTCTTCTGCAACGTCGCAAACGAGATCCAGGAATCATACAAGCGTTACATAACAAAGCGGTTCCGCGAAATGCTCGGGTATGGGAACGGCCCACTGCGAGTCCTTTACCGGTCAAAGGCCGAAGTTCGCGCCACGAAAGAAAAGCAGAGCGAAAATTCACGCCTTGGCTTCAAGCGGGCTGACGAGGATTTTGACATGGGCGAGCTGCCCGAGATGTCTGAGGACGATGCTTTTTCACCACCAGAGGCTGAATAAGCCATGACACCCTCCTGGGCCGTTTTCATCGGGATTGGGTTGGTTGCTGGTGTCCTGTCTGGCCTTTTCGGGATTGGCGGGGGCCTGATCATAGTTCCCGCATTGGCTCTGGCCATGGGGTTTGAACAGCAGACTGCGAGTGCCACGTCGCTCGTTGCCCTCTTGTTTCCGGTGGGTGCTTTGGCAGTATGGACTTACTGGCAGGCAGGAAAAATATCGGGCGAGCACGTGACGGCGGGGCTTCTTATTGCCGCTGGCATGCTCGCCGGCGGACTGTTTGGTGCCAAATTTGGGATTGGCCTGGACCCACTGATCGCCCGCCGCGCATTTGCCGTATTCATGGTGATCGTTGCCACCCGGATGTGGTTTGGCTGATCAGATCAGCTCCCGTTAATATCATTTTAACTGTGAGCCATCCGGCTGAGGTCATGGCTTCGGTAAACCGCAAGCCTCCATCTGGATTTTTTACCGTCGGCAGGGAAACCCGGCCAATTTCAAATTTCCGCGGAAACAGTCTGTCGTATCGGCCTGAAATCGTTTCCCGTTCCCTTTCAGATGCCGTGTTCCCCGGGTCCAAGTGCATTGTGACATCGTTTAACCTGGCTATTTCCAAGGCGCCTTTTTCTGTTGGTCTCAGGTGATACAACAGGGAAAACGTCGCACCCCCAAAGTCTTTTTCATAGAGCCGTATTGAACTCGCACAGAGGTTCACCCGTATTTGATTTGATTCAAACCAGTAATCTAAGGGATGTTGACGGCAGAACTTCAAAACCAATTCATCCGCTAAAGGTGTCTGGCCTGATTTTTCCGTGGTGATCCCATTGCGCCTTAAGACAGCCTGCAACTCAGGCTCATCAAATGATCTTCCTGCAAGATCAATGGTTGCGAAGTGGCCGAAGATATCCTGGTGCAGAAGGATTGAAAGGTCGCTTTCGTTCGATTCCGGATGTTGGGAGTGATTTGATTGTTTCGAACCAGTTGTGCCTGTTGCGAATATCCTGTCAGCGCTGGTGCTGAAAGTTAAATTATTTCCATCCTGAATTTGTTCGAACAACGGTTCAAAAACAATTTCCCGGAAATCGGCGTGCAGGTTTTCAATGAGCTTGTTGGTCCTGTCGTTAATCTTGTCACAAATTCCTCTGGCGGTTTCCTGTGAAATTTTTTTCTCTTGATCTGGTTTCGATTTTTCGAATTCATCGACGGTCTTTTTTGTTGCGATGTCTGATTTGATCCGGCGACCAAGTCTGGTTATTCCCTGCGCGGTCGCGCTGACCGAATTCAAATTCAAGGATGTTTCCGCGTCGCACTGGGCGTCGATACTGGTGAATTTTTCTGGAGTAAATTGAAAGGCTTTTCTTGCATTTGTTTTGGTTTGTGCGGAAGTTTCGATTTCGACCTGAATGCCGTGGCCGACGTTTGATGTTGCCAGCATTTCGGAGTTTGTTTTCAGATCGAAGTTAAGTTGGATTTCAGCGGTGGCATTGTTGGGAAGAAACGTAACGTGGGCTGGCCCCTGGGTGTGCTGGTTGCCAGTGATGAAAAAACGTTCGACCGTTTTTGAAATCGTCCGGTCATCCGTTATCTCCATATGCAGCATGTGCGTTGCAAGTTCGATTGACGCCGACGCCTCAAATGTTGGGGAAGGTTCGGCGGCCCTTGAACTGTCGTTTGAGGTCATGGCGAGAATCAGTACGATATTTGGCAAAAGTTTCATTTTCTGAATTCCCGAATGAGTTTTTATTGGATTTCGCCAAGGATTCCACAGTGGGCTTTGAGGAGATCACTCAGGTCGCAGGTCTGGCCAAGTGGGGCGTATTCACCGATGTAGGTTTCCGCCCCTCCTTGCAAGGTGGTCTCGTTGTTCGAAGTGGTAGGAATCAGGTTAAAGTTTCCAGGGAAGTCTTTGCGAGGAAGTAGATTCCGGTAAATGATCAGAGGCCGGCTGAAGCGACCTTTTTCCAGGAAATTCATGCCATTCAGCTCAACGTCCTGACGCAGGGATTCGGGCCCAATCACGATGTTTACGAAACCATCACCATCTATTTTAACATTGGCGTCAGAAATACATCCTGACGTTCTAGTGTCTAAGCCGACGATGCACATGGACCAGTATCGAACGTCAGAACGGGGAAATAATTCGTGACGTTTTCGTCCGCTTGCCGGTGTTCGTGGAGCCCTGAAACGAATAGCTGCGGCTTGGCCGTGACTAAGGCTCAGCGCTGCTGCCAAATATTTTGTGTCTGGATTGGCATAGACGGATTCAGAAGATGGGGCGCGGAAGATGATTCTACCATCATGATCTGCTGGCGGGATGTTTCGAAAGGCGACCCAGAGCCGTGGTGTTATTTTTACTGGAACCGGGCATGGCATGTCGGCTCCTGCCTCATCGACCGCCTCTATGGTTGGCAGTCCAACAGGCGTTATTGCATTAGTGGCATCTTGCGCAAGGTCTGGCAGGTATATCCGGTACCAGATTTCTACAGCCTTTGTGTCCTCGGGATCGCGGGGAGTTGGCGCCTGCAGGGTGTTTCCGTTAGCCCATGGTGGCACCGGTTTCCCTTTTTGTAGCAATGCGAACCGGTATTTTTTTTCCCCCTGAGTTTCCCTGTCAGGATTCGCGTATGGATTTGCGTATGGATTTATTGATCCGTCATCGGGATTGATCATGAAATCGGAAAGTGTGGCGTGTCCATTCTGGGTTCTTTGATCGTATGACGTGAAATTCATGTATCGGGCCGTGGGGAATTCTCCGCTGACTTTTAGATACAGCGATTTTTTTCCATCAACTTCAAAACGGTAACGCCAGTATTTGACGTTGGTGTCTGGCATCGCCAGCTCTTGATATGGTTCTGAAGAGTACGATTCCCAGCCGCTGGAACAGTCGGTGGCAAATGCATTCTCATAGCCAAGGGTCACGACGAGGAACACCGCGAAACGAAAATTGTGCATTAGCCCCTCTGTCAGGAAAGGGAAACGACTTGCAAGGAGCTGGCCAGTATCTGGTGGCGGCCGTGGGGACCGGGATCATCGTTGAGGGCAATGATGCGAAGCGAGCTGGATTGGACGTGAGGAACGATCGCTGCCGCGCACATCCGGCATGGCTTTAGCGAGGTGAACAGGGTGGCCCCGGTTGGAATGGACGACATTCCCCGTTCCGCCAGGCTCAGGAGCAGGTTGACCTCGGCATGGCGCAGTTGTGATCCCGCGTTGGTGTTGACATTTGCCCCCAGGATTTCGCCCTCGCGATCAAGCAGGAGGCATGCAACGCGGCGCGGTGCCTGATGCAGTTTAGCCCCAGAGAATTTATCCTGCTCACTTGAAGTGATTTCTGCGATCAGAATCATGGCATCCCGGTGAGTGATGCGGGTACCGAGGGATGGGATGCAACGTTCGGAGTCCTTGTCGGCGAGCAGATCCATTCCGACGTCAACCACTCGGGTGGCGGAAGTAACTTGGGCCGCGTAATCTTCTGTAGAATTTTCACACTGGGTGATTCGTTTTGCGCATACTTTGACGAGGTTGCGGTCCCAGGTTGAGATTTCACCGTCGCAAAAAATCCGGCGCCTCAGATAGCGATAACGTTCTTCCCCAAAAGTGGCATTGACTCCGGCGATGAGGCGGGTGACGGCCGAGGTCCAGGGATGTTGGAACGACGCTGTGCCTGTTGCGGTGATGAGAAGTCCACCTTCGGCGACAAGCCACGCCCTCACTTGGGCGAGCCCGTGATAAGGGGGCGCAGGCGTTCTTCAAGTTCGAGCCAGGCAGCAGCGAGGTCAGGCGGAACTTTATGCTGGGAGAGAACCTCTCCCATGATGACCTGGCGACGGCCAAAGTGGGCATTGTTGATTCCAAGGGCCTTGTGAACCGCCACAAGGGGCTTTCCCTTGTAGTCAGAAGGACCTCCAAGGAGGGCAATGGTAAAGGCGGTTTGTTTGGTGATGAGGCTTTCGTGGTCCATCCCAAAAAAGAAGTGGCCAATGATCCCATCAAAAAAAGCCCGCTCGTAAAACGAGCGGACTATTTTTTCAATCTGGGTCTGGCCAACTTCGTTACATACTTGATCGTACAGGTTCATGGTAGAGGGGGTACTTTTCCTGCGTGGCCACTTGCCACTCTTAGTTCAGATAATGCTCCAGGCCGAAAGTCAGTTCACGCTTCTGCTCGTAAGCGCGCTTTGCGCCAAAGGAGCCATCAGAGATATCACGCAGCTGGAAAATCCGCACGAGGTAGCTGGTGGTAAAGTAGAAGCCGTCGGCGATCGGCAGTTCCAGACCGGCACCCATATGGTAGCCAGGGCCTGCGCTGTCCAAGGTGTACGAGTCGCTGTTTCCACTAAATGACCCGCTGCCAGACATGTTGGTGTATTGGTTGTTCACTGTAACTTTTTGCTTATAAACGCCAAGGCCGAGTTCAAAGAACATGACCTTGCCGAACAGGAAGCGTCCAAAAACGCTCGTGCCCTTGACGTCGGTGCTCGACTTGCGATCCACGATCTGGTTGGTGGACTTCTGCTGTTCGGTGGTTGCTGTGTCGGCGGACTCAACGTGAGCCGTAAGGCCCAGGTTCAACAGCCCTGTGGAATAGGCGACGAACGGATTGTAGCTCTGCGAGCTGGACTTGGTCGTGCCGTCGACACCGCTGGTCTGGTCGCCGTAAGTACGGTCGTTGTTGGAGATCATGCGGATGCTGGATCCGAAATTGAATCCCTCGCGCTGATTGCGCTTGGCAAACGCTGCACCTGAGTTGATCGTGAGCCCTGCGATGGTACCCGCAATGGCTAAAACCTTAACGAGTTTCATATATCCCCCTTTTTTATCTCTACCTGTGTCTGCATTAATGCAAACCGGATGCCAGAGGGGGCCATTCCATAAGAAAATGTGATAGTTCAATGGTTTCGGGGGGTTGCTACGAGATTAAGCTAATGCTTTCGATGGGTTGCGTGCTTTTTAGACGTATTCTGGTGTTGATTTGATGGGCGGCGTCCAGGCAATAGACAGTCAATTTAACCAACTCGCCCACCGGATCAGCCGAACCTGCCACTGATGTAGTTTTCGGTTTCTTCCCGGGCCGGCGCGTTGAAAATCTGCTCCGTATCGCCATGTTCGACCATTTTGCCCATCAAAAAGAACGCGGTCTGGTCGGAAATCCGGGCTGCTTGCTGCATGTTGTGGGTGACAATGACGATCGTGACCGACTTCTTGAGTTCCGTCATCAGTTCCTCAATCCTTCCCGTTGAGATCGGGTCCAAGGCACTGGTCGGTTCATCCATCAGCAATACTTCTGGTTGCACCGCCAGCGCCCTTGCAATGCACAAGCGTTGTTGCTGGCCACCGGATAAACTTGTTCCGGGGGCGCGCAGTTTGTTTTTAACCTCGTCCCAGAGGGCAGCCTTGCGCAGTGCCGTCTCGACCCTGCCTTCAATCTCGGAACGCGAAAAACCCCCGCGCAGGCGAAGTCCAGCAGCCACATTCTCGGCCACCGTCATGGTCGGAAAAGGATTTGGTTTTTGGAAAACCATTCCGATGCAAGAACGCACCGCGACGGGATCCACACCTTCGCTGTAAATATCCTCGCCCTTGTAAAGGACGCGGCCTTCAACGCGGGTGTCATCGATCTCCTCATGCATCCGGTTGAGGCAACGGAGAAAAGTCGATTTCCCGCATCCAGACGGTCCGATCAACGCCAGCACATCACCCGATTTTACATCGAGGCTTATGTTTTCCACGGCGCGCTGGGTGCCGTACCAGGCGGAGATGCCTTCGGCCGCGATGATCGATGTTTTCAAGTTCTGCACGTTATTATTTCCTCAATTGCTACTGCGCTTTAGCAAGACGCGCGACATCAGGTTGATCGCAAAAACCACGCTCACCAAAACCAGTGAACCTGCCCATGCCAGCCGGTGCCATTCTTCATAGGGGCTGATGGCATAAGTGTAAATTTGCACTGGCAACGAGGCGACAGGTTCGCTCAGGCTTTTGGTCCAATATTGATTGTTGAAGGAAGTGAAAAGGAGTGGAGCGGTCTCTCCCGATGCCCGCGCAATGGCCAAGAATACACCTGTGGCAATGGCGCTGCGCCCCGCGCGCATGATCAGGCGCAGCAGAACTTTCCAGCGCGGCAGGCCGAGTGCCAGACCGGCCTCTCGCAATTGTGATGGAATCAGGCGCAGGATTTCTTCCGTGGTCCTGCTGACCACAGGCAGCATGATGATTGCCAGAGCCGCACTTCCGGCGAAAGCGTTGAATCCGCCCATAGGCACGACGAGGGTCGCATAGGCAAAAAGGCCGATCACGATGGAGGGGACACCAGTCATCAGGTCGATCACAAAACGCAAGGCGCCGGCCAATTTCTGACGCGGAAATTCCGCGATATAAAGTCCGCAAAGAAGGCCTGGCGGGATCGCCATCAAACCCGACATGACCACCATCAGAACGCTACCGGCAATGGCGTTGGCCATGCCGCCTCCGGTTTCGCCGGCAGGGGCTGGCAGCTTCACGAAAAAGTCGAGATTCAGCGACGGCAGGCCCGAACTAGTGATGTACGAAAAAACCAGGATCAAAGGCAGGATCGCCATTCCCGCAAAAATCATGATGATCCCGTTGGCCACCATTGACTTGAAGTGGCGGCGGCGCTGGATGCGGGGCAGACGCATGGAGTTAGACATGGGTCTTCGACTCCGTCCGCTTGATGATCCAGCGGGCTGCAATGTTGACGACGGAGCTGACGAGTAGGAGGACTAGCCCGATGGCAGCCAAGGCGCTCATGTGGCTGTCGCCCTGGGCCTCTGCATATTCATTGGCAATGACACTCGCCATGGTGGCTGCGGGTTTAAACAGCGACAGGGAAATTTCAGGCCGGTTGCCAATGACCATGGTGACTGCCATGGTTTCACCCAAGGCGCGCCCCAAGCCGAGGATCATTGCCGCAAATATACCGCTGATGCTGGTTTTGAGTACCGCCAGACGGATCGTTTCCCACCGCGTCGCACCCAAGCCGATGGCGGCCTCTCGCAACGGATCGGGCACGGAACGAAAAACTTCGCGGCACACAGATGTGATCGTTGGAGTGATCATTACTGCAAGAACCATCGCGGCGGTCAGCATTCCAAGGCCAAAGGGTGGTCCTGCGAAAAAAGGCAGAAATCCAAGGTGGCCATTCAACAGAGGGTGAATCGTTTCGCGCACGAACGGTGCCAGCACAAAAATGCCCCAGATGCCGTAGACGACACTTGGGATTGCCGCCAGCATTTCAATCAAGAATGCGATCGGTGAGCGGATTTTTTTGGAGGCGATGTCGGTTAAAAAAAGAGCCGCACCAATGCTGACCGGAGCACTAAAGCAGAGGGCTAGGAGCGAAGAAACCAAAGTGCCCCACAAAAAAGGCAACGCGCCAAAATCGTTTGAAACGGGATCCCACGCCTGACTCCAGACGAATCCTGCGCCTGCCGCCTTCAGTGTTGGCAACGCAGAGTTCCACAGGAACCACGTCAACGCCAGAAAGCCGGCGATGATCACAACGGCCAACCCGCGAAGGATTAAATTGAACACACGATCAGATTTCATGAATACTCGCTACGGCTCACTTGAATTTCAACTTTCCAATGCGTTCAAGTGCTGCTGTGCGGACTTCCTTGGGAAGTGCGGCATAGTGCAGGGATTCTGCCGTCTTTTGAGCCACATCCCCCATCGCCCATTTCAAAAAACTTGTAAAAGGTGCGGATTTTGCTGGCGGCATGGACTCCGGAACCAAAAGCCACGTCATGGAAGAAACCGGATAGGCATCTTTTCCCGGTGAATTGACCAGACTCAATTTAAAGTCCGCTGCAATGATTTCCTTGATTTTGGCTTTTGCTGCAGCCGTCACGGTAGCAATCGATGGCGTAATGAACTGCCCGGCAGCGTTTTTGATGGCAGCCACAGGCAGGTTGTTGGATGCAGCGTAAACAAGCTCGACGTAGCCCAGTGTCCCCGGGTTCTGTTTGATCATGCCGGCAACTCCGGCATTACCCTTGCCGCCGATTCCGACGGGCCATTTCACCGATTTGCCCTGGCCCGGCTTGGCCTTCCATGCGGCGCTTACCGCTGAGAGGTATTCCGTCATGATGGCAGTGGTGCCACTCCCGTCCGACCGGTACGCAATGGTAACGGCGAGATCGGGAAATTTGACTCCGGGGTTGCTGGCACCAATGCGGGAATCGCTCCATTTTGTAATGTTCCCGAGAAACAAGTCGGTGATGACATCAGGGGTGAGCTTTATGGCGGGATTGCCGGGCAGGTTGTAGCTCACGGCAACGGCGCCCATGGCGGTCGGAAAGTGGTGAATCACGGATTTGGCTTTGGCGGATTCTTCTGCGTTCATTGGTTCGTCAGAGGCGCCAAAGTCAACGGTTCCAGTCAAAAGCTGGCGAATTCCGCCGCTGCTGCCGACTCCCTGGTAATTGATGGCAATGGCCTTGTCGACTTTACGGTAGTCGCTGAACCACCT
>CANJZQ010000030.1 GCA_947479535.1 Oligoflexales bacterium | reverse complement strand
CATGCAAATTTCAGTCCCGGCAGCACCAGCCCCCAAGGCCCCGATTCCACTAGCAATATTTTTCGCAAATTACCGAAATTGCTAATACTTTCGACAAAACGATCAAACCATTTTCACCCATAACTGGGAACCACTGGCCTGCTCCTTGCAAACCACTCCTGCAGAAATCGGCCAGCGATCTGGTCCATCAACCCTGCAGGAGGTCCCGCCACATGAATCCCATCCTTCGTCTTTCAACCCCCGTCATCACTTTGAGTTTTATTGCGTGCTCCACCATTCCAAAGGACGCTCCCGCTGAATTTTCTCGCGCCGAAAAAGAAATCAGCTCGGCTAAAAAAGAGAACGTCGATGATATCCTGCCAAAGACCGTGAGATCGGCTGAAAAAAAATTGGCTCAGGCGTCTGATGACTGGCGCAAGGCAGACGCACCAAAAGCCAAAGAGGCAGCAACCGGGAAGGCCTGGGCCGCAGCGAAAATCGCCGAAGACGCGCGCAATGCCAACGCAAAAATCCGCGGCTGGGATGAGAACATTGAATCCTTTGTCGAAGATACTGCAGGGGTGGCAGCCGCTTCAACCGCAGCAACCGAGGCACCGGTGGGTGCCAGGCTCGATGAGCTATCGTTCAATAAACCCGTAGCCTACTTCAACACAGCCAGTTCACGCCTGAGCACCGAAGGTAAAAAATCCGTCGATGATCTGGCCAAAATCATGCTCAAGGAGCCAAAAATGATCGTGACGGTCATTGGCCGGGCGGACCCGATGGGACCGGCCGCGATCAACGAGCACCTGTGCCTGGCACGCGCTGAAGTCGTTGCCAAAGAGCTTCGCGCCCGGGGTATCGATCCAGCCCGGGTAAAGATCCAGACCGCCTACATGGGTCAGCACCGGGCCGGGCGCGGTGCCATGATGGGACCAGGTCACATGCAACTGCAGCGCCGGGTCGATGTTGAAATTAAAACGGAAGTGGCGCACTGAACCTCATTCGAGAAACACATTCGGGCCCGTGTCACCCACGTCCACGACGGGGATTACACGGGCCTGAGTGTTATGCGAAACTCCGGAGGCAACCCATTCCAACGGAGAAGAATTCAATGCTGATTAAAATACTCCTGCCTTTACTGACGATCGGTATGTATGTCGCGCCTTTAAGCACCGCATACGCCGCCGACACGAGTTTGAAAGCGGGCGACAAGGCCCCGGAATTCACCCTTCCGGATCAAGACGGCCAGGCATTCAAACTTTCCGACCGTAAGGGCAAAGGTTGGACGGTTCTTTATTTCTATCCAAAGGCAGACACCCCCGGATGCACAAAACAGGCATGCGCTTTTCGCGACTCAATCAAAGCGATTCAGGCAAAAAACGCTGAAATTTATGGGATATCAGTCGACTCGCAAACCGACCAGAAAAAGTTTCACACCAAGCACAAGATCAATTTCGGCCTGCTGTGCGACGAGAAGGCAGAAGTTGCAGAAAAATTCGGCGTAAAAATGCCAGTGATTGGAATTGCCAAGCGTTGGACATTCGTGATCGATCCGGAACTCAACATCCGCAATATCGAAAAGGATGTTGATCCGGCCTTGGACGCGAAAAAAACCGCGAAGCTTCTGGAAGACCTGCAAAAAAAATCAAAGTGAGGCTTGCATCAAGTCCGCAATCTTTTTGACCTGCGCAGTGCCCTCTTTCCCTTCCTTGAAGCCGCGTTCGATGTGCAAGATTTTGCCATCTTTCCCGATGACCACGGTCATTGGGAAAGAGTCGGCTTCCAACTTTTCAGCCAGTTCAAAGCCAGCGTCGGAATAGAGGTTTTCGATCATTGCATCCGTCGCTTTGGTGTTCTGCTTGAACCACTCACGAGCCTTGGAAGGTTCCTTGTCGAGTGAAACAAACATCAGGTTTGGCTTGCTGCCATTCGGACCAGTGATCGACAGCAAACTTTTTTCCATCTCGGCCAGTTCGACTTTGCATGCCTCGCACCACGTTGCCCACAGGTTCACCATGGTGACTGAACCAGGTTTAAGCGTCTGGATTTTTTTTCCACTGCTAATGTGTGTCACTTCCATCGCGGGGAAGTCCGACCCTGCTGCAGGTGCCCCGGCAAATGCCGTGAGTGAATGCATCCCGATTGCGCTGAACGCCATAAAGGGAACTATAACCCGTGACCATTTTTTACCTGAACTCATTGCAATGCCCCTTTCCGGCTGCGCAACCGCAGCAAAAATTCCTCAACATGATCGACCTTGCCTGCATCAGGCGGCGTTGCCTTGAAAACACCGAGGATCTTGCCCTCCCGGTCGCTGACCATTGTCCTGAAATCAAATCCAAGCTCAGGATTCTTTGCGCTCAAATATCCGTCAAAGAAGCGCTTCAAATAACCCCGACCGCTGTCATTCTCGGGAGAATACGGATCCAGCATGATGATTGGCGCAGAAACTCCGCGGGCATTTAAAGCCTCGCTGATCCGCCCCAAGTAGGTATCCATTTCCTTGATGTCGACCGGCCCTGGAGCAACATAGGCTGAATCTGGAAGACCATTTTCGACGGTCCCGACGATGCAGAAATCTGGATTCTTATTGCACAGGTCGAACATGCCGCCCGGACGGGACCAATTCTTGAGTTCTGCCATGCAGCTGCTGCAACTCTCGCCAAAAACGTTGATGACGCTATAGGTCGCATGGTTGCGCCACTCGCTAAAATCAACCAGACCCCCTTGGGTCTGTCCCTGGGGCAGGCCATGGAAATTCCAGGCTGGCCCGCGTGCGAAGGCCGGCGCCTGTTTCCCGGTCCCGGGTATCCAGATGCTTCTTAGAAAACCGTCCAGGCGCGCCTCATCAATCGCACCCTCTGCCGAGAACAAAAGTTTTCCATCGCGGCTGAAGGCCAGTGTGATGGCAGGGGCCAACGGCGCCACGGAAAGGGCCCCGCCATTTGTTTCGACGATCTCATGATTCCAGTCAAAGTGGGTTGCAAAGGCATCAAAGAATTCTGCGCCCCCCGCCAATGACTGAATCCGGGATTTCTCGTTTTCATCCGGTTTGATTTTGAGGCAGTCCACTGGAGCTTGTCCGGCGTAAAGAAATCCTGCCCCAACGTCTCCCGTCAAGACCGACTCAACCTTGCGTTGCAAGATGGCGCGGTTGTTGCGGCAAATTTCCCCGCAAGCCTCACGCTCCACATGAAAAAAAGTCGCGACGTAACTTAGTGGCTGCACGACATCAAGGCGTTGCTGGACTCCCCGGTTGACACCGCACGTGGAGACCATCACGTCCCGCATCCTGTCCGCCCCTTCGAATGCCAATGCCGGCGGCAAGGCCACGGGATTTGGTTCTTGAGGATCATTGCCGTCGCCATCATCAGGGTCGTGCGGCGACGCGTCGCCTTCAACCGTTGCGCGAGCCCGCGCCATGATTTCAGCCACAGTCGCGATGGAGTCATTGGTATAGGCCCACAAGATTCCCTGGCGGCTCATCATGACGGTCAAGGGAACGCCGTAACTGCGCCCCCCCGGCATAAACCACTGCAGCATTTTTGATCCGCGCGGATCGGACCAGCGGATGAAATCAAAGCCTTCGCTTCGAATAAAACGCTGGGTCAAGCTGAGGGAGTCAGAATCGGTGTTAACCCCGACAATGGCCAGACGGGATTCCATTCCGGAAAGAAAACTTTTGTCATTCGACAGATAATGATCACGGATCAACCGCGCTTTCTTATTGCACGCAGAGCATGCACGCGATCCGAACGTCAGCAGCATGAAGCTGGTCTTTTGCTGGTCCATCCAGGCCCCGGCATTAACCGTTGCACCGGTTTCGATATCGGTGAAGTCAATCAGGTTCAGGTCAATCCGGGTTGCGTCCTGAGAGCCATCGGCTACCGGACGCTTGATGTTGATTTCACTGGGCAGGCGCGACCCACAGCCGGCAAGCAACAAGGCCGAAGTCGATGTGATGATCAGATTCCGCAAGTTGGACATGAGGACCCTCCACCGCCTTGCGCCGTGCCTGCTGCCAATTTTTCAAACTGCGCTGCTGTGGATTTTGCGTATGCCGGTTCAAGGGACCCGATCCGGGCATCGTCCATCGAAGGTTTCAAGAGATGTTCTTTCTCATATGGACGCAGAGTCCGGCATGCCTCCAACGCCGTCGTCGCCATGGCAATCGCGCTGGCAACGATCATCCGTGTCAACCAGGTCAATCGAGATTGCATCATTGAAGTCACCTCAAAATTTTCCTGATACGCCAAAGTTTGCCGTCGTTGCCATCAGGTCTTTGTTGCTCAAGTACCTTGCGATTCCTGCTTCAACCGTTACTCCGTTGCCTGCCATGAGTTCAGGTTTCACATCGTGCACAATGCCCACCGAAAAAAGATCTGAACCAAACTGGGTTTCATCCCGGTAGGCACGCCCCGTCTCGCGCTCCTGATAGACGCGCCATCCCGCACGAACCTGCGTTGTCCGGCTGAGTTCCTGGATCCATGCCAGGTCTGTCGCCCAAGAATTCACCTCGCCGTATAACGTTTTGGTCGAGAGGCTGCCCTGGTTTAACCCGCGGTAAAGCGTTCCGTGAACCGCACCGCCAGCGGCAGGAACATACTGCCGGACGCCTGCCTGATAGAAACGTGCCAGAGGCCGGTCCGAACTCTGATTGATTGTGGCAGATGCCAAAGTCATCGTGGTTGGCGTGGAAAGATGCCTGGCCGTGACGGTTGCGCCACTTGAACTGACCATGGACGGAGCGGTCAAGACGGTCGCATCGAAATCAAGAATTTCATACTCAGGCCTGTCGATGATGGAGCGTGACAAGTCAAGGCCGGCTTGGAAAGTCTCGTGGATCATCCAGTGCGAAACTCCAACACCAAAATTCTGTGACTTGATCACTCCGTCAGAAGATCCGCCGGCGGCGAGCCGCGTGTCGGTCAGTTTGTCGAAGGTTCTGGTCGCCCCAAGAGACCAACTGTCGTTAAGGCGAATGCCTTCTCCGTACACGGCCTGCAGATACTTGTTGTCGCGCCAGTTGGCATCGGCAACGCGTTCGCGCGAAATCCCGAAGGCAAATGATCCACTAGCAATATCGAAGCCAGCCTTCGCCCGCGACTGACCAGCGTTGTCGGCGTATCCGCCAAGGGTTTGTTTCACATCAACTTGCGACGAGGTCGCAGCGAAGCCATTGCCGCCAAAAGAAATTGCTGCTGCTACTGCTGCTGCAATAGCAGCCACATTGGTCGCTACAAATTTTGTAGACGCCTTATTTGGGATCGCCACTTTGGGGCTTGCAAGAAGCACCGGCACCTCAACTTTGAAAACAGGAGATCTGTCCTATTTTCGCACCGTTGATGTGCCTAAACAATGCGCAGAGGGCCAAAAATTAGATTAGGAATTTCAATAAGTCGGCAAATTGCTCAAGGCAATGCGTCGGTTGCGGAGCATCCGGTGCGCCGTCTGCAAAGCTAGCATTTTTGTGCACATTGGCTACCGGGCTGAATTCATGAAGCAAACGGTAAAGTTCCTGGTCCGCCAAGACTCCGTATTTTGCCCATGCGGTCCGAACGCCAAGGCGCTCTCCAAGGCCAACATCCTTGCGCAGGTTGTCACCAATCCACATCACGGTTCCGCGATGCGCAGGATCTTCATCAAGGTTGTGATCCATCAGCACTGTTTTTAATCCGCGCGTTCCTGGTTTTTCATATTCATCCGGCAAAATCCTGATTCGTCCCTTGAAACCAAAATTCGACTGTTGCAAATGCTTCAGCAGGATTTCAGGATCAACCTTCACACGGCCATTGCGTTCGCATGTCGGGATGCGTGGATCCGCAAGTCCATAAACCGCAGTAAAGTACGGCAGGAGCCCGAGCTTGTTCAATTTCCACATTGCCACATAACGGGGCGCGTCGGTCAATGCAACCACCGGAACATCCGGAAGCCGCCGGCGAATTTCTTCCAGGGTCTCACGAACGCCCTGGTAAGGGACCAGCAGCGATTCCGCTGTCTTCAAAAAAACCTTCCGCCCGCGATCAACGGCTTCCGCGAGCATCCGGTCAAAGTCATCCGCATAATGACGGTCAACACTGGGCAGCTCTTGAATCAAGAAAGGATATTCAATCGAGCCATGCCGCGTGAAGGCATCGCGAGATTCGCTGGCCAACTGTGCATAAGGAATTCCAGTGATGGATTCCACTTCGTTGAGCAAAGCGTGAAAAGACCGCACGTAATACGTGACCCAGTCAAAGACTGTGTTGTCGATGTCGGTGACAATCAGCTTTATCGTCATTATTTTAGCGCCATTATTTTAAAGCCATTGTTTTCTGGTCACTTCCATCGCCGGTGCATCCAAAAATACTGTTCTGGTTTTTGTCGGATGATGCCTTCCAAAACCAGATTGAAATCGCTGGTCGCCTTTATGATATCTGCTTTTGCATCCGACGTGGCATTGATTTCAACCGCGGGCAAAAAATGAAGGCGGTGCCTGCCAAATCCCAGGCGCTCGATCCAACAAGGAACCACGGGAGCCTGATGCCTGCGCAACAGGGACGCGAGGCCGGTGTTGGTCTTGGCTGGAGTGCCAAAAAAAGGCAGGCGCGGTTCGCCCGGACGGGTTTGGTCCAAGACGAATGCGATCATCTCACCCCGAGCCAGGGCCCGCAAAATAGCCCGGACACCGTCCCCACGGCGGCTGCGATCGATATCGCGAAACCCGTTGCTGCGGCGGATTCCCAAAACGAAATCGTTCACCTTCCGCGACCCAACGGGTTTGACCAGAATGTGTGCCGGCCGGATGAACTTTGAAAGGGCGGCTCCCAACGCCTCCCAGTTTCCCTGATGGGCACAAAGAAGGTAGGCCCCCTTCCCCAGGGAAAGCGCTGCATCGATATGCTCTCGCCCCGACAACTCCACGCCATCGGTCCATGGATGGCGACGCCCCCGCAGGAATTCAACAGCCGTTTGCGCCATTTGATCGAACGCAAGCCGTGCCGTGTTTTCGATTCCAAGTGGAAAATCCAGACCGCCAGCGGCGGCGATGTGCATGTTAGAAATTACGGTACGACGGCGCACGCGCAAGACAGACCAGCAAAATCCGGCCAAAATCATGGCAAAGCGTTCCGCAGCCTTCGGGGAAAGCCGCCCAGCTCCGTCAGCCAATCTGTTTAAAATAAAGGAAGCTGCCATCAACGCCAGACTGACTAAAAATTAGCCCCAGTGGGCATTTAAAAACTCTTTCGGCAGGTTAAGCCCCCGTGCGTAGTCAAGGTCAAGTCCAATCAAACGCACGCTGAGAAAATGACGAACCCATTCGCTGCCATGCAGGATCAAGTCCCGCCACGGTCCGTCGGCGATGACCACTCCCTCGTGCATCAAAATGACCCGATCCGCGAACCGGATGGCAATTTCGACGTTTGAAGTAGCCACCAAAAGGGTCCTGGGATTGCCCGCCTGGCTTGCGCCCAGTTCGTGAATCATGTTCAGGATGATCGTCGAAGTCACAGGATCCAGCCCGGCCGTTGGCTCGTCAAAGATGGCAATGCTGGGGCTCGTGGCCAGAGCCCGGGCGATCCCGACCCGGCGCTGCATCCCCCCGGACAGCTCATAAGGAAACATGCCTTCCGTATGCCCCAACTTGACCCCGCCCAGCAAACCCTTGAGGACCTCTTCCATTTCGACAGGAGACATGGTCGTCATGTTCTCCATGGCAAAGAGCAAATTCTCCCGGACGGTCATGAAATCAAACAGGGCCCCCTGCTGAAAGGCCATTCCCACCTGGCGCAGGACGCGGGCCCGGTCCGTGGATGCACCGTGAAACATGTCGATATTTCCGAGGGTTACGCTCCCCCTTGGGATTTCACCATCGTCCATTTTATCGGGTGGCAGCAGGCCCACAGCGATCTTCAAAACCGTCGATTTGCCGCACCCGCCAGGCCCAAGCAGGCTGACCCGCTCCCCCGGCTGGAGGTCAAAGGATATCCCCTTGAGGACCTCCATGCCCCCGGCACTGCCAGAAGCCAGTCCGGAGGCCGATCCAGGGAATGTTTTTTTAACTGATTTTAAAGAAATCAATGTTGACTCCTGCCCTACTCCATTCATATTGACACCACTGATATTAACGGACAAGGGAGCCCCGTCTACCGATGCCCGAACTGGTACCCCAAAAGGGACCCAACTTGATCGCCGTAACCCCGCGCCTGGCAGTCAAAGTTTCGCGCAAAGGTGACCTTGCGCCTTCTGCCTCAACCACGAAAAAAAATGACTTCCGTGAATTTCACGCTTGGGCGGTTCAGGCGGGTTCAGGGTTCCTGGTGCTCGATATCAACCTCGAGACCAACGCCGAGGCCAAGGAAATGATGGCAATCCCCCAAGGGACCGGCTGTTCACTCACTGGTGCCGGCTTTCAATTTGATGCCGAAATTGTTGCCACGCCTGCTTCCGCCAACGTCCAAAATCCGGTCACGATAAAACTTTCGTCACCAGCACAACGCACCGCACTCGATGCCCTGATTGCCAGCCAACGCAAGGTTCACCACATTGAAATTTGCGAACATCGTGACGTTGAATCCACCGACCGCGACCACGGACTCCGGGATTACTCCTTCATGCCCTGCGCCCTGCCGGAACTGGCGTGGGATGACCTCGATACCAAAACAAAATTTCTTGGCCGTGAATTTGAAGCGCCTATATTGATCACCGGTATGACGGGCGGCGTCGAACGCGGCCAGCACATCAATGACAACCTGGCCCGGGCGGCAGCGGCAGCCGGGATTCCAATGGGCGTCGGATCGCAGCGCCTTGCCCTCGATGACGAACGTTTCGCGGGCATCTTCAACGTCAAAAAAAATGTCCCCGGCGTTTTCCTGATTGGCAACATAGGAGCCGCCCAATTGGTTGGCGGCCGCAGTCACAAGGCAGCGCGCGAAATTTGCCTCCGTGCGATTGAAATGATTTCTGCCGATGCTTTGGCGATTCACGTCAACGTCCTGCAAGAAATGATTCAGACCGAAGGAGACCGTGATTTTCGTGGTGTCCTCGATTGCATTGCCTTCATCGCGCAGGACTTCCCTGTTCCGTTGATGGTCAAGGAAGTCGGGGCTGGAATGGATCCGCGCACCGCAAATCGCCTCGCCGTTCGTCTTGGACCGGGGGCGCGTGCCATCGATGTCGGTGGACGCGGCGGAACTTCTTGGGGTTGGATCGAAGGCCTGCGCGCGACCGACCCCCTGACATTTGAATTAGGCAAAGATTTTCGTGACTGGGGACTCACCACCGGCATGGCCCTGACCATGGCGCGCCGGGCGATACCAACGGAATCAGAGTGCCAGCTCGTGGCCACGGGCGGAATTCGCAGCGGCGTCGATGTCGCAAAGGTTGTTGCCCTCGGCGCAACGGTGGCCGGGGTTGGTCTGCCTTTATTTCGCGCTGCGCTCAAGGGCACGAACGAAGTTGATGATGCTCTGGAAAACTTAATCAAAGGCCTGAAAACCGTGATGATCTGCACGGGATCCCGTCAACTTTCCGACCTTGCCGGGTCCTTGATCAAAACTGGCCCCAACCGTAATCCTGAATGGGGGACGATGGCGTGAAGTCACGACTGCCCGGTTTTTATGAACTGCCCCACTCGGAACGCCTCAGCGTTGCCAGCCGTTTTGCAGGCCTCAGCGAAATCGAGGCCAGTCCACTTGGTCAATTTGGTGTGTTGTCTCCTGAGATGACCGACGTGTTTATTGAAAATGCCGTTGGCACGTTCAGCCTGCCGCTTGGAGTCGCCACAAATTTTCTGATCAACGGAAAAGACATCTTGATCCCGATGGCAGTAGAGGAAACGTCCGTCCTGGCTGCGGCCAGCCACGGAGCGAAGCTGGCCCGCGCGGGCGGCGGATTCACATGCACGGCGACCGATCCTGTGATGACTGGGCAAATTCAACTCTTTGTTGATGAATACACGGCCGAAGATCGCGCCATACTGGAAGCCAATCGCCAGAAACTCATCGCCTATGCAAACCGCGGGCACGACTCGCTGATTGAGCGTGGCGGTGGTGCCCGTGACATTGAATGGCGGTGGATCCCGGAAATTAAAAGCATCATCGTCCACCTGCACATCGACACGCGCGACGCCATGGGTGCCAACATCGTCAACACGATGTGTGAAAAACTCGCTTCGATGCTGGCTGGACTTTTATGTTGCCAGACCGGCCTTCGCATTTTGACCAACCTGAGCGAACGCCGGCTTGCAAAAGCCGAGTGCCTGATTCTGAAGGAAGAATTCGATTCTCGTGAATACCGTGGCGCTGATGTCGTTGAGCGCATCGTCAAGGCCTGGGAATTCGCCTGGTTTGACGTCTACCGTGCCACAACAAACAACAAGGGAATCATGAACGGCATCGACCCGGTTCTCATCGCCACGGGAAATGACTGGCGCGCCATCGAAGCCGGGGCACATGCCTGGACCTGCCGTGACGGAACCTATCGCCCGATGGCAAAATGGTCGCAGGACACCAACGGCAACCTCACCGGATCATTGGAACTGCCGATGGCTGTTGGCACCGTTGGTGGCGTGACTAAACTTCATCCGACCGCGAGAGCGGTGCTGCGCCTCATGGGGCTTCCCGATGCGCGGCAGCTTGCCGGCATCTGCTGCGCCGTCGGCCTCGCTCAAAACCTCTCAGCCCTCCGCGCTTTAGCTTCAGAAGGCATTCAGCGTGGGCACATGGGCCTGCACCAAAAAAACTTGGAGCTGATGGCGACAGACCGCCCGCTCACTGGAGCCACAAAACTTTGATGCAACCTGAATTCACAACGACAGGCCACGCCTCTGCTCCCGGTAAACTGATGCTGGCAGGCGAATACTCCGTTCTCGATGGCGGACGAGCCTTGGCCGTTGCACTGGACGGCGAACTGGAAGTGCGATGCGATGCCTTTCATGAAACAGGCGCATCGGGATCCGCGACGACGATTTTGGAACTACACAGCAACCTTTGGCATGAGCCGCAAACCATTGTCGTGGACCATGATGAGGAAACCTCGTCGGAAGATCCTTATGTCGACGCAGCCATCAGCGCGCTTTCGGCATGGGCCAGCAAACCGGCCAAAGTTATTTTTCAAGTAAACGGGAACCTCGATCCAACACACGGCGCTGGATCTTCATCGGCTTTGCGCCTTGCTGTCCTGGCCTCGGCCAAACATATCGCAGCGGGGTCCCTGATCAACCTCGCTGAGTTGGCCGATTCGGCCCTGGAACTGCAGCGGAGGGGGCAACCAGCAGCCTCAGGATACGACATTGCCGTTCAAAGCCGGGGCGGATTGATCGAATTTCGCCAAGGTGCCACGAGATCGCTCTCCCTGCGTTCGGAAGACCACCTGGAAAAACTGTCAAGTTGCGTGACGGTGATGGTTGGTGGCACCGGTGCCCCCACCGGACCAACGATGAAACTTTTCATCGATTGGCTGATGGCAGAGGCAGGCCAAGCCGATTTGATGCAACTCTCAGAAGCAATGGTTGATGCCTGGCAGGAATTTCTCAGCGCATCAGAAAATACTGCCCTGCCCAAGCTGATAAAGGCAGTGGCAGAACATCGCGCGTTCATGGCCGAGTCCCCCGTTTTCCCTCAACGGGTTGCCGCGGCACTGGAAAATATTTCAGGTTTGGACGTGACGTGGACCTGGAAAACCACGGGTGCCGGCGGTGAAGATGCAGTCCTTTTGATTGGCGCTGCCGGAGCCCTCACTGAAGCGCGTCAGACGTTGGCCCGCATTGGCTGGCACCAATCGCCATTCAAGTTTACGCAGCAAGGGCTCGCCACATGGTGAACCAACCCTCTGGAAAAAAATCAAATCAAACGACATTGCATGTGACGGCAACGGCACCGAGCAACATCGCACTGGTGAAATATTGGGGAAAATCAGACGCTAGCTTGAATTGGCCGGCCAATGATTCTTTGTCGATGACTTTAAGCCAAGCGAAGACAACCACCTCTGCCACCATGCAGCCTGACGCCGCAACGCCAAGCGCACACCGCATGGCCTTCAAAACTGCTGGATCAGCGACGATTCCCATGCGCGACTTGGGGAAAACCACGCGCTATCTGGAATGGCTGAGGAATGAAATCAGACCCTTCGCAGCCGCCGAGGGAGCCTTGGACATCCTGACCCACAATAGTTTCCCGTCAAGCTGCGGCATCGCCAGCAGCGCCAGCGGATTTGCCGCACTCACCATTGCGGCCGCCGGTGCGTGGACCGGGGCCAAAAATATGGATGAGCTGCACAGGCTTGGAATCACGCGCGACCTGCTATCGACGTGGGCGCGGCGCGGGTCGGGAAGTGCCTGTCGCAGCATCCATGGTGGATATGTCCAATGGATTCGTGGCGAGGCTCCAACTGGTCAAAAAGTGCGTCCGATTTTTTCACCGGAACATTGGCCACTTGCCGACTTGATTGTCGTGATCGATCGCGGGGCAAAATCCATCAGCTCTACCGAAGGGCACGCGCGTGCTTTCTCCAGCCCGCTGATGAGCGTGCGCATGTCGGGCTTGGACGAGCGTCTAAAAAATGCCGCACAAGCGATAGAAGGACGCGACCTGGAACGCCTTGGAACCATCATCGAATGCGAAGCCATTGAAATGCACTCTGTGATGATGACTTCGCAACCGCGCACCGATTATTTTGGCGCGCCTACCATCGCATTCATCCAATGGCTGCGTGAATCTCGCGCCGCTGGAAATCTAGCCGCGTGGTTCACCCTTGATGCCGGACCTAACCCACACGTGATCTGCCGCCCGGAAGATGCGGATGCCATCAAAGGCCTGATCCTTGCTCAATTTCCAGGATGCACCCTGATCCACGACCAGACGGGATCTGGCGCCACCCTCGGGCCCGGGCAAGAAACCCACAACGCAAACCAAGGTGGCTCCGATGGTCATTGAACGCCATTACACAGCCTGCGCCAAAACCATCCTCGTTGGCGAGCATGCCGTTGTCTATGGCGCCAAGGCCGTGGCCATGCCCCTTCACGAAATGCGCCTTGAACTTTCTGTCCGGCAGGAATCTCACGACAACAAGCGCCCCCTTTTGCACATCGAACTGGGTGGACAACCCGTGTCACCTCAGATCATCGAAGCCGCACGGGAGGCTGCACGGTTGCTCGATATTCCCAATCCGGGGCTCAAGATCGCCGGCAATTCGAGCATCTTGATTGGTGCCGGTTTGGGATCCTCGGCGGCCCTGTGCGTGGCCTTGCTGCGTGCCATGGCCGGCGTCTACGGGCGCGAGATTTCCAATCAAGACCTGGCCCGTCTGGGAAACCAGTTGGAGCAGGCGTTTCATGGCACACCTTCGGGACTCGACACAAATGTCGTCGCTCACGAACGCGTCATTGGATTTACGAGGCAAGGCGGCTCGCGCGAGGTTTCTGTCAGGGGGAACTGGCAATTTGCGTTGATCGACAGTGGAGAGCGCTGCGCAACCAATGTGATGATCGAGCGCGTCGCACCCTGGTTTCGCAATCCGGAAAACTCTCAGAAGCGAATTGACCGTTTCAACAGCCTGGCGGCAACGGCCATCAGAGCCCTTGAGTCCGCCAATCACAACGAACTTGCTGGCGTCATGAACGATGCCTCCCACTTACTCGCCGAAGCCGGTGCCATGACACCGGTCTTGCACGAGTTGCGTGACGCCGCGATGGCCAGCGGGGCCCTGGCAACCAAACTGACGGGCGCAGGCGGCGGAGGCTGTTTGCTGGCGCTGCTGCCAGCCCATGATTTGGAAGGCGCACAAGCTGTTTTAAACCGGCTGGACAATCACCTTGGGGCACGTCCGCTCATCCCCGTTACGTTGAAGGGAACTCCGGATCCATGAAAAAAATCACCCTGGCCTTCAGCCCAGATACCGATGACCAATTCATGGTTCAAGCCTTGCGCGATGGCCGCATTGATTGCGCTCCCTATGAATTTGAATTCATTGTCGGCGACATTCAGGAACTCAACGATGCTGCCAGGTCTGGCAAGTACGATATCACCGCCATCAGCATGGCCGCCTATCCAGACCTGATTGCCGAGTACCTGCTGATGCCAGTCGGCAGCAGCATTGGCGACGGCTTTGGCCCCGCCGTCGTCACGCGCAAAGACCGGCGAATTCCCTCAGGGACAAAGTCGCTGGCAGGACTTCGCGTTGCAATTCCTGGACTTCGCACCTCCGCGTTTCTTTCGGCACGGACTCTGCTTGGCGATTTTGAACCTGTTCCCATGTACTTCATGGATATCGCCCATGCCGTTGAAGAGGGCGAAGTCGACGCGGGAATTTTGATTCATGAAATGCAAATCGATTGCGAAAATCACGGTCTGGCAAAATGCTTTGACCTTGGTGCCTTGTGGCTGGAACGCTTTGCCCTGCCGCTTCCACTGGGGGGCAACGCCATCCGCAGAAGCCTTGGCGCGGAGACGATCAGTGATTTAACAAGAATCTTCAAAGCCAGCATCGAGGCTGGATTGGCGGGACGTCAGGAAACCCTGAAAGGCGCCATCTCCACCGCCATGGCAAAATTGGATGAGGATCTCGGGGATCGTTACATCTCAATGTACGTGAACCACCGCAGCCTCGAATTGCACGACGACGTTTTAACTTCGCTGGATCAATTGCTCGGCGAAGGATCCCGCATGGGACTTTACCCGACGATTGAAATCAGAAACCATGTTGTGACTTTGTGACGACCCGGTTGAAAGGAAAATGCCCCATGAGCCAAATGCGGGAAATTGAAAAAAAGGTTGAATCCGGAATTCGTCTGAACGACGCCGACGCGCTTTTTTTATTTGAATCACCTGACTTGCTGAGGATTGGGGCTCTAGCCGACCGCGTCAATCGCGAGAAAAATCAGGATCGCATCTTTTACAACATCAACCGTCACATCAACCCAACGAATATTTGTGCGCTTTCTTGCAAATTCTGCGCGTTCTCACGCAAACCCGGCGAGGAAGGTGCTTACGCCTACGAAATCGATGAGATGGTGGAGAAGGCCCGCACCGCCGTTAATCAAGGCGCAACAGAACTTCACATGGTCGGTGGCCTGCACCCCCGATGGCCTTTTAAACGTTATCTGGACATGATCTCGACCATGCACCGGGAATTTCCTGCGGTGCATTTGAAAGCCTTCACTGCCGTTGAACTGGATTGGATGGCGCGCCGGGAACGCCGGACTCTAGGCGAGATTCTGCAGGATCTGAAAGACGCGGGCCTCGGATCTCTTCCGGGGGGCGGCGCTGAAATTTTCCATCCGGAAATACGCGATCAGATTTGTGACACGAAAGTCAGCGCAGAACAGTGGATCGACACACATCGCTTGGCCCATTCGATGGGACTGCGTTCAAATTGCACCATGCTTTACGGGCACATCGAGCGCTACGAGCACCGGGTTGACCACATGCGTCGCCTGCGTGACCTTCAAGACGAGACGGGCGGCTTCAATGTTTTCATTCCATTGGCTTTCCAGCCCTATCAAAACGACATGGGAATTGGCCGTTACACCTTTGGATTTGACGACCTGAAGACAATCGCCGTCGCGCGGTTGTATCTGGACAATTTTGCCAACATCAAATCCTACTGGGTCATGCTCGGACAGGATATTGCCCAGCTCGGTCTGAGTTTTGGTGCCAATGATTTTGATGGAACGGTCACGGAAGAAAAAATCTCGCGCATGGCCGGCGGGCGGGCCGGCATGGTCATGAGCCGCAGCGACTTGGAGCACTTGATCCTGCGGGCTGGCCGCACCCCGGTGGAACGCGACACCCTTTACCGTCCGATTGATCTTGAAAAATCTCTGGCCAGGGCCGCTGAAATGCGCGCCAGCGCCGGCGATGCGTCGCCTCTTATGTTGCCGGTTGCCCATGCCCGCAAATTGTCGTTTGCGACGACATCGAGTACGACGCAAGTGAATGCGGAAGACCCGGCAAATCTGAATTGGGAAAACTTGCTGGCGGCTTGTGGGAAAATGAGGAGCACGCTGCCCACAGCAGATGGTCCCCGCCAGATCGTCCTCACCGGGCTGACGGCAGCCTCCGGCCTCATGGAGGCGGCTTCAATACCATTTGAAAAAGGTTTTGCGGAACTTGCGACGGCCGGCGTGCGTCGGGTGATCGAAACGGCCGCCGATGCAACGAACCAAAGCCTGCACCTGATTCATAAAGCGGCCCATCGCGCCGACTTGCCGACCAGCGGACGGGTTGAGCTGCGTTCTGTCACCAAACCGGCACACGCAGGCGAACCTGCCGCCAGCCGTATTGATTGGAATGCGTTTCAAACTCAACTCAACAGGGTCAGCCAGGCCTTGCGTCCACTCGGTATGACCGCCATCAGTCTGGAGGCGTCGCGGGATGGAGTGATCACTGCCGGTGAATACCTTGATGCGATCCAACGATTGCGTTCTGCCGCGGGCGAACAGGCCGAAATTGTGACTTCGATCCTTTCCCATGTGCCAACCTTGGCCCCTGCAATGGGACTTGGGAATGACGGTTCACAACACCCGGCGCAAAAATTGGTTCCCCTGTTGGCAGACTTTGGCGCCGACGACCTCGGCCTGATCGACCCGGCGATGATAAAAGTCAACCGCCTCGTCGAAGATATTCGCAGCGCTGGCCTTTCGGCTGCGGGGGACTGGCCGTCAGATGCCTACAATGCCAATGCTGGCTTGGACTTGCGCCACAAACCTGACGACAGGAATTGACCCAAAAGCGGCGATCAAATTAGATCGCCAACTTGATTTTGCCCGTCGCCCAAGTCATCATGCTGATTGGTAACTTTCATCCAATCCAGGCAGTGCAAGGTGGCCAATGGAACACGACAATCCATTCTCGGCAGATTCAAAACGCATCAAGCGTTTTGACTTCATCGATGGCAACGTGGAATTGGCCCAGGCAGCCAGCCGCATGGCGATCATGGCAGCCGTGGTCGGTTTTTTTGGCGGCATCCTCATCACGTCATTGATTCTTTCTGGAATCGTCGATATCGATAGGTCGACCATCAAGGCAATACTGGCGGTTTTCCGGTCATCCAACGGCCATTCTTGAACTGGCTCCTTCAATCGATCCGCAGGTGATGACTGATGCAGACTATGATCGGGCTCCTTGATTTTCTCATGCCATACGGCACACACAGCCTGATCCTTATTTTTGCAATATTGCTGGCCTGTGGCTTTGGCTTGCCCATGCCCGAAGACATCATCTTGCTCAGCGCCGGCATTTTGGCCTCACACGGCGTTGTGAGCCTGCACCAGGCTCAATTGGTTTGCTTTGCTGGCGTCATCATCGGGGACGGGATCATTTACACCCTGGGATTAAAACTCGGTCCGCAGCTCAAAAGTCGCGCTCCTTTCAAGAAAATCCTGACCCCGGAACGTGATGCCAAGGTGACAGAGGTATTCCGTAAATATGGGACTAAAGTCATCTTCATGGCCCGCTTCATGCCGGGCCTGCGCATGCCGATCTTTCTGACTTCAGGAATGTTTCATGTGAAGTGGTGGGTATTCATGGGCCTGGACGGATTTGCGGCCCTGATTTCCGTCCCTGTGTGGGTTTATATTGGCTTTTTCTTCGGTGCAAATCTTGAACAGTTGGAAAAGACAACCCGTCGTTTTCAGATCGGGATCTACGGCATCTTGGCGACGGTCATCCTGGTTTTTATCTCGCTCTACCTGATCCGCCGCCGTCGTCGTCCGTCAACGCCGTCATCCTGAGCCTAGTGCGAAGGATCCTTTCTATCACGTTCCCGTAACTGTCGCGGTCGAAGGCGCAATGCCGCCTCTGGCGAATGATCCATTGGGGCAGCCGGCCATGGGAGGCCCCGCAGAGACGTCATGCGCCCTATTGAATTCGGCAGAACAGGTCGAGCCGCGCGCTGCGCATGACTCGACTGCGGGGGGCACCATGGGCGAGCGCCGGCCCAATGGATCATTCGCCGGCGGCGTTTAAGAAAGGATCCTTCGCTAACGCTCAGGATGACGGATAGCTTTGCTCAGGATGACGAAGTACTCCGCTCAGGATGACGAAGTGGTCCGCTCAGGATGACGGATAGCTTTGCTCAGGATGACGAAGTGATCCGCGCAGGATCACGGAGTGCGAATTTCTTCTTCCTTGTGCCGGCTCGCACCCTTGTACACATCGCTTGTCAGAAATGCCCGCTCTTCTTCCAACTCGTCTTCCAGCAAGGTCTTGGCCCAAACCCGCGCATCGGGATTCCATCGGTATCCATGCTCACGCAGGACATCCTTGGTTTCAAACGCAGCCCCCGTTGCACTGACCAAATATTCCCGCAGGTAACTCCGCCGGATCAGTTCTTCGAAATAAGGCGTAACGACGCGAAAGGTCGTCGCACAATCGAACAAGGCGCGATGAGCAAAGGGATTCACGAATCCTTGATCGGCTGCCAGATAGTTCAGCGCCCTCGTACGAAACCCGTGTTTTCTCCAATTGATGTGCTTCACCGAACAAGCCCAATGAGCGGTTAGGCCCTCGAGCTCTGGACGGCGCTCCAAAAACCCGCGATCAAAAGCTGCGTTATGGGCGATGACGACACTGGCCCGCGATAACATCTGGCGCACCAAAGTCCAATCGGCTGCGCGCCCCACCAGTAGTTCGTCTGACAAACCGGTCAGCTTGGCGACTTCCGGCGGCAAAGGCCGTCCCGGATCTTGAAGGGCCGAATAGCCGCCGATCATGTCTGCACGCAAACCGCCCGCGGGAGCCGACGACACTGCAAATTCAACGATACCAACCTCAACCACCTGATCCACCTTGGGATCAACGCCGGTTGTTTCCAAATCGACAATAACTCCGACTTCCATTTTCACTCCAAAATCATAGGCTTGTAGCCGACGAAACCTTAACTCGAAATTGGCAAAAAGGTATCATTAAAGAACACCCAGACAACTCCTGAAGGTACCCTATGGCCGCCGAAACGCACCCTCTCGAAAGCATCGCGCAAGTTATCGCGTTCACGGCCAAAGATGAAGCCCTGAAGGGCTTCATCGTCGCTTTAAGCGCCTTGGACGAGAGTGGGTTCATCCATATCAAAAACGAGTCCCTGCACATCCTAGCGCTACCCCCAGAAATTTGGACCAAGCCAAATCTGCTCAAAAAAGTATCAGACCCAGGAACAGCCAACGAAACCGTGGTCATGATGCTGACCAACAAGACCTGCACCATGGAAAACCTCAACCAGGTCTTGGCCACCCCGCACGCAATTCCGACTTGGATGGCAGAGGCACCCATCCAGACCGCAACCTTGCCGACAACGGGTGCCGTCTGGCGCTCCACGATCAACAACATCGTGCAACTTCACAAATTTTTTATGAAGGCTGAAAAGAACGGCGACGATCTGCGCAGCGATTCCGAAAACATCAAATCGGTGATGTCGATATCCCGCGAACTCAACGGCGAAAGAGACATCCCAAAACTGCTCAATCTGATTTTGTTCAAAGCCCGCGAAGTCTGCCGCGCGGATGCTGGATCCATTTACACGATTGAATCCTCCGTTGAAACCAACGGCATCACTGCCCATCACAAACCGGGCGATGAGATTTTGCATTTCCGGTTCACTCAGAATCACTCGGTAAAGCAAAACCTCAGCGAATTCAAATTGCCCATCAACCGCAATTCCATTGTCGGAAATGCCGTTTTGAATCGCGATACCATCAACATTCCGGACCTGTATGCGCTGGACTCAGACCCGGAAAAAAACCCCTTCAAAATCCGTCACGATCGCAGCTGGGATGAGCGGATCGCCTACCAATCGCGCTCCATGTTGACCCTGCCGATGTTTGACATCTCCCATCAGGTCATCGGCGTCATTCAACTGATCAATTGCAAAAAAAATGCAGCGAAACGCTTACTGACGCCCGCCGACTTCACCAACGAAGTTTGCCCGTTCGATGAAAAATCGGTGGCCTACGTAGAAATTGTGGCGCAACAGGCAGGCATCGCCCTTGAAAATGCGCGCATGACCGAAGACATTCAAAAGTTATTCGACGGTCTGGTGGACGCTTCGGTCACTGCCATCGAACAGCGAGATCCCACCACGAGCGGACATTCCCACCGCGTGTCAGCCCTTACCGTCGAACTGGCCCGCGTGGTGGACCTGACGGACACTGGAAAATACGGGAAAGTCTCCTTCAACGAAGATGAAATGCGGGAAATTCGTTACGCGTCGCTGCTGCACGACTTCGGCAAACTGGGCGTACGTGAGGCCGTCCTGGTGAAGGCAAACAAGCTTTACCCGGAAGACTTGGCCCTGATTCAAGAACGCTTCAACCTGGTGCGGGCAAGTTATGAGATCGACTACCTCAAAACCCTGCTCACCATCATGCAACGGCCGGACATGCTGGCCCTCGGGATGAACCCGGAACAGCTCCAGGCCGAACGCGACCAGCGCAATCGCATGCTCGATGAATTCATGACTTTCATTCAGCGGGCCAATCAGCCAACGGTTCTTGAACAGGGCGGATTTGACCGCCTGAAAGACATTGCCAACATTCACTTCCACGACATCAACAACGAAGAACGGCGCCTGCTTCAAGACCACGAAGTGAAGGCCCTTTCGGTATCACGCGGATCATTGACGGCAGAGGAATTCGCCGAAATTCAAAGTCACGTTGTCCACACTTACGAGTTTCTGCGTAAAATTCCGTGGGGCAAAAAACTTGCCAACGTTCCACAAATTGCTGCGAAGCATCACGAAAAACTGGACGGCAGCGGATATCCAACCAGTGCCGTTGCCGAACAGATTCCTGTTCAATCCAGGATGATGACGATTTCTGACATCTATGACGCCCTTTCTGCCGCCGATCGTCCGTACAAGAAATCACTGCCCCCGGAAAAATCCCTGGAGATCCTTGAAATGGAGGTCAAGGCGGGAAAACTCGACGCAGATCTCTTCCGACTTTTTGTCGACTCAAAGGCCTACATGGTGGTGCACCAGGGCGCGAATAAAACGGGCCAGAAAAAAGCCTCCTGACGGATAACGAAAGCCGGTCTATGTCCAACAGGTCGCCATTATCGCCTCAGCTCCTCGTTTACGCCTATTCCAATGGCTATTTTCCAATGCCAGACGCAGGAACGGGCCAGATAGGCTGGTTCCGCCCCGATCCCCGCGCCATCATCCCTGTTGATGGCTTTCATGCATCCAGATCGCTGCGCCGCACGCTGAAGCGCGTTCCATTTCGCGTCACTTTCGACCATGCCTTTGCAGACATCATGAAAGCCTGCGCAGATCGCGAGGGCACATGGATCAATGATGAGTTTATTGGCGCCTATTGTGAATTGCACCGGCGTGGCTACGCCCATTCTGTTGAGGTCTGGCTTCAAGAGGAACTCGTCGGCGGCCTTTACGGTGTTGCCCTGAGCGGCGGGTTTTTCGCCGAAAGCATGTACCACAAAGCCACAGACGCATCCAAGGTCGCCCTGTTTCACCTGATCACGCACATGCAGAAAAAAGCGATGACGTTGCTCGAGGTCCAGTTCCTGACCCCACATCTGAAATCACTGGGCGCCATCGAGATATCGGACGAGAGTTATATTCAAATGTTGCACGATGCGATGGCATCCCCAGCGCGCTTCTAAAAAAAAAAGAGGGCAAGACATGAATTCTGAGATTGATTCTCCCAAGCCATTTTCAATCGCGCCTTGGAAGGCGACGGCTTTCATCCGCCTCTTTGGAATCTTCAAGGTTCCGTTGATCTGGTACGTCCGGCCAAAAGTCATCGAGCTCAACGAGCAACGCGTCGTGATTAAAATCCGGCTGCGCCATCGCACGAAAAATCACTTGAATTCAATGTACTTTGGGACGCTGGCGATCGGTGCGGATATAGCCGGTGGAATGCTTGCCATCATGATGCTGCGAGAAATGGGAGTCGACGTCTCGTTTGTCTTCAAGGACATCAAAGGCGAGTTTTTAAAGCGTCCAGAAGGCGACGTTTTATTCACGTGCAACGACGGCCCTGCCGTTCGCGAACTGGTCAATCGCACGATCCAGTCAAAGGACCGGCAGAACCTGCCAGTAACCATCACGGCGACATGTCCGGACAAATCTGGCGATCAGCCAGTTGCCCGGTTTGTCTTGACCCTGTCGTTGAAAAAAAACGCCACCTGACTACGGCTAAATCAGCCCCTTGACGCAGGCGTCACCGAAAACTTGAGACGGTCGGATCCGCGCAAGATCTCAATTTCTACCGGCTCACCAATTTTCAAGACACCGAGTACGGCGGTGTAGTCATAAATATTTTCAATCTTCTGCCCGCCAAGGGACACGATGATGTCACCGCCCTTGAGGCCTGCCTTCTCCGCCGGGCTGTCAGCCTTCACACCAGACAGCAGCACACCCTTGACAACCGTATTGCCATAATCGGGAACCGTACCCAAATAGGCCTTAAAACCACCGCCAACGCCGCCGCCGGAATTTGGGTCCTTCACTCGGTTGAAGGGCGGTGCACCGGAATCCTGGGCCACATCAAGCAGAACGTCCCCCATCACTCCGGCAATGCGACGCATGCCATCGTAGTTTAGTTTTTCAAAGGTATCGCGGGGTGTGTGGTAGTCGTCGTGGGATCCCGTGAAGGCATTCAAAGTGGGAACACCCTGAACGTAGAACGATGTCGAGTCGGTCGGCAAATAAGGATCCGCCTGAACAACGACTCGCAGATCATGACGCATGCTGGTCTGCTCGATCAGGCCGGGCCAACGGGAACTCGCAGCAACCGACTGCATGGTCACTGATTCGCGCAGGCGGCCAACCATATCGAGGTTCAAGGCTGCGGACAGAGCAGGATAAATCGTCCCGCCGCTGCGCGCTGCCAAGTCTTTGGTGAAATGCGACGAACCAATCAAACCAAGCTCTTCTCCGGACCAAAGCGCAAAAATAATATCGCGTCCGAGTTCGCCGCGTTGCGTCTGATCCATCGTCACGACATTTTGTGCGATCTCCAAAACCGATGCGACACCAGATGCATTGTCGTCGGCCCCTGAAAAGATTCCCTTGCCGGCTTCGCTGCCCAAGTGGTCAACGTGAGCACCGATTAAAACACTGCCCGTCACCGGGGCACGGCATGGATAATTGGCGGCCTTAAGGCGCGCCAAAACATTGCGTCCCGTGCGCTTTTCTTGCAGCACTTGCGTTATCCCGCTGATCTTCACGGGCAAGTCAAACCCTTGACTGAGCTCGCCACCATCAAGGGCATCCTGCAAAGACTTGAGATTTTTATCAGATCCCGCAAAAAGACCCTGGGCCGCATCATCCGTCAACGAGATCCCGCCCAAGCTCATCGCTGCAGCCGAAGCGTCCATCCGAAGGTTGATCAGTTGATCGGTAACGCCAGAATTCGGCCCATGAACAAAGATGATGCCCTTTGCGCCGCGGTCCCTGGCATACATGGCCTTTTGGCGCATGCTGGCAAACTGGTTCAAGTACTGTTTGCGCGGGACACTCAAATTTTCTGGCACAAAGCGAAAGGCGAGGACCCATTTGTCTTTGACATCCAGATGAGCAAACGAATCGTACGCCTCACCATTCGGATCGCTGAGGTTGCCATTTCCAGACGCCGCAGCCGGAGCCACGATTCCGTAGCCAGCAAAAACCACCGTTTCATTTTCCAAGGTCGCATCCGAAGAAAATGCAAGCGGACGCCAGTCGCGATTCATCTCAAGGGCTGTTGCACCGGCTGACAATCGGTTCTCAGCACCGGCCTTCACCCCTGCCGTAAATTCAAAACTTTGAAAGTAGGTTCCGTGGTCACCAGCCGGTTCAAGTCCAAGGCGTGCAAAAACTTCTGCACCGTATTCCGTGGCAAGCGTCTCACCCGGTGTTCCAGTCAGGCGACCATCGAGGGCAGGAGAACTCAAATACTTCACGTGGGCGCGCAGGTCTGCTTCGGTTATCTCTTTGCTGAACCCGGCCAGCTTTGGTTTGCGCACGGGCAAGTTCAACGCGGCCCGGGCTGCTGCATCGTTCCATTCCGAGATAAAGATCTGAGAAACTTTTTCTGCCGTCCGGTTGGACGTCCATGAAAGGTGTTCGCCATCCGGAGTGAATACCGGCAAGCCATCAAAACCGTCGGTCCACGTCACGCGGACTGGCTCGTGTTGGCCGGCCGCATCGACCACGTAAAGTTCAAAGTTGCGGTGGCCTTCCAAATTGGAAGCGAAAATCAAATAATCGCCGGTCGGGTGAAAGTATGGTGCCCACGACATTTTCCCAAGGCGCGACAACTGACGTTTGTCCGTGCCGTCCACATTCATCGTCCAAATTTCAGCCGTTGATCCATCTTCGCTGAAATGACGCCACGTGATTTTCTGGCCATCAGTGGAAAAAAATGGGCCACCGTCGTAGCCGGCTTCGCTCGTCAAACGAACAATACCCGTGCCATCGGCGTTCATCATGTAAATGTCCATCCAGCCCGACGGATTTTTTTCGAATGCCGCGCGCTGCTCATCCGTCAGATCATCCGTAAATCCAGTGCGATTGCTGGCAAACGCAATCCTCTGGCCGTCCGGGGACCAACTGGCTTCGGCATCGTAACCATGCTCTGAGGTCAATTGACGCATATTGCGTCCGTTCGTGTCGGTTTCGAAAATGTCATATTGATCGTCGAAATCCCAAGCATAGCTGCCTTGAGCCCCAGTCCGGCGCCGTTCGAATTCCTGTTCTTGCTTGGCTTTGGCCTCGGGATCAAGATGGCTGGACGCAAACAGGACTTTCGTTTTCGAAGGATGAATCCATGCGCAAGTTGTCCGCCCGGTTCCGGGCGACATCCGCTTGCTCGTCCCGGTGGCCAAGTCCAGCAGGTAAATCTGATAAAACGGATTCTCGGCTTCCCGTTCGCTCTGGAAAATCATCATTGAACCGTCTTGGCTGAAGTACCCCTCGCCGGATCTGGCACCAGCAAAAGTCAGCTGGCGGGTCCCAGTCAGGAAAGTTGTTTCAGCGCCCGACTTCACCGTTGCCGGGGCATCATTGATGAGAGATTTGGCGACAGGCTGGGAGGCGTCAGATGCCGGGGCCGGGGCTTCTTCGGCGTGGAACGGGTGGATTTTTCCGCGCCATGCAGGCCCGGCACCGAAGGTGGGCGATGCTGCCAAAACAAGGAAAACACTGGTCCCGATTGCAACGATACGACCCGGTTGATTCAAAGCCACAGTAGCGCCCCCATTTCTTGAAGATTTCAAGAGTTTCCGGGAGATTAGCTGCAGGCTAAAGGCTGGTGCAACCCTATTTTTAATCGAGATTTGTCAGACGAAAGACTTCTTGATGACAAATGTTGAGCCAATTAGTAAACAACAGCCGAACCAGGAGACGAGCGGAAGCCCGTGAACATCACATCCAAAAGCCGCTATGCCCTCAAAATCATGATGGATTTAGCCCATCACAGCCCGGTTCCAAACCCGGCTTTACCGTCGTCTGAGATCGGTTTTGAAACCGGCACTCCCCCTCTGGCCGCCATCATCCGCAGAAATGACATCGCCCGCCGCCAGGGCATTCCGACCGAATATCTGGATCAGATCATGATGCGCCTGCGGGGTGCCAGCCTCGTTGACAGCGTGCGTGGGCGGTCCGGTGGGTACCGTCTGGGGCGTAACGCCGAGTCCATAACCTTATGGGACGTCTTTGCCTCCGTTGAGGACAGCATATTTCCCGTCGAATGCGTCGCCCACGGTGACCCTTGCGGCTTCGAAAACTCCTGCATCACCCGTGGACCCTGGACCGAAATCTTTGAATCGATGCGTGCACCACTGATGAAAATGACATTGGCAGATGCGACCTTCAGGTGGGCCGACGAACACCGGATGTGCCCTGCCGGCGGCATCCGCGAATGCCGGGGAGGCTAAGAACCATGACTGAACCGAAATCAACACCCCAGCCACCGAAGCCAGAGCTGACGTCCAACGATGTCCAATTGACGGACCGCGAATACAAATATGGCTTTGTGACCGATGTGGAAGTCGAGGAATTTCCCAAAGGGTTGGACGAAGGAATTATCCGTCGCCTTTCTGCCATCAAAAACGAACCAGACTTCGTCTTGGAGTTCCGGCTGAAGGCATTCCGCCATTGGCAGACGATGACTGAACCAAAATGGGCCCATGTCGCCTACAATGAGATCGACTACCAAAACCTGCGTTACTACTCCGCCCCGAAAAAGCGCGGCGAAGGTCCCAAGAGCCTTGACGAAGTCGACAAGGAAATCCTTGATACCTTCAATCGCCTTGGCATTCCCCTTACGGAACAAAAGCGTCTGACGGGCGTTGCCGTCGATGCCGTGTTCGACAGCGTCTCGGTGGGCACAACCCATCAGGATGTCCTAAAAGAGCACGGCGTCATGTTTTGCTCGATTTCCGAAGCCATTCGCGAGCATCCCGAACTCGTCAAAAAATACATGGGCACGGTTGTCCCATACAAGGACAACTACTTTGCAGCCTTGAACTCTGCTGTCTTCACCGACGGCTCGTTTGTTTACATTCCAAAAGGGGTCCGCTGCCCCTTGGAGCTGTCCACCTACTTCCGGATCAATGCTGCGGAAACGGGACAGTTTGAACGCACGCTCATCATCGCCGACGAGGGCAGCCATGTCAGTTATCTCGAAGGCTGCACGGCACCAATGAGGGATGAGAACCAACTCCACGCTGCTGTGGTGGAACTTGTGGCACTGGACAACGCAGAGATTAAATATTCTACCGTGCAAAACTGGTATGCCGGCGACAAAGAGGGCAAGGGTGGAATCTACAACTTCGTCACCAAACGAGGCATCTGCACCGGACACCATTCAAAAATCTCGTGGACGCAGGTCGAAACTGGATCTGCGATCACCTGGAAATATCCGAGCGTGATCCTCAAGGGCGATCATTCGATTGGCGAGTTTTACTCGGTCGCCCTGACCAACAACAAAATGCAGGCCGATACGGGAACAAAGATGGTTCACATCGGCCGCAATACCCGCAGCCGGATCGTTTCAAAGGGTATTTCTGCGGACCAGTCGATCAACAGCTACCGCGGCCAAGTCAAGATCATGCCTTCGGCGGAAGGGGCGCGAAACCATTCCCAGTGCGACTCCCTGCTGGTCGGGGACCAGTGTTCTGCCAACACGTTTCCCTACATCGAAGTCAAAAACAAGACGGCCACCGTGGAGCATGAAGCGACCACATCGAAAATCAGTTCAGAACAAATTTTTTATTTAAAGTCCCGCGGAATCAATGAGGAGGGCGCCATCAGCCTTCTCCTTAATGGTTTCTGCAAGGAAGTCTTCAAAGAATTGCCATTGGAATTTTCCGTGGAGGCTGTTCGCCTCCTTGAAATGAAACTCGAAGGAAGTGTGGGCTAACGCAATGCAAACCTCGACCATGAAAACCCCGGCGTCGCAAAACTCGAATGCAGATACGATCCTGACGGTCAAAGGCCTTAAAGCCAAAGTGGCTGACTCGGACAAGCAGATCATCCGAGGGCTTGACCTCACGATCAATGCCGGTGAAGTCCACGCCATCATGGGGCCAAACGGATCCGGCAAAAGCACCCTCAGCAAAATCCTGGCCGGTCATCCTGATTATGAAGTCACGGACGGAACGGTCGATCTGGAAGTAAACTTCCGCCAGAAAAACCTGCTCGAAATGTTGCCCGAAGAAAGAGCCCGCAACGGCGTTTTCCTGGCCTATCAATATCCTGTGGAGATTCCTGGCGTTTCCAACGCTGAATTTTTGCGCGCGGCATTCAATGAAATTTGCAAGCATCAAGGCGCCGATGAAATGGACCCCCTTGAGTTTGACGATTTCCTAAAGATGAAATTGAAATTCCTGGGCATGAGCGAGGCGTTCATCTCGCGCGCCGTCAACGTTGATTTTTCTGGCGGCGAAAAGAAACGTAACGAGATTTTACAGATGGCAGTGTTGTCGCCGCGCCTGGCGATCCTGGACGAAACTGATTCCGGCCTGGATGTCGACAGCCTGCGCATCGTATCCGACGGCGTTAATAAACTACGGACCAAAAACAACGCGGTGGTTCTGATCACTCACTACCAGCGCATCTTGAATTATATTGTCCCGGATCGGGTTCATGTCCTTTACAAAGGCCAGATCATCAAGTCAGGCGACAAGTCCCTCGCGCTGCAAATTGAAGAACAGGGCTACGACGCGCTGATCAAAGAGCACCAAACGTCTCAGGAAACTTCTGCCGGCGGGAGTTTACAGGGATGACAACGGCTGCTTCTTTTCTGGATTCGCTGAAGAACCGCCGCGCCGAACCGCCACGGGTGGCCGCACCGGCGTGGCTGAAGGACATTCAAGAAGACGCCTGGCAAAAAGCTGTCGCGGCAGGACTTCCGACGACGCGCCATGAATCATATCGCTACACGAGCCTGCGCCCCTTGGCAGGACTGACCGCAACCTTTGCGCCGGAATCCCCGTGGGAATTTCTTTCCGACGAGGCTGGCAACCGCCTTCGCGAATTACTTGACCCGGCTGGCCTTAATCTTGTTTTTGTCGACGGGACTTTCGTTCACGAGCTTTCGGGCGCGGGCCCAGAAGTCGATCTGAATGGCGAGAAAAACTGGTCCCTTTATGACGCCGTTCATGTCGAAGACCTGAGCGAAGCCCTTCGCGGCCCATCTGCAGAGGTGGTCCAATCAATCCTTCAAGACATCGCCGCGGCCCGCAGTAAATTACCCGTGCCCCTGGCCCACGTTGCCCCACAGGAAACGACGTTGGAGCTCCTCGGCAGAGCTTTCATG